>CALFXL010000043.1 GCA_937958045.1 uncultured Opitutaceae bacterium | reverse complement strand
ATCACGCGACCGGGATCGTTCATGACGACATAAAGCAAGCCGTCCGGCCCGCTGCCGACATCCCGCAAGCGCGAGATGTCTTTTAGGAGCACTTCTTGATGGGTGACGCGACCGTCCTCAATCACGAGCCGACGCAACTCCTGTTGCGCAAGTGCGGTGACAAAGAGGTGTCCGGTCCATTTCGGGAAACGATCGCCCTCGTAGAAGTCGATGCCGCACACGGCGATCGACGGCGTCCAATGAATCACCGGTTGCTCCATGCCCTCGCGCGCGGTTTCGCCGGTGATGGGTGTGCCATCGTAGTTCATGCCGTGTGTGATGACGGGCCAGCCGTAGTTGCGGCCTTTCTCGACGATGTTGAGCTCGTCGCCGCCGCGCGGCCCGTGCTCGGTTTCCCACAACACACCGGTGCGCGGATCGAAATCGAGGCCCTGAGGATTGCGGTTGCCGTAAGTCCAGATGGAGCCGATCGCGCGCGGATCGTTCACGAAAGGATTGTCCTCGGGCACGCGGCCATCGTCGTGGATGCGGTGAATTTTTCCGTTGGGACGCGAAAGATCCTGCGCGTGGTCCTGCGTGCCGCGTTCACCGTGGCTGAAAAACAAATAACCCTTTCCATCGAAGGCGATGCGACAACCATAGTGCACGCCTCCGGCGCGGCGATACGTGTCGGGCGGCGCGGACCAGATCGTTTCCTCGTCCTGCCACGCGCCGTCGCGGATGCGACCGCGCACGAGTTTGGTCATGGAGACGTTTTGACCGCTGGCGTTTTTCATCGCGTGGCTGAACGCGAGATAGATCCATCCATTGTTCGCGTAGTCGGGATGCGGCGCGACTTCGAGCAAACCGCCCTGGCCGCCATCGTGGACCGCCGGTGTGCCGCGCACGGGATCGGGAAGCAGGCGACCGTTTTCCACGATGCGCAAACGACCTGGTTTCTCCGTGATCAAGAGACGTCCATCGGTCAGCCACGCGATCGACCACGGCGTGTCGAGACCATCGGCGACGGTTTCGATTTTGAAACGATGCCGCTCGCTGGAAATGACCTCGTCGTGTTGCGGCTGGCTGCGTGTGGGACGGTGGCGTTGGTAGTCCGCACGATGCTCGCGGAGGTAAACCACGAGTCCGCGAATCTCGCCCTCGGAGAAGGCGTTGCCAAAAGGCGGCATGCCGCCGTCGGCCGTGCCTTCGCGAATGATGCGTGCGATAGTCGCATCGTCCGCGCCGTAGCGCCAGGTGTCGTCGAGCATGCTCGGTGCGGACGCGCCCTGCATGTTGGCGCCGTGACAACTCGCGCAGAACTGCGCGTACAAACGCGGCGCGTGACGATTTTGCGCGGACGCGGTGAGGCCGAAAAACGACGTGGCGATCAGCGCCGCAAGAAAGCAGGCGCGCGGGGCGATGGTTGGGAAGAGCATGCGGCGTAAGCGCAGAGAAACCACGCCGCGCCGTATCGCAATCGCGCGCTCGACGAATGAGTGCGGAGATTGTTCTAACGATCGAGACGCGCGTGCGGTCCCACGACTGCGCCGGTGAAATGAATACCTCCGCCCGCAGCCTGCACCGTGACGGGAATCATGTCGGCCTCGGCAGGAAACGGAATCCATTCGCCCGGCGTGAGGGCGTAAGCGAGCGCGAGCTTTGTTTCGTCGGCGGAGAGTTTCAGCGACAACGAAGTGACGTCGTGCGGAATCGGCGCGGACGTCACGAGGACGGGTTCACCGCCGTTGGCGCGTTCGAGGATGAGTGTAGTGGATTTTTCACTACGACGGACGCCGAAGACGTAGTGTTGCTGCTCGTTTTGAAACAGCGCGAGGCCGGCGGTGGTGTTGTCGGGCAGCGGAAACGAGAGGGTGGTTTCGACGTCAAAACGCGCATGCTGCACGCGGCGGGCGAGGAAGGCGGGGTTCTGTAGTTGAAAAAGGGATACAGGCTGCGGCGTGAGCAGCAGGCGGCCGGGCCTGGGCTCGAGTTTCCACCACGCCTCCTTCGGCGCGCGCAGCATCATCCAGAACGGCGAAAGCGTCGGGGTGGCGAAATCATCATGCCAGGTGAAGTTGCCGTTGAGCGATGTGTGAGGAGTGGAGATCGAGGACTGAGAAGGCGCTGCCACCACAGAGGGAACGCGTTCGCCCGGAGGCAGAATCGTCGGCCAGCCGTCGTCGGTCCACGTGACCGGAAGCAGGAACGTCTCGCGGCCGGTCGTCCAGTAATCGCGGGCGAATGGACGACATGCGAGAAAGACGGACCACCAGTTTCCATCAGGTCCGATCACGAGATCGGCGTGACCCGTGCAGGTGATGGCGCCGGGCGCGGTGCCATCGAGATCGCGTTGCGTGAGGATCGGATTTTTATCCCATGGCTCAAACGGACCGGTCGGCGATTTCGCGCGAAAGATGACCTGAGAATGATCGATGCTCGTGCCGCCTTCGGCACAACAGAGATAATACCAGCCGTCGCGTTTGTAGAGATGCGGACCCTCGATCCACACCGGCTTCTTCGCGAGATCGACGCCGCCGTTGATGATGATCTGGCGCGGGCCGATGAGTTTCTTCGCGGCGATGTCGAACTCCTGAATCCAGATCGCGCGATGACCGGAATAGAGCGGCTGGTTATCGGGAGGATTGCCGTTGTTCACGAGCCACGCGCGACCGTCGTCGTCGAAAAACAGCGACGGATCGATGCCATCGAAACGGAGCCAGATCGGATCGGACCAAGGGCCGGCCGGATCGGTGGCGGTGACGAGAAAATTGCCGCCGCCATCCACGTGCGTGCAGATGACGTAGAAAACGCCGTCGTGATATTCGATCGCCGGGGCGAAGAGGCCGCGTGTCGTGCGAAGCCCGTCGTAGTCGAGCTGCGAAGGACGATCGATCACATGGCCGAGCTGAGTCCAATAGACGAGGTCGCGGCTGTGAAAAATCGGAATGCCCGGGAAGTAGGCGAAGGTGGAGTTGATGAGGTAATAATCCGCCGGATCGCCGGGATTTTTTCCGGGCACGCGGCAAATCGACGGATCGGGATAAAAGCCGGCGAGAATGGGATTCCGAAAGTGGCCGGCTGGAAGTGACGTTTCGAAAGCGGGGTCGCGGCCGGTGTAGGTGAACGACTCGAAAACCACGGGCGCCGAGGCGAAGAGCGACGTGTGAAGAGTGAAGAGGGAAAGGAGGAGAGCGGGCAGACGCATCGGGGGATGTTTAGACAGGATGGCAGAAGGAACGGGATTGAGGAAAATTCGACGTGTTTACCGGCCGGCAGGGTCGCCGGGGACGTAGCGGAGTTTCCTCTCCATGTAGTGAGAAAGTGGATACTCAGCGGGTTCGATGCCGTCGGGGAGTGGACATTGAGAGAACGTTTGGAAGTACAGCACGCAGGCGTCGCGCCATTCGCGGGCCTCGCGTTCCTGACGCGCGAGGAGCGCGGCCACGTGAGCATGACGCCCGGCATCGATCAGCGGCGCGAGCTCGGCCCAGGATTTTTGCCAGGCGCGCACGGAGTCCACGCCGCGTTGGTAGTGGCGACAGAGTTCGTCCCAGAGCGTGTTACCGGATTTCAGGCGATGATCCCACGGGACATGATGAAACCAGAGCAGAAGATTTTCGGGACAATCGGTGAGAGATCCGAAAATCCGCGCGACGGGCGGGGCGTATTGAGCGATGGCGTTTGAGCCGGTGGCGGTGCGATCGAAACCGAGACCGTTTTTGTCGGCGCGATGATAGTACGTGGACGTCCAATCCGCGCGTCCGGCGTCGGCAACCCACGGGCCGGGACCATAATGATGTCCCTCGGCCATGATGTGATGGAGCCCGAGCGGCATCGAATAATCGACGACGGTTTCGCGCGAGGTCAGCAGCATGGGCACGAGCGTGGAGACGACGCGCGAATCGTTGGAGAATGTCTGGCGCGCCCATTCGTCGGCGATGGTTTCCGCAGAGAGCGTGTGATCCCATGCGAGACGACCGAAGGCATACCAGTTTGCCTGTGCGAGCGGGTGTCCGGTCCAGTTGCGAGAATCGCCGGTGTTGGCGACGCCCGCGATTACGCTGAGCGAGCGGCCATCGAGCGAGCCATCGACGATGCGGGCGACAGAGGAGTTTTTGCCGGACGTGAAGGTGTCGGCGTCGAGCGTTTCTTTGAAGAGCGGCGCGAGAAACGCGAGGTGGTTGGCGCCGCCGAGGTATTCCTGCGCGATTTGGAGTTCGAGCGCGAGCGGCGTGCGCGGCATTGCGCCGAAGAGCGGGTGAAACGGCTCGCGCGGCATGAAGTCGATCGGGCCGTTTTTGATTTGGACAACGACGTTGGCGCGGAATTTTCCGTCGAGCGGTTTGAATTCGTTGAACGCCTGCTTCGCGCGATCGTCGGGCACGTTGTTGTCGTAAACAAACGCGCGCCACATCACGATGCCGCCGTGCGGCGCGAGGGCGTCGGCGAGGAGGTTGGCGCCCTCGGCGTGCGTGCGGCCGTAAGCTTGCGGACCGGGCTGACCCTCAGAGTTGGCTTTGACGAGAAAGCCGCCGAAGTCGGGAATCGCGCGGTAGATCTCGTTCGCTTTTTCGCGCCACCACGCGATGACCTCGGGGTCGTGTGGATCGGAGGTTTTGAGGCCGCCGATTTCGACGGGAGCGCTGAAACGGGCTGTCAGGAAAATCTGGATACCGTACGGGCGAAACGTGTCGGCGATGACGGCGGCCTTGCGGAGATAATCGGGCGTGAGGACGAGCGCGTTGGCGTTCACATTGGTGAGCACGGCGCCGTTGATGCCGATGGACGCATTGGCGCGGGCATAGTCGCGAAGGCGCGGTGAAACGTAGTCGGGGAGCTCGAACCAATTCCACAGCGAGTGCCCGGCCGCGCCGCGCTCGATGAAGCCGTCGAGATTGTCCCAGTGGTTGAGCAGACGGTATTGGATTTTTGGATACGAAGAGAGAGAAAGATTGTCGAGCGGCTGGCGGGTTTGGAGGAGACGGATCAGATGAAAGACGCCGTAAAGAATGCCGCGGTCGGAAGGAGAAGAAAGCGTGAAGGGTGAAGCGTGAAGGGTGAAACCGGAGCGCGCGCGCGGATCGGCAGGAGAGTCGTGCGCCGGCAGTTTTTGGAGACGGATCTCCGGCGTGAAGCCGAGAAGTCCGTTGAGCGCGGCGGTGAGTTCGTCTCGTGCTACTGCGATAGTCGGCGACTCGGCGTCGTCGGGCGTTGCGAACGTGATGTGCGCGAGGGCGCGAGCCGCCGCGTCGACGTACGCAGCGTCTTCAATGCGATCGTAGCGAAGCCAGAGACGGTAACCATCCTCCGCGTTGGCCACGGTGAGCGTGGCCAACGCGAACATCGAACATCCTAGGAGGAACGCCCAACGTCGAAGGGAAAGAAAACGGATAGCGGGGAGGGGCATCGGGAGGGCGATCTCTACGGGTCAAACGGCGGCTTTGGCGCGGCGTTCGGCGAGCTCGTTGGCCATCTGAAGTGTGCGGGCTTTGTTGAGCTTGCACGCGGCGATCGAGATCGCGCCACCGACGAAGAGGAGGCCGACGACAAGGCTGCTGGTGGCGCGGAAACCGGCGATCGCGTTCTCCGCGGATGGGAAGCGCGTGTCGTAATTCCAGAAACCTTCCATGACCCAAAGAAAGACGGCGGAGCCGAGCGCGAGACCGACCTTTAGCGCGAGGCCGATCGTGGCGAACACCATGCCGGTGAAACGGCGTCCGGTCTGCCATTCGGAGTAATCGGCGGCGTCGGCGTACATGGCCCATGCGACAGCGATCGTGGGCGCGTAGAAGATCGCGCCGGAAATCGCCAGCAGCCACATGCCGGTGGTGTTGGTTGGTTCGAGCAGATACATCGCGCCGGCGTTGAGCGCGGACAGCGTGAAGCCCCATCCGATCACGGCTTTCTTGCCGAAGCGTTTCGAGAGACCGGTGGAGAGAATGATGACCGTGATGGTGACGATCGTGCCGGTCATGTTGACGATGCTGTTAAACACATCGGCGACGTTGGAGTTCGCGGCGGTTTCGCGCGTGCCGTGAACAATGAAGCCGAGCCAGTAATCGAGCAGCGTGTCGGCCTTCTCCATCACGGGGGTGGTGAGGCCGAGTTTTTCCACGAAGTCGAACATCGCGGCCTTGTCCGCGAAGTGGTGATAGTAGTTGTAATGCGCGCCGCCGCGGAAGGCCAGCATGCTGAAGTTGAAAACCGTGTAGCAAATGAGCGCGATCCAAGGCGCGTTATTGAGGAGATCGGCGAAGTCTTGCTTCACGGAGGACTTCGCTTCGACGACGGGTTTGATGCGCTCCTTGGTGGTGAAGAACGTGATCAGAAACAGGATGAGACAAAGCACGGCCCAGAGCGTCATCGTCATCTGCCAGCCGTGCTGACGCGTGGTGCCTTCGGAAAAACGCGCGACAAGCGGGAGCGTGAAACCACCGACGATGAATTGCGCGATGTTGACCGAGACGAAGCGGTAGGAGTTGAGCTTGGTGCGTTCGTTGAGATCGCCCGTCATCACGCCGCCCAATGCCGAATACGGCATGTTGTTCATCGAATAAAGCGTCATGAGGATCGTGTTGGTGATGCCGGCGTAGGCGACCATCATGGCGGTGCTCCAACCTTCGGGTGTGGTGTACGCGAGAATCATGCACACGGCCCACGGCACGGAGGTCCACAGGATCCAGGGACGGAATTTTCCCCAACGCGTGTTCGTGCGATCGGCGAGCACGCCCATGATCGGATCGAAAAGCGCATCCCACAAACGCGGCCAGAGCAGGATGGCGGCGGCGGCGCTCGCGCTGAGACCGAACACGTCGGTGTAGAAATTCAGCTGAAACAGAATCATCGTCATGAAGACGAAGTTCGCGGCGGCGTCGCCGAGGCTGTAACCGACTTTTTCCTTCACCGAGAGTTTATCGGAGGACGTCATGGGGATGGGGCGGGGTTGAAGCGGAGCGGGGATTTTTCGAGCGGGATTTGAAGCGATGGCCGACGAGAACGTCGGCGCTCCGAAATGAAAGAGGCGGGAGATTATTCGAGCATCCAGAGCCACGCGGAGACGCCGCGCGGGTAATAACGGCTGCCGCAGACGACACCGGTGTCGCTCAAAATCTGATCGCACATGGCGAAAGCGCCGCAGCCGGGCTGACGTTGCCAATCCGCATGCACGCGATCCGCCGCGATCGCGGCTTCGGAAAGCGTTTCGGGAAACAATTCGCGGATGACGTACTGCGCGATGGCGATCTTGCTGAACCACGTGTTGCGGCTCGTGCTGCTCATCTTCCAACCGCCCGAGGTCGCATCGATGCATACGCCGGGTTGCAGCGCCTGCGTGAGGTGTTGACGCAGTTGTTCGAACAACGGCGCGAAGCGTCCCGCGGGATCGATCGCATCGGTGTAACCGAGATAAAGCGGATAAAGAAAACCTTCGACCGCGGGGAGGATGCGCGAGCGATTTCCCTTTTCGAAAACCGCGGGGAAGAAACCGGTGTCGGTCTCGAATTTTTGCGTGATGCTCTGCGCGAGACGATCGGCGGTGGCGTGCGCATCGGCGGCTTCTTTTTTCAAACCGAGACGACTGAAGGCGTTCTCAAGCAGCACCCACGCGCCGAGCGTTTTGACGGCGAGATAGAGATTGTTGCGCGCCTGACCGAGACTGACGTCGAGACTGTCGTACGTGGTGATTTCCCAGCCGCGCGTGCCGCAGCGCGACGAATCGTGTTTGAGAATGCCGTCGCGCTTTTTCGGATCGGGATGATCGCGACGTTGCAAACTCTGCGCGCCGGCGAGCAGCCACGATTTGTTTTTGCGCAGCCAGGCACGATCGCCGGTTTTCTCCGCGTACGTGACGGCGGTGAGGATCCAGTTGAGAAGCTGCTCCATCGTCATGTGACTGAAGCAACCCTCGACATCGTCGCATTCGTAGCTCGAGCGTCCGGGCGGCGTGAAATGATTCATCACCCCCATGTCGTGCGTGAAGGAAATGCCACCGGCGACGAGACGACCGCCGACGCGCAGACGATCGCGGTACGAGTAACGCCGCGTGAAAAGATCGAGCGTGTCGCGCACGACCCACGGGAACCACTCGAGCTCGAAGAAAAGATGATCCACCGTGAGATCGAAGGTGTTCATCATGCGATACTCGCCTTCGTTGACGACCCAGAGCGGCCGACCCTTTTGCCAGAGAAGCTGCGTGTTGCCGAAGTAGCTGTGCGTGGCTTGCGCGAGGAGGAATTGCTGGTCGGCGTTGAGCTTGCTGCTGCGGAGCTCGTTGTCGCGCTCGCGCGCGGTTTTCACCTGGCGCGCGTGATTCGCGAGACCGTGTTCGAGCACGTCGACGAGATCGGAGAAATACTGTGTGTACGCGTAGCTCGCCTCGATGCCGGTGGTGACCGGACCGCCTTGGTAGAAACCGAGCACGAGCGGAAAACGCTTCTTCTGTCCTGCGCGCACCGTGAACACGAGCGCGGTTTCGCTACCGATGACGAGCAGCCCGCGATGATCGCGGAACTTCGGCGTGAAGACGTCGAAACCCTGACGCATCTCGACGTCGCGTCCCGCGCGGGTGGCGTAACCAAATTCGCGTCCGCACGCGAAGCCCGCGAGGGATGAACCTTCGTCGGCCAGCGGATGAAGCCCGTGGTCGGGTTCACCCAAACCAAAGATCAACTCGGCGTCGCCGCGACCGTCGGTGTTGTCGTATTCAATTATTCCATACACCATCGGCGCGAGAGCGAGGCGCGCGCGTTCGCCGCGAAGTCTGCGCGGATCGGGCACGCGCGAAAACGGAGTGTGCAGCGAAAACGTGAAACGATCGTCTCCCGCGCGCCACGTGTCGCTCGCCCAGCCGAGCTCGCGCACATAATCGCCGGGCCGCAGCGGACGGTAGTTTTTCGGCGGTTGTGCGACCGCGGCTTCGCCGACGAAAGCGGTTTCGTTCGACTTCGGCGGCGTGAAGTACGGCAGCAGATTCCAGTCGTCCTTGGGCGATGGACGAAACCCGATGTAGACATTCTGCCGGGCGGGACCGCGGAGCGCGTGGCCGAATCCACCGGGCGAATCGACGAGCCCGAGCGTGAAGCTGGCGAAGGCCCCAAACGGGGAATGTTGTGTGTGGTAACTTTCGGAAAAACCAGACGACGGGGCAGAGGGCATGGGGGAGGGGAGCCGGCATGCAAACGGGCGTGCCGAATGCGGGCAACGGACCGGCGGATACTAACTTTAGACTTGTGCGTGCGCCTGCCACGGGGCATCCGGTGCGACATGAACAAACGGCGCGTGACGTTGTTGGATATTGCGAAGGAGGCGGGTGTGCATGTGACGACGGTTTCGCTCGCGCTGCGAAACAATCCACGGCTGCCGGAGGAAACGCGCGCACGGATCAAGGCGCTCGCGGACAAGCTCGGTTACGCGCCCGATCCACTGTTGAAAGCGTTGGTCGCTTATCGCGGACGTATCATGACGCGGCGCAATCCGCCGACGCTTGCGTATGTGACGAACTGGAATAGCCGCCTCGGCTGGAAGAAGGTCACCGCGCATCCGGACTTCTACGCGGGCGCGTTGGCGAAGGCGGAGGAACTCGGTTACCACCTCGAACATTTTTGGATGCGCGAGCCTGGTCTCACGCACGGACGATTGAGCCGCATTTTGTATTCGCGCGGTATCAACGGGCTCATCATCGCGTCGCACGTGCGCGAGATCGACGTGGCATTGCATTTCGACTGGGAGCGATTCAGCGCGGTGAAGATCGATTATTTTCCGCATCAACCCGAGCTGCCCAACGTCACGAACAACCAGCTGCAGATCATCCGGCTCGCGATGCAGAAAGTGCAGGCCGCCGGCTATCGCCGCATCGGTTTTGTGATGGATGAAGGCTGGGACATCACGGTCGATCATCTCTGGCAGGCGGGGTTTTTGTGGGAGCAGCGAAAGCTCGCCGTGAAAGACCGGCTGCCTCCCTACCTGTTGCCGTCGAAGCAGACGTTTCAGGAATGGTACGAGAAACATCGCCCCGAAGTGATCATCAGCAAAGGCGAGTTTGTGCTGCCGCATCTCGCGCAGATGGGACTGCGCGTGCCGCGCGACGTGGCGTTTGTGGATATCTTCCTCGAAGACGACACCGGCGCGACCGCGGGCGTGCGGCAGAATCACAGACAAGTCGGCGCACTCGCGGTGGAGATCCTCGCCGGACAACTGCAGCACAATAAATTCGGCGTTCCGGAAATCCCGACTACGACCTACGTCGAAGGCACGTGGTTCGACGGCAAAAGCTGCCCGCCTAAACGCGGCTGACGATGACACGATCGTTTTGGTATCAGAGCTGTATCTAAATACTGGATACGCTGAGATAAAGACTACTCTCAGTTGTTAAATCCGAGCTGTGGCTTGCAGGGAATCGTCGAAGGGCCACGCT
>CALFXL010000042.1 GCA_937958045.1 uncultured Opitutaceae bacterium | reverse complement strand
TCCCCTACAACGACTGGACACGTGCGCTTTTCGGCCGCTCGCTCAACGAGATCCTCGGTTTCGAGCGCAACCACTTCGATCGTCTCGTGCATTTTCTCTACGGCTTCCTGCTCGCCTACCCGATTCGCGAACTGTTTGTGCGCGTGGCCGACGCCCGCGGTTTCTGGAGTTATTTTCTGCCGTTCGATCTCGCGATGAGCACGTCGATGCTCTTCGAACTTTTCGAATGGGTAGCCGCCGAGTTCTTCGGCGGCGATCTCGGTCAGGCTTATCTCGGAACCCAAGGCGATGTCTGGGACGCGCATAAAGACATGGCGCTCGCATCGCTTGGTGCGTTGCTAGCGATGATCGCCGTCGCAGCCATCAATCGCCGCTACAATCGCGACTTCGCTCGTGAATTCGCCGAAAGCCTTCGCGTGAAACATGCCCCGCTCGGCGAGGCGGAACTCGCGCGATTGGCCGGGCTTCCTCGCAAATAAGTTTTCCCGCGAACCGATCGGCCGTAGTTCACGCGAAGAGCTTGATCACGTCGTCCCGCGTGCCATCTCCGCGGGTGAACGCGTTTCGCCAAACGTCTCCTTTTCCGCATGCCCTCCACTTCTCGTCGCACGGCCGTTTTCACCGAATCGTTCATCCGAGAGATGACGCGTGTCGCGCAACAACACGGCGCGATCAATTTGTCCCAAGGTTTTCCCGATTGCGATCCGCCGGCACCGCTCGTGCAAGCGGCGAAAGACGCGATGGACGCCGGCCGTCATCAATACGCGATTACCTGGGGATCGCCGGAATTGCGCGACGCTCTCGCCGCGAAACTCAAACGCTTCACCGGTCTCGCCGTCGATCCGCAGCGCGAGCTCGTCGTCACTTGCGGCGCCACCGAAGCGATGATGGTGGCGATGATGACCGTCTGCGATCCGGGCGATCGCGTCGGGCTCTTCTCGCCGTTTTATGAAAACTACAACGCCGACGCGATCCTCACAGGCGCAACGCCGGTTCATGTGCCACTGCATCCGCCGCATTACCATTTCGATCCAGCCGAGTTGCGCGCCGCCTTCGCTGGCGGACTGAAGGCCTTCATCCTCTGCAATCCCTCCAATCCCTGCGGTCGCGTTTTCACACGCGAAGAACTGCTTCAGATCGCCGCACTCGCCGAGGAGTTCGATACCTTCGTGATCACCGACGAAGTGTACGAACACATCGTTTTCGACGGACGAAAACACGTCCATTTCGCCACCTTGCCAGGCATGGCTGCGCGCACGCTGTCGTGCTCTTCGCTTTCGAAAACATTTTCCATCACTGGCTGGCGGCTCGGCTACATCCACGCACCCGCATCGATCATCGCGCAAGCGCGCAAGGTCCACGATTTCCTCACCGTCGGCGCCGCCGCTCCGCTTCAACACGCCGTCGTCACCGCGCTCAATTTTCCCGTGTCGTATTACGAAGAACTTTCGGCCGAATACGCCGCGCAGCGCGACATCCTGTGCAGCTATTTGGACAAAACTGGACTCAGCTACACGCGCCCCGAAGGCGCTTATTTCGTGATGCTCGATGTTTCGCCACTCGGCTTCGACGGCGATATCGAATGCGCGCATTGGATGGCACGCGAGATCGGCGTCGCGCCGGTGCCGGGATCGAGTTTCTTCCCGTATCCGGAAAATCGATACGTACGTCTCAACTTCGCGAAAAAGCCCGCGACCCTTCACGCCGCAGGCGAAAAACTCCTTAAGCTGCGCGCGGCCATTCGCTAGCCGGCGCGCGCCAATCACCTGCCTGCGACGACTGTTTCCGCTTCGCGCTGAAGAATGCGCGCGAAGGCGTAATCGAACCAAAACCCCTGCACCGGCGTGCCGCGTCCGTGATCGAATCCGCTCTTGAGGCGATTGTCCCAAAGTTCGTTCACCATCGTCAGGTCGGCGCGAGCTTGCGCGTGCTCGTTGAGCTTCGTGCGCGCCATGGCGAGAATCGCGCCCGATGCCATCGCGCGCGATGCGTTTTGGTCCGACGCGGCGAGACTGCGCTGAGCCCATTGAATCGCCGCCGTATGATGACCTTTGCGATATTCCAATAGCGCGAGCGCCATCGCACGCCACGCCGCTTGAAACACATCACCCGCCTGCACGGCGGCCTCATAAGCGCGCGTGGTATCCTCGGCGAGCGGCGCGATCGCGGTGAGCGCCGCGGCGTCGGTCGGGCCGAGCAGACAAATCTTCACGATGCGATCGGAGAAGGGAGACACCACTTGCGAAAACCGCGCGACGGCATCTTCGCGAAAACGGCGGAAGCCCTCAAAATCCTTCGCTTCCAACAAAGCCGGACCACAGCGCAGATAATCGAGCGTGATCACGTCGATGCCCTCGAGTTGATCGACTTTGAGCAACAAGCGCAGTCGGTCCGCCGCTTCGCGCCAGCGGCCTTCCAACGCGTGCCACTCGCCCACGGAGCGAATCACCGCCGCGCCTTCGAGCGTCGGCTTCTCCAGCGGGATTTCTCCGAGCAAAGCGTCCGCTTCGGCGAAACGCTCCTGGCTCACGAGCAAAGCCGCTTGGGTGATCTTTTCGCGCGTTTCCGCTTCCTGACGCAGACGCGCTTGTTGTTGTTCGGCGGCGAGCGCGCGCTGATGCGCTTCGCGTTCTTTCAAAAGCAACCATGTGGACACGCCCGTGCCGACCACGAGCGCCAACGCCACCGACGCGCCGGCGATGAAAACCACGCGATTGCGCCGTACGAGTTTTTGCAGGCGATACGCCCAGCTCGGCGGGCACGCCACCACCGGTTCGTTGTGCAAGTGGCGGTGGACATCCATCGCGAGACCGTTGGCGGTTTCGTAGCGACGCGCGCGATCTTTCTCCAACGCCTTCAGCGCGATCCAATCGATGTCGCCCCGCAGCGAGGAAATGAGACGCGCCGCATCGGTCTGCCGCCCCGCGGCCACTTTCACGAGTTCGTTCAACGGCAGCGCATTGAGCCGCGCTGACGGACGTGCGGGTTCGCGTTCGCGCAGCATCTTGCGCATCTCGTCGAGACCGCCGGCCGCGAGTTCTTGAGGATCAAACGGCGTGCGGCTCGTAAGCAGTTCGTACAACAACACGCCCAAACTGTAGATGTCGCTGCGCGTATCGATATCCACGCCGCCCATCTGCGCCTGCTCCGGACTCATGTAAGCCGGAGTGCCGATCAACTGCGCGTAGGTGGTAAACAACTTGTCGGTGAGACGCGCCTCGGTGGCCTTCGAGATGCCGAAATCGATGACCTTGGGCACCGCTTCGCCGTCGTGTTGTTCGACGAGGATATTCGACGGTTTGATGTCGCCGTGGATGATGCCCTTTTGATGCGCGTGCTGAATCGCGTGGCAGATCTGGATAAATAAATCCAAACGCTGCGCGATCGTAAGCCGATGGCGTTCGCAGAAATCGGTGATCTTCTCGCCGCGCACGAGCTCCATCACAAAATACGGCGGCCCGCGATCCGTCGCGCCCGCATCGAACACGCGGGCGATGTTGGGATGATCCATCATCGCGAGCGCTTGTCGCTCGGCTTCAAAGCGCGCGATCACGCTTTTGGTTTCCATGCCGAGCTTGATGATCTTGAGCGCGACCAAACGACGCACCGGCTGTTCCTGCTCGGCCATGTAAACCACGCCGCAGCCGCCTTCGCCGATTTTCTGCACGAGTTTGTAGCGACCGATGCGCGTGCCGATCGCCTCTTCGCCAGGCAACTTCGCACGGATCACCGCACTGCCTTCTTCAAAAAACGCATCCGCCTCCGATCCCGCCGCGAGCAAACGCTCCACGCGCGCTCGCATCTCCGGACGTCCCGCGCACGCGCGTTCGAGATAAGCCATGCGCTCGGCCGGCGTCTCGATGCTGCGCGCCGTGTCGAAGATATCTTCTTCGCTGGGAAGGACCGGACTGCTCATGGTTCGCGCTTCAAAACGCTCACGCGTGGGGTCCGCGGATCGCTTGGAACAACCACGCTTTGGCGTAGGCCCAGTGCCGCTCGACCGTGCGCTCAGTTACCTGAAGTGCCTCAGCGACTTGTTGATTGGTGAGCCCCCCGAAAAATTTGAGCACAACCACGCGCGCTTTCTCCGGATCCTGCAGCTGGAAACGTTCGAGCGCATCGTCGATCAACAGCACTTTCTCCTCCGGCGTAGTCGCCGCGATTTCGAGCTGATCCACATCGAGCAGTCGCTGATTTCCGCCGCGCTTCAGGCGTGATTTTTTGCGCGCGTTTTCAATCAAGATGCGGCGCATCGCTTCCGCAGCGGCGCCGAAGAAATGCGCGCGATTTTGCCAGCGTTGCTCGCCGCCGTCGAAGATGCGCAGCCAGGCTTCGTGCACCAATGCCGTCGGTTGCAACGTCTGCCCCGCCGCTTCGTGCGCCATGCGCGCGCTCGCGTGACGCCGCAGCTCGTTGTACACAAGAGGCAACAGCTCTTCGGAGGCCCGCTCTTCTCCGCGGCCGATGGCATGGAGAACCTGGGTGATTTCAGACATGAAAGCGCTGGGGACTGAACTGGGGCGTTGCCCGCAAAAACGGGCGAATGGGGTTTAGCGTGCGATGGGGTGCGGCTCAGTCAAGCAGCCCGACACGTGCGTCCGATTTCGCAAACATAACGCAGCTTGACGCTCATGTGACCCCCGCGCACGTAAACCCGCTTTGGTCACTTGCGCGATGCGTTGGCCTGCGGCAGCCTTTCGTCATCAGCATGAACGGATACGACACGCACGAAGAACATCAACCGCTGCTCTGGTTTCGCGGCCAGCCTGTGTACGCGGCCTATTTCGTCATCATTGTATTCGTGGCGTCGCTGCTCGCCACCGTCATCGCGAATCTCGCCGGTTTCGGGCACATCGCGTCTGCGGGCGCCTTCGACAGCCCGGCCGTGCTGCGAGGCGAAGTGTGGCGCATCTTTACCTACGGCCTCATCAATCAACCGAGCCTGTGGTTCGTGATCGATATGCTCATGATCGCGTGGTTCGGCCGTGAACTGGAAAAATTCTTCGGGCGCCGGAAATTCCTCGGGCTCTATCTCGGACTCTATCTGGTCAAGCCATTGATCCATACTGTAATGGGATTCTGGATACACACGCGTTTCACCGGGCAGATCGGCGGATTCGCGCTCTTCGTGGCATTTGCCACGCTTTATCCCAATGCGGTTCTTCTATTTAACCTGCTGGCGAAGTGGGTCGCGATCGTCCTCGTTGCGCTCTACGCCTTGATGGCGCTCAACAGCTCGCCCTTTGAACTCATCGGCCTGCTGTCGTCCACCGGCTTCGCGTTCGCTTTCGTCCGCTATCAACAAGGACGTTTTTCGCTGCCGTCATTTCGCCTGAGCCGAGGCCGCCCGCGCTTGCGTGTGTTGCCCGATCCCGAACCGTCCTCGCGCGATGCCGCACGTGCATCCAGCCCAAGTGCACGCGCCGATCAGACGACGGCTGAAATGGACGCCCTGCTCGACAAGATCGCGCGCTCCGGCATGGCGAGCCTCACGCCCGAAGAGCGCGCGCGGCTCGATGCCGCCGCACGCACCCACACGCTGCGGAAATACGGTCGCTGATTCGGCTGGGCGCGCTCGTTTTGCACGCGGTGGCAACGCGATTCCAGCACTTGCGGAACTATGGATTGCACAAAAATTTGTGCGACCCCCAGCCCGGTCGTTTTCACCCCCGGCTTACCCTCGTACGCCGTTAGGCAAAACCACTAGTTTTTGATCGGATGCTCATCCGGAAGACGGAGCGTCCCTGACGAGGTATAACTTACGCCGCCGAGGATTTCGCATCCGCGGAGTTCTCTCTCACCTCAACCAATTCGATCCTGCCCACGGCCTGCTCGCATCGGGCGACAAGCCACCGGCAATGACACGAAAAATCCTCCAGCTTCGTCGTCAGGACTAATAATCATGAAAAACTACGGCATAAAAAAATACGCGGGAGCATTCTTGGGAACACTCCTGGCTTTGGGGGGCTTATCTTCGACAGGTCATGCCCAGCTCGTTTTGAGCTATGAAGATACCGTCAGCGGTCACGCGATCGGTGAAGCATTCACCGGGCAGTTCCGCATCAACTTGCAGAATTTCGACATGGGATCGCTCTATCCCAACCTCGGCGCCCCGGGCACCGCCGCCGGTTACGGAGCGGGCGGCAGCGCCACTTCGGTGGCGGACGGCATCACCACGCTGAATGGAATCCAGACTGCCGGATCCACCGGAGCGATCGGTGAAGAAGACACGTGGGGCATCGCCCGCATCCTGACCATCACCGATCTCGCAGGATCAGTCGTGTGGTCGGAAGCCGGCAAAAACCAGCAACTCACGGTCGTATTTTACGGAGAACAAGACTTCTACGTGAATCAGCTCGCTGACGGTTTCCAAGAAATCAACGGCGTGGGCCTCCATGTGGACATCTACCTCCAAGACATGAGCGATCCGGCCTTCACCCAGTACGATCCTCTTCAAGGCAGCGCAGGACGCTCCGCTCTCGACCAATACGCCACCGTCACCGACGGTTGGAACATCCTGAGAACGGTGTCGAAAGCCGGATTCCTCCACGATGACGGCGTTCTGGGTGGCTTGGACACGGAGTTCTCCTCGATCTTCAACGCTTCCTCGGGCGGTACGGGTCAGGTGTATCTCGACGTGATCGGCGGCACCGATGCCGCACTTTTCGACACGGATGCATTCACCTCGCCATTCATTCCCGGCCAGACCGCGGACCTCTTCGCGCAGTTCACCACGACGGTGTTTGCCCCTGGCGCCGGAGTTTCCGATTGGCTCGTACGTAGTAACGACCCGGTCACCGGCATCTACGCCAGCCCCATTCCCGAGCCCTCGACCTATGGCCTCATCGGGGCCACGGTACTCGCGGGTGCCATGCTTTACCGCCGCCGGCAGCGCAACAAGTCGGCCGGTGAGTAAGCCAGAGCCAGTGAAGTGACTCGCAAACGCGGAGCTTTTCGGAGTTCCGCGTTTTTTCTGTTCGGACGGCGCAGACCACACCGCGCGCCGTCTCCATTTTTTGGATACACCCGATCGCGGACGCGCCGCGCTTAGCCATGGAGCTCAATCTGGAAAAGCTGGTTTTGGAGGCATTTCATCGAGCGGCTCCGCGTGTCCCTGCCTATCGCACCCTCCTTTCAGAAGCGAACGTCGTCCCCAGCCAGATAAGAACCTTGGAGGATTTTGAGCAGCTGCCGACCCTCGACAAGGCCTCTACGTTTCAACGCTTCGACATCAGCCAACTTTGTCTCGATGGCCGACTCGGACACCTCGGCTCGGTGCTGACCAGTTCGGGCCACTCAGGTATTTTTGCCTTCGGGCTAACTGCCGCGGAGGACATGGCGCACGCCGCCGATGCGCTCGACGATTTGCTGGATCATTTGTTTTCGGTGCGCTCACGACGCACGTTGCTGATCAACTGTCTGCCCATGGGCGTGAAAGTGCCGACGCGCAGCTGCACGCTGGCCGAGACGAGTGTGCGACCGGACATGGTCATCGGTCTCATTCACGAATTCGCGCATCACTTCGCGCAGATCATCCTCATCGGTGATGCGGCGTTTATAAAGCTCACGCTCGAGCTGGGACGACGCCAAGGCATCGAGTGGCCGCGACTCACCGTGCAGGTGATCGTCGGCGAAGAAATCCTCGCGGAAAACGCGCGCATCTATCTCGAAGGTATCCTCGGAATTGATACACGAACGCCGCACAGCGGCATGGTGGTATCGTCGATGGGCATCGCGGAAGTCGGGTTAAATCTTTTCGCGGAAATTCCACCCAAGGGCGCCTTGGTCGCTCTCCGCCGCGCGCTCCACAGAGACGCCGAACTCCGTCATCGCTGGCTCGGTCCCGAGAATTGGGTGCCCTCGATTTTCACCTACGATCCGCGGCGCATCTACGTCGAATTCGATTCCGCAGGGCGCTTGCTGCTCACCACGCTCGATCCGCGCACACGCGTTCCGCTCATTCGCTACGCGCCCGGCGACCGCGGCAGCTTTCTTCCGCTCACGCCCGAACTTCAAGCATCGCCCGCGCTTCGCGGCATTTCTTGGTCCGATCTCGCCAACGTCCCTGTCGTCATGATTCACGGACGCGGCGATCATGTGCTCGCGAGCGGCGTCGCGGTGTTTCCTGAAGCGGTGAAGGAAGGCATCTATCACGATCCTTCGCTCGCCGCGCTCACCACGGCCAATTTTCGTCTGCGTTCGGACGGCATCACGGCGCGGGTGCGCATTCAACTCGCACCCGGTATCGCCGCCACGGCCGACATCGAACGACGGTTCAGCGATGCAATCGCGCTGTACGCCGGGACGGTTCCACAAGTTTCCTGCGAGCCTTATGGAAGCTTCGGGAACGGCATGGCGTTAGATTACGAACGAAAGTTCCCCTACCTGGAGAAATGACGCGTGTGCCTCGCGCGGGCGCGGAGCGGGTGACGATCGTCGCCGAAAGGATGAGGCCGTATTCGAACGACGCGCGACTGCTGCTGCTGTGCACGATAACCGCAGAGAAGAGCTTGCGGCCCCAGCGGAACTGAATCGCCTGCAACTCAGGGAGCGTGCACGTATCGAGAAAATTTTTCTCGCGCACGAACAAGCGGATCAGGTTGTCCACGCTCAGGAAGCAATCGTGCGAGCGACGATTCCATTCGCCGACTTTGTCGAGATACGGATTTTCGGTCACGGCGAAACGAAACACGAAGCGCTCCGTAGCGGTGCCCCGGCAGACGGGCCGACGAAACATATTCAGGTCCATCGCCATCGCGACCACCGGATCGTAGATCTCCTCCGAGTAGCTGCGAACCGAACCGATATTGTGGAAACCGAGCAGTTGATAAAAGCCATCGTGACTCGGACTCACTGCGGCCACCGCTTGATGGAAACCTGCCTTCACGCCGTGCGCGATCGCGCAACGCATGAGTTCGGTCGCGATCGCGCTTTTGCGATATTCGGGTGCGACCACTTGATTCGTGAGTTCGCACATCCGCAGACCTTCGCTACGCAGACGATCGAGCTCCGCGCGAAACGCAGTGTCGGACGGCAAACCGAAATCCGGCGAATCCGCCACCACGCTCAACACGCCCACCACCCGGCCATCAATTTTGGCAACAAACGTCGCGGTGTCGGGCGAGGTTTCAAAAAGACGCAGACGAATGCCCGCCGGATCCGGATGGATGAATCCGGTGGAGACATAAACGTCGTGGACCAACCGATAAGCCGTGCGCAGATCCTGCGCTGAACATGCACGTTCGATGATCGCGCCTTTGGTGTCGCCACCAAACAAGCCGGAACGCTGCAGCATGCGCAGTTTGCGCTCAGCAGAATGCACTTCGTCGGTGTCGGGAAGATCGATGGCCGCATCCTGCCAGGCAGGTTGGCTGGGAGCCGTCCACCGCTGCACTCGATTGACGGTGCGGAATGGGACGAGAGTCGTTTGATCGATCGAGGACTGAAGAGCTATCACGGCAGAAATTTTTCGAATTGTTCCACGTCGGCCTGCGCCGGCGTTCTGCATTCATTTGCGACCGATTCCGGGGCGTCCTGCAATGGAAAGACTGGCCGTGAAAAGTCTTTCACTTTTTTTTGCGCGCCGGGGCATCTTCCCTCGTAAAAACGATGGTATTTTCCGCTCAAAAGGAACCTTCCGGCACGCGATAAAACTATACGTGCTTTCCTCGCGTCAGGCCTGCTCACACGCAAACAGCCAGCAACAAGGGCAGGGCGATTTTCCCTCTGAAAACCGGCGATTTTGACCGAAACAAGCGCGACATTTTTTCGTATTCATAAGTCGAATACACCGCGCCGCGACCTTTTCTCGCGACGCGACCGACCGGCGTATTCATTTTTTCGATACAATTATCCGCCGAAATGCGCGGACGGCGGATTCGCGTGAAACCCTCCGGACGACCCGCAAGCGGCCGCGGGCGATATTAGGAAATATGTAATTTTTGCCCATGCGCGCCGCGGCACATCGCCGCGCTTGCTTCGCGAAAATCGGAGAGCCAAACCGGCGGGCACGTGTCGTTTCGCGCGCTCTCGCGGCACACGTCCTACCCCTCGCCTCGTTCGCCCCATTTGCATTCGCCACCCCTTTCGTGAAGCCGGCAGGCCCCACGTCACCGTCGCTCGCGTGGCAACCGCACGCGGTCGCGATGTTTACCCCAACCGCTTCCGCTCCACGGAAGCAACCTCGCGATCAACACATCGCCCGTCCGGACACGTGTGATCGCTTACCCCACACTACCCCATGAACCTACTATCCTCCTCATTCACGGCGGGGCTTTCATGCCGCCGCTTTGCTCGCTCCCTCATGGCCATCGTCGCGACTGTTTGCGCGCTGACTTTCAACTCCATCGTCACCGCGCAAGGCGGTTGGGCTTTCTATGGAGGCTCGGTCACCGGCGGGGCCGGCGGCTCGACGATCACGGTCATCTCGCTCGCCGAATTAACCGCCGCGATCGCCGATGACGTGCCGCGTATTGTGAATGTTTCCGGCACGATCAACCTCGGAAATTCGAACGCGCGCTTCGGCTCGAACAAAACCATTCAGGGTGTCGGCACGAACTCCGGCTTCATCGGCAACCTGAAAGGCGTGAGCGTAAACAACGTCATCATTCAACGCCTCAACTTCACCAATCCCAACGTGGTCGGGGACGGTGATGGCTTGAGCCTCGAGGGCTGCACGCGCGTCTGGATCGATCATTGTTCGTTCGTCGATTGCGGCGATGGCAGTCTCGATATCAAACGCGGCTCCGACTACATCACGGTGTCGTGGTGCAAGTTCTCGTACACGTTCAACAGTGGACACAACTTCGCCAACCTCATCGGCCACAGCGACAGCAATGCTTCGCAGGACGCCGGCAAGCTGCGCATCACCTTCCACCACAATTGGTGGAGCACGGGCACCGTTGAGCGCATGCCACGCGTGCGCTTCGGTCGCGTTCACAGTTACAACAACTACTTCAACGCGCCCGGTAACAACTATTGCATCCGCGCGAGCATCCAGTCCGAAGTGCTCACCGAGTATAACTCTTTCGAGAACATCAACTCTCCACAGGAGAAGTACTCGCCCGCCGGACTCATCCGTTCGCGCAACAATCAGTACGTGAACTGCACCAATGTCGTGGAATTCAGCGACAACGTCTTCACGCCTCCATACGCGTATTCGCCCGATCCCGTCGCCAACGTGAAATCGGCGGTGATGGCCGGCGCGGGTTCAGGCGGTACGGGCGGAGGCGGCACGCAACCGCCCGCGGCGCCGAGCAACTTGGCGGCGACGAGTGTTTCGAGCAGCCAGATCAATCTCACCTGGTCTGATAACGCGAACAACGAAACGGGTTTCACCATTGATCGCGCCACCAACTCGTCGTTCAGCTCCGGTCTCGTGACGAGCTATGTCGGATCCAACACCACGTCGTTCCAAGCAACGGGCTTGTCCGCATCAACGACCTACTACTTCCGCGCGCGCTCCAACAACAGCGCAGGCAGCTCCGCCAACTCCAACACCGCCAGCGCGACAACGTCCGGTGGCGGTGGCGGCGGATCGGGCACGACCGTGACATTTGTTTCGATCGGAAGCGAAGACGGACGCATCGTGGAATCGAGCGAATCGTCCAACACCGGCGGATCGGTGGACACCAACGCGTCGAGTTCGTCCGCGTTGCGGGCCGGCGACGATAGCAGCGATCGTCAGATCAAAACGATCCTATCATTCGATACGTCATCGATTCCCGATGGCGCGACAATCGTCTCTGCGACGCTGCGCCTCACGCGCGGCTCCGTCTCCGGCACTAGCCCGTTCACCACACACGGCACCTGCTTCGTGGACATCAAAGGCGGCTCCGGCTTTAGCAACTCCGTCGCGCTGCAAACCGGCGACTTCCAAGCCGCCGCCGACGCCACGCAAGTCGCCAGCTTGAGCGCCGCGGCATCCAATGGCGCGGTTTCTTCCGGCACGCTCAACGCGACCGGACGCGGCTTCATCAACAAGACTGGCAAGACGCAGTTCCGTGTGTACTTCGCCACCGACGACAACGACGACGGCGGTAACGACTACATCGGCTGGTACTCGGGTAATGACTCGAGCGTCGCCAATCGGCCCGTGCTCGAAGTCGTTTATCAATAACCATCAACGCCGCCCGCACACTCTGCGGGCGGCTCCCTCTGTCATGCGCACGCGTCGTCTCTTGATCACAGCTTTGCTCATCGCCGCGATTGCCGTCGCGGGACTCTGGTTCGCGTCGAAAACGAAGCCCGTCGCAAAATCCCTCCCCCTCCAATCCGCCGGCGAATCCGATGACCTCGCCCGCGCGAGTAACGTATCCAATAATCCACTACAACTCGCCGTCCCGCTGGTTCCATCCGCAGGCCATCTCGCGTCGATCCCCGATTTTCGAGCGACGCTGGGCCAACATTTACTTGAGCCCGACACGCCTCGGCGCGCGGAGCACATGCTCGAGATACTCGAGCACTGGGCCGCACACGACGCGCGCGGCGCGGCCGAGTGGTTGGCCGATCATTTTCACGACATTCCCGTGGATCCTGCTTTCGCCGTTTTCTTCCACGGCGCCGTCTATCAAACCGATCTCGCGATCGCTCTCGCCAACGAGTTCTCGGCCCGCTTCCCCGAACGGCGTCCTCATATCGGCTCGTGTCTGATCGCCGCATTGGGTCGCATCGGCGAACATCAGCGCGCCGCGGAATTTGCCCTGAATACCGCCGAAGAAAACGACCCGCTCTGGGCCGTCGCCGCTTTCCATCATTGGGGAGAGCACGCGCCGGAGGATGCGCGTGTATTCATTTCCTCACTACAATCCTCGCGTCGCAGGACGGCCTTCCGCGCGATGGTTTCCGGCTGGGCGCGCGGCGATCCCGCCGGCCTGGCACACGCCGCCGTCGATTTTGAGCCGACCGAGGAGCGGGAGTTCGCGTTGATCACCGCGCTGCGCCAATGGGCCGCCCGCGCTCCGGACGCGGCGGCCGATTTTATGGTGAAAAATGGTCCGCTGCCGCGGGCTGCGCTCGTCTTGGAAGACTGAGCGGCTCCGCGTCGCCGATCACTTACCCAGGCAGCACTGCTTGTATTTTTTGCCGCTGCCGCACGGGCACGGATCGTTGCGGCCGACCTTCACGGCCGTTCTGACCGGCGGTGGACCCTGACGAATCGGGCGATTAAAATACCACGCGCCGTCCACCTTTAGAAACTCCGACTTTTCGTGCATCGCCTGCTCGGTATCGCCGGCACGGAAATACGCGCTGAAATCGACGTAGGACACGCCCGGTTTCACCTCCGGCTCATGCGAGTGGACGACGAGCCGAGTCCACTCCATCGGTTCGCCAGTCTCTTCCTCGGGCACGAACGGTTTCTTCGCCGTCGGCAAATACGTGCGATGCAAATGCACGTAATCGCGAATCACATGCCCGGTGAAGCGCGAGCGCATCACTTGCTCAGCCGTCTGCGCACTCGCGGGATTTTCGATCACCGGACCGCAGCACGCGGCGAACGTCTGGCCGCTTCCGCAAGGGCACGGCGAAGAAGGCTGAAGAACAACGGGAGACGACTGCGAAGGATTCATGCGTGGCAGTTACGAAAGCGGTGAGACGACGGGAAGCGAGCGGGAATCGCGAGGCACGAAGCGGTCAGCTCATGCCAAATTATGCGGAGCCGCAATCGCGTCGCGGGCGTACATTTATACCCGAACCCATACAAGACCATGAAAGCTAATGTTGGCTCCTACGATGCAGGCGTGCGGTTCATCTTGGGCTGCGCGATTCTGTTTTGCTCCATGAAGGGCCTGGGCTGGTGGGGACTCCTCGGGCTGATTCCCATCATCACGGGCGCATGCTCGTTCTGCCCGCTCTACGCACTGCTGCGCGTGAACACGTACCGCTGGGAAAAAGAGTACGAAGCGCGCCACGGTCGTGGAACGAACGACTGAGCAACTCTTCGTGTTAAAAATCCGATCTACGGTTCCGCACGTGTCGATTGATACGCGCGCAACCGCCAGTCGGCACCTTGCTTTGTATAAACCGCGAGGTAACGCAGCCGCAGCTTCACGGTGACGCCGCTGGCCACCGCTTCGAGCTCCGCCACCCCGGAAAGCCACGCGGTGTTTTCGTGAATGCGCGCCGTCGGCACCGGGCCATCGTACGAACGATAAGTCACCGTTCCCGCCGCGAGGGCCGCCAGCAACTCACGCTTCGTCTGCACGCGTCCATCGGAGTGCCCATAACTGAGATCATCGGCCAACACCGCTTCCAGCGTTTTTGCGTCGCCATTGATCAACGCTGAAATGCGGCGCACATCCGCCGCGCGCACGTCTTCGATATCGCCGGCCTTCGCCGTCGATGTCAGCATCGCGAGAGCCAGCAAAACCAAACGGCACGCACGAAACGTGAACGCCGTCAGCGAGGTCGGGATAACATTCATGGTTGGAAGAGCTCGGGGTTGATCTCGTAGCGCAGCACAGCGCTGTTTCGTTTTTCTTCCACGACAAAAAGCGCGCGCCCATCGGGCGAAAAACACACCGCCTCCGCTTGCTCCAATCCATGCGGCGGAAGCAACACCGGATCCCGCGCGAGCGCCGTCGCCCACGTTTCGCCGGGACGTCGCGGAAACAACATCGTTTCGCCATACGACAACACCGCCGCGCATAATCCGTCCGCGGAAATATCCATCGATGTCGGTTGTCCTCGCCAGCGTCCGGTCGAGACGGGCACGGCGCGTTGTTCGGAGTTCGGTTGCGGGATGCGGCCGACTCTCCCCACCTCCTGTGCGATCACTTGTTGACCGGAAAAATCAGGCATCAGCGGGAGCGTCCAAAGCGGATTCGGATGCGAACGCTTCCCGAGCAAATACACGCGGCGCTCGCGCACATCGACCGCCACCGATTCGCAATCGTGCGGCTGATCAGGATACTTGAACGGGATGCTCCACGCCACGTCGACCACGAGCTCCCGATCGGGCGAAAGTGCGGCGGCATCGGGCTCGGCGATGATATGCAGCACGCAGTCGCGACGGCGTCCGCCATTGTCGCCGACATCGGCGATCAACAACCACGCCTGACCATCCATCGAAAACGCCGCCATGTCTTCCCAATCGACATTCTTCACGCCTTTGATGCGCACTTTTCCGCGCAAGCGTCCATCCGTGCCGACCGCGTAAAGCAGCGGTTGATTGCCGCTGTCGTTATGCGTCCAAAGCATATCCTCACTGCGCCGCGAGTGCGCGAGACCGCTCGCCTCATCGATGTCTTTGGCACTGATGAAACCGCTAGGTTTCAACGCCGCCGCGTCGGGCGCGCGCGAGCATCCCACACTCGTCCACGCGAGCACAATTGCAGCGAAACAAAACCCCAGCCCTCGCATTACGTTTAATAGCCGGCAACCGGTCCTGACGCTTTTTCTCCACGCAATTCTGCGAGCAGAGCCGCCGCGTTCGAGGTGCCTATGCGTTCCGCGCCGGCGTCGAGCAGCGCGAGCGCGTCCGCCAACGTTTTCACCCCACCGGCCGCTTTGAGCCGGATGTCGCCGCGACGATTTTTCGCCCAGAGACGGATATCGTCGAGCTTCGCACCCGAGCTGCCGAAGCCCGTGGATGTTTTGATAAAATCCGCACCGGCGTCTTCGCAAAGTCGCAATGCGGTGAGGCGCTGCGCTTCCGTGAGGTAGCAGTTTTCCGTGATGATTTTCACGCGCAGTCCGCATTCGTGCGCGCGCGTGACGACATCGCGCAACTCCGTCGCGACTTCCGTTTCGGCGCCATCACGCAGCGCGGCGTAGTTCATCACCACGTCCACTTCATGCGCGCCCGCGAGCGCCATTTGCGCGATCTCGGCAACTTTGGCGGCAACGCTAAAACGACCGCTCGGAAAGCCGATCACTGTGCCGATATTCATCCGGCTGCCTGCGAGCACTTGCGCGGCGAGGCGCACGGAGCCGGGATAAATCATCACGCAGGCAAAGCGGTTGGCGACGGCTTCTTGGCAAAGCGCTTCAATGTCCGCGGCCGTGGCATCCAAACGAAGATTCGTGGAGTCGAGCGCGGCGGCAAAACGTTCGGGCGAGAGAGACGGCATGAGCGAACCGTAAGCCAAAACTCTGCCACGGAAAGCCTGTAACCAGCACAATCGATCCGGGGCGCGAAGATCGCGGTTTGCGCAGCAAAAAAAAAAATGCGCGCGGAACCAGCCGCGCGCGTGAAGCTGTTGACGAATGTTGTCCGGGTTACTCGATCGTCAGCACGACGACGGACTTCGCCGGCAGCGTCAGCGAGAGCATGCCGTCTTTCAGCGTCGCACCCGTGAAGGTTTGCGGCGCGACAACCGTCGGCGCGTCGAACGTGTTGTGGCTGTCGATCGCGGGCGCGGTGAGGATGCGTCCCGAAACTTTCTTGGCGGAAACGCCTTCGAGCTTCGTGCTCAGCGCGATGGCTTCGCGCGGATTGGTGTTCGCGAGCGAGAGATGGATGCGCTTGTCGGCGTCGCGCGAAGCGGTGGCGCTCACCGCGGGAATCTTCTCTTCGCCGAGTGCGTAGTCGGGCGTCTTCAGCTCGATCGGCAGGTAGGTGCCGCCTTGATGCACTTTGTACATCTCGAAGACGTGGTACGTCGGCGTGAGGATCATCTTTTCCTTATCGGTGAGGATCATCGCCTGAAGCACGTTCACCGTCTGCGCGATGTTGGCCATGTACACGCGATCGGCGTGTTTGTGGAAGATGTGAAAGTTCAGTGCGGCCACGAGCGCGTCGCGCAGCGTGTTTTGTTGATAGAGGAAGCCGGGATTGGTGCCGGGCTCGACATCGTACCAGGTGCCCCACTCGTCCACGACAAGGCCGACCTTCTTCTCCGGATCGTACTTGTCCATGATCTCGGAGTGCTTCGTGACGAGCGTGTCCATGTGGAGCGTGCGGCGGAACGTGGTGATCCACTGAGCTTCATCGAAGCCGGTCGACTTGCCCTTGCTGCCACGCCAGTTGCCGGTCGGGAGCGTGTAGTAGTGAAGCGAGAGACCGTGCATGCGATCCTTCGCAAACTTCATGAGCGTCTCGGTCCAGTGGTAGTCGTCGGAGTTGGCGCCGCCGGCGATTTTGAACACGCGATTGTCGCCATAATTTTTGGCGAACTCCTGATACTGACGATAAAGGTCCGCGTAGAATTCGGCGCGCATGCTGCCGCCGCAACCCCAGCTCTCGTTGCCGATGCCGAGGTATTTCACCTTCCACGGTTTGTCGCGGCCGTTGGCGCGACGCAGATCAGCCATCGGTGTGGGGCCGTCGGACGTCACGTACTCGATCCATTGCATCATCTCTTGCACGGAGCCGCTACCGACATTGATCGCGAGGTAGGGCTCGGTGCCGAGCTGTTCGCATAAATCGAGAAACTCGTGCGTGCCGAAGTGATTGTTTTCAACAACGCCACCCCAGTGACTGTTGTAAACCTTGGGACGTTGCTCGCGCGGACCGATGCCGTCCTTCCAATGATATTCATCCGCGAAACAACCGCCCGGCCAACGCAGCACGGGAATGTTGAGATTCTTCAACGCCGCCACGACGTCGTTGCGGATGCCGCGCGTGTTCGGGATCGGCGAATCTTCGCCCACCCAGATGCCTTCATAAATGCAGCGTCCGAGATGCTCGGCGAAATGGCCGTAGATGTTTTTGTTGATAACCGGTCCGGGCTGATCGGCGCGAACGGTGAGGGTGGCTGAAGCAGCCGGCGTTTGGGCAGCTGCGAGGGAAAAGGCGCTCAGACTACACGCCAACACAATCAATCGACGGGGGATTTTCATGGGGATGCGGACAAACAAAACGGACCTTCGCTTTATACAACGAAGGTCCTAGTTGACGGTACAGGAGATGACGGGCTGCGCCTTAGCGAGAAGCCTTCTTCTCGGGAATCGCGTCGGGAACGAGCGCGAGGACTTGCATCGCCGCGAGGCCCCATTGCGCGGTGCCGTTGGTGGAAACACCGATCGTTTCATCCACCGGCTGGAGCACGGCTGGACCTTTGATGGTGTTCACCTTGAGGCGCGCGGCGCGATCGTCGTGCGTGCCATCGCCACCGAAGAACTCCGACCACGCGCGACGCGCAAGCGTCTTGTCCCCGTTGATGTACGCGGCATACGCGGTCAGACGCGAATGGCCTTGGCGGAGGTTCAGATTGCGGAAGCCCGTTCCGATGCGGCGTTTTTGCTCCTCGGGATCCGCGTTGTAGAGTTCGCAATAATCGAGCCACGCGCGCTTGAACGCGGGATGCTCGATGAGCTGCACGAGTTCCGCGCACACCTCCACGAGGCCAAACACTGCGCTGAGATGTGAAACGGTCGCACGGTCGCTCTTCGAAATCTCGAACTCGCCCGTGTCCAGATTCATCGCCCCGCTACCCGTGAAGAAACCACGCGGTTGCGCGGCGATCGTGGTCATGCTCGCGACGAGACGATCGTAGCTGCGTTTGTCGCCCGTGCGTTCCCACTCGGTGAGCCACGCCGAAGCGATCGAGCCCCAGTCGGTGCCAAAGCCGACACCCGCGAGATGCTCTTCCGTCGGAATGACATTGGCGCGTGCAGCGCTTTCGCGAGTGGAGCGAAGTTTGCGCGTGGCCGGCACTTTTACGAGCGTGCGGGCGGCTTCGATTTGTTCGCGCATGAGATCGCCCACCCGTTCGTCGCCGGTGAGATAATAATAATAACGGCGATTCGCCGCGGTGCTGATGCGCAGCTGTTTCGCGCTGCAGCCCCAGTGAAGCACGTTGTGACGCGAACCAAGCGGAGCAAAACGTCCGAGGTGATGCACATCCACCTCGCCCGTGTGGCGCGTCATCGCTTCCGCGAAACGGAAGACATCCGCTCGACCGGTGCGCAGGAAATACAGCCAAAGCCAGAGATCCGTGGAGAGTTCGGAGTTATCCCACGCAAAACCGCCGATATCGTAACGCCACTCGTGGCGATCGACATCGTACGAATGCATCACGTCGCCGTAGTTCCAGAAACCATACCAACGACGCTGCTCGCGCTGCTTCACGTAATAGTCGAAATGCCACTCGAGCTCACGTTCGAGTTGAGCCTTGGCCGGCGTCGACGGATCCGCGGGCGCCCAGAGCGCGCCGCCCAACACCTGGCAATGATGCAAGTACTCCGGACGCGCCATCAGCAGCGGCGGCTGACGCACCGTTTGCGCATAATCGGCGAGACCCTCGCGAGCGGGCGTGGCTTCTTTGATCCACAAAAACACTTCGCTCGTACGCGCGACACCTTCGGGCGTATCGAAACCTTCTTCCCAATCTTCGTACGTGATCTCGAGACCGCCACGCAGTTGTTTCTCGTACGTGTCCTGGCCGAGTCCGTCGTGATACGAACGCAGATCCATCGGGCCGGCGTCGGGCGCCCACATCCAGATCGTGACATCCGCCAGATCCTTGGTCGCGCCGCGAATGTCGAATTGCGCGGGATAACTTTCCCAGAAATTCCGCAGGCCAAATGCCACGCCACCATCGGGCGTACCGACCCAACCAAGACCAGCCGCACGACGTCCCTGCGCGGCCGTCAACCACGTGTAACCTTCGCGCGTGCGTTTGCGGATCTGGAAGCCATCCGCGGTCGATTGGAACAACGTCCAATCGTCGTACGCGGGGATGTATTGAAGACGTTCGCTGACATTCGTGCTCCATTGCGCGAGCGGCGGCGTCGCCCGACCTTCGATCTGGGCCGCACGCACCGCTTCTCCGGGATCGCGACGCAGACCGGTGAGGCCGCGCACGGCTTCGCCAAACAATCCGCGATCTTCGCCCGCGAAACGCACGTGGCGGTCATGCAACTCACCGCGCATCGGCACGCGGAAACCAAGACCGAGGCCGCGAATGAAATCTTTGTTCTGATCACCGTCGTAGATGATCGTGTGCACCGCGCGCACCGCATCGGAGCCCGCGTGGAAATAGAGACGCACGACAAACGGCAGCCACGCGCGGCCATCGTTCACGTGACGTCCCGTGAGCTTCACCACCGCGCGCACCGGCCCGTCTTGTTCGAGCACCACGGACTCGATTTGTCCGTTAAACGCTTCCGGACTCTGCACGGACTCGGGCACATCCTGACGCAACACGATCAAACGGCCATCGCGCAGGATTTCCTTTCCATCGCGGCGGATTGTCGGAACCAACACGCGGCCGGTCTTCGCAATGACGGCCTCGATAACGCCTGTATCCACACGGATGATATCATCTTCTTCCACCGCCCGAACCGGCCGCGCCGGCGTGGCGGGTTTCCCAGCGACGAGCGAATACTCCGAAGAAATCGGCGCGTCCCCCGGGATGGCGTGCGCGGTCCACTTCAACGACCCATCGGGCCAATACGCGAGCGGCCACGTTTGCACCGGCACTTCGTCGCTTCCGCTGCGGAGCGTGAAAGCGGAGCCTTTCGCGAATTTTCCACGCGGCCACGGCACGCCCCATGTTGTCCCCGGCAAAGCGGCCGGACGATCCTCCAACCAGCGCAACTCCACGCGATCAGCGGGCAGCGGACGTTTCGAAGACGCGAGCTTGGGCACGGCGGGCGCGTCCGATGCGGACGCTCGCAAATGAGAGACAAGCTGCGTGGCGGCGGCGGCGAGCGCCGCATTCTTCACAAAAGCACGACGGGTAAAAGCAGGCATGAAGAGGAGGGGTTATAGGTTGTGCAGTGCCAGACGTTTTTTCCTCCCGTTCGATGCGCGCAAAAACTCCGGCGCGTCAGTTTTGCGCGCGTTGAAGCAGGCGTGCTTCAACTGAGATGAAACACCTCGCGGATCTCGCGAGAAACCGGGCTGTTGTCGGGATTGGAGGGCATGATGTCGCTCATGTATTTCCACCAACGCTGGCAGACTTCCGTTTGAGCGACCGCGTCCCAGCGCGCCTGGTCTTCGATCTCGACGTATCCAAAAAGTTGATTCGTGGAAGGATCGTGGAAGATCGAGTAGTTGTGCGCGCCATGCTGCTTGAGGACGGCGGCGAGTTCTTCCCAGATCGGTTGATGACGGCGAGCGTACTCGTCCGCCTGTCCGGGATTCACGGACATGATGAAGGCTTTGCGGATCATGATGCGAGGGAGGCGTCGTATTGGAAACCGGCCGCGGCCAATGTGCTGCGATTGGCGAGCGCCCGATCGAAGGCAGACTCAATCCCACGAATGACGGGAATGCGACCGGACCAGTGAGGAAATTCGAGATCCTCCCAGCACACCAACTGCGAGGCGACCGTGCGGACCGGCGCGGCGGCGTGCACGGATTCGATGAAGGCGGTGTGACCGCGTGAGAGATCGACGTCGAAGATGAACGCCGACGGATCCTTCAATCGAGCCAGCACCGCCGCGAACATCGCGCGGCGCGTACCCGTCGTGTCCGGCAACGCATGCTCTTCCACGGCGCCCGAGGTCGAGGTGATCACGCAACGTTGTTCGTGCCACCACTCGATGCGGCCGCCACTGCCTTCGAAATAAAGCTCCGGCTCACGCACGCGCGGGCAACTGTGGCTCACGCCAAACCAGAAACCGACACCTTCATGCGAACGCGCCATGACCACGCCGGTGTCGAACGACTCGATCGCATGCGCACGATAAAGATCGGCCGCTTCAATCGTCACCGCCGCCGTTTCCAACGGAGCCGGTCCGGCGAGGAACAACGACAAATTCACGAAGTGCGCGAAGGCGTTGTTGAGCGGTGAATCGAGCACCGCCGCGCCATCCGCGTGCAGACGTCCGGCCCAGTTGTTGCGGGTGAAATAATTATTCGGGCGCGGCCACATGCCGATCATGCGCACGGACTCGAGTCGACCGATCGCGCCGTCGAGGATGCGACGCTTCAGCCAAGCGACTTCGCTCGCGTACACATCCTGGAAACCGACCGCGACAAATCGCTTCGTGCGAACCGAGGCCGCGCGGATCGCCTGCACATCGGCGAGAGAGCCCGCGAGCGGTTTTTCCACCAAGACATTGGCGCCGCTCTCGAGCGCGGCGATCGTCATGCGCGCGTGCCAGGGGATGCCGGTCGGGATGAGGCAAAGGTCGAGTTTGCCCGCTTCCTGAGCGAGCATCGCTTCGTAGCTATCGTAGATGCGCACGCCGCGCTGTTTGAACTCGGCCACAACCGCAGCCTCCTCCTGCGGATTGATGATCACGGCCGCCGTCAGATCGAGGCGGTCGCGATTTTCCTGCAGCAATTGCAGGTAGATTTTGGCATAACCGGAGACACCGATCAGGCCGACACGTGGACGTGCGGAAGCTTCACTCATGATGACGCCAATCGGAGCAGACCCCAGAATAGTGCGATGATTCCTCCCGACACCGCGCAGCAAGCCAGGAATCCGATGGTGTCGACTTTATCCCATTTGGTGAATTCCCACGAGGATGATGGGAACAGTTTCAAGTGATCGAACCGGTGCGGGTTGCGACGGGTTTCTTCCATCGCCTCGGCTTCGAGCAGAGGCGTGGCGCCGACCGGCGTCTTCATTTTGCCGTAGAATTGATCGACGATGCGCTTTTCGGGCGCACGTGTGATCAAGCTCACACCGATGAGCAGCGCGAAGGGCAGGAACGCATCGAACAGGAAACGCGCGGCCTTGCGATTGGCGGCGCCGAGTCCACCGACATCCACGCCGACGCTGTCCAAGATCAGGAGTTCGCTGTGAAAACGACCCGTGCCGCGCACCGGGCTGGTGGGATCGTCGGGACGATCGCGAATGACGGCGTCGAAGAAGAGCGCTTCCATGCGGCCGTTCGGGCCTTCGACTTGTTTCACCAGCGCTTCGCTGCGAGAGAGCGCGGGGATGTGTTGCGCGACCAACGGTCCGACAATCGTGACCACCGCGCACACCGCGACCGCCGTCCAAACCGCCGGAGCGGTGAGGCGTCGCCAGAAGAAAATCAACACCACGGCGGCGCCGAACGGCACGTTCACCGTGATCAACTCCTGAATCACCGCGAACACGTTGTTCATGTTCGCCGCCGCGATCAGACCCACGATCAGAATAAACACGATCGCCCAACGGCCGACTTTCACGCTGTCGCCGATCGAACCATCGCGACGGAAAAGCGGCACCACGTTGCGCGCACACAACGCCGAGGCGGCCATCGCTTGCGAGGCCACGGTCGACATGTTCGCCGCGAGCACACCGGCCAGCATCAGACCGAGGAAGCCAGGGCCGAGCAGTTGCTGCGACATCGTGCCCCAAACCGCGTCCGGATCGGCCAGCGCCTTTTCACCACTGTACATGGCGATGCCGATGAGACCGCAGAACGCCCAAAGGATGATCATGAGGCGCTTCGCATAGGTGCCAGAGACCGCACCGAAACGCGCGGAAAATTCATTCTTCGCCGAACCCGCCACCCCCATGTTGCCGATGATGCCGTGGATCTGGATGAGGCTCACCAGCAGGATGCCGATCAACGTCCACGCAGTGACGTCGGCCGCCCCACCCTCACTCAACAACTGAAACTTCGCCGCCTCCACACGTTCCCCGAGCGCACTCCAGCCACCTATGGCTGCGAGGCCCGCGGGGATCAGCATAATTGAAAATACCACAATCAATACACCTTGGAAGGCCTCGTTCAGCGCCGTTGCCGCGAGACCGCCCATCACAATATAGATACCGATGATAACCGTATAAACGATATAGAACGCCCACTTGTTAAATCCACTGTCAATATAGGAAACATAGCTGCGCAGTTCATTGCGCTTTTCCTGTTCGCGAAGCAGTTCGAGGCGGGCCTGGTTCTCCGCCGCAAACGAACCCTCGCGCAGTTGCGCTTCATAGCCCTTGAGCTCGCGATAACCTTCGACCGAGGCACGCTCTTGCACTGTCCAGGCGGACTCCGGTTTCACGAGCAGCGACGCGGAGATCTTATAAGCGACAAGATTGCCGAAACCGATCGTAAGCACGACCGTCGCAATCACTTGGAAAACACCATAAAAGCCCGCCAATTTGCGGCTTCCCAGACGGTCCTCGAACAAGTCCGCCGTCGTCGTGAGACGCACCCGACGAAACCACATGTTCATGAACCAATAATACGGATTCATAAACACCGTCTGGAATGAATACCAAACGCCCGCCACGCCCTGACGATAAACTATACTCGAAGTGCTGACCGCACCGTTGGCGTCGGTCGCGTTTCCGAAGTTAAGAAAGAATTGATATAATTTTCCCAGCTTGCGCCCGGCGAGAAAATAGCCCTCTTCACCGCTGGCGCCCTTCGACCCCACCTTCCCCAAATAGATAACGACCGCCAGATAGATGATGATCGCGACAAAATCCAAAATATGAAAACCGGTCATATAAAAAGGGGAGGCTCAGGATGAATGGCTGGAGTTATTGGGGCCGGCGAAGGGCATCACCGACTCATTGTCTGACTTGCCGGGGAGAGAACGACAAGCGCCAGGGCGGAGCGACTTGAAACAGGCTTGCGCAACGCAGCGAACCGGCAAACCTTCTTACAGTAAGAGACTTTCCCTAATCACCGTTACTACCCTAGCTCCGTCATCCAGCAAGCCATGGCAACCCCTGCACCCTCACTCCGCGATCTCGCCCGCCAGCTCGGGCTGTCTCACACCACGGTCTCCGAGGCATTGCGCGACAATCCTCGTGTCAAAAGCGAAACGCGTAAGCGTGTGCAACAAGTCGCCCGCGAAGCAGGTTATCGTCATAATCCACTCGCCGGCGCGCTCATGTCGGAAATGCGTCGTTCGCGCACCGGCACGTTCCGCGGTGTCATCGCCGTGGTCGATCTCGACGGTCCGGACAAGCGCCCCGTCAACGCTTCGCGTTATCATCAGGAGCTCATTCGCGGTGCGAGCGAGCGTGCGTCGGAGCTCGGTTTCAAAGCCGAATCCTTTGTCATCGGCAAAGCCGGCATCTCCGCCGCACGCCTCGATCATATTCTCCAATCGCGCGGCATTCGCGGCGTTTTTCTGCTGCCCGTAAGCGACAATCCCGATGTCTCGCGTCTCGATTGGACGCGTTACGCCGGTGTGTATTGCGATTATATTATCGAGCGTCCGGGACTCCACTCGGTCTGCGCCGACCACTTCCGCACGATGTTCACCGCGATGCAACGCCTGCAGGCGCTCGGTTATCGTCGGCCTGGTCTCGTGCTGCAAAAGCATCACGACGAACGCTTGCTCCACCGCTGGGAGGCGGCCTTTCGCTCTTTCCAAGATTACAACAGCGACACGCTCACGAAGATCCCGCCGTTGCTCGTGAATGACATCGCGCAAGGCACCTTCACGGCGTGGTTCAAACGCGCAAAACCCGACGTCGTCCTCTGCCATCGCGCCGAGGTGATCACGTGGATGGAAGCCGCCGGTGCGAAAATCCCCGAGACGCATGGCTTCTGCTGCCTCAACACATTGATGAACGTCGTGCCGTGCGCGGGTGTAAATCTCCAGGCCGGCCTCATCGGCGCGCGCGGCGTCGAGCTCATCATCGCCCAGCTCTACCGCAACGAATACGGCGTGCCGGAACATCCGTCGGTCACGTCCATTCCCGGTCTGTGGCAAGACGGCCCGACTCTTCGCAACCTCAACGAGTGATCCGCGTCTTCTTTCATGCTCAAAACCGGCATTCTCAATCCCGCGCTGCTGCACCTGCTCGCGCGTATCCGCCACACCAATACACTCGTTATCGCCGATCGCGGCTTCCCTTTCTGGCCGCAAATCGAGACGGTCGATTTGTCGCTCGTCGATGGCGTGCCGACCGTGCTGCAAGTGCTCGAAGCCTTGCGCCCTAACTTCGTCGTCGGTCGCGCGTGGATGGCTCAGGAGTTTCTCGCCAACAACGACGACGCCACCCGCGCTCGTTTCGATGCGGCCTTCCAGGGCATTTCGCGCGAGTTTGAGCCGCACGTGGATTTTAAGAAACGCGTTCCTCACGCGATCGGGCTCATCCGCACCGGCGACACCGTGCAGTACGCCAACATGATTCTCGAGTCCGCTTGAGGCGCGACCGTCGCGCCGGTCGCCAAAATACACACGGACCAGCAAGCAGACGCGCTTATCGAAAATCTCTTTTTGATAAACCGCTTGGATGCACTTGCGTCAGCGCATGGAGTGTAAACCCTGACGCCGGGTTCGAAGGATTCTTCGAAGGTCATTGAGGCAGTCGGGCCGCTGTTTCGCCAACACACGCGTTGCCGACTTCATCCCGAACCGCACTCACGCGGATTCAGTATGCGTTCGCGCGCGCGAAGTCTCCTGCTCATGACCCAAGACGAAAAACCTACCGCATCCTCCGCTCAACCCGCGCACTCCCGCTCGTCGGAAAACGCGCTCCGCTGGGAGGGCCATATGGCGGATGATGTCGCCGGAACTTACGGCACCGAACCCATGGCATTCCTCAGCGCCACCGCGGACGAAATCATCCTCTCCGGCTCTCGCGGCAACTTCCGCATCCCGCGCGCAAACATCACCAGGATCGGGCGCGGCAAATTGTATCCATGGCTCTTCAAAGCGGTGCGACTTCATCATTCGGTCACGAATTTTCCGCGTGATTTGCAGTTCAAGCCGATCGACGGAAACTGGCGCCAGGTGAAGCAATCGCTTCAGGCGCTAGGCTATCCCACCACCTGAGCACACACCCATCTTTCATGCCTGTGAGAACATTTTCTCTGCGCTGCGTTTTTATCTGCATCGGTCTGTGGTTGTCGGCCGCGGTGGGCTCCGCTGCGTCGCCGTCGTCCGAAGGACCGCTTCCGCGACCGATCGAGAGCTACGCGGATCCCGAAGGCGGCGTGTTGCAAATCCTGAAACATCGTCTGCAGGCCGAGCCGTTCAACGGCGTCGCGCTCGCGATTTTCCTACTCGCGATTGGCCACACGTTCATGGCGTCGAAATTCCGTCATTGGGCGCACCTGGCCGAAGAGGCGCATGCCGCGCGACTCAACCAGCGTCCGCAAGAAAACGTGGGCGAAGATGGCGAACCGCAGGAGGTCAGTTTCAAAGGGCAGATCCTTCATTTCCTCGGCGAAGTGGAAGCCGTTTTTGGCATCTGGGTGGTCGTGCTGGCCGCCGCGATCGCGTACTTTTTTGGATGGGGTGCGGTGACGGACTACATCGGACACGGCGTCAATTTCACCGAACCGATGTTTGTCGTCGTGATCATGGCCATCGCCGGTACGCGCCCCGTGCTGCGTTTCGCGGAAGCGAGTCTGCGCATCGTCGCCTCGATCGGTCGCGGCAGCGTGGCGGCATGGTGGTTATCCATTCTGATCACCGCGCCGCTGCTGGGATCATTGATCACCGAGCCTGCGGCGATGACGATCGCGGCGCTGCTTCTCGCGAGGCAATTCTACGCGTGGAAACCGTCGTCGCGCCTCGCGTACGGAACCCTGGGACTGCTTTTCGTAAACATCTCCGTCGGCGGCACGCTCACTCATTTCGCCGCGCCGCCTGTGTTGATGGTCGCGACGCCATGGGGTTGGGACACCGGCTTTATGCTGATGCAGTTTGGCTGGAAAGCCGTCGTCGGAATCGTCGTCGCCACGGGTCTTTATTACGCGGTTTTTCGTCGCGAACTCGCCTCACTGGAAGCCGCGCGCGTGACAACCGGCAGCGCCGCAACCGACGCCCGCGAGCGTCCCGTCCCCGCGTGGATCACCGGCGTGCATCTCGCGTTTCTGGCCTACACCGTGCTCACCTTGCACTATCCGCCGCTCTTTATCGGCGGCTTCCTTTTCTTCTTGGCGTTTTCGCAAGCCACTGCGCACCACCAGGGCAAACTGGAGCTCAAAACGCCGCTGCTCGTCGGTTTCTTCCTCGCGGGACTCGTCACGCACGGAGGCCTGCAAGGCTGGTGGATCGAGCCGGTTCTCAAAAGCCTCACGCAAATCCCGCTCTTTGTCGGCGCCACCTTGCTCACCGCCATCAACGACAACGCCGCGATCACTTATCTCGCGACACTCGTGCCGAGCTTCACCGACGAGCTGAAATACGCCGTCGTCGCCGGCGCCGTCACCGGCGGCGGTCTGACCGTGATCGCCAACGCGCCCAATCCCGCGGGCCAAAGCATCCTGCAGCGTTTCTTCCCCGGCGGCGTGAACCCGCTCGGACTGCTTCTCGGCGCACTGATCCCCACGATAGTTTTGGCGCTGACCTTCATGCTGCTGTAGTTGAAAATCGAATACGCACGAACGCCGCGTCGGCGATCACATGTCGTTATCATCCGCTCCCGGCGTTTTCGTCTTAAAAACTCGCAGCAAGAAAAACAGACTCGGGAAAATAAACACGCTGCCGACCAGTAGCGCCAACACGAGCTGGCGCAGCGTCGCCTCGGGCGCGGCTTGTTCATAAAAACTCAGCGGCCCCGAGACCGTTGTCACCGCGTCGGGCGCATATAGCAGCAGCCAGCCGATCAAAATCAGCGACACCTGCCCGCCCGCGACCACACGCGTGAGCCATCCTCGTCGCGCGCGCACCGCAAACCAGAGCGCCGCAAACAACGCCGTCGCCGCGATCATCACGGTCACGGTGGGCGGCCGCCTGAAAAACACGGCCGACAAACTTTCGCGCTCCGCGAGCGACGCCGCGAAGACCACCCCGCCCGCGATGATGACAAGGCAGTTGCTCACCGCCGCCATGCGTTTGAAGCGCCGCGTGAGCAACGGCTCCGTCGTTTCCGAAATCAGATAAATGCTCGCGAGGAATACGAAGATGCACGCAACAAACACGCCCACCGCGAGCGGATACCACCCCCACCACGGCGCCATATACGCCGCCCACACCGATGTCGCCTGCGGATCGATGATGCCGCGATTAAGACTCGCCGCGATGATCCCCAGCCACAGCGCCGTCCACAAACTCGAGAGTCCAAACAAACACGTGTACAGACGCTGCGATTTCTCATCTTGAATCGCATCGTAGTGACGAAACGTGAACGCCGCTCCGCGCACCACGATTCCGAGCAACAACGCCAGCATGGGGATGTGCAGCGCCACCATCAGCGTCGTGAAAATCATCGGAAATCCCATGAACAAAATCACCACGATCAGGATGAGCCACATGTGATTCGCCTCCCACACCGGCCCCATCGCCTCGTTGATCACATGCTTCTGTCGCTCGCGCAGCGAAGCCGGCCCGGGCAGCAATTCAAGAATCCCCGCCCCGTAGTCCGAGCCGCCCAACAACACATAGAGCAGCAGCGACGCGCCGATAAAAAATACGAGGATATCAATCATCGCCGCTCCCCTCCCGCGAACTTGATCTGCGCCGCCTGAATCTGTCGCTTGAACAACCACACCGTCGCCGCCGCGAGCGAGAGATACAGCACGAGAAACAGATAAAAATGATACACCATGCCCGGCACCGGCGTGACGGCATCCTTCGTGCGCATGATGCCGTAAATGATCCACGGCTGACGCCCCACCTCAGTCACGATCCAGCCCGCCTCGATCGCAATCATGCCCAGCGGAATGAACGCGCCGAGCATCCAAAGGAACCAGCGCGGGAAGTATCCACGTTTCAAATACACGAAGAACAACAACCCCGCCAGCGCCATGATCACACCGATGCCGACCATCGCTTGAAACGCGATATGCGTGATGACGACCGGCGGCCATTCATCGCGCGGGAACCGATCGAGCCCAATCACCTCGGCGTCAAAATCGTCGTGAGCCACGAAGCTCAGTAGCCCCGGCAATGGAATGCCCCATTTCATCGTGCGGTTTTCCACATCGGGAATGCCACCGATGTAGAGCGGCGCACGCGGACCGGTTTCAAAATGGCCTTCCATCGCGGCAAGTTTCGCCGGTTGCAGCTCTGCCACACGTTGACCCGCGAAGTGTCCGACAAACGGCTGTACGAGCGACGCCGTCGCGCCGAAGACCATCGCGATCTTCATCGCCTTGAGGTTCAGATCGCGCGCCTTTCCGCGCAAATAAAGCACCGCGTGAATCCCGCCGACCGCGAAACCCACCGCCTGCAGCGCGGCCACCTGCATGTGCAGCGTTTGATGCAGCCACGCGCGATTAAACATCGCCGCCACCGGATCGACATTCTGCGCCGTGCCGTCGATCCAGTCGAAGCCTGCCGGCGCATTCATCCAGCCATTCGCCGCAACGACAAACACACCCGACGCAAATCCGGAGATGCCCACCACGAGCCCCGTCGCCCAGTGCACCCAGCGGTTCATGCGTTTCCAACCGTACAAAAAGAGTCCGATCGCCACCGCCTCGAGGAAGAACGCCGTGCCTTCCCACGAGAACGGCATCCCGATGATCGCGCCCGCGTGCTGCATGAAACCCGGCCACAACAATCCCAGCTCGAACGACAACACCGTGCCCGACACCGCGCCCACCGCGAAGAGGATCGCGACGCCTTTCATCCACAGCTTCGTCAGCTCGAGATACGCCTCTTCGCCGCGCTTCAGATAAAAGTAATGCGCCGCCGACATGAAGAACGGCATGGTCATGCCGATCGCCGCGAAAATAATATGGAAGCCGAGCGAAAACCCCATCGTGGCCCGCGCAGCGAGTAAGTCGTCCATGGTCGCCCAACGTGTTTGCCCCGCGCCACTCCACAAGCGCCACCGCATCATCTCCCGCGGGTATTACTTTCCATGAAAGCTTCATAACTTTTCGCAACGCGACCCGCGATCGCAGACCTGTCTGGATTCAGCCCGGCACGAACTCCCGAGGTGGGGAACGATGCGCCTCATCGTCCGGGATCGCGAAGTTAGAACGCGGTCGCCCTCGGTCGGGCAATGTCCGGCCCTCCGGCTCGCCCTCGGTTTGAGGCACCGACGAGCACGCTCCCCGTGACAACCGTCACCACGCTCCAGAGCATTTTGAAAAAAATCGTAGCCGAAAAGGGAGCCCTTGGGAGCGCCGACGTCCCCGTCGGCTGCTTGAGAATCCACGTGGGCAACACCACAGCCGACG
>CALFXL010000041.1 GCA_937958045.1 uncultured Opitutaceae bacterium | reverse complement strand
GATTATTAACACCGCCAATCGGCGTAAGGTTGATCGTCTGATTGGCCGTTTTCCAGCGGGCAGCGAAACTTTCGCCAGTCGAGTATCTATTAAATGAGGACAGCGATACAGCAAAGCCCAAATTTGCATTAACTGGGACGGATGCGGAGAACGTTCCGCTGGGGAGAGTATGATACGTTTTCTTGTTCGCTGGACCCGGCTCCTTTTTGAAGATTGAGGTCTCCATTGAGTTAATCGTCGCCGATAACTCGAGGTTGTAAGAAGGCTTCGCAAATTCGAACGCGCTGCGGCTGATCAAGTTCACCGATCCACCCGGAGAATCGCTGGGCATGTCGGGCGTGTTAACCTTCGTGATCTCGATACGAGTGGCATTATTTATCGAGATCATATCCAGGTTAACCGTTCGCGACAAACTCGCCGGCGACGGGCTGGACATTGGCATGCCGTCCACGAGGATCGCCGTATCTTCGGCGCCGAAGCCACGGACACTGATCGAGGACGCATCGTTTTCGTTCGTATACGTACCGCCGTAGCTAATATCGACGCCGGGCAGGAATTGTACGAATTCGCCGATATTGCCGCCCGGGACATGCCCTAACGAGTCGGTCGCCACAACATTTTTGATATTCACCGCCGAGCGCTCCTCGTTCACGGCGATCTCTTGGGCGGTCCTGTATCGCTGCGTTTCCACGACGAACGGATCAAGCGTCAGGGTGCCCGAGTCGGGATCAAATGCGCCGTCAGCCGCGCCAAACGCGAAATTCTTCGTCTGGGTGTCACCTTCGGCCACCGTGACTTGTGCGCTGATGGGCTCCTGGCCGGTAAACACGACACGAATAGTTGCCGTGCCCGCGGGTACGTTTCTCAGGGTATATTCACCAAGTTCGTTGGTGAACGTCTCAAGGCTGGTTCCTTCAACGGACACGCGAGCGTTGCTCAGATACATGCCGTTGGTCGCGTTCATCACGCGGCCGCTAAGGGTGCCGGAAGCGGCTTGTTGCGCGATCGTGATGGTCGGAAGCAGCTGCGCAGAAGCAGCCATGGACGCCATCAGAACCGCAAGTCTACGAGCTTTGGCCGAGCCGCGGGAAAATGCAGCGGCTCGCACTGGACGAGTGTAGTTCATGCTTTGGGTGGGTTGGGGGGAGGGGCTGACAGGGGGATCCTATTTCAATGAAATAAGATAGCACTCCTTAAAGTTTCATGAAACGCCGCTGTCAACATGTAATGTGGGCACCGGACGCCCGATTGCGCAGGATTGCTCTCGTCAACTGGAAAAATCCACCCGCCGCGGCCCCGGCGCGCTATTTCATATGAAATAAATTCCGCGCGGCTCTGCTTCACCGTAACAATTGCATAAGCTCATTTCAGGCAAGGTACCGCCAGCCCCCTTCCTGATGCCTTTGACCGCCGATTACTCTCCCTTTGTTGCCGTGATGCTCCAGTGCTTCTCGCGAAGTGAATGCCCCCCGCTTTGCCAGCGACGCGACGCGAGGCGAACTCACACCGTGTTCCTCACACGTTCAAAGCCGCTCCCTGCCCGATCACTTAACTCCTGAGCCCTCACCGCACCCCATCCCTTCTCTCCCGTTCGCCGCCTCCGCGGCACATCCGTAATACAGGTCCCCCTCTCCTAAATCGCGCCGCCTGAATCTTCACTCTTTCTAATCCATGCCCATGCCTCCTCTTCGCCTGTTCTTCGGCTCCTTATCGTTCCTTGCCGCAAGCGTCTCTTTCGCCGCGCAACCGCCTGTTCTTTGGTATCAACAACCCGCTGCGAAATGGACCGAGGCGCTGCCGGTCGGCAACGGTCATATGGGCGCAATGGTGTTCGGGGGCATCGAGGACGAACGGATTCAATACAACGAGGACACGCTCTGGACCGGGAAACCACACAACTACGCGCGGCCCGATGCCGTGCAGTATCTCCCGGCCATCCGCGAGGCGATCGCGCGCAACGACAGCCAGAGCGCGCATGCCATCGCCAAGGCGCATTTTCTCGGCGATCCCGTCCGGCAAAAAGCGTATCAACCGTTTGGAGACATCCGCCTGTCCTTCCCCGGCCATGGCGCCGCGACCGATTATCATCGCGAACTCAATCTCGACGATGCCGTGGCGCGCACCCGCTATCGCGTCGGTGAAACGACGTTCACGCGCGAGGTTTTTGCCAGCCATCCGGCACGCGCGATTGTGGTGCGTCTTTCCGCCGATCGGCCGGGAAGCGTCGATGTGACGATCCGCCACGACAGCAAACATCGCGACGCACAACGCTCGCTCCTCGGCGACGACACTCTCGTCCTCGCAGGCCGTATCGCCGACGATGGCCTTCGCTTTGAGTCGCGACTGCGTGTGCGGGCTCAAGGTGGACGCATCGAAAGCGGCGACGACACCACGCTGCGCGTCACCGGCGCCGACTCCGTCACGCTCGTCCTGGTCGCGGCGACGAGCTTCGTGAACTACGAAGATATTTCCGCCGATCCCGCGGAGCGCTGCGCGGCCTGGCTGGCGCCTCTGGAGAACCAATCGTTTGCTCAGTTGTTATCCGCACACCAGGCCGATCATCGCGCATTGTTTCGCCGCGTGCAGTTCGATCTCGGCGCGACCGCGGCGGCATCGCTCCCGACGGATGAACGTCAGCGTCGTTTGAAAAACCACGGACTCGCGGATGATCCGGCTCTGGTGTCGTTATATTTTCAATACGGCCGCTACCTGCTCATCGCGAGCAGCCGGCCTGGGTCACAGCCCGCCAATCTGCAAGGCGTGTGGAACGACGAACTCAATCCGCCGTGGGAAAGCAAGTTCACCACCAATATCAATTTTCAGATGAATTACTGGCCCGCCGAGCTCACCAATCTCAGCGAGTGCCATGTGCCGCTCTTCGATTTGGTGGATGATCTCGTCGTCAGCGGCCGACGCTCGGCCAAAGCCTACTACGGTGCGCGCGGCTGGGTCGTGCATCACAACACCGACCTCTGGCGGGCGACCGCTCCGGTGAACAACATCGACGGCGTCTGGCCGACTGGTGGCGCGTGGCTTTGCCTGCATCTGTGGGAACACTATCTCTACACCGGCGACCGTGAGTTTCTGGCGCGACGCGCTTATCCGGCGATGAAGGAATCCGCCGAGTTTTTCCTCGAGCATCTCATCGAAGACCCGAAGACCGGCTGGCTCGTGAGCAATCCGTCGTTCTCTCCCGAACAAGGCACGCTCACCAGCGGACCGACGATGGATCACCAGATCATCCGCGCATTGTTCCGCTCCGTCATCGCCGCCGCGCGTATCCTGGAAACGGATACAGACTACGCGAAGCGCGTCGCGCACGCTCTCGATCGCCTCGCGCCAAATTTCATCGGACGTCACGGGCAGTTGCAGGAATGGATGGATGACGTCGATGTGCCGGACAACAATCACCGCCACATGTCACCGCTGTGGGCGCTTTATCCGGGCACCGACATCACGCCCGCGGACCCCGTGCTCTTCGCTGCCGCCAAAAAACTGCTGACATGGCGGGGGCCCGGCTCGACGGGCTGGAGTTTCGCCTGGCGCATTCCGCTGTGGGCGCGCGTGGGCGACGGCGATTATGCGTTCACGCAGCTCGCCACGCTGCTTCAGCGTCGCACGCTGCCCAATCTCTTCGATCTGTGCGGGCCGTTTCAGATCGATGGCAACTTCGGCGCCACCGCCGGCATCGCGGAGCTGTTGTTGCAAAGTCACGTGCGCGAAGACGACGGCACCGTGGTGCTCGATCTGCTGCCCGCTCTGCCCGCGTCATGGCGGGACGGTCGTATCTCCGGGCTGCGCGCACGCGGCGGCTTCGAAATCTCGCTCGAATGGAAAGCGGGCCAGCTCGTTCGCGTCGACGTGCACTCAACGCTTGGCCAGCCCTGCATTTTGCGCACCGGTTCCGCCAGGACACGCCTCCCAACTGAGGCCGGTGCGATTTATACATTCGACCAGGAGCTTCAGCCTGCGCGTTAATCGACGCGAATCATGAGAAGCGTTTTCCGCGTCCTCCCTTTCGTGCTTTTCTACGCCCTTCTTTCCGGGCCCGTCGCAAACGCCGCGGATCCTTCGGTCGCGGACAAGGAAGCCGCTTACGCGCAGGTTCTGGAACAGCGTTCGTCGGATATCCTCGCCGCGCTCAAGCTCGACGATTCCGATGCCGCCGCGCGGGTGAAGGCGCGCATCATCGCGTTCTACCGCTCGCTCAACGAGTGGCAAAGCCGGCATGAGGAGCGCCTGCGGGCATTGCGCGCGATCAAAACGGACGCCGCGCGCGCCGAGATCGCCACCATTGATGCCACGCGAGCCCCCCTGCGCGAGGCGTTCATCGCAGACCTCGCGGAGGAACTTACGCCCGGCCAGATCGTCGTTGTAAAAGACAAACTCACCTACAACGCCTTCCACATTATTTATGATAGTTATAGAGAGATGCTCCCCGACATTACCGATGAGCAAAAACGGCGGGTACGTGCATTGCTGACGGAAGCGCGCGACGAAGCGATCAGCGGAATCAGCGCTTCAGAAAAATCCCGGATTTTTAACCGCGCCCGGGGACGTATTAATAACTACCTTTCGAAAGAGGGCTATGACCTGCAAAAAGCGACGCAGGCATGGCGCGCCCGACAGGCGGAACAAAACTGACCGCAGCACAGCGGCCGCCCTACCCGGGCGCGCCGGTCCGGTTCGGGAAGCTGATGCGTTTATTAAATCGGCGGATCTTTTGGATCCTTTGTATAAACGCAAAGGGGCCTCGCTTCATTAAAGGCGTCGTCACCGGCCTCCGGCGAAACGGAATCGCCTTGCCCGCTCTTCGCGCGATGAGTTATCGCTAAATCGCTTTCATGCTTCAACAGATGCAGGCGTCCAACCTGCGGCGGAGGATTTTGGTCTAAACGTTTCCCTAAGAAACACCACAGTATGCCGTTGCAGGATTGATCGCTGCGCGTCGCCCAATCCGCCCCGCCATGCCTCGTCCATTCCTTTGCGTCGTTCTCTTCGCCGTCTTCGCCCTTCTGGGTGCCGCTTTTTATTGGCTGCGCCCGTCCAAGCCTCACGGCGCCGGGATGGCGTCGCCAGTCGCGGCCGCATCCGTACAGCCGGCCCCAGAAGGCGACACACCGCTCAGCCGCCCCCCGGCTGAGGCCGCAGCCAATCTGCCAGCAACTTCGGCGCATCCCGTCACACTCTGGAAACCGGGGGCCTCCATGAGCGCGGCCGCATCTTTGGGGGGGCCGGGGCAACCTGCGCTGGTCACGCCCGCCATGGAGATCGATGTCCGGACGGCGCTGACCGCACTTCCGGCCATCCGCGAAGGCGCATCCCTCGACCTGCCCTTGATGCACGGCGACATCGCGCGGGGCCGGGTTCATTTGATCCAGCGCGATCCTAACGGAACTCTTCGCGTCGCCGGCGCCCTCGAACATTCCCCGAACGGAAGCTTCTCGCTCACCTTGGCCGGCTTGGTTCTCTCAGGCCGCATCCTGCTGCCGGAAAACAAACTGGCGTACACCGTGGACACTCCTGCCGCTGGCCAGACCGTTCTTCGTGAGAACGCGCTTTCCGCGCTCCTTTGCGATCCTTTTCCGCGGCCCTCAATTGCTGACGAGGCAGCCGAACTCGCGGAGATAGACCAAGACTTTCAAACACCGGTGGCCGCCCAACCCATCCTCAGCAGCCGCCCCACCGCCACTGCGGTCATCTATCTCGATTTCGACGGCGAGACCGTGACCGATCCAGACTGGAACGACGGCAAAACCATCGTCGCCGCCCCGGCTTATCTGGACACATACAGCATCACCGCTGTGTGGGAGCGAGTGAGCGAGGATTTCGCCCCCTTCAACATCGACGTCACCACAGACGTCAGCCGCTATAATGCCGCCCCGGTCGGAAAGCGTATCCGCTGTATCATCACCCCGACCAACGCTTGGTATAACAATGGTAGTGCTGGCGGCGTCGCTTATCTCAATTCGTTCGCTCGCGCCGGCTCTACATTCTCCGCAACAGTTCCCTGCTGGGTTTTTAACTACGGCGAAAACTCCATCGCCGAAGCGATCTCCCATGAGGTCGGGCATACGCTGGGATTAAAGCACGACGGGCGTACCACCCCCAAAGAAGAATATTTTGAAGGCCACGGCCTTTCTCCATTCCGCTGGGGACCCATCATGGGCGCCAGTTACTACGGAAACGTCGTGCAATGGAGCAAAGGCGAGTATGCCGGCGCCAGTAACACCGAGGACGACGTCGCGATCATTTCCAATGCGACAAACGGTTTCGGTTACGTAGCCGACGAAGCAGGGACGAATCTCGCGACAGCAACGTCCATCACCATCACCGATGGCGCGTTCACCCAGAAGGGCGTCATTTCCTCAGCGTCGGACGAAGACTGGTATCAATTCACCATCCAAAAGAAATCCCTTCTTCTTGATGGATCACCCGACACCAATTTCCCAAACCTCGATCTCCATCTGGAACTCTATAATAGCGCGGGCACATTGATAGAATCGAGCAACCCCGCGAACGCCCTCTCCGCATCATTCGCACGCAACCTGGATGCCGGCACGTATTATATACGCGTCAAAGGCACCGGCCGCGGCAGCGCCCTATCGGATGGATACTCCAATTATGGCAGTATCGGCCGCTATAAATTATCCGCCACGGTCGGCGAGACCGCCACAGCCCCGACCTTCATCGCACATCCGACAAGTGCCACCCTGGTGATAAACCCGAACGGGCAGCTCAACCTAAACGCCACCGCGACCGCGCTGGGGCCGATCACTTATCAATGGCATAAAGATGGCATCCCCTTGTCGCCGTCGGGCCGCTACTATGGCGTCAATTCAACAACCCTCTGGCGATACAGCGTTGAATCGATCGATGCGGGTTCATACACGCTCGTCGCGACGAATTTCGCGGGCAGTACTACCAGCAACGCCGCTGTCATCACCGTGGAAGCGCCGCCGCCGCCTACCGTCTCTACACATCCGACAGGAAAGGTTTTCTTCAAAGGAGGAACTCTCAACCTGTCCGCACATGCCACAGGCGTATACCCTGTCACCTACGAATGGATCAAAGATGGAGCGCCCCTCGTTACATCGAGTCGCATCAGCGGCATCAGCTCCTCTTACTTGTACATTACCGACTTGGTGGAGTCGGATGCCGGCAACTACCAACTACGCGCAACAAATCCTGGCGGCTCTACTTTGAGCAACGCCGCCGTCGTCACGATCGATATTCCCCCGCCTCCCGTAGTCACCAGTCACCCGCAGAATCAGACTGTTTACATCGGAGTCAGCCAATTCTCGCTCAATGCCCACGTGACCGGGCAGGAGACCCTGAAATTTCAGTGGGAAAAAGACGGCTCTCCCTTGGAGGCCACCGCTAATCGCAGCGGTATCAACGCCCTTTACCTGTACATATCAAACCCCAGCGCTGCGGATGCCGGCCGTTACCGCCTTAAAATATCGAACGGAGGTGGCTCTGTTTATACCCACGAAGCCACCGTATCCGTCGAACTTCCTCCGCCCCCGGTCATCACCAGCCATCCGGCAAACACCACGGCCTACATAGGACAAGGCAGCGCCTCGCTCTACGTAAGCACATCGTACACCAGCTACAACCATACCTTCCGCTGGCAAAAAGACGGCGTCGATATTGCCGACGGCGCGGATTACTACATCTCCGGTGGCAGGCTCACGATTAACAAGCCAACCGAAACCCATGCCGGCGTTTATACCGTCGTCGTCACGAATGCGGGAGGGTCCGTCACCAGCAACCCCGCCACCCTCACCGTCGAGAAATCGCCCCTGCCAAAAATATTAAACGTCCTCGCAGACATCACCACCGTCGAAAGCCAGTCTGTTAGCTGGTATGCCTGGTCCGACTCGCCCACGCCAGTCACGTATCAATGGTACAAAGATGGGGAGGCTCTGACAGGTCGTACCTCAAGCTCTCTTTATTTATACAATCTCACCGTTGCTGATTCCGGCCGTTACAAGCTGGGGGCATCCAATATATCCGGCACCACCTTCAGCAACGAGGCGACGCTCACCGTGACCGCGGCGACCAAGCCCGTCTTCAGTTCACACCCCGTCGATGTGCGGGCATACGAGGGCAGCAATGTTACATTCAGTGCCACCGTCAAAGCCTCCCCCGAACCTACGTACGAATGGCGAAGGAACGGCGTCGCCCTTTATTCCGGCTACGGAACCAACCTGAACCTCAATAATATCACGTCCGCCGATGCCGGCTCCTACACGCTTACCGCCACCAACACCGCCGGCTCGACCACCAGCAACACGGCCACCCTCACGGTGCTGACCCGCGCCAGCGGTGAATCGCTGGACATCACCCCTGTCGCGAAAACCGTGGGACCCGACCGCATCACTTACGCATTGCGGATTCGCACCGCCTCGGAATGGACGGTCGAAAATAGCACACCTTGGATCGCTGTATCTAAAACCGCAGGTGCTTTCGATGATCTCGTGGAGATCACGGTTGCACCAAACCCTCATTTGCACAACCGCACCGCCACGATCCTCATCGGTGGCCTCCGGCACACCGTCACACAACAGGCCGCCGGCACTACCGTGCGGGAGCTATGGAGTGTAGGACGCAATTCCCAAGGAGAACTCGGCGACCACGCCATCCTTGAACCTGTCTATCCAGCCCGCGTCGCGGAAGACATCACCTCCGTCATCTCCAGCGGAGGATTGACCGCGTTCCTTGACAAATTCGGAACGCTCACTCGCCAGACAACCAACTACTATTACGTCAACCTGCCTGCCGTCATCAACGACGTACGCGAGGCCGCCGCCAGCGGCTCCCACGCACTTTATTTAAAAACCAACGGAGACCTGTGGGGTGTAGGCTCCAATTACTCCCGCCAGATCACCGACGGCTCTGAATATCAGATATTGATTCCCATCCTCGTTGCCTCGCAGGTAAAAGCAGTCGAAGCGGGAGCGGATCATACGCTCTATATTACTGAGGACGGGAAATTATGGGGCCGCGGCGGGAACTCATCCGGGCAACTCGGCACCGGAAACACCAATACCGTTGCCACTGTCACCCAAATTGCGACCGATGTCGTCGATGTCGTCACCGTCAGCAATTGTACACTATATCTCAAAACCGATGGAAGTGTTTGGGGCACCGGCAGCAACAACTACGGGATTCTGGGTGCCTCTCACAACAACATCACCACCCCCGTTAAAATCCTCTCAGACGTTAAAGCGATCTCCGCCGGAGACGGCCACTGCCTCCTCCTGAAGACGGACGGGACCCTCTGGGCTGTCGGACAAAACTGGGATGGTCAGTTTGGCAACGGCACCACAGCCGCACGAACAACTCCCGTGCAAATCGCGGCCGACGTGAAATCCATGTCAGCAGGCAGCTCGTGCAGTTTCTTTATAAAAAACGACGACACTCTGTGGGCCATGGGAAGTAACTCCGGCAATAGACTGGGAATCGGTATCGCGGGACGGCAGTTGACCCCGGTGCAAGTGCTGTCGTCGGTGAAACGCGTCATCGCCGGCAACGGCCACTCATTCTTCATCCGCACCGATGATTCATTATGGGTCGCGGGTAACTACAGCGGTCTCTTCGGCACCTCCTCCGGTGATCAGCGCAAGCGCACCCGCCCGATCCAGGTCGCGAGCGGCGTCACTCACCTCGCGGCGGCAACATCGGCTTCGCTGTATGTCACAGAAAGCGGCCATGCCTGGGGCACCGGAAGCAACAGCGACTACTCGCTGGGCGTTCTCAACTCCGCACTTCCGTGGAGTTCACCCATCATCATCCAGGAAGACGTCAAGTCCGCGGCCGCCGCCTATCGCTTCAGTCTCCTGGTGAAAAACGACGATACCCTCTGGTACACCGGCTATATCAGTCCGCGTTACGCCCAGGGATTCATTAAAATCTCCGACCAAGTGACCTCCGTCGCCGCCGGGGATAATTTCATCGGATTTATCAAAACCGATGGCACCTTGTGGACTCAGGGGCAAAACTACAGCGGTCAGCTCGGCCAGACGACCACGACCTACGACAAACCCGACGCTGCCCAAGCCGCCACCAACGTCGCCGCCGTCTCGATGGGCTACAGCCACACGCTCTATCTGGACAACGCGGGAGCCGTTTATGGCATGGGCAACAACGGAAGCCGTCAGCTCACATCGGCCAATACCTACAGCCATTCTTCACCCACATTAGTCACCAGCGAGGCCACGGCCATCGCCGCCGGATACCTTCATTCGCTTTGGATAAAAAGCGACAAAACTCTCTGGGGCGTCGGCAACAACGAGGCTGGTCAACTAGGCACCGGACAAAACGAATCCTTCCGCGACACACCGGTGCAGATCGCCAGCGACGTCCTCGCAACCTCCGGAGGCCAGGGGACCACCTACTACATCACCTCGGACAAAACGCTCTGGGCCATTGGTCAGAACAGCTATGGCCAGCTCGGCGACGGCACCACCGATAGCCGAAAAACGCCCGTTAAAGTCGCCGCCAATGTCGAAGCCATCTCCGCAGGAAGAGAGCATCTACTCTTCGTCGCTTCTGGTGACATCCGCCTCGACGCGAAACCGCCCACGATCACTGCCTTCACACCGGGATCCGGTTCTCCCGGCCAGACCATCACGATCACGGGCACGCAGTTCATCGGCGTCACCGAAATCTTGTTCAATGGCATCGCCGCGAGCGCCTTTACGGCCAACGAAGCCGGCACGGAAATCGTCGCCACGATCCCCCTCGATCCGTCGCTCTCCCCCGGCCCCATCACGGTCGCGACCTTCGACGGCATCGCGAAAACAACCGCGTCGTTCACTCCCGCCTGGTCGCCACGCATCGACAACCAGCCTTCCCACCAGACGGTGACCAACGGCCGCGACATCGCCTTCCGCGCCGATGCCTCCGGCAGCCCCGCGGTCAATTATCAATGGCAGCGCTCCACCGACAATGGCGCCACCTGGTCCGCGATCGCGAACGACAGCGTCTTCTCCGGCGCCACCAGCGACACACTCACCGTCATCGGCGCGACCTCCGCGATGAGCGGCCATCGTTTCCGTTACGTCGCTACCAACTCGCTGGGCACCATCACCAGCGACGCCTTCACCCTGACCGTCGCGCCGATCCAGTTCCCCCGTCCTTTCGGCCTGAGCTTCGACAATGCGGGCAATCTCTACGTCGCCGACGGTTCGCTGCACACGATCCAAAAAGTGGATACAGCCGCGCAGCTCACCACGGTCACGGGTTCGCCCAACGCCAGCGGTGCGACCGACGGCACCGGAGCCAGCGCCCGCTTCAACGAGCCCAAGGCCATCCTCGCCGCCGGTGGCTCGCTCTACGTGTCCGACACGAGCAACAGTCTCATCCGCGTCGTCAACGCCAGCGGCGTTGTCACCACCTTGGCCGGCTCACGCGACAACCGCACACATCAGGACGGCACCGGCACCAACGCGTGGTTTGCGGCACCGCTTGGACTCGTCCGCGACAATGCCGGCAACCTCTACGTCGCCGATTCTACGAGCCATACGATTCGCCGCATCACGTCCGCAGGCGTCGTCACCACGCTCGCCGGCGCACCCGGCGTGAGCGGCAGCGTCGATGGCCCGGGCACCACCGCACGTTTCAATGAACCTTCGGGCCTCACCCTCGGCGGCGATGGCCATCTCTACGTCGCCGACGCGCTCAATCATACGATTCGCAAAATCGTGCTCACGCCATCCGTCACGGTTTCCACGCTCGCCGGTCTTCCGGAAACACCCGGCGATCTCGACGGCCAAGGGCTCGACGCAGGATTCCGCACTCCGCGCGGTCTCGCCGCCGATGCGCTGGGAAATCTCTACGTCGCCGACACCGGTAACTCCGCGATTCGCAAAGTCGTCCTCAGCGGCGCCAACGCCGGTCTCGTCACCACCGTCGCCGGCGACTCCATGCTCGACGGCAATCGCGACGCCACCGGCCTCGACGCCTGGTTCCGCCAGCCCTTCGACGTCGCGCTCGATAGCGTAAACACGCTCTATGTCGCCGACACCGGCAACTCCGCCATTCGCAAGATCAACTTGAACACGCGCATGGTCACGACGCTCACGGCCACGGTGCCCACCCCTGCGCCGGATCCGAATCCCAATCCAAACCCGAATCCAAATCCCAACCCGAATCCCAATCCCGGTGGAGGCGGAACCCCGCCGCCCTCCCCGCCGAGTGGCGGATCAGGCGGAGGCGGCGGCGGTGGCGGCGCGCCCAGCCTGTGGTTCCTCGGCTTGCTGATGCTGATCACCGCACTTCGCGCACGCAGCCGCCGGGATTGAACGCAAAAAAAGAGCGAGGCTTTGATGCCTCGCTCTTTTTGTATCCCGAAATCTCAGGCTGCGCTCACTTCACCGCGTCGAACACATAGCTGCCCGACTCCACGGCGAGCACCGCACAACCATTTTCCATCCGCAGGAGCTTCACGCCTTTCGCCTGCGCGAGCGCGCGACCGCCTTCGGTGACCGCCGCCGCATCTTTCGCCGGCAGATAAACGGTCGCCGTCGTGTTCGTCGGCACGGTGACTTTTAGTTTCACCGGCGCGCCCGGCGCGACGCGCTCCCAACGCGAGGCGATTTTTCCGTGAATGGAATGATAGCTCGCCTCGACCCACGTGAGATCGCCGACGATCTGCGGCGCGATCACAAACTCTTTGAAGCCTGGCGCTGTATCCACGGGACGAATACCGGCGAGGTCATGATAAAACCACTCGATCACTTGACCGAGCATGAAGTGATTATGTGAAGCCCCGAGACTCGCATTCCACGATTCCGGCAGTGCGGTGGCGCCTTGCTTGATCTGATAACCGTAGCCCGGTTTTTCGTCCTGGTTGATCAACGCATACACGACATCGGAGCGACCGGCATCCGCGAGCGAACGCAGCAGATAACGGAAACCGATATCGCCCGCCGTCGCATAACCGCGCTCTTCGACATCTTTCACGATTGCGGCGATCACACGATTGCGCGCGTCTGGCTCCGCGATGCCGAGTCCGAGCGCCAGTGAGTTCGACGCCTGCGTGTTGGTCGCGTACGTGCCGCTCTCCGCATTGTAGAATTCCTTCTGGTAACGCGCATGGATGTCGCGCGCTTTCGCCGCGTAGGCCGCCGCATCGTCCGATTTGCCGAGCAGCGTCGCGATCCGCGAGAGCATCACCGCGTCGTGATAATAAAACGCCGTCGCTGTGATGGGTGCGGGCGTGAGACCTGCGCGGCCTTTTTTATTGATGTCGAGATCGTACCAATCGCCGAGGCCGTCGTGGAGAAGACCGTCGCGCGTGCGGTTTTCGAGAAACGCGAAATAGCGTTTCATCCGCTCGTAGTGCGAGCGGAGCAGCTCGATGTCGCCGGTAAATTGATACTGCTGCCACGGCACCAGAATGAACGCCGCGCCCCACTCCGCCGCGTTGCGAAACGCGTTCTTAAACTGCGTGTATTCCGGCGCGATATTCGGGATCAGACCTTCGTCGGTCTGCGCTTCGGCCATGTCCCACATCGCTTTCGTGAAGATGCGCGCGGTGTCGAATTCGTAGCGGATCGACGGACCGTTGAGATGAAACTGCTCGATCCAACCGAGTTTCTCACGATGCGGGCAATCGGTCAGCACCGACACCATGTTTGAGCGCTGCGCCCAACGCACGAGATCGCGGATGCGATTCATCAGCGGATTCGACGTCGCAAACTCGCCCAACGGCTCCGCCTCCGCGTGCACGATTTCCATCTGCACGCTTTCGAGTTTCGGATGCTCACCACCTTCTTTCGCAGGAACCAGCTCGGTGTAGAGGTAACGCGAGCCGACATAATAAAACTTCGGAAACCAGGTTTCCTCGTCATCGGTCGCCTTGGTGTATTGCCACCACGCGCTGCCGCGATGCGCACCGCCCATCGTGCCGCGTTCGATGGTACCGTCTTCTTTCACCACTTCACCGGGCGTCATGCGGATGATCGAACCCGCCGGACCCGTCACGCGGATGCGTGGCATAAACGATGTGTTTTGGCCAAAATCGTAGAGTACCACGCCGGGCGAAAGCTCACGTACGGAGACAGGCTCGCGCGTTTCGATGATGCGAAGCGGCTCGGAGTCGCGGCTGTGTCCTTTCAACACAAACGCCGGTCGATTAACCGGCACAGCGCGCGCCCACGCAGAATCGTCGAAGCCGGCGCGACGCCAGCCCTGCGGCTCGAGACGTGGATCATAATCTTCACCGCCATAAATGCTGTTAAAGGTCACGCCGCCGGGATGCGTGCGCCAGTTTTCGTCGGTGCCAACGAACTCCACCGAACCATCCGCGTATTCAAGTTGTAGATGCAGAATCGCGCGCAGCGGACCGAACGAGCCGGTGAATTTCGAAAAACGATTTCGGCGCACCACGTGATACATGCCGTTGCCGAGTTCGAGCGTCGCGGCGTTGGCGCCTTCTTGAAGAAGGCTCGTCACGTCTTCCGTGCGATAAAGGATCGTCGCGTCGAAATTCGTCCAACCCGGCGCGAGCAGATCTTCGCCCGCTTTGGCTCCGTTGAAGCCGAGTTCGTAGACGCCGACACCCGAAACGTGCGCGATCGCGCGACGCAGCCCCGGCTTCACCGTGAATTCACGACGCAACAGCAGCGCCTCGCTCGTCGTGGGCGCGGCGATCCACACGCCTTTCCAATCGGCCTGGTCGAGCAAACCCATCGTCCAGGACGCAGGCTCGCTCCACGCGGACGGTTTTCCGTCGCGATCCCACGAACGCACTTTCCAAAACACGGTCTGCGACGACGTGAGTTTTTTGCCGGCGTAGCGAATGAACGTCGTCTGATCGCCGGCAACTTTTCCGCTGTCCCACAAGTCGCCGCGATCCTGCGCGAGGAACTCACGCGATGAGGCCACGAGGATTTGCCAAGCCGTCTGGCGTTGCCCGCGCTCATCGCTTTCCACCCGCCACTGCAAACGCGGTTGAGCGACATCAATGGCAGTCGGATTGACGCTGTATTCAGTTTTCAACGACGTGACTGAGTACGCCGCTTCGAGCCCGCCCGCCGTGCACGCGGCGAAAAACGCCATGGCAGAAACGACGCGGAACATCGCTCGTTTCCAGCGCCAGCGCAGTCCCTCCGGGCGATGCGGAGCATCGTCCCTACCTGCGAGCATGCCGTGCTTCAGTGCCGTCTGAATCGTCGATGTTTTCATAGCCGCTCTGCTCTTCAGAGTTTCTTCGGATCGAGAATCACGTGTTTGATGCGTTTGCGATCCCATGTATAAGTGACGTGGATACGTCCGTCGGAGCCTTGGATCACGGCGGGATACGCATAACCCGCACTCACCGGCTCGGTCTCGAGCGTGAGCGCACGGCGCCATTGAACGCCATCGTCCGACACCGCCACATCGAGCGGATAACGCACGCCCTTGGTCGGTCGCTCCGGCGGCGGCGCGGTGTGATTATAGATGATGAACTGACGTCCATCCGCAAGGGTGACGGCGTCGGTGCCCGAGTTGGGGTTCGGCAATTCGCTCGCTTCAAACGGCGTCCACGTGCGGCCCTGATCGGTCGACCAGCTCACCGCGAGCACGCCGCTCTTGGAACGACAAACGGTCTGCAAGCGGCCGTCCTTGTGGAACAGAATGCTCGGCTGAATCGCGTCGAAGTTTGCATCGCCCTTCGGCACTTGGCTGAGGATTTTCCACGTCTTGCCCTGATCGGACGAATGCTCGAAGTGCACGCGCCAGCCATCCTTGTTACCCTCGGTGCTCGACGGCGAGAGCCACGAGCCATCGGCGAGTTCAACCGGTTTGTTTTTGATTGGACCGAGAATGCCATCGGGCAAACGGCGCGGCTTGCTCCACGTCCTGCCACCGTCTTTCGACGTGATCATCTCGCCCCACCACTTCGACGGGGACGGACCGACTTTGTAGAAAAGAACGAGCGGGCCTTTCTTCGGCTGGAAGAGAACGGGATTCCACGTGGGTTCGCGGCTGCCGTCGGCTTGAAGGCCGTTCGCCACCGCTTGCGCGGGCTGCCACTCGCCGTTTTCGAAACGCGCGAACCAGATCTCGACATCCGGATGACGCTCGCGCGTGCCGCCAAACCACGCCGCACCGAGGACACCCGGCGAAATCTCGACGATGGTCGAGGCGTGACACGAAGGATACGACGGTTGGTCGTTGATGATACCGCCGCCGAGCACAGCGGGCGACGCGGGCAACTCGCCGGCGCGCTCAAGCAATTTGCCAGCGGACTCGTCGATGATCGGAGCGATCTCGATCACGCCGGTGAACTCACCCTCGCCATCGTTGAGATCGAGGCGCCATTCGGGGCGTTCCGCGGGACCACCTTTCACCCAAGCACCGGCGATGTGCGTGAGCACGCGCAGCGTGACATCGCCTTCTTTGGCGGCATCGAGCCGGAAACCTTGAATGCCTTTCACCTGCAACGCGCGGCCTTCCGAACCGGCGAGACGCAGCCATTCGACGCCGGACTTAGTGCCGCGCGATTCACTGCTGAAGAGCGGCGACATCCACTGACCAAAGAGTGCCGAGCCGTGACGATTCGGCAGCGTCGTGCCCGGACCGTAGCCGAGCCAAGTGACGGTTTGCGGTTCGTCAGGCGTCTTCAGCGAAAGACCGATTTCCTGCAGCCAAGGCAGATCGAGTTTCGGTTTCACCGTGTATGCGATGTCGAGCGCACCGGTCGGCAAGACATGATAAACATAATCCACGACGACGTGGTTGTTTTCGTCTTCGCGATAGTCGACGGACGCCTTCACGCGCACACCGTCGCCATCCTGCGTGAAGTCGAAGCTGCGCGCTTCAGCCTTCATGTTTTGCAGGAAGGTGCGCCAATCGTAGGTCTTCGCGCGACGATCAAGGACATTGGCTTCGCTGTAAGTCGCGTTGCGCCAGATCGCGAGCTTGGCGCCGTCGATCATCTTTTCCCCGGAAACCTCGAGCGAGCTGATCTCACCGGTCTCGGCGTTGAAGGTATAAATCGACTGCCCGACACTCACGACGAGCGCGTTGTCTTTCTTCTCCGCCTTCACCTCAAAGGTCGGCGTCGGGGCCACCACCGCCACCGCGGTTTCATCCAGGCGCACCGCGCGCTGGGCGATGCGGTTGCCGGAGGCATCGTCGAAGAAAAGATGCAGGTACGACGCGTCTGGCGCGGCGTTGCGCGCGATCGCCGTAGTTGGAATGCTGATACGCGTCTGCGCGTGCGGCAGCGTGGACGGGAGTTGCATCTCACCCGAGTCCACGACTTTCGCACCGCGATAAAGACGCCAGCTCATGCGGACGGTTGCGAGATCCGTGAAATCGTAATCGTTGCGCACCGTGATAATGACCTCGGGCTGACCCGCGCGGAACGGCAGACGTTCGCTGAGCACACGCACGGGTGCGTAAGCGGCTTTGGTTTCCCAATAATCGATCTGCGGCTTGCGATCCGCATCGACGATGCCGTCGGTGCCGTTGTTGCCGTGCGAGTCGTAGATCTCGTCGGGCCCGGCGGCCTTTTCTTTGACGAGTTCGCTGCCCTCGCGCGTGTACTTCTTTTTGTCGCGAAGCGGATGCAGCACCGGCCGGCCGTTGATCTTGCGACGCAGACCTTGATCGGCCCACGCCCAGATCATGCCGCCGGCGCCCGCCGGATGACGTGAAATCGCGTCCCAACGTTCCTGTTGTTCGCCGAAATCCTCCGGGCCGAGCGCGTGCGAATATTCGGTCGTGATGAACGGACGATCCGTCCACGCGCCGAGGCGATCGTACTCTTCGGCTTTCCAATAATGCGGAGCGATCAGATCGACTTCCGGCGGCAGACCGACTTCCGCGCGGAACGGCAGCAATGTCGGGCGCGACGAGTCGAGTCCCTTGACCGCACGCAATGCATTCACATGCAGCGCGCTGAGCGGGTCTTCGTTGCCCACGCTCCACACGACGACCGACGGACGATTGCGGTCGCGATTGATAGTCTCATACACGCGCAGGAAAACGCCTTCGGCAAACGACGGATCGCCCATGCGATCGCCGCCAAAGCCGAACGGAATTTCTTCGATCACATACAGGCCCATCTCGTCGCACAGGCGGATGAAACCTTCGGCCGGCGGATAGTGCGCGGTGCGAACAGCGTTGATGTTCGCGGCCTTCATGAGGCGGATGTCTTCGATCCAGTGTTCGCGACGCGTCGCACGGCCAACGTCGGGATGTTGATCGTGACGAGCCACACCGCGCAGCTTCACGGCTTGGCCGTTGATGCGGAAAATGCCGCCGGCGGTGGAAACTTCGCGGAAACCGATGCGATCCTCCCAACTATGCACCACCTGATCGTTGCGGCGCAGTTCCACGCGGAGATGGTAGAGATTCGGCGTTTCCGCGGTCCAGTGCGCGGGCTCGCGAACGGTGAACGCGATCGGGATGTCGCGGCCATTGTGCGCGCCCGTGATCGTCGCCGTGTAGGAAGCACGCTGAACTTCCTCACCTGCGAGCGTGGAAAGAATCGCACGCACTTCGAACGGATCCGACGTCGAGAAGAAGTCCGCCTTTTCGTTGCGCATGATGAACGCGCGAACACGCAGCTCGGCGTCGCGATATTGATCGTCGAAATCCGTGGCGACATCGACGCGCTCGATGAAAAATTCCTTCGGCGTGAACTCGATCCACACGCTGCGATAGATGCCGGGCAGGCCCCAGTCATCGTTGGCATCGAGTTTGAACGACTGCGTCTGCTGGCGCACGCGAACGGCGATGCGATTTTTTTCGCCGGGCTTGAGCACCTTGCTCACGTCGAACGCGAAACCGGTGAAGCCGCTGTCGTGACGGCCGAGTCGCTGACCATTGACCCACACTTCGGCGGATTGCCACACGCCCGCGAAGTGGAGAATCGCGCGGCGATCTTTGGCATCCGCAGGCACGTCGAAGCTGTGCAAATAAAAACCTTCGGACTTCGTGCCGTTCACATAATGCGGTTCTTCGAATCCGTGCGTGGTCCAGTTGGACGGCACCGGGATCGGCTTAAACGCGGACGTGTCGAAGCCCTCGGCGTAGAACTTGCCGAGCGCATCCGCGGCATCCTCGTCGGGCTGGAGCAAAAATTGCCATTCGCCATCGAGCGAAACCGGAGACGGCACCGAGTTCTCGGCCGCGCGGGCGGGCGTGAGCGCCAGGGAGCCCGCGAAGGCCAGAGCGCAGAGGAGGATTCTGAACGTATGCATAAAATCAGGAATGAGAGGACGTGGACGCACGATCGCGTCGCTCAGGCCAGAGCGCGGCCGAAAGCAAACCAACAACGAGGATCGCAATCGTGCCAAACACGATCACGAGGAAACCATGAAACGGGCTGCGCCACGCATCGGGAAAACCGGTGATTTTTGGCGAGAGCGTCATCCACAGGATCACGAGGACGCCGGCGATGACACCGAGCAAACCGGCGCGGCTGCCCGCACGTTTGGAGAGCAGACCCAACAAGAAAAGACCGAGCATGCCTCCGCCAAAAATGCCTGCGAGTTCCCACCACACATCGAGCGCGCTTTTGATTTTGATCATCGCGAGCGCGGCCACGATCGCGAGCGCACCGAAGACAAACGTCGAGAGATGCAGCACGCGCATCGATTCCTTCTCGGACGCGGCTTTGCGGAAATAACGTTTATACACGTCCTGCAGGAAGAGCGTGGACATGCAGTTGAGATTCGAATCCATCGCCGCCGCACAGAGTCCGGCGATCACAAGGCCGGCGACACCGGGTGGCAGTTGCGTGCTGATGTAGTACGGAAAAACCGAGTCGGGTTTCGCAGCCGCCTCCAGCGAGGCCGGCAGCAGATCGGGCTGCGCGGTGTAGAACGCGAACAACGCCGTGCCGATAAAGAAAAACGCCGCGCCCACCGGCACATACAGCATCGCGCCGAGCCACACGCTGCGCTTCGCGGCGCCGTCGGACTTCGCCGTGATGTAGCGCTGCACGTAGCTCTGATCGATGCCGAAGTTCTGCAGGTTGATCACGATGCCATAAACGAACACGACCCAGAAGGTAGCCTGCGCGAGACTGCTGCCAAAACTGCCGAGGCTGAATTTATTGTGTTCGATCGCGATGTCGAATACCTGCATCGGGCCTTCGGGCATGCCGATCAACAACGTGACCACACACGCGAGCGCGCCGCCGACAAGCACCACCGCCTGCACCACGCCGGTCCAAATCACGGCCTCCGTGCCGCCAAGGAGAGGATAAACGAGAATCGCGACGCCCGCCACGATGATGATGGTGGTGATGTCCCATCCCGTCAGCGGCACGAGCGCGAGCGCGAGCAGGTAGAGAATCGTGCCGAGCCGCGCGAGTTGCGTGAGGATGTAACACGCCACCGCGTACGTGCGCGCCCACGGTCCGAAGCGCGATTCGAGATGATGATACGCGGAGATTTCTCCGGTGCGCCGGAAGAACGGCACAAACCACTTCACCGCGATCCATGCCGTGAGCGGTAGTGTCAGCGCGAATACAAACGCATTCCAATCGCCCGCGAACGACTTTCCCGGATTCGCGAGAAAGCTGATGCTGCTGACGTACGAGCCGAAGATCGAAAGGCCCACCGCCCAGCCGGGCAGCGAACGGCCGCCCGACATGTAGTGTTCGCTGTCGCGATTTCGCCAATAGAACCAGCAACCAAAACCGGTGACGCCCACCAAGTAGGCGATAAGGATGGCGAGATCGGGAATCGAGAGGTTGCTGGACATGGCAGAACGAGGGCGGGGGTTGAGACGAGCGGGTCAGCTCAGCGTTTCTTGGTTTCCGCGAGCGGCAGTTTCCACTGACGGAATTTCGCGCGAAGTTCCTTCACGATCTTCGCGTAGATTTTTTCGGATTCGCGCGAGAGGATCATCTTGGGCGCACCGGGTTCGAAGCCACGCGCTTCGACGCCGCAAAGCACATTCACGGGGAACGTGAGCTGGTCGATGATCGGGCCGACTTCTTTCATGCGCGCGATCTCGACCGACGCCTCGCCGGCCTGGCCGAGTTTGTGAATGCGATAGATCTCGAGCATGTACTCCGGCACGAAATTCACGAGGCCGCCGATGCAGCCCGCCGCGCCCATCGCGAAGACTTCGGACAAGCGCGTGTCGGCGCCGGAGAAGACCGCGAATTTTTTCTCCTTACCGAGCGCGATGAGTTCTTCGTGATAAGAAAACTCGCCGCCGCTTTGTTTGATGCCGCCCATACGCTGGCGATCGGCAAACTTCGCGATCGTCTCGATGCCGATGCGGTTGCCCGTGAGCTCAGGGAAATTGTAGAGCATCACCGGCAGCTGCGCGGCTTCGGCTGCGTGCTCGAAAAACGCGAGTTGATCGGCGGGACGCACCGGGAAGAAATTCGGCGGCATCACCGCCACGCCGGGCAGACGCAAGCGACGCGCGAAGCGACCGAGCTCGGCGGTCACGCGCGAGTCCACGTCGCTGATATTCGCGAGCACCGTCATCGGCGCCGCAAGCTCCGCGATGGTCTCGAGGATCGCCTTGCGCTCGTCGACGCTGAAACGCACGAAGTCGCCCGTGCTGCCCAGCGCGAGCACGCCATGCACGCCCTTTGCGCGCAGCCAGGCGAGATGCGTGGCGAGAGCGCGTTTGAGGACGCGACGCTTGGCGTCGGTCGGGATTGCGAGAGCGGCAAAAACGCCTTCTTGCGGAAACGTGGTTTTCATCGGGAGGAAAAACAGGCGCGGGACGGGCGGCGCCGCCCCGCGAAAGACGGCAGGTTCAACGCAGCTCGAAGCCGCGGGTCACGATCGTGTCGTCGGCGATCTCGACCAGCTTGACGCTCGGTTTGCGGCCGGGCGCGTTGAGCGAGGTGAGCGTATCCAAAAAGAGATTACGCGACTTGCTGAACGTGAACGCAGGCCCCGTCTTGGCGTCGATGCGCACATCGCGCAGTTCGAGGCCGTCCACCGAGTCCGCGACGAAGCCGATCTCGCCCGTGCCGGTGATATCGGTCAGGCGGAGGTTTTCGATATACTGCTCGGGCAGACCGGCGATGCCGACGACCTGCTTCGCGTCCACCACGGTGATGTTGCTGATGGAAACATTGCGGATGACCGGCGTGCGCTCGGACTTCGGTTCCTCGGGAACCTTCGCGTAGTTGGCGGTGATGTGAATGGCTTCCTTCGGCGTGCCTTCGATCACCCAGTTGTCGAAACGCACATTCTGAATGACGGCGCCGCGACCGCGCATGGTCTTGATGCGAATGCCGCGATCGGTGCCTTTGCAGACATTGTTGCTCGCGACGATGTTGTTGATGCCACCGGAGGTTTCGCTGCCGATGACGACCGCGCCGTGACCGGCGTAGAACACGCAGTTGGTGATGGTGACAAATTCGGTCGGACGCGCGACGCGACGGCCGTCGTCGTCTTTGCCGGACTTGATGACGATGCAGTCGTCGCCCGTGTCGAAGAAGCAGTCGGACACGCGGACGTTGCGGCACGAATCGATGTCGAAACCGTCGCCGTTCGGACCGCCGTGTTCGGAAACGAAACGGACGCCGGTGACATTGATGTCTTCCGAGTAGATCGCGTGCATGAGCCACATCGGCGACATGGTGAGCGTCACCCCGTCCACGCGGATGTTTTTGCACTCGAAGAAAACGACGAGCGAAGGCCGTGTGAATTCGGCGGAGAGCTTGTAGTCTTCCTTCGCGAGCTTTCCTTCCTTGTGGACGCGCGGATAAATTTTTTCGCGCCATTCGGTCTTAGCGACCATCGCGTGATCGCGCTTCGGACCGGGCGAACCTTCGGTGGTGCGCCACCACCAGTTTTTGCCCACGCCGTTGATCACGCCGCGACCGGTGATCGCGAGATTCTGTTTGCCGTTGGCGTAGATGAGCGGGCCGTAGGTGTACGTGCTCGTGCCTTCCCAACGCGATTCGACGAGCGGGGAATCGGCGGGATCGCCGCTGTAAAGAAGCTCGGCGCCGGCTTCGAGGTGGATGGTGAGATTGTCCACCATGTGGATCGAACCGGTGAGGTATTTGCCCGCGGGGAAATACAAGGTGCCGCCGCCCGCGCGCTCGATCGCTTTGATCGCACGATTGATCGCACCGGTTTCCTTGGCGATGCCGTTGCCGGCCGCGCCGTAATCGAGGACATTGTAGATGCCGGCACGCGCAGCGCCGGCGGACGGCGCGTGACGCTGAAGATTCTCGATCACTTCGCGCGGGACTTCGATGACGGTGCCGTGGCGCGCGTCTTTCGGGAAAGAAACTTTGTCCGAAACATCCTCCCAATTCACGAGATCGCGCGAGCGGACCATGCCGTAGCGATTCTCCATGTGCTTGTCGAAATACACGCGCCACTCGTCGCCGACTTTGACCGGACTCGGACCTTCGGCCCAGTAGTTGCCGGTGATGGCGGGCGAAGCTTCGGAGAACGGACCGTTCACGGTTTTGCCGCGCACGAGGCGAATGTTCTTTTCGGTCTTCGGTGTGAGCTGCTCGTTCTTCACGAACATGAGCCATTCGTCGCCATTGGGCGCGAGCGTGGCATCGATGACATTAAAACCGCCATCGTAGTGGAGCTTAGCTGGAGTGAAGGTTTCAAAGTCCTTTGTAGTGACAGAATAAATACGGTGATTCCGCTCGGGACGGCGGTTGGTGTTTTCCGTCTCGCGGAATTTTCCGAGGATCGTCGTCGACCAGAAGATGACGTATTCCTGATTCACCGGATCGAAGGTGATCTCGGGCGCCCAGACATTCTGCGCCTTCTCCTCGTGCGCCATCACCGGGATCTCCTTTTGCTCCGACCACACCAGCAGATCCTTCGACGACGCGTAGCCGAGCGTCTTCCCTTCCCACGAAGTCGTCCAGACGAGGTGGAAAAGTCCATCGGGTCCGCGGAAGATGCACGGATCGCGCATGATCTTCGCTTCGCCGACGGTGGGACGCAGATAACTGCGATCGCCGCCGAGCATCTCGAACTTGTAACCATCCGGGCTCCACGCGAGGTGCAGGCCGTCTTCACCGTTCACATAAAAGTAGGCGAAAAGATACGCCTTGTCGGCCGGAGTGTCGCCGGCACGGGCGGTCAAGGCCGCGACACAGGCGGCGAGCGAAAGGAGCAAGTTGCGGATGCGTTTCATGGAGTCGGAAAAATCGCGCGCATTCACCCGCGCGCCGGGGTCGGAAAAGGAAACATCAAAACAACGAGGCGAAACGCGCAGCAGGACCGCGCGTCTCGCGCTCGATCAGTTCAGGGCTCCATCGGCGGTTTCGCCGTGGAGACGGGCGCGGCTCCGCCGACATACGTCAGGCGGATCGCTTGATACGGTTTGCCGGGCAGCGGAATGGCGCGACCGGCGGCATCCGTGAAATAATAGCGGTCTTTCTTCTTCGTGGTGAACACGCCGTCGACGGGCGTGATGGTCATTTCCCACGTGTCGATGACCTCGGCCTTGAACTGCATGCCGTCCTGCAGGCCGTTGCGATACAGTTCGATGTCCCACGAAGTCGGCGCTTCGCGACCGAGATAGATCAGGTAATAATGACCGGACTTGCCCGCGATGCGCGGATCCTGCCACTGATCGTGCGGCTCGAGACCTTCGGCCGGGCCTTCTTCGAGAATCTTGCGGAGGAACGCGAGACGCGCGGGGCTGGTGCCTTTCAACTCGCCGCCTTGCGCGAGCCAGACGACCTGGCGCTCATCTTCGAAAAATTCGCTGTGACCGCCATAGGTGCCGGCGACGGTGCAGGACCAGAAACGATGCACCAACTCCTGACCGCTGAGCTGCGCCCAACGAAGCTCGTGGTTACCTTCGTATTTGAGTTCATCATACACGATCGGCTTGCGGTAAACGTCGCGATAGAGCTCCGCGCGGCCGGCTTCCTCCGTGGCCATGCCGTTCTGCATGCTCACGTGCGTGACCCACGGCTTGTTGTGATCGTAGATGAGTTTGCCGTTGTGAATCGAACGCAGGTGATCGTACGGGTCGGCCTTCTGCACGACCTGGAAATAACGATCCCAATCCGCTTCGGTCTTCGTGCGGAGGAAGTCGTATTCATTGCCCATCGACCACCAGATGTTCCGGTAAGCGGCGAGACGCGCCACGACATAGCGGAGATAAAAATCATCCGTCTCGGGCGACATCGTTTCGAAGCCCCACTCTTCATCGTCATCGTAGGGATGGAAGAGGATGAGGTCGCACTCGATGCCGAGCGCCATGAGATCGGCGACGCGTTTTTCGAGGTGGCGGAAAAACTCCGGATTGAAGCGCGTGAAATCCCAATCACGCGGCGGCTTGCCCTCGAACGGCCAGCGCTGCGGCGGCATGAACTTCACGCCGTGAGCCTGCGGAAACACGCACATGCGCACCTTGTTGAACGGCGAAGCGGCGAGCGTCTTGAGCGTGAGCTCTTCCATTTCCTGCGGGCGATGCGTCCACGAATACATCGTGGTGCCGATCGGCCTGAAGGGCGTGCCGTCGGCGTAGGCGAAGTGGTACGTGTTGCGCACGCGCACCGGGCCGTGGTTTTTGCCGGTGGCCGGCGTCACGGTGAACAGACCGCTCTTCTCGGTGAGCGGCCAGCGGTTGCTCTTCGTTTCGTAACGCCATTCGCCGGGTTTGTCCGGCATGAAGCGCACGCGATAAACGCCGTCGCCATCGTAGAAACCGGCGACTTCGATCGTGCGGAAGCCGTCGGAGAATTTGGCCGTCAGCGTCACATCGACAAACGGATTGCCGTCGCTCGGGCCCTTGAGGGCGACTTCGAAGACGCCCCACTGTTCAACGGTAGTCTGGGCGGCGCGCAGGAACGACGCACCGAAGACCAATGCGCTCAAGATCACCGCCATGAAGGCGCGATGAAGACGAGGTATGGATGAGGTTTTCATTGAGAGTGTATTCAAATTTTAACTACGCAGCTGCCACCAGAACGCGGCCGGAGCACCGGACGGCGCGGAGGCCTCATCGGCAGGTGCAACGCTACCGTCCACCAAGTCGATGCGCAGCAGCACCCAGGTGCCACGATCCGCTTGAGGTTTGACCGTAATGGATCCGCCCTTGGGCAAATAAACAAAGCGATTGCGCGCATCGCCGAGCACCCAGGCGTCGCCTGCACCGCCCCACGTCATTGGACGCGTACCCACGATCGCCTGCAGCAGCGCGCAATCGGCGGTCGGTGGAAGTTTCGCGAAAGATCCACCGGCAAATAACAACGACCAGCCTTCCGCTTGTCCGAGATCGGTGATGACCGCCTTGTCGGGGAAACGCGTGCGGTACTCCCGCACCATCCCGGCGACCGACGCCGCATCGGGCTGCCCGCCCTTCCACAGACGTTGATGCTGGCGCGGCGCCAGGCTCACGCCGCCTTTCGGGGCGTAGAGCGCGCCATTGGCGGCCACCCACCAGTACTTCAGATCGACGACGGAAATGAGCTTTGCACGCTCCGGATCGGCGAGGATCGCGTCTTGCACGTCCTTGGTCGCGCTCAACGCGATCAAGGGACGCCTGCCGGTTTCACGTATCCATTCCGCCACTACATCAAGCCAGAACTGCATGAAGTGCAGCGGGCCGGTGTATTCTTCGCTGAGCGAGTGGATAACGTTGGTCTGATCCGCGAGGCTTTCGAGACTGTGGCGGATGTACGCGCGATGGAGCGCGGCGCGAACCGGATGCGACACATCATAAAACTCGTCGGCCATCTTGATCGTGTCGCCCGTGAACGGCGGCGGCTCGGTGAAGCCGGTGTCGTTGATGTTGTTGACCGGACGCCACGGCGAATCGACCCAGTGCGCGCCCGACTCGATGACGTTGTGCTGAAAATACATCTCGTTGATCAGCACCAGCCCCTTCGCGCGACCGAGCGCGGCGAAGGTGTTGAGGCGTTGGAAGTACCACGGATTGTAACGCGTGAGATCGTAGCGGCTCAGGCGATCCCACGCTTCACCCTGCCCCGAACGCAAAAACGGCTGCTCATAAAACGGTCCCCACGCATCCGCATCGGGGCGTTTGTTCATCTGATGATCGTCGCGCCGACGATCGTACCAAAGACCGTAGTTGTGGCGCATCACCACCGTGCCCGAGACGCGCATTTGCTCGGCCGTCTCTTCAAGATCGTCGGTCAGGCCCGCGCCCACACGTCCCGGAGAAAACCGGGTGAGACTCGGACCAACCTCCGCGGCGCGCTGCGGCTCAAGGCGGCCGCGCCACCACGTGACTTTGGCCTGGCGTCCCGTGAGCAGACAACCGCCCGCGGTGAGCCAGCCGTTTTCCAAAGCGAGCGCACGCACACCCGCGGCGGGACGACGCGCGTTGATGCGTAGTGAAAGATCGGATACAGCGTCCCCGAGCTCGGGCACGCGCTTCGAAAACACGGGATATTTCGCCGGTGCGAGCGCCGCGAGCGAGGGCTCGCCCAAACGCTCGGTGAGCTGCGCGCGATAGAGGCTCGACGGCGCCGCAAACTCGCTCGTTTTGCACCATGCGCCGTCGCCCGTGTACATGCCCCACACCGCGACGGCCCAGTTGGTCGCCCCCGGCGGCGAACGCACGATGATATGACCCGCGCTGGCTTCCCAGATCACGCTGTTCGCCGCGGCCCAACCCACGCCTTGATTCCAACTCTCGAGATTATCGAGACGCAGCATGCCGCCATCGATCGAGATGTTGTCGAACAACGCGCCCGATGCCCACGAGCCGATGCTGCCGCTGAAACCCGACGAGCGCTCGGCGTGACATTCGAGAAACACGTTCGGTCCCGCGCTTTGATAACCGACGGTGAAATCGTTGCGGCCATCTTCGGCACGACAACGGAGGAAAAGCGTGAGCTGGCCGCTCGTGTGAAAAGTCGTGCGACGATGGCCCGCGAGTTCGGAAACGGGTTCGCGCGAAATCACATCCTGCACGCTCACACGACTCGCATTCGCATCCACGTACACGACCGATCCCGCAAAATGATACGCCGCGATATCGCGTACCCACGCATCGCGAACATTCTCCAAGCGCACCGCTTCCCACGCGTGTTGTTCGTCGCGAGGATTGGTTGCGTCGTAAACGGAAACGCAGCGGAGATTCTCCACGCCGACTTGTTCGATCCGACCCGGCCACGAAAGCGTCGTGACGGTGGCGACGCCCAGCGACGACTCAAGCGCGGTCGTCAGCGGAGCATCGAGCGTGATTTCAGAACCCGCGATCGCGGTGATGGTGCGCTCCCAAATGACATTCACTTTGCCGGGGCGCCATTGAAACGGAGAGCGCGCGGGCGCCGTTTGCATGCCGATGCGGGCGAGCCATTCGGCCGGACTCGGGCGTTCGATCAAAACGGAGGTCCCCACCTTGAGCCCGTGTGTATCATTCAAACGGATACGCGTGGAGCCGACGGGCACATAGTCGTCGGCCACCAGCGCGGACATGCCAACGGTGGTGCGATCGTTTTTGCCCGCGATACGAACAAGTGCGCGGCGATCGGTGCCGGTTGCGATCAACACCGTGCCGTTTTCATCCGTGCCAGCACCGCGCAGCACAACGCCACTTGCGGAGATGCGAAGTTGGCCGGCAATTTCATAGGTGCCCGCTTCGAGCTGCACAGCACCGCGAAAGCCGTTGGCGTCCGGACTCAGCGTGGCGACATAATCGAGCGCGGCTTGAATGCGTTCGCCATCGTCGCCGTCCACCGGCGCGACGCGCACACGCGCGGGTACGATAGGAATCGTCACACCGCCGCCGCGATAACCTGCGTGCGAAAAATCCGGCACGCGATCGCCGCGCGCACCGACTTCATAAACGAGCGTTCCATCCTTCGCCGGTTTGACGGGCGGCGGCACCTGCACAGCGAGCAACACCGGCGCGAACGCGGTGCCCGCGAGCACAGGGAACAGGCGGCTAACAAGCCGACGAAACAGGAAACGTCGCATCATGGTTAAGAACGCGGCGGGAGTTGAGCGGTGAGCGGAGCGAGCGTTTCGCCACGGGCGATTTCCTGGCCGTCGACGAGAATGAAGAGGCCTTTGCCTCGTCCGTAGCGTTTGCCATCGCGATCCCAAACGATGGTCACGTCGCGTCCTTGATAGCGGACATTATCGAGGCAGAACCATGCCCACGAATGTTCGGGCAAGAGCGGGTGGACTTCGATCGTGTCATCCGCGCGCGGACGAAGACCCACGATGCCTGTGATGAGCAGATCGGCGTAGCCGGAGTGGTTGTAGTAACGGCTGCGTTCGTCGCGGCCTTTGAGCCACGCGCCCGTGATCTCGTCCTGATATTCGCCGAGATAAAGACGTCCGTCGTATGTGTAACCGTCGTAGTTGTAGCGATGCGAGCGTGTGTAATCGATGAACGCATCGAAGTAATCGCGCTTGGTCACGGCCGCGGGCTCGGACTGCGGATAATCGCGTAGCACATTCGCGAGCGCGACGAGCGTTTGTGTCGTCGCGTAAGGCCAGATCGCGCCGTCCCATTCGCAGGTGCCGACGCCGTGAGAACGGAAACGCGGGTGACGCCGCTCAGCGGTCGTGATGCCGATCGGGGCGTTGAAACCGTCGGTGTCGCCCAACTGACGCCACGCGATTTCGTAGCCGGCGTTTTTCTCCGGCAGTCCGAAATACCACGGGATAAAACCAATCGCTTCGCGCACGTCGGCGAGCGGACCGTCTTCGAGACGCACTTTGAAAAACTTCGCTTCGTCGTCCCACAACGATTCCAGCGTCAGCTTGCGGAGTTCGGCGGCTTTGGCGTCGAAGCGCGCAGCGATGCCGGGCTTGCCGGCGAGACGCGCGATCTGTGCAAGCGCGCGTGCATTGCCGAACATGTAGCTATTAATAGTAGGACGAATGTTCTTTTTTGTGCGCGAGCCGCTGATGGATTCCTCCATCGCGTCCCACACATCGTGCTGCCAGTAGAGGCCGCTGGGAAGGCCGTTCTTCTTTTCCCACGCTTCGTAATCGGCCACGAGGTCGTCGAACAAACCGAGCAGCGTCTCGGTGTCGCGGGTGACGAGCCAGCGTTGCCACAACGCATCCTGAAGCCAGCTGCTGTAACGGCGCAGATGCGCCTGCGGCTCGCCGTTGTTTCCGCGCAGCCAGTACTCGACGTAGCTGTTCACATGCGCCTGATCGCGGAACCAGCGCATCTCCATCAAGTGATGGCCAAGCGCGCTGCTGACCGGACGCGGACGCGTGAGGAACTCGGTGAAGACGGAATAGCCCTCGGGCGTTTTGCGCAGATGTTTGCGCAGCGCCCACCAACGATACCAATACACCTGCTCGACTTCAGGCTGGGAGGACTCGAACAACGGCACTTGCGCCTGCAACCACGCCCACGCTTCGGCGTTGGGCACGAGGTTGGCGACGTTCTCGTTCTCCATTGTATTGAAAAACTGGATATGGTGCTCGAACGCCCCGGGTTTGAGCACCGCCGGCGCGGCGCGCAGAGATCCCAACGTCGCCACAGAGACACAGACCATCGCGCCAACACGTAGCCAACGGGAGAAACGAGTGACCGACGACAACGCCTCACCGCAGGAGGTGGTGGCGCTTGGAGAAAGAGGACGAGAGAACGAAGGTAGCATGCTTGAGAAGAGACGCACGCGCGGGAGGATAGCTGCGCGCAGGGTTAAACTTTCACGATGATAAAGGGCCGGTGCTGCACACACCGGCCCTCACACCCAAAAAACGGATCAGCCGCGAGGCCACTCCGTTCCATTGCATCAGCCTTGATCGGCCACACTACCCCAGCGCAAACCGACTAGGTTGATGATGCAAAATTCCAGCGTCCGCCCGGCTCCTGCTGCGACGACACACCTACGCCCCTCCGATCCGCTATGCGGAGCGGTGCCAGAGATAAAAGCTGACACAAAGACGGGCATTTTTCACACGTTTGGAGTTGAGGCAGTGGGCGGGACATTGTCAGCCTGACCGCTGCCAGACTGACATTTATTTCATATGAAATAATACCATTGACGAATGTATTTCATGAATTAGTCTGTCAATGTTTTTATTCCCTACCCCGATCCGCCGCGCTTTCATTCCCCCCAGTCGCCCTGCCCTGCTTCAATGAGCAAAAAAACCAAGATCACGATCACTGACGTCGCCAAGTCGGCCGGGGTCGCCGTCGGCACAGTCTCTCGCGTTTTTAACAACCACCCCGACGTCAACCCTGAGATCGCCAACAAGGTCCGCGAGACCGCGCACCAGCTCGGCTACCGTCGCATTCGTCAGCGCCGGTCCACACGCGAGACCTCCACACGGCGCAACACCTCCGCGGGCGACATCGGCATCGTGTTTTTCGGGATGCAAGACACGCTCGTGCAACTGCCCGTCGTGAGCACCGCGCTCCAAGGCATCGAGAGCGCGCTCTCCGCGCACGGCCGCAGCTTGTTGATCGCCAACATCCCCAATGGCGATCGCGTGCCCCCCTTCATCAGCGAGGGCCGCGTCGATGGCCTCATCATCAAAGGCCCCAACCAAGGCGAGCTCCCGCCCGACGGCGCCAACGAGCTGCTAAAACACATTTACCGCATCCCGCACGTGTGGGTCATGGGACGCCTCGCCAACGCACGCGGCGACCATTGCAATTTTGACACCGACAGCGCCGGCCGCCTCGTCGCCGAACACCTCGCTGCCAAAGGCCATCGCCGCGTGGCCTTCATGAACCCAAAGCCCGGCCAGATTCAGTTCGAGAAAGTTAAAAGCTCCTTCCTCAGCTATGCGCCGTTATACGGCCTTGAAGGCAGCCTGCTCGAAGTGCCGCCGCCCGGCCGCCTCACTTGGCCGCTGCCCGCGACCACGCAGCAGGAAAACGTGGACATTCTCACGCAGCGCTGGGCGCAAATGCCCGCACGCACCCGCCCCACCGCGGTCTTCATCCCCTCCGACCGCACGACCATGCAGTTCTACATGGCGCTGGAGCGGCTCAACATTCGGGTGGGCACCGACATCAGCGTCGTCTCGTGCAATAACGAGAAATCGCTCGTGATGAATCTAAGTCCCACGCTCACGACAATCGACGTGCACGCCGATTTCATCGGACGCCGCGCAGTCGACCAGCTGCTCTGGCGCATCCGCCATCCCGAGGAAACAATGCCCGTGCAAGTCCTCGTGGAACCCACGCTCGTCGAGCGCAATTCCGTCGCGCAGCTCTAAGCGCGGCGACAGACGTCAAAGAGTAGAAGACTCCGCGCAGCCCCTCGCGCGGTAGCCCCTACACGTGCGGTGGGCACTCGCTCCGCACGCGCTAGACTCCGCATTAAACAGCTTCATAAAAGCCTCTTCGGTAAGACGGATGACGCGGAGCATCGTCGCCACCCTTCGAATGGAACGCGTTCCGAGCGCCAAAAAACCTCGAGGCTGCTACCGCTCAAAAAAAATGAATGGTCGGGTCTCTTCATGAAATTACGCATTTGACAGCATTATTTCATGAAACACATTCTTCGCGCAATTTTTCCAGCTCTCCTTCAACTCACTCTCCCGCCCCTTCAGTGAACCTCCATTTCTTAGATTACCTCGTTTTAGTTCTCTACGGGTTAGGCATTGCGGGCATCAGCGTATTTGTGTCCCGACGACAGAAAACGTCGGAGGATTATTTTGTCGCCGGCCGCTCCATGCCTGGCTGGGCGGTCGCCATGGCGCTCATGGCGGCGCTCATCAGCAGCAACACCGTCATAGGTCATCCCGCCACCGTTTACCAGAAGGGGATGATCCTGTTGCTCGGCAACGCGTCGCTGCTCTTCGTGTTGATCTTCGTGGCGCGTTATATCGTGCCGTTCTACCGCCACGTCATCGGCATGAGCGCGTACGAATACATCGGTTCGCGCTTTGGCATCGGCGGACGTCTGTATGCGTCGCTGGGTTTTGTCGCTTCGTGTATTTTCGATCTCGGCCTCACGCTGCTCACCACGGCCATCGCGTTGAACATCATGACGGGCTGGGATCTCTCCACGGTCCTCATGTGGACCGCCGGTTTCACCATCGCCTACACGATGATTGGCGGCATGACCGCGGTGGTTTGGTCGAGCGTGATCCAAGGCTCCGTGCTCATCGGTGCGGCCATCATGATCATCTGCCGTCTGATTTTTGCCCCGGAAGTCGGGGAAACCGGCGCGGTGCTCAGCGAAGCGTGGCGCGCGGGCAAATTCGATCTCGGCAGCTTCGAGTTTTCGTGGGCGTCGCTCTTTGACACGACCGTCACGAGCCAGTGGCTTTTCCTCCTCGCCTACCTGGCCAACTGGTGCCGCCGCTACATCGCTGATCAACACATGGTGCAGCGCTACCTGATCGCGCGCTCCGACAAGGACGCCGCCGCCGGTGCGTTTTGGAACGGTTTCCTCTGCGTGCCCATCTGGGCGATCTTCATGCTGATCGGCGCGTGCTTGTACGGTTATTACAGCCTGAGCGGTCAGCCCGGTCCGACCCTCAGCGATAATGTCGTGCCGCACTTCATCGTGCATCAACTTCCCGCCGGCATCGTCGGCCTCGTGCTCGCCGCGATCATCGCCGCCACCATGTCGGCCATCAGCGCCGACCTGAACAGCGTGGCAACCGTCATCACGACGGATTTCGCCGGCCATTTCCGTCCGCAGATGAAAGACCGCACGCGGTTGTTGCTCGGTCGTTTGATGGTGCTTGTCAGCGGCATCCTCGCCACCGCGGTCGCGCTCTACATGCGCCCTACCGAGGGCGCCGCATCGATCATGGAGCGCGGTGTGACGGTCGCCGCGATTATCTCGGGCGGCACGCTCGGCCTGTTCTTCCTCGGTTTCCTGACGCGCCGCGCCACGCGCGAAGGTTGCTACATCGGTATCGTCGCCTGCGGTTTTTTCACCGCGTGGGGTCTGCTCACCGAGCCGACAAACCGGATCGTCGACATGTCTTTCAATTTCGAGATGAACCCGATCCTCATCGGCGTCTTGGGCCACGTGGTGCTCTTCGTGGTCGGTTATCTCGCGAGTCTCATCGTCGGTGGCTATCGCCCGGAAAATGTGAGCCAGCTCACCTTCCGCCGTAAGCGCGATTTCGCCGCCGCGACGCCCTCTTCTGCAAAATGAGTCAAGGGGTCGCCAACACGTCCGTCACGCTGCGTCAGCCGCAACGCCTCGCCTTCGGGCCTGGTTGCGCGGTCGATTGCGCCGCCGAACTTTCGGCGCGCGGCGCGCGTCGTGTGCTGGTGGTGATTTCCTCCTCCGCTCAAGCCGCGGCCGCGCAGGTGCTCGAAGCCCTCCGCGCCGATGGACGCGAGGTGCTCGTGCGCACCGGCGTGCCGCCTGAGCCCGCCGTTTCCGACTTCGAAAAACTCCGCACACAAACCGGTGCCGATCATCCCGATGCGGTCGTCGCCATCGGTGGCGGCAGCGTGCTCGATGTCGCCAAACTGCTCGCCGCGCTGCACGGACAGCCGGGTTCGGTTCGCGATTACTTCGGCATGCATCTGCTGCCGCCGCGCCGCATTCCGCTGCTCTGTCTGCCGACGACGTCGGGAGCCGGGAGCGAAGTTTCGCCCAACGCGATTCTCTACGACGAAAACGAGAAACTCAAAAAAGCCGTCATCAGCCAGTGGCTCGTACCGGACGCCGCTTTCGTCGATCCCACCCTCACGCTTTCCCTGCCGCCGGCCGTCACCGCCGCGACCGGCATCGATGCGCTTTCGCATTGCCTCGAAGCTTACGCCAATCGCGCGGCGCATCCCGCCGTGGATCTGTTTGCGCTCGAGGGCATTCGTTTGCTCGGCGGTCACCTCGAACGCGCGGTCCGCGATGGACGCGATCTCGAAGCCCGAGCGGCGTGCGCGCGCGGCAGTCTTTACGGCGGACTTTGTCTCGGTCCGGTCAACACCGCCGCGGTGCATGCGTTGTCGTATCCGCTCGGCAGCGAGTTCCGCCTCGCGCACGGCCTCGCCAACGCCCTGCTGCTGCCGCATGTCGTTCGTTTCAACGTTCCCGCCGCTCCCGCGCGCTACGCGGCGATCGCGCGCGCGCTTGGCGTCAGCACGGACGGCGACGACACCGCCGTCGCGCTCGCGGGCGTCGAACGTCTTTTTGCGCTCAACCAAGCCTGCGGCATTCCCGCGCGACTCGCCGACTGCGGCGTGCCCGAGGACGCCATTCCGCGCATGGCCACCGACGCGATGAAAATCACCCGTCTTCTCAAAAACAATCCACGCGAGGTCACATTGGCCGACGCGGAGCACATCTATCGGCAAGCATATTGACCATGGTCAAAAGCAGTAAACATCGCGGCGTCATCGTCCCCATGGCGACCCCCTTCACCGCCACTGGCGAGCTCGACGAGCCCGCCGCAGAACGCTTGGTCGTTCATCTCGCGAGCCAAGAGATGGGAGTGTTCGTTTTGGGCACCACCGGCGAATGTGCCTCCATTCCTCCCGCCGCCCGCACGCGTCTCGTCGAGATCGCCGTCAAAACCGCCGCCGGTCGTGTTCCCGTTTACGCCGGTATCGGCGACAACTGCCTCAACGAATCCATCGATAACGGCCGCGCCTGGCTCAAGCTCGGCGTCAACGCCGTCGTCGCGCATTTGCCGTCCTACTATTTGCTGAGCGCGTCGGAGATGCAGGCGTGCTTCACGTTGATGGCCGAAAAAATCGCCGGCCCGTTTGTCCTCTACAACATCCCGCAGACCACGCGCATGTCGCTGCCGCTCGATGTTGTCCAACCGCTCGCGGACATTCCGAATATCATCGGCTTCAAAGATTCCGAAAACGCGCCCGGCCGCCTCGAACGCACCGCCGAGCTCTTCGCGGGTCGCCCCGACTTCGCCATCTTCATGGGCGCTTCGGTGCTTTCGGCGAAAGCGCTGCGTCACGGTTTCGATGGACTCGTGCCGAGCTCCGGCAACATCGCTCCGGCGCTCTGGCGCGACCTCTACCGCGCCGCGCTCGATAATCGTTGGGAACAAGCCGAAGAACTCCAGCGCCGCCTCGACGCCGTCGCCGCGGTCTTCCAACGCGATCGTTCGCTCGGCCAATCGCTCGCCGCACTCAAAGTTTGTCTCGAAACGCTCGGCCTCTGCGGCCCCGCGGTATTGCCGCCGCTGATACCGCTCGATCCCTCCGCACGTGAAGCCGTCCAGCGCGAACTCAACTCGCTCGACCTCGATCCGCTGCCCATCCCATGACATCGCCGCCCATCGTCGTTCTCGCCGACGATCTCACCGGCGCCGCCGAGATCAGTGCAATCGGTCACGCACAGGGTCTCCGCGCCGTGGTGGCTCTTTCTCCGGACGCGCTTCCGCCCGAGGCGGATTTGCTGGTCTTCGATACCGACTCGCGCCTCAACCCGCCCGACGAGGCCGCGCATAAAATCCGGCACATCGTCGAGCGTTTGCCGGCGAAGCTGAAACAACACGTTTTCAAAAAAACCGACTCCGTGCTTCGCGGCCCGGTCGTCGCCGAAGTCGAGACCGCCGCCACCGCGCTCGGTCGCGACGCCGTGCTGCTCGCTCCCGCCAATCCCTCGCTCGGTCGCACGATTCAGCAGGGTATCTATCACGTCGGCGGCGTGCCGGTTCATCAAACATCGTTCGCGCGCGATCCGCACCACCCGGCGCTCCACCCACACGTCGCGACGTTGCTCGGCCCGACGGAAAAACTTCCGCTCGTGCTCGCCCGTCCGGGCATGCCGCTGCCGTCGTTGGGACTCATCCTCGCCGAAGCGCAAAACGCGACCGATGTCGCCTATTGGGCGGATCAAATCCAACCGCACACGCTGCCCGCCGGCGGCGCCGATTTCTTCGACGCGTTTCTCAAAAAACTCGGTTTCACCACCGCTTCCTCGCCTTCGCCGTCCGCACCGCGCGGGCCCACGCTCATCATTTCGGGCACCACCAGCGCCGCGGGCGAAGCGCTCCGCCGCACCGCGCGGGAAAACGGTCTGCCGATTTTCCCGATTCCTTCCGCGCTGCTGCACGCCGACGAAACATTCGAGACCAGTGTGCAAACCTGGGCCGAGCATATCCGCCGCGCATTGCTCACCCACGGACTCGCCATCACTTTCGTCGATCATCCGCTCGACCACGATCCGCGCATCCCGACCGCGATCCGGCGCTCGTTTGCACGCATGGTGACCTTGCTCGATCAACGTCGCGCGTTTCATCATCTGCTCGTCGATGGCGGCGCCACCGCCGCCGCGGTCACCCGCTCGCTCGCGTGGCACCAGCTCGCCACCGCTGGCGTGTGGGCTCCGGGCGTCGTTTCTTTGCAACCGCTCGCCGCGCCCGACGTACTTCTCACCCTCAAGCCCGGCAGCTATCCTTGGCCCGCGCTTTTGTGGGAAAAACTCTCCACCAGCCCGGTCCCTTCCGTCTCCTGATCATGTCGAACCTTCCGCCCATCCTCGCCATCACGCTCGGCGATCCCGCCGGCACCGGTCCGGAAATCATCACCAAGGCGCTCGCGCTTCCCGAGATCCACACGCTTTGCCGCCCGCTCGTCGTCGGCGACGCCGGTGTATTGACGCAAGCACTCCGTTTCACCGGTTCCTCGCTCAAGGTCCGCGCGTTCTCGTCCGTCGCGGACGCCACCTATGCGCCCGACGAAATCGCCGTGCTCGATCTCAAGAACGTCGTTCTCGAAAAGCTCGTCCTCGGCAAAGTCGACGCGATGGCCGGCCAAGCCGCATACGAATATGTCCGCCGCGCCGCCGAGCTCGCGCTCGATGGTGAAGTGGGTGCGATCGTCACCTCCGCGCTCAACAAGGCCGCCATGAATCTCGCCGGCCATCACTACGACGGCCACACGGGCTTGCTCGCCGAAGTCTGCGGCGCTCCCGGAGCGACCATGATGCTCGTCGCCGACAAACTGCGCGTGAGCCATGTCTCCACACACGTGCCGTTGCGCGTCGCCATCGATCGCGTGCGCCCCGAACGCATCCTCAAAGTGCTTCAACTCACGCATGACGCCGTCCGTACGCTCGGCATCGAAAAACCGCGCATCGCTGTCGCCGGACTCAATCCGCACGCCGGCGAAAACGGTCTCTTCGGCGACGACGAACAAAAATACATCGAGCCCGCCATCGCCGAGGGCCGCGCCCGCGGTTTCGATGTGCACGGACCTTTCGCAGGCGACACGATTTTCTTCCGCGTGCTCCAGGGCGAGTTCGACGCCGGCATCGCCATGTATCACGACCAGGGTCATGTCGCCGCCAAGATGCTCGGCATCTGGCGCGGCGTGAATGTCACGCTCGGCCTGCCGATCATCCGCACGTCGGTCGAACACGGCACCGATTTCGCCAACGCCGGCACCGGCCGCTCCGATCCGCGCAGTCTTGTCGAGGCCATCAAACTCGCCGCCACCATGGCGAAAAACCGCGCCTCCGTCATCGTTGCGTAAGGTTTCGAGCCGCATCCTCGCGCCTTTCGAAAATAAGCCGACAGGTCGCATCGCTCCTTTAGGCATTCTCCTCACCTCCGCCTACCGTCCGCCATGAAACCCACTCTTTCCTCCGCTCGCGCCACCGCTGGTTTTCCTTCCCCCACTTGGGCATTCAGCGTTGAGCGTTCGATGTTGAGCGTTCTTCGGCCGCTCTTCGGCCTCGCGCTCGCGACTTCGCTTTCCGCGGCCGAGCTGATTTTCACCGACACGCAGCGCGTCGAGAGCGTGTCCGATGGCGCACTACGTCCGGTCGTCGGCGTGCACAACATCCAGATCGTGCGCTCCAATCGCACCGTCGCCGCCCACAGCGATCCGACGCTCAACCACACGTACCTCCACGCGCCGATGATCGCGTATTGGCGCGGACAATTCTACGTCGATTACCTCAGCGGTCCGGTCAACGAACATGACCAGCCGACCGTCACCAATTACGTCACGTCGCGCGACGGCCTCAACTGGTCCACACCGCAACTGCTCTTCCCCGCGATCACCTTGCCCGATGGCAAACCGAGCATCATGCACCAGCGCGCGAGTTTCTACGTCGCGCCCGGCGATCGTCTGCTCGCGACCGGTTTTCACGGCAAATACCCGTCGCCCAACGACGGCAGCGGCATCGGTCGCGTCGTGCGCGAGATCAAAGCCGATGGTTCGCTCGGCCCGATCTATTACATCCGCCTCAATCGCCACACCGGCGCCACCGAAGCGCAGATGCCGTATCCCGCGTACACCGCTTCGCCCGAAAAAAACTTCATCGCCGCGTGTGAAGCGCTCCTCGCCGACCGCGCTTACACGAGCCAGTGGTGGGAAGAAGAACGCACCGAAGCCGACGGCTACTACAATCTCACCCTCAAAGCCATCAGCACGCTGCGCCGCACCGATGGTTCGCTCGTTGCCATCGCCAAAGACGCCCAGCACGCCGTCAGCACCGACAATGGCAAAACCTGGGAACGTCACGGCTTCGTCGAAAATCTCCCGATCAACTCGTCGAAATACTGGCTGCAAAATCTTTCCGACGGACGCCAGGCGCTCATCTTTAATCCGACCAGTCGTCTCCGTTTCCCGCTGGCCATCGCGACATCCTCCGACGGCAAACATTTCGGCAATCTTCTCACCGTGCACGGCGATCTCCCGCCGCAACGTTTCCCCGGCAAATTCAAAAACCTCGGCGCGCAATACGTCCGCGGTATTCACGCCGGCAACGGCACTCCGCCCGACGGCGCGCTCTGGCTCACTTACAGCACGCACAAGGAGGACATCTGGGTTTCCCGCGTGCCGCAGCCCGTCACCGGCGTCGTATCCGAAAACCCAATACAAGATTCCTTCGAGCAGACCGCAGCCGGCACACTGCCCGCCAACTGGAACATCTACAGCCCGCTTTGGGCGCCGGTGCGCGTGATCGACTCCGGCGACGCCCGCCAAAAACACGCGCTCGAACTCCGCGACGAAGATCCCTTCGAGTACGCCCGCGCCGTCCGCGTGTTTCCGTCCACGCATGGCGTGAAGATCGTTTTCAAGGTTTTCGCGCGTCAGACCAACGCCCGTCTCGAGATCGATGTGCTCGGCCCGCGCGGCGAACGCCAGACCGCGTTTGCTTTCGGCGCCGACGGACGTCTCTGGCTCAACCACGAGGGCATCTGGACCGACAATGGCGCTTATGAAGCGAACCGTTGGATCGAGTTCAGTTACGAACTGCCCGCCAATCCTCGCGCCGATCGCGGCGTCTGGTTGATCGATGGACGCGCTTCCAATCCGCGCGCCGGCGGCCCCGTCGAAATCACGCCGACAATCGAACGTCTCTCCTTCCGCACCGGCCCGCTCTATCGCACGCCCGAAGGTGCGGGCAAGGACCTTCCCGGCGCCGATCAAAAGGTGCCTGCCGCGTCGTTCTTGATCGACGACGTTTCCATCACTCCGATCCGCTGAGCGCCCCCGGCGCGCGGGCCGGGCGTTCATCGTTCTCCGCAATCTTTAATCCAACGCGCTTCGCCCCGGGCGTGAAATTTCCGACCGTCAACGTGAAGTCCGTCCTCCCACTCCTCGTTTCGTTTGTATTCGCGCTGTCACTACGCGCCCAAGCTCCCGAACCGTCGCTCGAACCGCGCAGCGAGATCGCGCTGACCGACAACTGGCGCACGGCGTACGACGCGAACGATCCCGAAAAATTCGCCGCCTTCACCGCCGCGGATTTCGACGATTCTTCGTGGCGCGTCGTCAGCGTGCCGCACAACTGGGACGACTACTACGGTTTCCGCCAGGTGAAATCCGGCCACCTTTTCGGCCACGCCTGGTATCGCACGACCGTCTCGCTCCCCGCCTCCGCCTTTTCGTCCGACCGTCGTCATTTTCTCTTCTTCGAAGGCGTCGGCGCCTACGCGACGGTCTGGGTCAACGGAAAGCTCGTCGGCCGGCACGACGGCGGACTCACGACCTTCACGTTTGATGTCACCGATGCGCTGCATCGCGACGGTTCGCCCAATCTCATCGCCGTCCGCGCCGATCATCCGCTCGGAATCCGCGATCTGCCTTGGGTCAACGGCGGCAGCGAACGCGCTTACGGCTTCTCCGAGGGCTCGCAACCGTTCGGCATTCATCGCCCGGTCCGTCTTGTATCCACACACGCACTACGCGTGGAGCCGTTTGGCGTGCATGTCTTCGCCGATCGCGAATCGCTTTCGGAAAAGTCCGCGGTCGTTCATGCGCGCACCGAGATCCGCAACCACGGCGACGCGCCGGCCAACTTCCAAGTCGTCGCCAAGCTGCGCAACGCCGATGGTCGGCTCATCGCCAAAGCCACGACCGATGCGTCGCTCGCTCCCGGCGCCGCGCGCACGATCGAACAATCGTTTCCTCGCATCCACGAGCCGCAGCTCTGGTCCCCCGCGGATCCGCATCTCTACACACTGACCACCGAGCTTGTATCCAACGGCTCGATACTCGATCGTGTCGATACCGTCACCGGCTTTCGCACGATCGAATGGCGCGGCGCCGATCCGGCTTCGACCGATGGACGTTTCTTCATCAACGGCGAACCGTTCCTCATCAACGGCACCGCCGAATACGAACATCTGCTCGGCCACAGCCACGCGTTTTCGGATGAGCAGATTCGCGCGCGTGTGCGCCAGATCCAGGCCGCCGGCTTCAACGCCTTCCGCGACGCACACCATCCCCACAATCTTCGCTACGCGGATTATTGGCAGCGCGAGGGCGTGTTGTGGTGGCCGCAGTTCGGCACGCACATCTGGTTCGACAACGAAAAATTCCGCACGACCTTCAAAGCGCGCCTGCGCGACTGGATCAAAGAGCGCCGCAACAATCCCGCCGCCGTTCTCTGGGGTTTGCAAAACGAGAGTCGCCTGCCCGCCGCCTTCGCCGCCGAGTGCGTCGCGATCATCCGCGAGATGGATCCCAACGCGACGATCGAGCGCAAGATCACCACCTGCAATGGCGGTGAGGGCTCCGATTGGAATGTCCCGCAAAACTGGTCAGGCACTTACGGTGGCGATCCCGAGACGTACGCGGAGGATCTCCGCACGCAGCGTCTCGTCGGCGAATACGGCGCATGGCGCTCGCTCGAATTTCACGCCGAGGGTCCGCTCGATCTCAAAGGCGCATACACCGAGGAGCGCTTCACCGCGATCATGGAGACCAAGGTCCGCCTCCTCGAAAAAGCCCGCGACTACGCCAGCGGACACTTCATGTGGCCGTTCGCGACGCACGCGAATCCCGGCCGAAACATCGGCGAACTCGGCGAACAAACGCGCGACGGCTGGCGCGAACTCGATCAGATCGGGCCGGCCAACAACAAAGGTCTGCTCACGATCTGGGGCGAACCGCTCGACGCGTTCTACATGTACCGCTCCAACTTCGCGCCGAAGGAAACCGACCCGATGGTGTACATCGCGTCGCACACCTGGCCCGATCGCTGGCCCACGCCCGGCAAGAAATCCGGCATCATTGTTTACTCCAATTGCGACGAGGTGGAGCTCTTCAACGATCTCGGCGAAAAATCGCTCGGCGTGCGCACGCGCGGCGGCATCGGCACGCACTTCCGTTGGGACGACGTGGAAATCACCACCAACACGCTCTACGCCGAAGGCCGCGTCGGAGGACAAGTCGTCGCGCGCGATCTCATCACGCTTCATCATCTGCCGGTCGCACCCGCGCTCGCGCGTCACGAAGCAGCGCAGCCATCGCTCACCGCGCCTGCTCCCGGTCAGAACTATCTCTATCGCGTGAATCTCGGCGGCCCCGAATACATCGACGAGCACGGTCAGCGCTGGTTCGCCGATCGCGATTATCGCGAGGGCGACGCGTGGGGCACCGCTTCCTGGGCGCAGCAATTTCCCAATCTCCCCGCCGCCTTCGGCAGCCAGCGTCGCATCTTCGATCCGATCGCCGGCGCGCGCGACGACGCGCTTTTCCAGACCTTCCGCTACGGACGCGACCAGCTGCGTTTCGTGTTCGACGTTCCGTATTCGGATTCCGAATACACAATCGAACTCTTCTTCACGGAGCCCTGGTACGGCACGGGCGGCGGCGACGCGACCGGATGGCGCTTGTTTGATGTCGCCGTGAATGGCGAAACCAAGATCCGCGATCTCGATGTCTGGAAAGAATCCGGTGGTCGCGCGCATGCGTTGAAAAAAATCGTCACCACGCGCGCCAAAAACGGCCGTCTCGAAATCTCCTTCCCGCGCGTCGCGTCGTATCAAGCGGTGATCTCCGCGATCGCGATTTCGCACGCCGAGATCAGCGCGCCTGCGCCCGAGCCGCCGCGTTTGCTCCAACCCTCGACACCGTCGGCCACCATCGAACTGAGCACGCATCTCGACACCGGTGAGCGCTTCGCGGTCGACCGTGACGACACGATCGTTTCGTTGCCGGAATCGCTGCGCGCAGCGGATTGGATTCGTTTCTCCGCCGACGCGCTTCCCCAGGAAAACAGCTTCCACCTCAACGCCGATGCCGAGCTCGTGCTCGCGTTGCCGACCGATGCGCCTGCTCCCGAAGGCTGGAGTCCGCTTCCGGAGCCGTTGGTGACTCGCGGACAGACCTTCGCGCTTTATCGCAAGTTTCACGCCGCCGGTTCGCACGTGGTGATGTCGCCCAAATCAGGCCCGCGTTTGCTCATCGCCAAACGCGCGCTGCCGCTCCCGCCGGCGCAAACCATCACGGCATTTGAAGCGGGTCCCGGCTGGAAAGCCGCCGGACATCTGAAGATGGGCCAGTTTGTTCACACGGATGGCGACGAGGCATTTGTTGAAATCGCGCCCAATCTCACCGACGCCGACTGGCTGCAGACACCGCGCGCGCCTTCGGCGGATCAAGCGCCGCGCTTCACGGTGGACGACCATGTCGAAATCTACGTCGCGCTGCCCGAAGGCGTTTCACCGCCCCATGATTTTTGGACGCCTGCCACGGATACATTGAAGACCAGCTCGGGCCAAAAGCTCGCGATGTTCCGTCGTCGCGGTTCACCCGGTCAAACCATCGACCTTCAAGGCATCGCGCCGGTCTCCGTGCTCATCCGCGCGGTCCGAGCAGCCTCATTCCACGAAGCGGAAGAGGCCGCGTTCTCCGGTGCGGCGATCGTGCAAACACCGGCCGGTCACAGCGGACGCGGTGCGGTGAAACTCCCCGCCGCCAGCGAGGCGAAATCCGAGCTCTCGTGGACGATCGATGTCGGCGTGGGTTCGCGCTATTGGCTGAACTTCCGCTACGCGTCCGACTCGCGCGATCCGCTGCAGCTCGAACAAACGATCATCACCAACGAAGGTCGCACGCTCCGCACCGACACGATCACCTTCCCGCCGGTGCCGGAAGGTCGCGATTGGGCGATCCTGCGCACGCTCACCCGTTCGAGCATCAACGCCGGCACGTATCAAATCGTGCTGCGCCCGTTGGATACGACGACCGCGATCACCTTCGATTCGCTGGAGGTCGAATAAGCGCCCGCGTCTCCGCGCCACCCGTCAACAAAGATGATAGCCTGCTGAAGCAGCGCTGCCTTCTGACTGTTGGCGGGCGGAAAAGATTTCTCTTCGCGCATACTCTCTGCACCCTTCCGCCTTTCTTCTTAAATACCATGGATGCCTTTAACCTCGCCAAAGAACGCTACGCCGCCCTCGGCGTGGACGTCGAAAAATCGCTCCAAGTGCTCGCGGGCACTCCGGTCTCCCTCCAGTGCTGGCAGGGCGACGACGTCTCCGGCTCCGAGCGTGAAGGCGCCGAACTTACCGGCGGCATCCAGGCCACCGGCAATTACCCCGGCAAGGCCCGCAATCTCGCCGAGCTCCGCGCCGACCTCGATCAAGCGCTCGCACTGATCCCCGGCAAACAACGCGTCAACCTGCACGCGTGCTACGCCGATCTCGGCGGCAAAAAAATCGACCGCAACGCCTACACCATCGAGCAGTTCACGAGCTGGGTCGATTGGGCGAAGTCCAAGGACATCGGTCTCGATTTTAACCCCACGTATTTCTCGCACCCGCTTTCGGCCGACGGCTTCACGCTGTCGCACCGCGACGAAGGCATCCGCAAGTTCTGGATCGAGCACGGCATCGCCAGCCGCCAGATCGCCGGCGAAATCGGCAAGCGCCTCGGCAAAACCGTCATCACCAATCTCTGGATTCCCGACGGCTTCAAAGACACGCCCGTCAACCGCCGCGAATATCGCGAGCGCCTCGAACAATCGCTCGACGCCGTGTTCGCGCCCGCGGTCGATCCGTCGTTCAATCGCGACGCGGTCGAGAGCAAACTCTTCGGCATCGGCTCCGAATCCTGCGTCATCGGTTCGCACGAGTTCTACCTCGGCTACGCGGTGAAGAAGCAGAAGATCCTTTGCCTCGACGCCGGTCACTTCCACCCGACCGAAACGCTCGCGGACAAGATTTCGTCCACACTGCAATTCGTCCCCGAAATCCTCCTCCACGTCAGCCGCGGCGTGCGTTGGGACAGCGACCATGTCGTCACGCTCGACGACCAGACCAAGGCGCTCATGGAAGAAATCGTGCGCGGCGGTTATCTCGATCGCGTGCACATCGGCATGGATTTCTTCGACGCGAGCATCAACCGCCTCGCGGCGTGGGTCATCGGCGCGCGCAACACGCAGAAGGCCTTGCTCCTCGCGCTGCTCGAACCGACCGAGCGTCTGCGTCAGGTCGAAGCCGAAGGCGATTTCTCGAGCCGCCTCGCGATCCTCGAAGAAGCGAAATCGCTGCCGTTCGGCGCGGTGTGGGACGAGTTCTGCAAACGCAATAACGTGCCCGTCGGTCTCGACTGGCTGTCGGTCGTGAAGAACTACGAAAAGACCGTGCTCGCGAAGCGCCAGTGAGGACCGGCGGAAGAGGGGACTTATGGGATCTATAGGTCCTATAAGTCCTACGTCCGACCAATGTCGGCGTGATCTACCAAAATAAGAAGCCCGGAACGGTTACCGTTCCGGGCTTCTTATTTTGGTAGGAGCGGCTTCACACCGCGCTGGGCGTTACTTCACCGCGGCCGCGGCTTTGACGAGCTCGACGAAGCTGCGCGATTCCAACGACGCGCCGCCGATGAGACCGCCGTCGATGTCTTTTTGCGCGAGCAGTTCGGGCGCGTTGGCCGGCTTCATGGAACCGCCGTAGAGGATGCGGACCTTCTGCGCGACTTGTTCGCCGAAGAGTTTGGTGAGGAGCGTGCGGATGAACGCGTGCACTTCCTGCGCCTGCTCGGTCGTGGCGACCTTGCCGGTGCCGATGGCCCACACGGGTTCGTACGCGATGACGACGTTGGTCGCGAGCTCCTTGCTCACGCCTTCGAGGCCGGCTTCGACTTGCGTCTGCACGACCTTGAGCGTCGAACCGGCTTCGCGTTCGGCGAGCGTTTCGCCCACGCAGAGGATCGGGCGGAGCTGGTTCTTGAGCGCGGCGATGACCTTCTTGTTGATGAATTCATCGGTCTCGCCGAAGTACTGGCGGCGTTCGCTGTGGCCGAGGATGACGTGCGTCGCGAAAAACGCGCGCAGCATCGAGGCGGAGACTTCGCCCGTGAAGGCCCCGCTGGCCTCCGGATGCATGTTTTGCGCACCGAGTTTCACGGTGGAGCCGTCGAGCGCTTTGCCGACGCTTTCGAGCGAGGTGAAGGGAGGGCAAACGACGATGTCGACGTCGACGGTTTTGCCGAGTTCGGCGACCAACTCCTGCGCGAGGGAAAGGCCCTCGGGAGCGGTCTTGTTCATCTTCCAGTTACCGGCGATGAGTTTTTTCCTGATCATAAAAATGGATTTTACAGAAGATAACGAAGGTAACGAAGAAGAGACGAAGCAGACTTTGGGCGCTTCGTTCTCTTCGTTACCTTCTGTTCAATAGGAGTGATCAGCTTTCCAGGAACACCACGCCAGGGAGCGCTTTGCCTTCGAGGAGTTCGAGGCTGGCGCCGCCGCCGGTGGAGCAGTGCGTGACCTTGTCGACGATCTTGTTCTTCTTGGCGGCCGTGGCGGTGTCACCACCGCCGACGACGGTGATCGCGCCGTTGGCCGTGGCTTGAGCGATGGCGGCGGCCATGGCCTTCGTGCCTTCGGCGAATTTTTCGACTTCGAACACGCCGGGAGGTCCGTTCCAGATGATCGTCTTGGCGCGGGCGATGACTTGTGCGAAGAGCTCGCGCGATTTCGGACCGGCATCGAGACCCATCCAGCCATCGGGCACGCCGGTCTTGTCATCGGCGACGCCCGTTTGCACGGCGGCGATGTCTTCGGGAGAACCGGGGAAACGATCCGCGGTGACGAAGTCCACGGGCAGCGTGATCTTCACGCCCTTGGCCTTGGCCTTTTCGAAAAGTTCCTTGGCGATCTTCGCGCCTTCGGGATCGAAGAGCGAGGTGCCGATGGGCATGCCTTCGAGTTCCTTCTTAAACGTGAAGGACATGCCGCCGCCGATGATGATCTCGTCGGACTTTTCGAGGAGGTTGTTGATGAGCGGAATCTTGTCGGCGATCTTGGCGCCGCCGAGGATGGCGAGCAGCGGGCGGGCGGGCGCGTCGATGACTTTGGCGAAGGCGTTGAGCTCGGCTTCCATAAGGAAACCGGCGGCCTTTTGCGGAAGATTCACGCCGACCATCGAGCTGTGCGCGCGGTGCGCGGTGCCGAAGGCGTCGTTGACGTAAACGTCGGCGAGCTTCGAAAGGCTGGCGCGGAATTCCGCGACCTTGGCGGGATCGGCCTTGATGGATTTCTCCGTGCCGTCGGGCTGCTTTTCCTTGGCTTTGCCTTCTTCCTCGAGGTGGAAACGGAGGTTTTCGAGGAGGAGCACATCGCCGGGCTTGAGCGCGGCGGCGGCTTGTTCGGCGACGGGGCCCACGCAATCGTCGGCAAAGGCGACGGGCTTGCCGAGAAGCTTGGAGAGCTCGGCGGCGACGGGCTTGAGCGAGAATTTTTCAATGCGCTTGCCGTCCGGACGGCCGAGGTGGCTGGCGAGCACGACGGAGGCGCCTTTTTCGAGCGCATAGTTGATCGTGGGCAGCGCGGCGACGATGCGGGCGTTATTGGTGATGGCGCCGGTGGCTTTGTCCTGAGGGACATTGAAGTCCACGCGGATGAAGACGCGTTTGCCGGCGAGATCGAGGTCGCGGATGGATTTGAATTTAGCCATTGTTAGAAAAGAAGAACCACAGAGTCACAGAGAGCACAGAGGCGTTTTCAGAAAACCTCCGTGGACTCCGTGCCTCTGTGGTTCAGTTTTTAGAGGTGTAGAGAGTGCTTACAGCTTGGCGGCGATCTTCTTGGTGAGATCGACGACGCGGTTGCTGTAGCCCCATTCGTTGTCATACCAGCTGACGAGCTTGAAGAAGGTCGGGTTGAGCTCGATCGAGGAGCCGGCGTCGAAGATCGACGAGAGGCTGTCGTGGATGAAGTCGGTGGAGGCGACTTCGTCTTCGGTGTAGCCGAGCACGCCCTTGAGGTAGGTCTCGGAGGCCTTCTTCATGGCGGCCTTGATCTCGGCGAGCGAGGTGGGCTTCTCGGTCTTCACGGTGAGGTCGACAACCGACACGGTGGGCGTCGGAACGCGGAAGGACATACCGGTGAGCTTGCCCTTGACCTCGGGGAGAACGAGCGCGGTGGCCTTGGCGGCGCCGGTCGAGGACGGGATGATGTTGATGGCGGCGGAGCGGCCACCCTTCCAGTCCTTCTTGGAAGGACCGTCGACCGTCTTCTGGGTCGCGGTGTAAGAGTGGATCGTGGTCATGAGCCCTTCGACGACGCCGTAGCCTTCCTTAAGGAGCACGGAGACGATCGGGGCCAAGCAGTTCGTCGTGCAGGAGGCGTTGGAGATGATGTTGTGCTTGGCGAGGTCGAGCTTGTCGTCGTTCACGCCCATGACGACGGTGATGTCTTCACCCTTCGCCGGAGCGGAGATGATGACCTTCTTGGCACCGGCGGCGAGGTGGCCCTTGGCCTTTTCGGCGTCGGTGAAGAGACCGGTGGATTCGATCACGAGATCGACACCCAGTTTGGCCCACGGCAGATCGGCGGGCGTCTTGGCGGAAACGACGAGGATATCCTTGCCGTTGACCACGAGCACGTCGTCTTCGGCCTTGTCGGCGGCCGACTTCTTGGAGCTGACGGTGCCCTGGAACTTGCCCTGCGTAGAGTCGTACTTGAGCAGGTAAGCGAGATTGTCCGCCGGGACGATGTCGCCGACCGCGACAACGTCGAGCGTGGTACCGAGGAGGCCTTGCTCAACGAGAGCGCGGAAGACGAGGCGGCCGATGCGGCCGAAACCATTGATAGCAACTTTAACTGCCATGGGAGACTCCGATTTCTACAGTAGGTTGGGTTATTTGCTGAGTGAGTGTTAGCCGCATCCTGCGACGCGGGAACGTCAGTGAAATGCCCAGACCGGGGGATTGGCAAGGGTTTTGGCGGTTTCGCGTCAAACATGCGCAGCAGATGCCAAATTCTGCACGAAGATCACCCGCCGCACCTCGGAGTTAGGCGCGGCAAAGCGCATTTCCCTCAACTTTCGATCCACAAACCGCAGCCGAGCGCCGGTACAAACAGCTCCGCTTCGACCGGCTCGGCGTGCCGCGGCGGCGCGGAAAGGAAAAACTGTTCGTGGTCGGCGAGTTGCCGCCAACGACCGGACGCGAGCTCGGCGCCGATCGGGATGAACACGTCTTGCTGAGTCGGGTTCACCGCGAAGAGCAAACGATGCGGACCATGTGTGTGATCGGCATTATAAACCGTTGCCGCGGCGGTCGAATCGGGGGCGAAGAAGAAACGAAAATACCGGTCCGGCGGACGCGAATAGAGCCGCAGCAGCGCGCCTGCTTCCGAGCGGCGAAACGCGATCCAATCCGCAAAATACGCGTGCGAGGAGGGAAAGCGGAAGATGCGACGGTAATCCAGCGCGTTGAGATCGCCGCGCAGGTAGGTGTTGTTCACGCCTTGTTTCGAGCGGAGAAAGTCCTGCCCCGCCGAAATCATCGGAATGCCGATCGAGGAAAACAAAATCGCCGCCATCAGATGCGTGCGCCGGCGGTCGTTGGCTGTGGGCGAGTGGCCATTGCCGTCGGGATTTTCCGTGATCACGTCGATCCACGTGCGGTCGTCGTGCGATTCCGTGTAATTCACCGTTTGCGCGGGCCATTTCGCGTAGTGCCAGGGCGAGCCTTTGAGAAAATATTCGTAGCCTTCGCGCGTGCCGCCGCCGCGCACGAAATCGCGCACGAAGTTTCTGTATCCATCGTTCCACGACGCCCAGCCGGTGTCGCGCAACGCGCCGCCGATGTGTCCGCGAAAACTCCACGGCTCCGCGATCAGGATCACGTCGGGCTTCACGCGCTTGAGGGCTTTCTCGATCTGCTTGAGCGGTTCGAGCCCGACGAGATCCGCGAGATCGAAACGGAAACCATCGACGCCGAAGGTCTCGATCAAATGCACGCAGCTATCGATGATCAGTCGCAGCGCCATCGCCGACGATGCGCGCAGGTCGTTGCCGCAGCCGCTCCAGTTGGAAAGTTTCCCGTCGGGCTCGACTTCGAAATAGTACAGTTTGTCGACAAACAACAGATGCGCGGGCTCGCCCACGTGATTGTATACCACGTCGAGAATCACCGCCATGCCGCGCCGGTGAAACGCCGCCACCAAATCCTGAAACTCGCGGATGCCCGAGGCCTTCTCCGGCTGCAGCGAGAACGCACTCGCGGGCGCGAAGTAGTTCGCGGTCATGTAGCCCCATTGATAATCGTCGCGGTTGCGGTTGTCCGCCTCTTGGATCGGCTGCAACTCCACCGCGTTCACGCCGAGGTGGTGCAGGTAAAATTCGGGGCTTTCCACCCACTTGCGCAGGCCCGTGAAACCGAGGCGTTCGTCCGGCTTCAGCTTGACCGGCGCGTGCGTGGTCAGATCACGCACATGCGCTTCCGCGATCACGAGATCCTGCCAAGCCGGCGTCGCAAAACTCCGATCGGCCGGCGCGAGCGTGCTGCGGTCCACCACGATGCCCGGACCGTGACGACTCACCGTCGCGAGCGCATACGGATCGAGCACGCGCATCGTCGGATCGAAATGCCCAAATGCGTCGTTGGGTCCATCGACGAGATACCAATAAAACCAGCCGTGCAGATTCTGCGTGAGCGTGACGTCCCATGTGTGATCCGCGCGCTTCGTCATCGCATAACGATGCGGTGTCGCTTGATCCTCGAGCCGGGCGCACACGCACAAATCGACGCGACGCGCACGCGGCGCGAACAAGCGGAAAACCGTTTCGTTGCCGTTCACCAGCGCGCCGAGTTTTGCGCGCGATTCGAGACGATAAAAAAACGCGCCCGGTCGCAGCGGCACACCTTCCCCGCCCTGCCACGACACCGTCCACCCGGCGGACAAATCCGCGGGCGTCGGCAACGTGAACGCGAACAGATGCTGCCCCGTGCGATGCGAATCGATCCGGTAGTTCACATTCCCGCCTTCATCGCGCGCGGCGTTCGGCGCGGTCGCCGGCACTTCGAGCCAGCGGTGATCGCCGGTCACAAATTTGAAGCGCATCGGCGGGTGCGCGAAAAAACGCTCTGCCGCGCCGTTTAACAGCAACACATCGTCGCCCGCGAGCGTCGTGCGTCGCAAACGCCACGCATCCTGTCCCACCGCGTCGCCCCAGCCATTAAAATCTGCCGCGAGATACACGTCGGTCTCCAAGAGGCCGGGATGATCTTTGATTTTCAGAAAAAAGAAAATCTCGCCCTGCTTGTTGACGAAATAAGCGCTCGTCGCACCGTACACATAATCGGGCACTTTCGTGAGCGTGGCGAAGCGCGGCGCATCCGGGCCGGACAGCACGAGCGGCGGGGTGTGTCGGGCCCGCCAATCGTGCACGAGCTCGATCACGCCGTCGGTCGGAGATTCCAGCCAAGCATGAGCGATTTTTTTTTCGCGGGAAGACATCGTAGCGGTCCGCTATCATCCGGCATGCCAGCTCGCGGACAAGGGCTAAAGTCGCGCAAAGGTTTTCGCCGGCAACGCGCGCGAAACAAAACGGTTACTCACCTCACGCGCGTGTAGTGCCGCCAGCCCTACGGAATGTCGAAGGCCGACAAAACTGGTTTGCCGTCGAAATACGGCAACAGCGGCAGACCGAGCAGCCAGCACGCGGTCACGCAGGTGTCTTCCGTGTCCACCTGCAGGTCGGCGTCCTGCGTGAGATCGATGCCTTTCACCACGCCGGCGCCACTCGCGATCCATGGGATGTGACGACTGCGCGCATCGTCCGGTCCGTGCGTGCGTCCTGCGCCACCGTGATCGGCCGAGACGATGATGGTCGTGGAATTTCGGATACCAGCGCGATCGAGCGCTTCCAACAAATGCCCGAGTTCGCGATCCGTTTCTTCGATCTTCGCAAATTGCTCCGCAGAGCCCCAGCCGTACTTATGTCCCGTGGAATCCACTTCGTTGTAGTGCACCACGATCAACGCCGGCTTGTGTTCTTCGATGATGCGCGCGGCCGCGGCCGTGACCGTCGCGTGCGAACCGCTGGAGTTTTTCGCTTCGGGAATCGCGGTCCAGGTGACGGTGCCCGGCTTCGCGAGTGTGGAGAATTTCGATTTTCCCGCGATGAGCGCCGTCGTGTAGCCGGCGTTTTTCGCGAGTTCAAAAACCGTCGGCACGCGCGGATAGACGGGTTCGTTTAACGGCAGATCGCTGTTCCACTCGACGCCGTGTTTCCGCGGTGTCACGCCCGTGAGCATGCTCGTGTGCGAAGGCAGCGTGATCGAAACCGCCGTCGTGCGCGCCCAGAATGTGTACGCGCCATTTTTCGCCATCGACCGCAGCACCGGCATGTCCGCCCACAACGCGCGATCGGGACGCAATCCGTCGATGCTGATGATCAACACGTGTTCGACGGCAGGGATCGGTCGTTGCGGCGCGGAGACCGCAACACCGAATTGCGCCAGGGCGGGAGAAACCCACACGAGAAAAGCCGGAAGGAGGTAACGCATTCTCATGGGCGCACCTTGCGCGATCCTCACACGCGAGTAAAGGCCGGCACTGTTACGATCGGTTGACGAGCGCGCGTCGCGCCCGTGTTTTCAGCGGAATGTCCACTCGCGAAAAGATCCTCGTCGCCCTCTCCGGCGGCGTCGACAGCTCGGTCGCCGCCCTTCTGCTCAAACGGCAGGGCTACGACATCGTCGGCGCGTACATGAAAAACTGGATCAACGAGGACAACATCATCGGCAATTGCCCGTGGATGCAGGACATCGAAGACGCGCGCGCGGTCGCCGATCGCCTCGGCATCGAGTTTCATGTGGTGAATCTCATGCGCGATTATCGCGAGCGCATCGTGGATTATCTGCTCGATGGTTATCGTCGCGGACTCACGCCGAATCCCGACATCATGTGCAATCGCGAGATCAAGTTCGGCGTGTTTCGCGCCTGGGCGCGCGACCATGGTTTCTCCGCGGTCGCCACCGGTCACTACGCGCGTCGCGAACAAAATCCCGACGGCACTTGGTCGCTGCTCGAAGGCGCGGACAAAAACAAAGACCAATCGTATTTCCTCACCTTGCTTTCGCAGGAACAGCTCGCCGACGCGCGTTTCCCCATCGGCCATCTGCCCAAACCGGAGCTTCGCTCGCTCGCGCGCGAAGCGGGGCTCGTCACCGCGGACAAAAAAGACAGCCAGGGCATCTGCTTCATCGGGGAAGTGAAGATGCAGGATTTCCTCCGCCAATACGTGCCCGACGAACCCGGTCCCATCATCCGCGCCGACGACGGCCGCGTGCTCGGCGAACATCGCGGACTGCACTACTTCACCCTCGGCCAGCGCAAGGGCATCGGCATTCCGTCCAACACCGACAACAAAGCCTACGTCGTCGTCGGCAAACGCTCCGCGGACCGCGCGCTGCTCGTGGCGTTCGACGGCGCCGAAGCGCCCGGGCTTTTTGTATCCGAAGCTCGGGTACATTCGGTTTCGTGGAATTGCCCGCCCATCACCGAACCGCGCCCGCTCGAAGGCCGGGTGCGGTATCGCGATCCGCGCGTTCCGATCGAGTTCATCCCCGACGCGCCCGGACCGGGCGAAACACAGGCGACGACGGCGCGCGTTCGTTTCTCCATGCCTCAGCGCGGCCTCGCGTCGGGCCAGATCCTTGCAATCTACCATGGCGAGCGGCTTCTCGGCGGCGGCGTGTACGTGTAGTTGATTTTCAACTACAGACTCCCTGTGCTGCATTAGGCATTCTGTGCGTGGTTTTTTCCGAAAAACCCGCGGCCCCGTTTGCCCGACATAAGGCGCATCATACGTAACCGCGTCCCGGCGACCGGGACGCCCGCCTTATGAAAACGACATCGCTTCTTCGCAGCGCGGGTTTGCGCCCGCTCGCGGCCACCGCCGCTTTTACTTCGCTTGTGCCTCTCGCCTCTGCCGAAATCACGCCCGTGAGTCTCGAACGGATCGGGCTCCCCTCGGGCAGAAACCAAATCATCGACATCAATGACTCCGGCCAGGTGACCGGTTATCGATCCATCACGCAGGTGGGCCACACAGACCGGGCCGCATGGCTCTTCGACGGCAACACCACGCGCAACATCAGTCTTCTCACCGAGGAGTTCATTTCCTCCAACGGCAGTCGGTGGAGCGAACCGCTTGAAATCAACAACGCCGGCCATGTCATCGGCTTCGCGGCTCAATATATCGAAGGGACTTTCGCGCCGGGGGATGCGATCTGGTTGTACGATGGCGTTTCAACGAAGGAAATCAGTCCGACTTCTCCGGAGTTCACGCGCAGCGATGGTTTCCGTCACGGGAATCCTTCTCTGGGAACACAGTTCTTCATCCCTGATTTCAACTCCGCGCAGCTGAACCAAGTGGGACAAGTCGTGGGCCATTCCATCGTCTTCGATGGCGAGTACCCGAGCGGTCTGGCGACTTGGTTTTATGACGGCGAAACCACGCGCGTCATCAGTCCCGCCGGCCGGGAATTTGTCCGCGAAAACGGCTATCGTCACAGCATCGCCAGCCACATCAACAACGCCGGTCAGGTGATCGGGCGTTCCGAGCGTTACGACGACACCCTGCCACCGCCCTTCCCAAGCGAGAGCGCCTACTCGTACAGCACGTGGATGTTCGACGGAAACTCGACCTTCCTCGTGGGTCTCACCGGCGACGAATTTATCAATTCCGAGACCGGACAGCGCAACAGCTACGTCAGCGATCTCAATGAAACCGGCATGGTCGTTGGCAGCAGTTATGTTTATTCGGGCCCGGTTTTCGCCGGTTCGCAGAGCTGGCTCTATCATAACGGCGTCACCACCGACATCACGCCCGACAAGCCCGCGGACATCCAAACCAACTCGATGTATCAAACGTCGCCCCAACTCCGCAACGAGACGGGTCATGTCGCCGGGATCTCGAGCTACTATAATACCGATA
>CALFXL010000040.1 GCA_937958045.1 uncultured Opitutaceae bacterium | reverse complement strand
TTACGATCGGACGGTCGGCTGGGGCTTCTTTGGTTCGGGCAAATTTTATCGGAAGTGGGCCCAGGAGCGTCACGGCCTCAAACCCGGCATGAAGGTCCTCGATGTCGCCAGCGGCACCGGGCTGGTCGCCGAAGCGGCGGCGCGTGTGCTCGGCAGCGGCAAGGACATCACCTGCGTCGATCCGAGCCGCGGCATGCTGGCCAATGTCTCCGCAAAAGTCCCCGACGCCACCGTGCTCATCGGTCGCGCCGACGCGCTGCCCGTGCCGGACGCGCAATTCGATTTTCTCACCATGGGCTACGCGCTGCGCCACGTCGGCGATCTCGAAGTGGCGTTTCGCGAGTATTTCCGCGCCCTCAAACCCGGCGGAAAAGTGCTGCTGCTCGAAGTCACCAAACCGCGCAGTGGTTTCCGCGCCTGGCTGTTTCGTTTGTACTTCAAAAATATCTACCCGGGACTCACGCGGCTGTTCACGCGCAGCGCGGAGGCGAAGGACATGATGCTTTATTTTTGGGAAACCATGGACGCCTTCGTGCCGCCCGAGCAGGTGCTCGCCGCGTTGCGCGCCGCCGGTTTCGAACACGTCGAACGCAAAGCCCTCATGGGCCTCTTCAGCGAGTACGTGGCGATCAAGCCTTAAGGCGCGCAAAGCGCCCCGGTTGAAGTCGGAAGTTTAAGTGAAAGGAAACCTCGCGCGCGGGCTCCGCGGGAGCGCCGGCCGCTGGCCGGCAGTGGGACGTTGCGACGCGGTTTACTCGATCATACCGGCGAGCCGCGGCGCTCCCTGCCCTTCGCCATTGGCCATCAACCCGCACCGCGCGTCCCATTTCGACATTCGACATTCGGCCTTCGGATTTCACCATCCCCCTCTCATGATTTCGTTCGATCACGATGTGTTGATCATTGGAGGCGGGCCGACTGGCAGCACGGCGGCGGCGTATGCGCGACGGGAAGGTTTCAGCGTGTGCGTGATCGAGCGCGAAATGTTTCCACGTTTCCGCATCGGCGAATCGCTCCTGCCGCACGGCAACGAAATCATGAAGGAAACCGGCGTGTGGCCCAAGGTTCAGCAAGCCGGCTTCGTCAAAAAAACCGGCGCGCTCTTCCTCCTCGCCAACGGTCAGGCGGAAAAGGAAATCGTGTTTATCCAAGGTCTCGTGCCGGGACTCGATCAAACCTACCAGATCGAGCGCGCGCGCTTCGACAAACTCCTGCTCGAACACGCCGCTTCGCTCGGCGCCGAGGTCGTGCAGCCCGCCACCGTGCGCGCCGTCGAGCCGATCGAGGGCGGGTTTCGCGTGCGCATCGAACGCGACGGCGTTCCCGCCGAAGAGCGCACCGCCCGCTGGGTGCTCGATGCGGGCGGACGCGAAAATCATTTTCCGTTCGAAGCCAAACGCGCGCTCGATCCCTCGCCGTTTCCGAAGCGCGTGGCGATCTACTCGCATTTCGAAAACGTCGCGCGCCGCGAGGGCGATGCCGGTGGACACACCGTCGTCGTTCGTCTCGCCGATGGTTGGTTTTGGCTCATCCCCATCAGCGAAACGCGCACCTCAGTCGGTCTCGTCACCACGATCGATGCGATGCGTCGCGCGAAGGGAACGCCCGAGCAGATTTTTAACCACGCCGTCGCCGCCTCGCCGAAGCTCGCCGAGCTTATGTGCGGCGCGCGCGCCACCACGTCGTTTCACGTGACGAGCGACTACACGTATTTCCGCCGCGAGCTCGCGACGGATCGCTTCGTGATGATCGGCGACGCGGGCGGTTTCTTCGATCCGATCTTCTCCTCCGGCGTGTATGTCGGCATGAACTCCGCGCGCGACGCCGTTCGTCTCATCGCGCGCGCGCATCGCGAGAACCGCGGACTCACCGAGCGCGAACGCAGCCGTTTCACCCGCGTCATTAAAAAACGCGCGAAGGTGTTTAAGGACCTCATCGTGTCGTTCTACGACAACGACGCGTTCTCGGTCTTCATGTGCGCCACGCCGCCGCTCAGCCTCGACCGCGCCGTCAACGCCATCGTCGCGGGCGACTCGCGCATGCTCTGGCCGGTGTGGTGGCGCTTCAAAATCTTCCTGCTGATCTGCCGAATCCAAAAACACTTCGCGATCGTTCCGCGCATCAACTTCAGCGGTATGCACGGTGTGGACGAAACGCCGCTCGCGCCGCCCTCCGCTCAACACGCCCGATAAAACCCTCCCGAGCGCCGCACCGCCGCCATTCGCCATTGGTCTTCGTCACTCGGCATTGGTCATTCGCCATTGGTCACCAGCCCTTCGCCACTGGCCATTAACCCGCGCCGCGCGTCCCATTTCGGCATTCGACATTCGGCCTTCGGATTTCACCATTCGCCCCCTTCCATGTCTTCGTACGACTATGATGTGACCATCATCGGCGGCGCGCTCTCCGGAGCCGCGACGGCCATCTTGCTGCGCCGGCGCAATCCCCGCCTGAAGGTGCTCATCATCGAGCGCAGCGATCGATTCAAACGCCGCGTCGGCGAGGCCACCGTGGAGGTCAGCGCGTATTTTCTCGGCCGCGTGCTCGGTCTGGTGGAACACCTCAACGAGAAACACCTCGTGAAGCAGGGCCTGCGTTTCTGGTTTCAAAACGAACACACGCACACGCTCGCCGACTGCAGCGAAACCGGTCCCGGTTACAACGTCCGCTTTCCCAGCTACCAGATCGATCGTTCTGTTTTCGACGAAGAAGTCCTCGCCACCGCCGTCGCCGCAGGCGCCGAGCTCATGCGTCCGGCGCGTGTGACCGATGTCGTCCTCGAAGACGGCGGCGTGCAAACGGTTTCGTGGGCGACCGACGAAGGCCGCAGCGGCGTGGTGCGTTCGCGCTGGGTTGTGGATGCGTCCGGCGTCGCCGCGATGCTCGCGCGTAAAAACGGCTGGCACGTTCCCAACACCGGGCACCCGATCGCCTCGTGCTGGTCGCGTTGGAGCGGCGTGAAAAACTGGGACTCGCGCGAGCTCGCCCAGAAATTTCCCGAATGGGCCTCGCGCACCCGCTCGGTCCGCTACACCGCCACCAATCACCTCACCGGTTTCGGTTGGTGGGCGTGGTGCATCCCCCTCAAAGGCGGCGATGTCAGCGTCGGCGTCGTCTTCGATCAGCGTCTCGTCGATCTGCCCGAGGGCCCGAGTCTCGGCGCGCGGCTCAAGCAGATGCTCACCTCGCATCCCGCGGGCCAGGAAATTCTCGGCGACGCCACCTGGCACGAAGGCGACGTTCATCTGCGGCGCAATCTCGCGTATTCATCTTCTCAATACGCCGGACGCGGCTTCGCGCTCGTGGGCGACGCGGCGGCGTTCATGGATCCGTTTTATTCGCCGGGCATGGATTGGATCAGCTACACCACGAGCTGCGCCGCGGCGCTCATCGACGATTGCATCCGCGGCAAACCCGCCGCGCCCCGCATCGAGCGTCACAACGAAAAACTCCGCACCAGCTACGCGCGTTGGTTCGAGGCCATTTATCGCGACAAGTATTTCTACATGGCGGATCAGGAGCTCATGACCCTGGCCTTCAAACTCGACATCAACCTCTACTACCTCGGCGTCGTTTCGCAGCCCTTCAAATACGGTCCGCGCGCGCTCGAGACGCCGTCGTTCGCGAGCAAACAATCCAAACTCCCCGGCCGCCTCATCGCGTTCTACAACCGCCGCCTCGTCGCGATGGCGCGCGATCGACTCCGGCGCGGTGTGTGGGGAAAAACCAACGCGCATCACCACCACCTCGTGCGCTTCGAACTCGACCGCTGGCTCCTGCTCAAAGTCATCGGTAACTTCTGCACGCTCGCGAAACTCGAACTCCGCGAAGGCTGGCGCACGTGGTTTCGGAAGAGCGAAGGGCGAAGCGTGAATGGCGAAATCTGGGAACGCCGGCCGCTGGCCGGCTCGTCGTAATCGACGGCGGACCGCCGACGATCCCAGCGTTTTTTATACTCACCTATCCGGTTAAATTTTCCGGGTAGGGATGCTCCGCATCGTTAGCCCCGGCTGCGCCGGCCGGCTTTTATTTATCATTCATGCCGGCGGGCCGCCGGCGCTCCCGCGTAGTTTTTCCCGCGTCACCCCACCCCGCCGCGTCCCCAAGCACTCGGCGGTTGTCCGGTTTGTTTGCGAAACCAACGTGCGAAATAGCTTTGATCCGGCAGACCGACCGCGGCGGCCACGGCGGCCACCTGCACGCCCTGGCTGAGGAGTTCCTTGGCTTTGGCGAGACGTTGCTGCGCGCGAAACTGCCCGAGCGTGAGCCCCGTTTCCTTCTTCACCAAACGATTCAGATAATCGCGTTGATAACCGCTCTTCGCCACCACTTGCCCGAGCGGACTTTCGTGATCGACTTTCGCGAGCATGGCCTGGAGCGCGCTCGTTTTTTTGCCGGACGAAACCGACGCCACCCGTTCCAACCACCCACCGGCGCGCAACGTTGTCATCAACACCTGCAGCACCGCGACCGCGCCATCCCACTGCAACGCTTGATCCACCGCGCCACGCCGCGGCACCGGCGGCAGTTTCATCAACTGACCGAGATGTTGTTTCACCTGCGCCAACTCGGAGCGATTGAGCGAGCACACGACCGGCGCGCGACGCCGCGCAGCCTTCATGCGAAAATCGATCATCACGCACAACGGCGCGCGTCCTTCGCCGCGCGAAAACGCATGCGACACGCCCGGCGGCAACAACACCAACGTGCCCGGTTCGACACGCGCCGCGCTGCCAGCCAGCACCTGTCGGCCGTTTCCGCTCAGATATAAAATCGCCTGACTCCACCCGTGCTTGTGCGGTTCGACCGAAGCGTGTTCGGGCAGATGCCGATGCAGTGCAAACGTGAGCACATGCAAACCCGGCAGCCGGATATCGGCCTTGTCGATCAGCAGTGAACGAAAGCGACGCATGACGCCGCACTTTCAGCCGCGAAACCCCGCCCGGCGCAAGCCGCAGCGCTCAAGGGAGGAACCATGCTCCGCATTCTCCGCCCGCGGAGCGCCGGCCGCCGACCGGCACTCATGCCCCAATCAGCCGGCGAGCCGCCGGCGATCCGCCTTTCGCCCATCGCCCCTGGCCTAAAACTCTTACTTCAACGAGCGCCCGCAGGCGCATTTTACCGCACGCTTCCTAAGTCGATTTTGTCCTAATTCCTCCCGACAAAATCCTCACTCACCCGCGCGGGTTTCCGCTATAAACTGCACCCATGTCCAACGCGCAAAACCCCATTCCCGTCGTCCTCGTTACCGGAGCCGGTCGCGGCCTCGGTCGCGGCGTCGCCCTTCAGCTCGCCGCCGAAGGTTGCTCCGTCGCCATCAATTACGCGGGCAACCGCGCCGCCGCCGAAGAGACTGTTGCGCTCTGCAAGCAAACCGCCGTCTCACCCGCGCAGGCGTTTTTCCCGATTCAGGCCGACATCAGCTCCAAGGCCGACCGCGCCCGCCTCGTCGCCGACACACTCGCGCACTTCGGCCGTCTCGACGCGCTCGTGAACAACGCCGGCATCGCGCCCAAGGTCCGCGCCGACATCACCGAGGCCAGCGAAGAATCGTTCGAGGAGCTCATCCGCACCAATCTGCAAGGGCCGTATTTCCTCACGCAGGCCGTCGTGAACCACTGGCTGTCGGGCAAACACACGCCCGCACTCTCCACCGGTTTCAAGATCATCTACGTCACCTCGATCTCGGCCGACACCGCTTCGGTGAACCGCGGCGATTATTGCATCTCCAAAGCCGGCCTCGCCATGGCCGCGCAACTCTGGGCCGCGCGTCTCGCCGCGGATAACATCCAGGTCGTCGAGCTCCGCCCGGGCATCATGGCGACGGACATGACCGCCGGCGTGAAAGGCAAATACGACGAGCTCCTTCAGTCCGGGCTCGTCCCGCAAAAACGCTGGGGCACCGGCGAAGACGTCGGCCGCGCCGTCCGCGCGATCATCGCGGGCGATCTGCCGTTCTCCACCGGCGCCGTCATTCCGATCGACGGCGGTTTCCACCTGCGTCGTCTCTGATCCCTTTCCCTCCTCACCCTTCTCTTTTCTCAATGATTCGCATCGATACCACCCTCACCCCCAAATCCCTCACGTCCGACATCAACCGCCTGTGGGACGTTTCCGCGAAGAAGATCTTTAATCTTCAAAAAGAATGGGACTCCTCCAAGGGCACGCCCGTTTTCACCATCAAGGGCAAGTACACCTCGCGCGGCTGGACCGAGTGGACGCAGGGCTTCCAGTTTGGTTCGGCGATTCTCCAATACGCCGCCACCGGCGATAAGAAGGCGCTCGCGATCGGTCAGGAAGGCACGGTCAAATACATGGCCAGCCACGTGAGCCACATCGGCGTTCACGACCACGGCTTCAACAACGTCTCGACCTACGGCAATCTCTACTTCCTCGCGAAGGCCGGTCTGCTCAAAGCCTCCGAAGGCGACATCAATTTCTACGAGCTCGCGCTCAAGATCACCGGCGCGGTGCAAGCCGCGCGCTGGACCGAGCTCCCCGAAGGCCTGGGCTACATCCACTCCTTCAACGGCCCGCACTCGCTCTTCGCCGACACCATCCGCTCGCTCCGCGCACTCGCGCTCTCACACCAGCTCGGCCACGTGCTCATGGGCGAACGCGATCGCAAGATCAACCTGCTCGGCCGCATCTTCCAACACGCCGAAACCACCGCGCGCTACAACGTGTACTTCGGCGAAGGCCGCGACTCTTACGACATCCGCGGACGCGTGGCGCACGAATCCATTTTCAACCTCAACGACGGTTCCTATCGCTGCCCGAGCTCGCAGCAGGGCTACTCGCCGTTCACCACCTGGACGCGCGGTCTCGCCTGGATCATCTGCGGCTACGCCGAACAACTCGAGTTCCTGAGCACGCTGCCCGAGTCCGAGTTCAAGGCGTTCGGCGGCAAGAAAAAGATCCTCGCGCGCTTCCTCGAAGTCGCGCGCGCGACCTCCGATTTTTACCTCGCGCACACGCCGGTCGACGGCATCCCGTATTGGGACACCGGCGCGCCCGGCCTCGCCTTCATGGGCGATTATCTCGATCGCGAAGCCGAGCCGTTCAATCCGCACGAACCGGTCGACAGCTCTGCCGCCGCCATCACCGCGCAAGGCCTCATCCGCCTCGGCAATTATCTCAAAGCGAACAAGCAGGCCAAAGACGGCGCGCGTTATCTCAGCGCCGGCCTCACCGTCGCCAAGACGCTCTTCAACGAAACCTACACCTCGGGCGACGCGAAGCACCAAGGTCTGCTCCTGCACTCGGTCTATCACCGCCCGAACGGCTGGGACCATATCCCGAAAGGCCAGAAAGTCCCCTGCGGCGAAGCGTGCATGTGGGGCGATTATCACGCGCGCGAACTCGCGCTGCTCATCCAGCGCATGGCCCAGGGCAAGTACTACACCTTCTTCGGACTCTGAGTTCTCCGCGCGGCGCGCAACGCGCCGCCATAAATCCTATAGGTCCCATAAGACCTACAGGATCTATCCGGATCAGACCTGCCCGCGACTCACTACGATCTCCTCGCTACTACGATGCCTGCCTCCCCGCTCACCGACTTCTCCAAACTCTGTATCCACACGATCACTACAAAGCCGTGGTCTCTCGAAGAGGCTGCGCGCCGTTATTCGGCGGCCGGCGTCAAGGGCATCACCGTCTGGCGTCAGGCGCTCGAAGGCCGCGATATCGCCGCTTCCGGCAAGATGCTGCGCGATCACGGCCTGAGCATCGTCTCGCTTTGCCGCGGCGGATTTTTTCCTGCGCTCGCGCAGGCCGATCGCGACAAGGCCATCGATGAAAACCGCCGCTGCATCGACGAAGCCGCCGCCCTCGGCGCGCCGTTGATCGTGCTCGTCGTCGGCGCCGTGCCCGGACAATCGCTCGCCGAATCGCGCAAGCAGATCACCGACGGCATCGCCGCCGTCCTCCCGCACGCGCAGGCCGCCGGCGTGAAGCTCGCCATCGAGCCGCTTCACCCGATGTACGCCAACGACCGCTCCGCCGTGAACACGATGGCACAGGCGCGCGCGATTTGTAACCAGATCAAGTCGCCCTTCCTCGGCATCGCCGCCGACGTCTATCACATCTGGTGGGACGACAATCTCGAAGCCGAGATCAAGGCCTGCGGGCGCGAGGGCACGCTCTTCGCTTTCCACATCTGCGACTGGCGCACGCCCACCATCGATTTCCTCAACGACCGCGGTCTCATGGGCGAAGGCTGCATCCCCATCCGCCAGATCCGCGGCTGGGTCGAGGAAGCCGGTTTCAACGGCTTCAACGAAGTCGAAATTTTCTCCGACCGCCTCTGGGCCTCCGACCAGGCGCAGTTCCTCGAGAACATCAAGTCCGCGTACCTCCAGCACTCCTGAGTCCGCGTTCCGTCCCTCCAATTCCACGACAAACGACCAACTCTCTCCGCTTCCTCCTCCTTCTCCTATGAAAGAACATACCATCGGCATCATCATGAACGGCGTCACCGGCCGCATGGGCACGAATCAGCACCTGATTCGCTCCATCTGCGCCATCCGCAAACAAGGTGGCGTTAAACTCGCCAACGGCGACGTCATCATGCCCGACCCCATCCTCGTCGGCCGCAACATCGACAAGCTCAAGGCTCTCGCCGCCGCCAACGGCGTTTCGCGCGTTTCGACCGATGTCGATGCCGCCCTCAAGGATCCGTACAACCAGATCTATTTCGACTCGCAAACGACCGATCGCCGCGCCGAAGGCGTCCGCAAGGCCATCGCCGCCAAGAAGGCCATCTACTGCGAAAAACCCACCGCGCTCGACACCGCCACCGCGCTCGCGCTCTACCAGGAAGTCAAAGCCGCGGGCCTCAAGAACGGCGTCGTCCAGGACAAGCTCTGGCTGCCCGGCCTGCAAAAACTGAAGCTCCTCATCGACTCCGGCTTCTTCGGCAAAATCCTCTCCGTCCGCGGCGAGTTCGGCTACTGGGTTTTTGAAGGCGACCTCCAGCCCGCCCAGCGTCCGTCGTGGAACTACCGCAAGGAAGACGGCGGCGGCATGATCATCGACATGCTCTGCCACTGGCGCTACGTCATCGACAACCTCTTCGGCAACGTGAAGGCCGTCTCCTGCCTCGCCGCCACGCACATCGACGAACGCATCGACGAACAGGGCAAACGCTACAAGTGCACCGCGGACGACTCCGCCTACGCCACGTTCGAAACCGACCAAAACATCATCTGCCACTTCAACTCCTCGTGGACCGTCCGCGTTCGCCGTGACGACCTCCTCACGCTCCAAGTCGACGGCACCAAGGGCTCCGCGGTCGCGACCTTGCGCGACGTCTTCACCCAGCGCGCCGAAGCCACCCCGCGCCCGGTCTGGAATCCCGACATTCCCCAGCCGATCAACTTCTTCGAAGGCTGGCAGAAGATCCCGGAGTACCAGAATTTCGACAACGCCTTCAAAATCCAGTGGGAGCTCTTCCTGAAGCACGTCGTAAACGACGAGCCTTTCCGATGGACCCTCCTCGAAGGCGCCAAAGGCGTGCAGCTCGCCGAAGCCGGTCTCGAATCCTCCGCCAAGCGCGCGTGGATCAACCTGGCGAAGCTCGATTAAACCGATTCCGACTACGCGTTTCGTCCCCAGCCCGGGCCCTAAACCGCCCGGGCTTTTTCATGCCCCAGCCCATCGACTTCGCCACTCGTCATTCGCGTCATTGGCCATTCCCCATTGCTCATTCTTACTCCGCCATTTCCGCATCTCCCGCTCCCCCACCAAATCCGCCAACAAACCTTATTCATACCAAACAAACCATTAGACATGCTTCTGTAAAAACTAAGCCATTACGCTACTTTTCCCGCTGCTATCGGCGCGGTTGGACATCTGCGGACGCACCTCAGCACGATCCCGGCGCTAACGCCCTGTCCAATCAACATGACGACCATACGCCCGACCGCTCCCGCCACCGCCGTCCGGATCGCTCCCAACGACAATGTCTTTGTCGCGCTCCAGGCCTTTTCTGCCGGCGAGGAGGTTCAAGGCATCCGCCTGCGCGATCCCATTCCCGCGGGCCATAAATTCGCTCTGCGCGACATCGCCGACGGCGAGCCGATCTTCAAATACGGCTACCGCATCGGCAGCGCTTCCCGGCCCATCCCGGCCGGCGCGCATGTCCATACGCACAATCTCAAGAGCGATCTCGGCGAAGATCTCGCCCGGCTCCGTTTTCACGAAACCGTCCGCGAACGTCCCGCACCGTCCGCGCCCCGCCCCGATGCCGCGTTTCTCGGTTATCGCCGCGCCGATGGTCGCGCCGGTATTCGCAACGAGATCTGGGTCATCAACACCGTCGGCTGCGTCAACCGCACCGCCGAGCGTCTCGCGGTCGAAGCGCATCGCGAACTCGCCATCCCCGGCTCCGGCATCGACGGCGTGTACGCGTTTCCACATCCGTTCGGCTGCTCGCAGCTCGGCGACGATCTGCACCACACGCGCAACGTCCTCGCCGGTCTCGTCAACCACCCCAACGCCGCCGCCGTGCTCATCGTCGGCCTCGGCTGCGAAAACAACCAGCTCGCTACCTTCCTCGAAAGCTGCGGCGGACCCGATCGCGAACAGCGTATTCGTTTTTTCAATACGCAGGACGTCGTCGACGAACACGAGGCCGGTCTCCAAGCGCTGCGCGAGCTCGCCGACTACGCGCGCCAATTTAAGCCCGAGCCCATCTCCACCTCCGAGCTCGTCATCGGCATGAAGTGCGGCGGCTCCGATGGTTTCAGCGGCGTCACCGGCAATCCGCTCGTCGGCCGCATCGCCGATCGTCTCGCCGAGGCCGGCGGCACCGTGCTGCTCTCCGAAGTGCCCGAGATGTTTGGCGCCGAACGCGTGCTGCTCGAACGCACCACCGACGAAAAAGTCTTCGATGGCATCATCGATCTCGTGAACGATTTTCGCGGTTACTTCCGCCGCTACAACGAGCCGATCGACGAAAATCCTTCGCCCGGCAACAAGGCCGGCGGCATCACCACGCTCGCCGAAAAATCGCTCGGCTGCGTGCAAAAAGGCGGACGCGCGCCCATCCGCCAGGTCCTCGCCTACGGCCAGAGCGCCACGCCCGGTCTCGGCGGCATCGCGCTGCTCAACGCGCCGGGCAACGACGGCGTTTCCAGCACCGCGCTCACCGTCGCCGGCGCGCACATGATCTTGTTCACCACCGGTCGCGGCACCCCGATGGGTTTCCCTGTCCCAACCGTGAAAATCGCCACCAACTCCGCGCTCGCCGAGCGCAAGCCGCAGTGGATCGATTTTAACGCCGGCGCGCTCGCCGACGGCACCGCTTCGGCCGATGATCTCGCCGACGATCTCTGGCAGCTCATCCTCAACATCGCCTCCACACGTCAGCTCGCCCGCAACGAAGCCAACGGACATCGCGAAATCTCCATCTGGAAAGACGGCGTCACGCTCTGACCCGCTCACGCCGCGTCCGCGCTTACACCTCTTACACTTCTTACTCCTTTCACACCTCTTCCATGAGCACCACCACGCTCCTCCCACTCAACGACGCCCTGCTCGCCGGCTCGCCGGAATTCCCGGCCGACTTGAAAGTCGCGCCGCGCCGTCGCCTCACCGAGAAAGTCCTGCAATTTGGCGAAGGCGCATTCCTTCGCGGTTTCGTGGATTGGATGATCCATCGACTCAACTCGGAAGGGATTTTCAACGGCTCCGTCGTCGTTGTGCAGCCGTTGCCCACCGGTCTGATTCCGCAACTCAACGCGCAAAATGGTCTCTACACGCTCGCGCTGCGCGGCCTGCAAGACGGCAACGTCGTCGAACAAAAGGAAATCATTTCCTGCATCAGCCGCGGCGTGAATCCGTACGAAGAGTACGAGACATTCCTTCAGTGCGCGCACGAGCCGTCGCTTCGCTACATCGTCTCCAACACCACCGAAGCCGGCATCGCCTGCGATCCCAACGACAAGAGCGAGGATCGTCCGGCCAACTCCTTCCCCGGCAAACTCACCGCGCTGCTCTACGAGCGTTATCGCACCTTCAAGGGCGATCCCACCAAGGGTTTCATCATGCTTCCGTGCGAGCTCATCGAGCGCAACGGCGACAAGCTCCGCCGCTGCGTGCTGCAGACGGCGCGCGCGTGGCAGTTGCCGCTGGCGTTCATCCAGTGGATCGAGAAACACAATGTCTTCTGCAACACGCTCGTCGATCGCATCGTCACCGGCTATCCGCGCGAAGAAGCCGCGGCGTTCGCCGAAAAACTCGGCTATGAAGACGCGCTCCTCGACACAGGCGAAATTTTCCACGCGTGGGTCATCGAAGGCCCCGCCTGGCTCGCGAAGGAGCTGCCCTTCGATCGCGTCGGTCTCAATGTCATCTGGACCGACAACGTGAATCCTTACCGCGACCGCAAGGTTCGCATCCTCAACGGCGCGCACACCATGACCGTGCTCGCCGCGTTTCTCGCCGGCAAAAACACCGTGCTCGAATGCATGCAGGACGCCGACATCGCGCGTTTCCTGCGCCAGGGTCTGAGCGAAGAAATCATTCCCACGCTCGATCTGCCGCGCGGAGAATTGCAGGCTTTCGCCGACGCCGTGTGCGAACGCTTCACCAATCCGTTCGTGAAGCACTTCCTCTCCAGCATCGCGCTCAACTCGGTGAGCAAATTCGCCGCTCGCGTGCTGCCCTCGATCAAGGAATTCCAGCAACGTCAGGGCCGCCTGCCGCATCGCCTCACCTTCTCGCTCGCCGCGTTGCTCGCGTATTATCGCGGCACGGAGATTCGCGAGGGCGCGCTCATCGGTCAGCGCGGCCAAGAGTCGTATCGCATCCAGGACAATCTCCCGGTGCTCGAGGCGATGCGCGACGCGTGGCTCGCCTGCGATGGCTCCGCCGCCGCGGTGCAAACGTTCGTGAAACAGCTCCTCGCCCGCCGCGATCTCTGGCTCGAAGATCTCACGGAAATTCCCGACCTCGTGCCGACCGTCGCGCGCGATCTGCTCTCGATCCTGCAACACGGCGCCGCGGCCGCGCTGCGCGCACACGCGTGAAGCCATAAGCCCGCGCTTGCGCGACCGCCTCATTCCGTGGGAACGCCGGCGCGCCCCAGACCCGACGCTCCTGCAACAGCGGAGCTGCGCGTTGGCCACCGCCGGCCCTGCATAAACAAGCCGCCCCCGTCACCGGGACGAGGGCGGCACACACACCGTCGGACTTTCGGGATACAACGAAAACCCGGCCGGAATTGATCAACGACGTTTCGCTTTCGCAGGTTGACGCGCACGCGCCGGCGTTTTGCCCGCAGGCTCGTTGCCTTGGGCGGTGCCGCGTGGCGGTTGTTGCGCGCCTCCTTCATGCGCGGTCGCTTGGACATCGTCGCTTTCGCGTCGCAATTCGCTTTCCGCCGCGAGCCAGAACTCGAGATCGCGGCCTTCGGGCGAACCAGCGTCCTGCCAGAAACGACGTGCGCGATCGGCGATGACTGCGTGCGAGGAAGAGGAATCGTGGGAGTTAGTGGTGGTTGTCATGGGAGAAAAAATGCGAGGCCTTCGAACGCCCGAAATCGTCCGCATTCACCATCGCCACGAGATTCAGCCCTTGCGCGATGAAGCTGAGTTGGTGGTCCGCCGCGGATTCTTCCTCGAGGGTTTTTTGAAGAAGCTCGGAAACTTCGGTGTAGCCGAGCATGTCCGCGAACGCCCGCGCCGTGCCGTAGCCCGCGATCTCGTAATGCTCGATGCGTTGCGCGGACGAGATGATCGACGCGTCGCGCACGGCCGGACCCGACCGCTGCCGCAAGTGACTGCGCGCCTCCGCGATCAACCCTTTCATCGCTTTGCACGTGCGCCCTTTCGCGGGCACGTCGAGCGATTCGAAAATCGCTTCCAGTCGCTGCACATGCGCGCCGGTCAAACGGCGATGCGCGACGATCAGCAGTTTCAGCTCACCGTTATGCGCCGCCAGCTCCATCTCGGGCAGAGCTTTCAACAACTGATTCTCCGCGTGATAGAGGTCGCGCAGCTCTTCGAGAAAGAGATCATGAAGCGTGTTTAGCTTAGACATGGGAACCTCCGGTTGATGGTGGCATCCGCACGATGCGGACGGGGCGTTTCGTCTTCTATTTTCGCACCGTGCGTGCCAGCCGCGCGGCCGCGCGCTTAAACAACTCGCCATCAAGGGCGAAGATTTCACCGACCCACTCGCTCTTCGGCGCAGCCTCATTTTGCGTCGGCAAGATGCAGTCGCCGCGACGGTCTCGCAGATGCGATCTGCACGACGACGCGATGGCCTCTTTTCTCCCTTGGCCCCGCGCCGCGCGCACGCACGCTGACGTCTCCCGCTTTTTATGACGATCGATTCGCATCAGCACTTCTGGCGCTACAACCCCGTAGAGTTCGACTGGATCAGCGACGCCATGGCGCGCATCCGCCGCGACTTCCTCCCCGACGATCTCGCTCCACAACTTGCCGCCTGCGGCATCGACGGCACGGTCGCCGTCCAAGCGCGCATGAATCTCGAAGAAACGCGCTGGCTGCTCGAGCTCTCCGATCGTCACGCACTCATCAAAGGCGTCGTCGGCTGGGTGCCGCTCGCCGAACCTTCGGTTGGCGCCGAGCTCGATCGTTTCCGTGCGCATCCGCGCTTCAAAGGCGTGCGGCATGTCGTGCAAGGCCAGCCCGCGGGTTTCCTCGACGCGCCGGCCTTCAATGCCGGTATCCGCGAAGTCACTACACGCGGCCTGGTGTATGACATCTTGATTTTCGCCAACCAACTCGAAGAGACCATCCGCTTCGTCGATCGTCATCCAAACCAGGTTTTTGTCCTCGATCACGTCGCCAAACCCGTCGTCCAGGGCCCGCCCGACGCGATCTGGATGAAACAAATCCGCGAACTCGCCCGGCGCAAAAACGTCGCCTGCAAGTTCTCGGGCGTCGTCACCGAGATACCCGGTTTCGCGCCGTGGACGCCCGAGCAAATCCGCCCGTACTTCGACGTCGTCCTCAACGCCTTCGGCCCCCAGCGCCTCATGTTCGGCTCCGACTGGCCACCGTGTCTCGTAAGTTCCGAGTACGTGCACTGGCATCAAACCGTGCAATCCTTCACCACACATCTCTCCGACGCCGAGCGCGCCCGCATCCTCGGCGGCACCGCCGTAGAATGGTACCGTCTCTGACGAACAACCTCTGACCAACGCGCTTCGACCGGCCACGAGTCATTCGTCATTGGTCATTCATCCCTCGGGTTTCGTCCTTCGCCCCCATGCCTTCTCCGACCTCGCCCGTTCCCGACGCTCCGGCGTTCGTGTCGGCGCAGGTCACCGCGGCGCGACGTTTTTATCTCAACCTCAACCCGCGGCCGTCCACGCACCTCGCGGTTGTCTGCGGCGGCTGGGAAGAATGCACGCCCGATTACCTCATCGATCGGAAAACGTTTCCGCATCCCTCCTTCGAATTCGTCGCCGCGGGCGAGGGCGATTTGTTGCTCGATGGACGCCGTCACGAGCTGGAAGCGGGCGTGGTCTTCACCTACGGCCCCGACATCGCGCATCGCATCCGCACCTCGGCGCGCGCGCCGCTGAAAAAATACTTCGTCAACTTCGCCGGCGACCGCGCGCTCGCGCTTTTGAACGACAACCAATTGCCACCCGGGACCGTAGCCCGACTGAGCGCGGCGAACGACGTGCGGCAGGCCTTCGACACCTTGATCCGTTTCGGCACCGTCCACGACCGCCACACCGCGCGCAGTTGTGTGTTGCAACTCGAGTTGCTGCTGCTCGCCGCCGTCCGCGCCAATCAGCCGAGTTCGCCCGCCGCGCGACGTTCACGGGCGACGTTTGAACGCTGCCGCGCGCTGATCGATCGCCATTTCCTCTCCGTCGCGACGCTGCGACAGGCCGCCGAGATTTGTCACGTGGACGAGGCGTACCTGTGCCGACTTTTCCAACGCTTCCAGCAAGAATCCCCTTATCGCTACCTCCAACGTCTCCAGATGCAATGGGCCGCCGAACGCCTTCACGCCTCAGGCTGCCTCGTACGCGAAATCGCCGCCGACCTGCGCATGGATCCCTTCCAGTTTTCGCGAACCTTCAAACGCATCCACGGCGTCTCCCCCTCCGCCTTTCTACAGCCCCGCAGCTAAAAGCTTGCTGCAAATTGGCCCGTGCAAGGCACGTGAAAGCGCCCTTTTTCACCATCTCCTTTTACAGGACTGTCACGAACATTCGGTTTATTTCACCTGAAATACCGCTATCCTCCTGAAAATCAGGCGCCTAAAGTAGTATCTATTTTCCAGAGTAGTTTTTACAACTAATGAGAACTCATTGACACTGTTTCATGGTGAAATTATGCGTGTAGGGTTATTTCATTTGAAATAACTAAACGAGCCGTCCGGGTATCTCCGGCGGTTCAGCAAACCTACTACCAGCTATGTCCCCCTCCCAAACAACCCGCGCCCGTCAAGCGCACCCCAGCCCGCAGCCGGCTCGTCCGCGCCTGCGTTTTTCGTGGCTGCCAGCTCTGATAGCAGCCATCTGCACATCCCTTGCGACTCCGCAGGGCGCCGCCCAAACCAGCAGCGCCGGCACTGTTGAGGGACGCATCCTCAATGCCTCTTCCGGCAATTATCTCAATAACGCTCGTGTCCGTGTCAAAGGCACGACGATCGAAGCGTTTACCGATGCTTTCGGCGAATACCGCCTCACGGGCGTGCCCGCCGGTCCGGTGACCCTCGAAGTGTTCTACACCGGCCTGCCCTCGCAAACCGCGATGGTGACAGTCGCCGCGCAAGAGGTTGCTCGTCAGGATTTCCGTCTCGGTTTCGCCCTCGATTCTGAAGACGAAACGATCTTCCTCGAAGCGTTTACCGTCACCTCTGCCCGAGAATACGACGCCCGCGCGATCGCCATCAACGAACAGCGCTTCTCGGCCAACCTCCGCAACGTCGTTTCGACAGATGCCTTTGGTGAAGTCAGCCAGGGCAACCTCGGGGAATTCATGAAGCACATTCCGGGCGTCACGATCGAGTACAGCGGTCAAAACGCCTCCGGTATCCAGGTCCGCGGTTTTGGTTCCAACTACACCGGCGTCACCCTCGACGGCGGTACCATCGCCAGCGCCGCCTCGCCGGCCAGCACGCAGAACCACAGCCGCAGCTTCGGTCTCGAACAGGCCAACATCAACAACCTGTCCCGTATCGAAGTGGTCAAGCTCCCCACGCCTGACTTCCCATCCAACCTCCTCGGTGGTGCGGTCAATCTCGTCAGCAAGAGCGCCTTCGAGCGCGAACGCGCCGAGCTGCGTGTCTCGACCTACTTGTCGTTCAACTCCGAGTACCTCGACCTCGAAGAAACGGCCGGCCCTGGTCGCGACAAGTCGTTCAAGATTCGTCCGTCCATCCAGCTCACCTGGTCTCAGCCGATCAACAAACGTCTCGGTATCGTCGTCACCGCAGCGTCCGTAAACACGTTCTCCCAGACGCAAGAAACGGCGATCGGCCGTACGTGGACCGACGGTGGTGCCACCCTCGCCAATCCCCGCACCAATACCTTCCGCGGGGACCTCAACTTGAACCTCACGGAGCGTAACTCCGGCGGCATCAAGTTGGACTGGAAACCGTGGGATCGCCATGTCCTCTCGCTGAGCCTCCAGGCCAATGCCTTCGTCAGCAACTCCCGCCAAAATCGCGTCTCCTTCAACCCGGCTACCTATGCGAGCTGGGACGAAACCACCACGATCGGCACTTCCACCACCAACTCCAACGCCAATCAAAGCGCAACGGTGGACGAAAAACACGGTCTCACCCAGGCGGTCGCTCTCAACTACCGCTTTACCGGTGAGGATTGGAATGTCGAAGCCGGCTTCAACCGCTCCACGTCGTGGAATCGCAATCGTGACACCGACAAGGGCTTCTTCCGTAATTACACCGCTCGTGCCCGTGCGGTGCGCCAGATTAACTTCCGCAATATCAACAACGGCGAAGGCTCGCCCGGCGTGATTGAGCTCCTCGATGCTTCCGGCAACCCGCTCGAAGTCTCGTCGCTCAACAACTACCTCCTCGAAACGGTCACCAGCCAGCCCTCGGACGCCGAGGATCGTAACACCAACGGTCGTGTCGCCGTCACCCGCCATATTCGCGGTCTGCCCTTCTCGCTCTCGTTCAAAGCGGGCGGCGCTTACGAAAATCTGAAGCGCGACATCAACTATCAGTCCTTTGTGTACAACTACATCGGACCCGGTGGCGCCCTCAGCAATCCTGCCAACGTAGCCACCCCGTACCTTGATAGCTCCTTCGGTGCGATCTCTCCCGGCTACACGTACCCGGCTATTCAGTTTGCCAGCCCGTGGCTCATCTACGAAGCCTACCGCAATAATCCCGGTTACTTCGTCCAGACCACCAGCCAGGCCAACGACTCGATCAAGAACGCTGCGGTCCGTTCGCCAGCTCTCGAAGAGACCATCACGGCCGGCTATCTCATGGCCGATATGAAATTCTGGCAAAACCGCCTCCGCGTCGTCGGCGGCGTGCGCTACGAGCTCACCGAAACCGAAGGTTACGGCTACAAGCAGACCCTCACCGGCTACGAACGCCGTGGATACTACAACTCCCGTGAATACGACGGTTACTACCCGAGCGCCCACGTGACGTTCAACATCACGGAAGATCTCATCCTCCGTGCCGCTTACGCCAAGACCATCGGTCGTCCGCCGACCGTCGACATCGTTCCCAACGTCTACATCGGTGAAAACACCGGCTACAACGGCGCTCCCGGTACCTATCCGGGTTGGATCACCTCCGCCAACACCACGCTGGTGCCGTGGGAAGCCGATAACGGCGACCTCACCCTCCAGTACTACCTGCCGCGCAGTGGTATGATCTCGGTCGGCGTCTTCCGTAAGAACATCAGCAACTTCTTCGGCAACCTGACGACCGAAGTCGACGCCGCCATCGCCGATTCGCTCGGCCTGTCGTCCGACTACATTGGCTGGTACTACCAAACCCGTATCAACGCCGGCGATGCTCGCATCGACGGTTTCGAAGCCAGCTACGAACAATCGCTCGGCATGTTCGGCTCCTGGGGTGAACCCTACTCGATCTTCGCCAACTACACGAAGCTCGATCTCGACGGTCAGCGCGCCGCTGACTTCAAGGACTTCATCCCCGAGACCGCCAACCTAGGCGTTCGCGCCAACTTCAAGCGCGTCACCGCCTTCGCCAAGTGGAACTATCGCGGCCGCCAGCTGCGCGAGTACAAGAACAACATCGCCCCCGGCGCCGGCGAATACATCCGCGCCTATCCGACGATCGACGTGAACCTGGAGGTCATGCTCACCCGCAACCTCTCGCTCTTCGCCACCGCACGTAATCTTCTCAACGAAGCTTACGAGTGGGAGATCGACGGCCCCGGCGTGCCCGCCTGGTCCACGCTCAGCAGCCGTTCGGTGTACGGCACGCAGTACACGCTCGGTGTCAAAGGCACCTTCTAAGTTCGCTTAAAGCGTCCTATTCCTCACCAGCCCGGACCCGAAAAGGTCCGGGCTTTTTTGCGCCCAACGCCATACGGCTTCATCGCAAAAAACGCACATCCATTCCCCGCCTCTTTCACTGGCTAATTCTCGGCCTTCGCCATTTGTCCTTCCTCCCGTTTCCTCTCCGCCCTTCTTGTCCGATATGATCGACTCGCGTCATAAAACGCGCAGCGTGTGACAAAATCCGGCGAGCCGGTTTTCGTCCAAAATGGCATCCTGCGGCCATGTCGCCCGCGCCCGCCCTTCCACACCGAGCCGAGGTCGAACACATCGTTCGACGGCTCCTGTATCAGCGCCTCAATCGACCTCTTCCCCGCTCCGTTCGCGCCCCGCGTCCTTTGCTCGTCAACGTCTCCGCGCGCCATTGTCACCTGACGCCCCAGGCGGTCGAGACCCTCTTCGGCCCCGGCTACAAACTCACGCCGATGAAGGCCCTGTATCAGGATGGTCAATACGCCGCGCGCGAAACCGTCACGCTCATCGGCCCGCGCAGTCGCGTCATTTCCAATCTCCGCATCCTCGGCCCTTGCCGCGAGCTCAACCAGGTAGAACTCGCCTTCACCGACGCCATCTCCCTCGGCTTCGACATCCCGGTTCGCTCATCCGGTGACATCGCCGGCACGCCCGGCTGCATGCTCATGGGCCCCGCCGGTTTCCTCGAACTTACCGAGGGCGTCATCCGCGCCGCGCCGCATGTGCACATGCATCCCGACGACGCCGCTTTCTACGGCGTCAAAGGCGGCGACTACATCCGCCTCCGCGTCGGCGGCCCCTGCGCCATGACGTTCGACCGCATCCTCGTTCGCGTCTCCCCCGATTTCAAACTCGAGGCCCACATCGACACCGACGAGGGCAACGCCTGCGGTCTCGGTCCCGACACGCCGTGCGAACTGATTCCCTGATCCCTTTCGGCGCCCCCGCGCTTTTTTCAACCCGTATCCAATAATCAAATACACCCACTCCCATGAATGAATCTCTCGGCATGGTCGAAACCAAGGGCTACGTCGGCGCCGTCGAGGCCAGCGACGCCATGGTCAAGGCCGCGGGCGTCACGCTCGCCAAGCAAGTCCAGATCGGCGGCGGTCTCGTCACCGTCCTCGTCAAGGGCGACGTCGGCTCCGTGAAAGCGGCCGTCGAAGCCGGCGCCGATGCCGCCAAGCGCGTCGGCGAACTCGTGTGCGCGCACGTCATCGCCCGCCCGCACTCCGAATTGCTCAAGCAATTCTCCGTCTGATCCCGCCAGGCTCCTCCCTTCAACGCCCAACCTTCACCTTGAATCCCGCCGCCTCCGCGCGGCCTTCCTCCCATGGCCCAAGAAGCTCTCGGAATGATCGAAACCAAAGGCCTCTGCTCGCTCCTCGAAGCCGCGGATGCCGCCCTCAAAGCCGCCAACGTCACCATGACCGGCTACGAAGCCATCGGCTCCGGCCACGTCGCCGCCTTCTTCCGCGGTGATGTCGCCGCCCTCAAGGCTGCCGTCGACGCCGGTGCCGATGCCGCCAAACGCGTCGGCGAAGTGATCGCCGTTCAAGTGATCCCGCGTCCGCACGAAGACCTCGCCGCCCTCGGCAAGTGGATCGCCTGATCGCCTCCGCGCGCCGCTCGCGGCGCTTGTAGTTAAAAAATCGATACACAGGCGCGTCCGTCTCCACGCGCGCGCCTGCTTCCCTCCGGCTCCCGCCGGAAATCCCGTCGCGCATCGCTCACTCGAATCGCCCCCGCTCCCATGCAAGTCCTCGTCGCCAACCTCGGTTCCACCTCCTTCAAGTACCGGCTCTACGCGTTCAACGCGGACCAGGCGCGCCTCGTCGCACGCGGCGGTAGCGAGCGTGTGACCGATCACGCGGCCGCGATCGACAGCGCGCTCCATCAGCTCGCGCAGGAGGGACACGTGCGCCAGGCATCAGACCTCGACGCCATCGGTTTCAAAACCGTCTTTGGCGGCAATCTCACCGGCTGCCTGCTCGCCGACAAGACGGTCGAAGAAGCGCTGCTCGCCACCGCCGATCTCGCGCCCGCGCACAATCCGCCGTACGCCACAGGTCTGCGTCTCTTCCGCGAGCGCCTGCCCGATGTGCCGCGCGTCGCGTTGTTCGAGACCGCCTTTTATCAATGGGTGCCGGAATACGCTCGCCGTTACGCCGTGCCGGATGCGTGGTTCCACGCGGGTGTGCGTCGTTACGGTTTCCACGGTGCGAGCCACAAATTCGTCGCCGAGCGTTCCGCCGAACTGCTCGGACGCGACGACGTCGCCGGCATCGTTCGCAATCTCTACACCTTTGGTCCGCGCGTCGTTCCCGGCGCTCCGGTCCGCGTCATTTCCTGTCATCTCGGCGGCTCGAGCTCCGTCACCGCAATCATGGATGGTGTCGCCTTCGGTACCAGCATGGGTCTGAGTCCGCAATCCGGTCTGCCTCAAAACAACCGCGTGGGCGATCTCGACTCGGCCGCGTTGCCGTATGCGATGCGCAAGCTCGGTCTCACGCTCGAGCAAGCCGAGAAACAACTTTCCTCGGAAGCCGGACTGCTCGGCCTCTCAGGGGTCAGCAACGATCTGCGCGACATCAAGGCCGCCGCCGATCGCGGCGATCAACGCGCGCAGCTGGCGATCGACTCCTTCATCTACAACATCCGCCACTGGATCGGCGCGTTCTGGCTCGAGATGGGCGGCTGCGACGCCCTCGTCTTCACCGGCGGTATCGGCGAAAACAACACTTGGATTCGCGAGGGTGTGTGTGCCGGTCTCAGCGGGCTCGGCCTCACACTCGATACCGAACGCAACGCCGTCGCTCCCGCCGAGAGCGATCTCGCCTCCTCCGATTCTTCGACGCGCGTTTTCGTCATCCCCGCCAACGAAGAACTCGTCGTCGCCCGCGAAGCCGCGCGCCTCGTCGCCTCTCTCCACTCCAACGTCTGATTTTTTCCAACCATCAACCCTCGTTCCAACATGCCTCCCTCCGCCATCGGCCTTCTCGAAACCCGCGGTCTCACCGCCCTCGTCGCCGGCACCGACGCCATGCTTAAATCCGCCAACGTCGTCCTCGCCGGTCCCATGAAACAGGTCGGCAACGCCCTCGTCACGGCCGTCGTCACCGGCGACGTCGCCGCCGTCAAGGCCGCCACCGACGCCGGCGCCAACGCCGCGCGCGCCTACGGCGAAGTCGTCAGCGTGCAAGTCATCGCCCGCCCGCACGACGACATCTCCGTCGTCCTCCCGAAAGCGCCCGCCGCTTCCAAGAAATAATCCGCGGCTCGCTCCGCGTTTTCTTCGCGGCCGCGTCGCTTGTCCCGCGCGGCCGCCGCCTCCCGTCGCAGGCTCCCGCCTGCGCTCATCGCCCATCGTAAACATTCATCGCCCGTCCCATGTTTCTCGCCCGCGTCATCGGCTCCGTGGTCTCCACCAAAAAAGATGAGACCATGCGCGGCCGGAAACTTCTCCTCCTTCGTCCGCTGCTCGTGGACGAAAGCGATCCTTCCAAACTTCGTCCGGGCGCCAACACCGTCGTCGCCGTCGATGCGCTCGGCGCCGGCTCCGGCGACATCGTTCTCTTCTGCCAGGGCAGCTCGGCCCGTCAGGCCACGGGCATGAAACCGCTCCCGATCGACGCCGCCGTCGTCGGACTCGTCGATACCGTCGAGGTCCTCGGCAAACGTGTAGTTTAATTTCGAATACGTCCATGTCTCCCGCTCCCGCCCTTGATGAATCCCTCGTCCGCTCCGTGGTCGAGGAAGTGGTCCGCGCTTTCGGGCGCGCCGCCGCCTCCGGTTCGCCTGCGATCCATTCGCACGGCCGGCGTTGGGGCGTTTTCCCCGACGCTCCGTCCGCTGTCGCCGCCGCGCAAGCCGCCTTTGAACAGCTCTGCATCAAGGGCGTCGCCGCCCGCGCCAAGGTCGTGGAAATCGTCAAAACCTTGAGCTCGCAAAACGCCGAGGCGTGGGGCCGTTTCGAGTACGAAGAAACCAAAATCGGCCGCCTCGAGCACAAGATCGAGAAGCTCCAGATCGTGAAGCTCGTGCCCGGCGTCGAATGGCTGCGGCCCGACGCACACAGCGGCGACCATGGCATCACGCTCGAAGAGTTCACGCCCTACGGCGTCGTCGGCGCGATCCTGCCGGTCACGCACTCCATCCCGACCCTCTCCGGCAACATCATCAACATCGTCGCCGCGGGTAACGCCGTCGTCTTCAACCCGCACCCGGGCGGCGCACGTTCCGCCGCGCTCGCCGTTCGCGCCTACAACGAAGCCATCCATGCCGCGATCGGCATCGAGAATCTCGTCTGCACCGTTGAGCAACCATCGCTCGAATCGTTCGACGCGCTCTGCAAAGATCCCGCCGTGCGTGTGCTCTGCGTCACCGGCGGTCCCGGCGTCGTCAACGCCGCCATGAAGTCCGGCAAACGCGCCATCTGCGCCGGCCCCGGCAATCCGCCCGTGCTCGTCGACGGCACCGGCTGTCTCGACAAAGCCGCGCGCGACATCATCCAAGGCGCCGCGTTCGACAACAATCTCCTCTGCATCGGCGAGAAGGAAGTTTTTGTCCTCGATTCCGTCGCCGATCGTTTCATGGCCGCGCTCACCAAGGCCGGCGCGAAACAACTCAACTCCACGCAACTCGACCGGCTCACGGCCGCCGCGTTCACCAACAAACCCGACGCCGGCGGTTGCTCGCATCCGGTGCTCAATCGCGCCCTCGTCGGTGTCGACGCCACCGTGCTCGCCAAACACGCCGGCACGGACGCGCCCGCGGGCACGCCGTTGCTCTTCGCCGAAACGTCGGCCGATCACGCGTTCGTCGTCGAAGAACAGATGATGCCCATGCTGCCGATCGTGCGTGTGCCGTCCGTCGAAGCCGGCATCACCGCCGCCGTTCGCGCCGAACACGGCTACAAACACTCCGCGATCATCCACTCGCACGACATCGCCCACATGTCCGCGATGGCCCGCGCGCTCGACACCACGCTCTTCGTCAAGAACGGCCCCAGCGTCGCCGGCCTCGGCCTCGGCGGCGAAGGCTATCTCAGCTACTCCATCGCCACCACCACCGGCGAAGGCATCACCAACCCTCGCACCTTCACGCGCACCCGTCGCTGCGTGATGGTCGATCAACTCCGCATCTACTGATCGCGCCACGCTCGTCGCCATGAACCTCGCTCGCATCGACGGCACCATCGTGACCTCCGCCTGCCATCCCAGCATGGCCGGTTGGCGCACGGTGATTTGTCAGCCGCTCGACGAGCAAGGTCGTGACGAAGGCGTGCCGGTGCTCGCCATCGATCCGCTCGGTGCCGGGCTTCATCAGCGTGTTGTTCTTTCAACAGACGGCTCTGCCACGCGCGAACTCGTCGGCGATCCCAGGACTCCGCTTCGGAATCTGATCATCGCCCTCGTCGATCCCGCCTCCGGCTCCGCCGCCCAAACCGCCTAGCTTTCGTCCCCATGCGCCTCGGCACAGTCATCGGCCGCGTCACTCTCAATCAACAGGAGCCCGTCTATCGCGGCGGCCGCCTGGTGATCGTGCAGCCGCTTTCCCGCGAACAATTCGGAGGCGCATCGACGGTCCCGCTCGCCAAAGGCTCCAGCGTCATCGCCTACGATCCGCTCGGCGCCGGCGACGGCGCCCTCGTCGGTTTCACCGAAGGAGCCGAAGCCACCCAGCCGTTTGAAGGCGATGCTCCGCTCGACGCCTACGTCACCTGCCTGATCGAGCGCGTCCTCTACACGCCACCCGCCCGCTGACCCTTTCCAATCAACTATCACCGCACTTTTCCGCGCTGCCATGTCCTCCATCCTCACCGCCCGCGAAGTCGAAGCTCTGGTCAACTCCGGCCAGCCCATTCCGGAAGGCGCCCGCCTGACGCCCTCCGCACGCGACTTCCTCGACGCCCATAAGCGCTCCAGCCGCTCCTCCTCCGCGATCGTTGTATCCAACAATTCGATACAATCCGCGCCCGCGCCGGCCGTCACGCTCGCGGCCGCCGGTTCCGCTCCGGCCACGCCCGATTACGAGTTCCGCTGGACGCCCGGCAGCGACCCCAAAACACCCGAGGAAATCCAGCGCTTCTTCAACTCGCCCGCGATCGAAGATCTCAAACGCCGCATGTGCGACATCGGTCGCCGTCTCTGGCTCAAGGACTACACCGACGGTAACGGCGGCAACATCACCATCCGCGTCGGCGACAATCTCGCGCTCTGCACGCCCACGCTCATCTGCAAGGGCTTCATGAAACCCGAGGACATGTGCCTCGTGGATCTCGACGGCAACCAGCTCGCCGGCACGCGCGTGCGCACCAGCGAGGCCAAGACGCACTTCGGCATCATGAAGCGCCAGCCCGCCGCCAAGGCCTGCGTGCACGCCCACCCGCCGCACGCCACCGCGTTCGCCATTTCCAACGCCACCATTCCGTCCCGCCTCATTCCCGAAGCGGAGGTCTTCCTCGGCAAAATCGGCCTGGCCAAATACGAAACGCCCGGCACCGCCGCCAACGCCGATGAGGTCGGCCGCGTCGGCGTCGATCACCAAGCCGTGCTCATGCAAAACCACGGCGTCATCTGCTGGGGCAAAGACGTCGAAGACGCCTACTGGAAGATGGAGAACATCGACGCGTATTGCCGCACCGTCGCCATCGCCGCCGGCCTCGGCACCGGTCTCCACCGCTTCGGTCCCGACAAGCTCAAGGATCTCATCAACCTGCGCCAGAAACTCGGCATGCCCGATCCTCGCGCCAACTGGAAGGAAGCCGAGCTCGCCAACGACAACAGCGAGTTCCGCCCCGGCGCGATCTGCTACGCGCCCGCCGAAAGCGCTCCGGCACGCGCCGACGAGCCCGCTTCCGATCCGTCGCTCGAGCCGCTCGTGAAAAAAATCACCGAAGAGATTCTTCGTCAGATCGCTCCCGGCAAATAACCGCGCCGCCTCCGCGGCATCCCTTCATTCGCGAACCGCTAATCAGTTCTCACCATGAAAGTTTCCATCATCGGCGGCGGCGGCCGCGTCGGCTCCAACGCGGCCTTCGCCCTTCAGTGCGGCGGCATTGTATCCGAAATTCAAATACTCGACGCCAACGCCGACCTCGCCGCCGGCGAAGCGCTCGACCTTCTCCACGGTTCGTCCTCGATCGCCGATCAGCGCATCTACGCCGGCGACTACGCCCGCGCGGCCGACAGCGACATCTTCGTCATCACCGCCGGCCTCCGTCGCAAACCCGACGAATCCCGCCTCGATCTCATCAATCGCAACGTCGCGCTCTTCGATCAGATCCTCGCCTCGATCAAATCCGCCGGCTTCCGCCGCGATGCGTTGATCTTCGTCGTTTCCAATCCCGTCGACATCCTCACGCAACTCGCCGTCGCGCGCCTCGGCCTTCCGTGGCAGCAGGTCCTCGGTCTCGGCACAATGCTCGACACCGCCCGCTTCCGCTCGCTCATCGCCGACGAACTGAAAATCGCGCCCACGCAAGTGAAGGCGCTCATCCTCGGCGAACACGGCGACACCATGGTGCCCGTCTGGTCGAGCGCCACCGCGGCCGGACTTCCGTTGGAAAAATTCCCCGGCGTCACCGCGAGTTTCCAAACGCAGCTTTTCGAGCGCACCAAAGGCAGCGGCGCCGAAGTCATCCGTCGCAAAGGCGGGGCCGGCTGGGCCGTCGGCCTCACCATCGCCGAGACGATTCACTGCATCGCTCACGACAAACGCCAGCTCCTCCCCGTGTCCTCGCTTCAGCAGGGCAAATACGGACTGCGCGATGTCGCGCTCAGCGTCCCGACGATCGTCGGCCGCGCCGGCGTCCTCGGTCACGTGGAAATCCCCCTCTGGCCCAAGGAACAACAAGCCCTCCAAGCCAGCGCCCGCGCCCTGCAGGATACCTGGAGCAAAGTCAGACCGCGCTCCTAAGCGCACGCGCCACGCGCCGATTCTCTTCCGGATACGCTCCCGGCGAATCACCGCGGCAGGGACAATGCTCCGCATTGTCCGCCGCGGTTAATTGTCGTTCTCCATACGCCTCGTCACGATCGGGTTGGTTTCGAATTTCGATTCGCCACACCCGCGCGTCCGCCCAAAAACCACGCGGAGACAAATGACTCTCTCTGGTCCTAAATTACTCCTGCATGCGGAAGGTCTGGCCGTGCTCGCTACATCCTGCTGCATCTATGCGAACATCGATGCGTCATGGCGCTACTTCGCACTCCTCTTCCTGGCGCCGGACCTATCGATGATCGGCTACCTTGTGGACAAGAAGGTCGGCGCATGGTGCTACAATGCGGCGCACACCTATCTCGGTCCCGCGCTTTTGGGAGGCAGCGCGTTCGCCATGCATCAGCCGGCTTTGCTTTCGATTGCGGTTATCTGGACCGCTCACATCGGCTTCGACCGTCTTCTAGGATACGGCCTTAAATATACAACCGACTTTAAAGACACCCATCTCCATCGCGTCTGAGCAGCCAACTAAAAATCCATTTTGCTACAAAACGCCTAAAACAGGCACTCGTCGTACCACTTCAGCGAACAGCCTGCTGAACACTGCTTTGGCTGATTACTTGTATTCTCCCCTTTCGCCCGACTGAGTCGTAGTCGCTTCCGATCCGCGCTATCTCTCAAATTATATGCCCCCCCCGCTCTCCCCGCTACTCTTGCTTGCCTCTCTCTTACTCTCCGGCTGTGCCGGTTCTACGGCGACCAACGCCGCCCATCTTGCCAATCAGGAGGCCAAAGCAAGTGGATCCCCCTTTCGCTGGCAGGCCCAAAAGGTCAGAGGCGGTACCGTCATGACCCGCGTCATGATCGACCTGCCGCGCGGCCCTTCCAAAGCCGATAATATCCTGCGCAGAGATATCCTCCAGCATATCGCCACCGCAGAATCTTCGAAGCAGCGCCCAGCTCCCGAAGTAGAAGAGGTGCATCATATGACCGATGGCCGGGAGGTTTGGGTGCTTAAGCATCCTACCGATGGTATCGCGTATGTGATCACCATGAAACCATCCCCCAAGGGTGGAACCGATTTGGCCATCAATGGCCCTAACGTTTTCGAGAAGAAAGCCGACCTTCAATAATCCATTTCCGCATGAGGCTATTCGTCCGCATGACGTGACAGCCTCTCCGGGCAAACAGAGCAGCGGTCGCGGAAGATTGCTCCCGCCTTGTGGCGATGATGCAGGATTTCTACGCCGAATCAGGACACACGCTGGATTGCGCAGCCGCTGAATATTCCTTCCGCACCCTCCTCCAGAACGAAAATCTTGGAGCCGCATTCATCGCCAAACGATGATGAGACGATCGGATATGCGATAATTACTTTTCGCTTCAGCATGTCGAATCCGCGCGCGACTCCGAGGCGACGCGTCTCTATAAACGCTTCGGTTTCTGCGAAAGCTTGCACACTCACTTAAGCAGAGAAATAGGAACCGGGATGCGAACGGGGCGTCCGCAATAACGCATGCACACGACCCAAGGGGAAATCGCCAAGCCGCCCCTCCCCGCCTGCTCGAAAAATCCCCGACACATGAATTCCTCCTCCATCATCCTGCCTCCTGGCGGCGGCCGAAGTTATAACTGCGGGCCGATGCGTGCCGTGTTTAAGGCCGATGGCGCCGAGACTGCGGGACGTTACAGCGTTTCCGAGTGGACGGTCGCGCCCAACAGCTCCGGTCCCGGCCCGCATTCTCATGAAGAGAATGACGAGATATTTCTCATCACCGAAGGAGTCATGTCCGTGCGGGTCGGCGACCAATGGATCGATGCCGCACGCGGTGCATTTCTCCGTATTCCCGCCGGCGTGATTCACGATTTCGAAAATCGGACCGAGCATCCCGCGACTCTCTTCAATGTATTTATTCCCGGCGCATTTGAGCATTTGATGCCGGGGATCGTGAACTGGTTTGCCCAGCAATCGTCCGGCACCTCGCAGGTCAAAACGCCTAAAGCTTAACAGGAGCACACGGCGCCGCGTCTGCATCCTTTATACAGTCGTGCAGTTTTTGGCTCATTTTCCATAATGTCGCAGCCGTGAAACTAGCCTGCCGGGAGCGCCGGCCGCTGGCCGGCTCTTCGCAATTGCCGGCGGGCCGCCGACGCTCCCAGCGGATTTTTCAACCAGCGGCACTGCTGCCTTTGAATGGCTTTCACGGTGGGCGTTTTGACGCCGAGGTGAATCGACTTACCGTCCGGCCACCATGAGCAATCGCATCGAACCTTATTTGATATTTGCCGGCCGCTGTGAGGAAGCTCTCGAGTTTTATCGCAACAAGCTCGGCGCGGAAATCGAGATGATGATGCGATTCGACGAAAGCCCCGAGCCCTTGCCCGCCAGAGCCGTGGCTCCGGGCAACGAAACGAAAATCATGCACGCATCGCTTCGCATCGGGGGCGCTCGCGTGATGGCCTCCGACGGCAATCCGGAAGGCACCTCATTCCAAGGTTTCTCGCTTTCCTTGAGCGTGCCGTCGGAAAACGAAGCGAACAAAACTTTCGTCACTCTCGCCGATGGCGGCTCCATCGACATGCCGCTCACCAAAACTTTCTGGTCGCCACTTTTCGGAATGGTCACGGATCGGTTCGGCGTGAGCTGGATGATCAGCGTCGCGCCTTAACGATCCGCCCCGTTCACTTCACCCAGCCGTTAAAGCGCATCCACTCGAGCATGCGTTGCGGCCATTCGGCGGTCGGACCGTACTGCGGATCGAGACTGTTGCCGTGCGAGCCTTGCGCATAAACGTGCATTTCCGCGGACGCGCCCGCGTCGCGGATCGCTTGATAAAACTGCAACGTATTCTCCACCGGCACGGATTTGTCGGCCATCGTCGCCACGAGAAAAACCGGCGGCATGTCTTTCCGCGCGTGTTTCTCCAACGACAGCGCGGCGAGCTGTTCCGCGGACGGCGTTTTTCCCAACAACGCTTCGCGCGATCCTTTGTGCGCGTGGGGATCCAAGAGCGTGATCACCGGATAAACCAGCGCGGCGAAATCAGGCCGCGCGCTCACCACATCGAGCGACGCGCCGGTGCGGCCTTCGGCTGAATCCCACAGCGTCGCGGCACACGCTGCGAGATGTCCGCCCGCCGATTGCCCGAGAAGACCGATGCGATCCGGGTTGATGCCGAGCTCGCCCGCTTGCGAACGCACGAGGCGGATCGCGCGCAACGCATCTCGCAGCGGCGCGGGATGCCCGTATTCAACCATTCGATACTTCAGGATGAACACCGTCACGCCGTTCTCCACGAGCACGCGCGTCTCGTAGCCACCGCCTTCGCCGATCGCGAGTCGCACATAACCGCCGCCAGGACAAAAGATCACCGCCGTGCCGTTCGCTTTGCCGGTCGGCGGCGCATACATCGTGAGCGTCGGATAATGCACAGCCACCACACGGTTGTTAACGATCTTCTCCGGAGCCGCGTCGTCGCGCAGATCGGGAACGCCTTCCGGCCAGAGCCGAATCACACGCGGCGATTCTGCGTCGGCCGCAGAAAGCTTCGCCGAACACACACACGCAAGCGCGATCAGGATCCGGAGCGGTTTCATGATGCGCTCACTTCGTTTTCACGGAATCGCCGATCGAGATCGCTGCCGCGCCGTCGGCGAGTCGCGAGACTTCGCCCGCTCCCGACAAATCGCCGGAAACGACGCGGATGTTGTTCGAACCTTTTCCAGAGGCGATGAGAAACACTTCCGTGCCCGGCGCCGCCGAGGTGCCGTCGATCGTGATGTTGGACGCGTTTTCGAGCGCGAAGGTCGGCCCTTTCTTCTGCGTGATGGCGACGTTCTTGAACGAGATGTTGGTCACATTGCTCGCAATCACGCCTTGCGTGGAAGCGACCTTCATGTCGGTGAAGCTCACGTTTTCGATCAGCGAATCCGTCGCCCCCGTCAGGCGGATCGCGACCGGCACACCCTCGCATTCGATGTTCTTGAGGTGAACGTTGCGGAAGAGCGGGACCTTGCCGGCGATCACCTGATTACGGTCGGCGGTGTAGTCCATGTTCATGATCGCGACCTCGTACTTGAGGTTGCGCGCCTTCACATTTTCGACCCACACGTTTTCCACGATGCCGCCGCGGTCGCGACGCGACTTGATGCGCACGGCGCGATCCGTGCCTTCGAACTCGCAATCATGCATGTACACATTGCGCACGTCGCCCGACATCTCGCTGCCGATGACGAGCCCGCCGTGACCGCGTTTGCTGAAACAATGGCGCATCACGACATTCTCCGTGGGACGCGCCACCCGCCAGCCGTCTTCGTTGTAACCCGATTTGAGCACCACGCAGTCGTCACCCGTGCTGAACGTGCAGTACTCGATGAGCATGTTGCGGCACGAATCGGGATCGACGCCGTCGTTGTTCGGGCCGTCTGTATCCACATTTACCTTACGGATGATGATGTTCTCGCAGTACACCGGATGGATCGTCCAGTTGGGGCCGCCGCCGATGGTGAAACCTTCGTAGAGGACATTCCGGCAGTTCACGAACGTGATGAAACTCGGGCGAATCGCCGCTTCTTCCGTGCCGTAGATGCGCTGCTCAACCGGCACGCCGCGCGGCTGCAGTTGGAAAATCTCTTTCGTTTCGAGGTGCTTCCAGTCCCACCACGCGCGCGCGTTGCCGTTGAGTTTTCCCGGACCGGTGATGCCGACATTCTCGCAATCGCGTGCGTAGATCAGCGGTGAATAATTATACAACTCGATGCCGCCCACGCGCACCAACACGACGGGCAGATAATCCTCGAAACGATCGCTGAAAATAATCTCCGAGCCTTCCGCGAGATGCAGCTCGATGTTGCTCTTGAGATGAATCGGCCCCGTGAGCCATTTGCCCACGGGCACCAGCACACGGCCTCCGCCCGCGTCCGCACACGCGGCGATCGCGCGCGCAAACGCCTCGGTGTTTTTCACCTCGCCGCCCGGCACCGCGCCGTGTTCGCGAATATCGACCGTGCGTTTCGGGAATGCCGGACGTTGCAACTGCGGCATCGGAAATGGCGCCTTGATCGGCGCGATCGGTTCCAACTCAGCCGACGCAAACGACGCGCCGGCGACAAAGAAAACGGTGAATGCTAAGCGGCGCATCCACGCGCCGGGAGATTGGGTCATGTTCATTATTGGGAAAGCGTGAGTGGGTTCCATCCGTCCGCGCCGGCGAGAACGTTCTCGACCGTGCACGCGCGCGCCTCGTCGGCGGTCAACTCGCGCGCCCAGTTGACACGTTTCTGCTGAGCGGCGCCGGGACCGGTGTTGCGATATTCGCGATAACGCGCGGTTTGCTCGTTCTCGACCTTGCCCCAGTTGTGCCAGCCTTCGGCGCGTATTTGTTCCGGCAATACAGTGCGCACAAACGCCGTCGCCGAGTACGGACGCCATGGACGGCCGAGATAAACACCGCGATTCACTTCCGGCGCCGCCGTGACGCGGCAATCGAGGAAAACAAATCCCCACGCGCTCTCCGCGGGCGTCGACGCCGCCGTGATGTAGCCGTCGGCGCGGCAGTGGATTTCGTTGCGTGAGAAAACCGCGGTGGCGTTGCCGTAGATGAAATCGACGTGGCCGCTGATGGTGCAGTCTTCGTAGTACTGACGGCCGTTTTCGGCGCGCACCGTATCCTGCCAGCCGATGAAACGGCAGCGGCGAAACACCGCGCGGTCGGCATCGACATAAATCGCGAGCGCCTGCACGCGCTCTTCGCGCGTCGTGGTGTTTTCGAAGGTGATATTCTCCGCCGTGAAGTTCGCGCCCTGGACGAGCACCGTCGCGCTATCGCGCGTGGAGAGTTTGCGACCGTTCGCGTCCACCGAACGCAGATGCGTGTGATACACGATCACCGTCGCGGCCTCTTCGCCAGGTTCGCCGCGCAACACGATGTTCGGTTTATTCTTCGGAATGTGCACGTGCTCCTCGTAGCGACCGGGCTTCACGAGAATGATAAAAGGTTTGTCGCTATTCGCCGGCGCCGCCGCCACCGCCGCACCCACCGTGAGATGTGTGCCGGAGTTGTCGGCGGACACGATCGCGTCCGCGCGTGGAGCGGCCTTCGCCGCGGATGTCGGCGTATCCGTTCTTAAATACGGCGCGAGTTCGGGCACTTTTTCGCGAACTTCATCCGCCACCAATCCGCCGAAAACCGCTGCGCCGTGCGCATCGAGATGCGTGGTGTCGGGTTTGCCGTCTTTCACGACATCGAACACCGCCGTCGCCTTCGCGCCGAGGCGTTCGCAGTACGCGAGACTGCTCGCGTGCAGATCGATCACCGGCACGTTTTTCTCGGCGCCCAACTTCCGCACCGCCGCGGCCCACGGGCCCAGCGTATCGAGGATACGATGCGGATTTTCCGGACCGAACGTGCGGCGCACGAGCGAGGTCACGAGAATCGGTTTTCCGCCGATCGCACGAATGCTGTCGATGTACTGCGTCAAATAGTGCGGGTAGGTCGTCGCGGGATCGGTTTCGCGTTCCGGACCTTTGCCGGGCTGATCGTTGTGTCCAAACTGGATCAGATAATAATCGCCCTTCAGTTCGAGTGCCTTCGCGAGACGGCCTTCGTCGATGAAGCTCTTGCTACTGCGTCCGCCTTGCGCGGTGTTGATGCACTCGGCGTCATCGGTGAGCCGCGCTTTGAAGCCCGTGCCCCAACCGGCGTGATCGGTTACAGTCGAGTCGCCGATGAGCACCACGCGGATTTTTTTCGCATCGGTGGCCGCCCAAGCGGACGCGGCGCACAACGACAGCGAAAGCGCCATGAGGAGAATGCGGGGGATAAGAGGGCTAAGCATCATGAGGTGGAAAGTTTCCAACGGGCGCGGCATCGCTGTCACGCCTGCGAAAATGCGCCCGTCCGAAAACACGCGCGCACGCCTCTTTCGAGGGTTCTTTTCCTTCAACAACAAGCGCTATCGTGCGCACATCGTCGACTCGCACGCAAAGCTTGCAGCAGGTCAAACTTCGTCATGCTTTGCCCAAAACCAAGCATTCCCACCGTCCAATTTTCGGCCTATGCTTCGGTCTTTCCCTCCCCCATGCAATACCGTCCCCTCGGTCAGACTGGTCTCACCGTTTCCGTGCTCAGCTACGGCGCTTCGCCTCTCGGCGGCGTCTTCCGCGCCACCGATGACAGCGAAGGCGTGCGCACCGTGCACACGGCGCTGGATCTCGGTATCAACTTTATCGATACATCGCCTTACTACGGCGCGACGAAATCCGAAACCGTCCTCGGCAAGGCGCTGCGCGAGATCAAACGCGATCGTTATTACCTCGCCACCAAGGTCGGCCAGTACGGCGACGGCGTCTTCGACTTTTCCGCCGCGCGCGTCCGCGCCAGCCTCGACGAAAGCTGCCGCCGGCTCGGCGTCGACTACGTGGACTTGCTGCAATGTCACGACATCGAGTTCGCCGACATCTCGCAGATCGTGAACGAAACTTTGCCCGAGCTCGTGAAGCTCCGCGAAGAAGGCCGCATCGGCCACATCGGCATCACCGGACTCCCGCTCAAGATTTTCACCAGCGTGCTCGATCGCGTCGGTAGTGGCGTCGTGGATACAGTGCTTTCCTTCTGCCGCTACGAGCTCAACGACACCGCGCTGGAAACGCTCATCCCGTATCTGCGCGGCAAGGGCGTCGGTATCATCAACGCCTCGCCGACCGGCATGGGCCTGCTCTCCGAACGCGGCGTGCCGTCCTGGCATCCCGCGCCGAAGCACATGATCGAGACCGCTCGCCGCGCGGTGGAATACTGCAAAGCGGTTGGCGCCGATATCGCCAAGCTCGCCATCCAGTTTGCCACGCATCATCCGCAGATCGCGACGACACTCGTCGGAACCGCGAGCCCCGAGAATATCCGCAAAAACGTCGCCGCCCTCGAAGAGCCGATCGACTTCGAACTGATGGCCCGCGTTCTCGAGATCCTGCGTCCGATCAAGAATCACAATTTCACGCGCGGCCGCCCCGAAAACCGCGACCCGATCATCGCGTGATTTCTCACCGCGAATAGACGCCCCTGAACGCGAGTGAATTTTCGCGTATCCTCGGCGTTCACCGCGCACTTCCGCCAACAACGTGCTCTCCACCTTTTCGCCCTCACCTTCGCGTCCGTTAGCATCCATTCGCGGTTTGTTCTCCGCCCCTTTCTCATCCGTGTTTTTTAGCACGCGTTAGTGATTCATCCTCCGTTTCCGCTCCCATGCTCCAGATTTCCCTCGAAAAACCCGGTCAGTTCATCGCCGCCGAAGGCCCCGAGCCCGTGCTCGCTCCCGGCGAAGCGCTTGTGCGCGTTCATCGCGTCGGCGTGTGCGGCACGGACCTGCACGCCTTTTCCGGCAAACAACCGTTCTTTAATTACCCGCGCATTCTCGGTCACGAGCTCGGCGTCGAAGTGATCGATCCCGGCTCCGATCCGCACGGCCTCAAAGCCGGCGACCGCTGTTCCGTCGAGCCGTACATCAACTGCGGCCACTGCATCGCCTGCCGTCGCGGCAAACCCAACTGCTGCACCGACCTCAAGGTCATGGGCGTGCACATCGACGGCGGCATGCGCCCGCTCGTCGCCATCCCCGCGCGCAAACTCCACAAGGCCACGTCGCTCAACTTCGACCAACTCGCGCTCGTCGAGACGCTCGCCATCGGCGCGCACGCAGTCGAACGCGCCGCGCTCACCGCGGACGACTTCGTGCTCGTGATCGGCGCAGGCCCAATCGGCCTCAGCGTGATTCAATTCGTGCTCGTGACGGGCGCCACGCTCGCCGTGATAGATGTGAGCGAACAACGCCTCGCCTTCTGCCGCGATCAACTCGGCGTGAAACACACCGTGGTCGCCGGCGCCTCCGCGATCGACGAACTTAAAAAAATCGGCGGCGGCGATCTGCCCACCTGCGTCATCGACGCCACCGGAAATCCCCAGTCGATGATGGGCACCTTCAATCTTCCCGCGCACGGCGGCCGCATCGTTTTTGTCGGACTCTTCCAAGGCGACGTCACCTTCAACGATCCCAATTTCCACCGCCGCGAGCTCACCGTCATGGGCAGCCGCAACGCCCTCCCCGGCACCTTCCGCGACATCATCACGCTGGTCGAAGCCGGCAAAGTGAACACCCAGCCCTGGATCACGCACCGCCTGAAACTCGCCGATGTACCGACCGTTTTCCCCAAAGAAATTTCCGGAAACCCCGCGGTCCTCAAAGCCATGATCGAGGTTTAAAAACCTTCCTCGATTTAACCGCCTTTGTTCTCTCACCTCGCTTCCACGTACCTCCTCTATGTCCATCCCCAGCTCCCCTAAAAAAACCGGTCTCTTCGCCGCTCCCGAAGGCGGAAGTTACCTCATCCCCTTCATCCTCGTCAGCTCGCTCTTCTTCTTGTGGGGCTTCTGCAATGGGATGATCGACGTGATGGATAAGCACTTCCAACAAGAGCTCCATCTCACGCTCGCGCAGTCCGCTTGGGTTCAGTTCGCACACTATTTGGGCTATTTCCTCATGGCGATGCCGGCCGGATGGCTGGCAGGGAAATTTGGATACAAAGGCGGCATCATCGCCGGTCTGCTGCTCGTCGCGGTCGGTGGTTTCTGGTTTATCCCGGCCACGCAGATCGCCACCTTCCCGGCGTTTCTCTTCGGCGTGTGCCTCATCGCCTCGGGCCTTACCTTTTTGGAAACCGTGGCCAATCCCTACTCTACGGTTCTCGGCCCCAAACAATACTCCGCCACCCGCATCAATCTCTCCCAATCCTGCAACGGCGTGGGCTGGATTTTCGGCCCGATCGTCGGAGCGATGTTCTTCTACGGACAAAATGAACACGGCGAAAGCACGGGCGCCGAAACTCTCTGGATTCCCTACGCGGTGGTGGGCGGCTTTGTCCTCTTGCTCGCGATCATGTTCGCGTTCGTCAAACTCCCCGACGTTAAGTCCGAAGACGAGTTTCACATCGACGATCTTAACGACTCTGCCGCCGTCCAAACCGGTAATCGCGGCATGGCCCTCCTCCTCCTGTGGCTCAACATCGTCGTGCTGGCGGTTTCCGTAGGCATGATCGGCTCGGCGATCGTCGCCATCCCGTCGGTCGGACAGAAGCTCGGACTCACCGACAACCAAGCGTTGTTCGCCATTGCCGGCATCCTGATCGTGATCGGAACCGGTCTTTTCCTCGTGCGGAAAAACCGTCTTACAGGGCACTCCATCTGGGCGCATCCACATTTTTCCGGCGCCACGATTGCGCAGTTTATGTACGTCGCGGCCCAGAGCGGTATCTTCGCCTATTTTATCAACTATATGACCTCGCAGATCCCGCCGGTGCCCGAGAGCTGGACCGGCGGATCGCTCGCCAAGTGGTTTGAACCCCACGCCAATGGCACCATTGGCCTCAGCGACGCCGGCGCCTCCACGCTGGCTTCCGTGGGCTTCATTTGCTTCCTCGCGGGCCGCGTCATCGGCGCCGCCCTTCTCAAGAAGTTCCCTGCGGCCAAAGTGCTGGCAGCCTTTTCGGTCGCCGCCGCGCTCTGCAGCCTGCTCGTGTTTCTGAAACTCGGCTGGGTGTCCGCAGTCGCGCTGTTCGTCACCTATTTCTTCATGTCGATCATGTTCCCCACGATCTTCTCACTGGGCATTCATGGACTCGGCCGCCGCGCGAAAAAAGCCTCCTCGTTTATCGTCATGGCGATCATGGGTGGAGCCATCATGCCCAAACTTATGGGACACGTCGGCGACCTCCACGGCATGTCCGTGGCCTTCATCGTACCGATCACCTGCTTCACGCTGGTCTGCGCATATTCGATCCTTTGGCCCAAACTCGTCGGCCAAACGTCACCCGCTGCGCGATAACCTATCATTCCGTTCAACAGCGCGGGGAAAAGCTACCAGAGAAACGTGTCGAAATGACACGTTTCTCGCGCGCTTGCTGATCAGCGTCGACCCGCACTCGGCATAGCTCGCGGCGCGGTCGGGCGTGTTACTCGGAGAGTCCGACGCGCATCCGCCCATTAAAAAACCCCGGCCAGGAAAACCCGGCCGGGGCGTTATTTTCTATTTAGTTGGTTACGCCTTATAGCTCACGCGGACCATTTCGAGCAGTCCGATGACAAAGAACGTACCGATTAACAGGGCGAGCATGTTGAGTGCCTCCTCTATGGTTACGTGCCTCCACCGAAATCGGCTTTGGCGGTTCAAACCCGCCGTCGTGTGACGGCGGAAGTGAGAAAGAACAGAAAGATAACTACCGGAGAATACCCTTATTTCGAGCCAAAGTTTCAGAGTTTGAGCAAAAAATGCGCATGCGGCTTAAATGTAGCGACTTAACCTCATGTTACATTTAGAAAACGGGCTGTCCACTAGCCGCCGAAGATTCGCTAAATGCGCAGGCCTCGGAAAAACACCCCAGAAACCGATCCCCCGAATTCCTTGAGCGGTCAACGTTCATACCCAGATCTCAGCTTACACCATGCCACCCGCGTGCCCCCCGGCCCGGATCTACCGCAAGCGAGACTATCAAAAACCAAAAACGCGCTCAGCTACCGTCAGAAGGAAACTCGTTCGCCGCCTTCTCCACTTCCGAGAACACTCTATACATTTCCGCCCGGAGATCGCGCCAATAGGTGCTCGCTCGCCGTGAGCTCGTCCACCCTTTGCTGCCCGAGACGACTGGAGCCCACAGACCGACAACCATCTCTTCAGTCCACCGGAAGATCACGTCCCCGGACGCGCCCTTCACAAATCGGAAACAGATACCGCGCTCGTTTTTGGAATAGGACGGGACGACTCCGCCGTAGAGGAGCAACCAAGGATCATCCAAAGATGTGCGCTCGACGGTGCGCGGTAAAGCGAGCAGTTCGAAATCACACTCACGTCCGGCCTCTTCAAGCAGCACCACCTCGTCGAAGAGCTGACAATCGGCCAATATTCTCACCAATCGTTCGCTCTCCTGGCGGGCAGCTTCGTAGCGCCATTTCCGCTCATACGCGTTTGGCAGGGAGTTAAAGGCTGCTTCTTCAGTCACACGAACCCCGATACGGACTGAAATTCTTCGTTTCACCTCTTCTCCGGTGTACGCGGGCGGTCCGCTTGGGCCGGGATTCTTGTACGAGACGCAACCACCCATCATGAATACGGCGAGAATCAGGCAGATTGCTCTCATTGCTCTAAAACGTGCTTGGGGTCCATAGTTTGCGCTGGCTGCTATCCAGCCGGGAATTCGGCGGCCCACGCATGTTCATGCGTTAAGGTGGAAACGTAACCCCGTCTCATTTTCACACGTTTACTCACCTCTCAGATGGTGGACGCAACAGGACTCGAACCTGTGACCCCGTGCGTGTGAAGCACGTGCTCTAACCAACTGAGCTATGCGTCCAAAAATCGAGCCCGCGAACGTGGCGGCCGGGCGCGCGCAAATCAATCCTGTTTTCCATCTCGGGCTCAAGTTTCCTTCGCGACGTTTCTCTCGTGCGTTCGTGGCCCGAATCTCCCTCTCAGCTCGCATGGTTCCGGCCGACAACACCGCTCGCGCGACCACGGAGTCATGACGCTTTTCCGCCGAGGAACCTCGGTTACTTCTTCACCCGCACCGCACGTCTCCGCTCGGGAAATAGCGTGCGACAGATTTCGCAGACGCGTCCGTCGCAGCCGCGCGCGGTACAGTGTTCGCGTCCGTAGAAAATGATCCGCAGGTGCAAGGCATTCCAATGCTCGCGGGGAAAAAGCCGTTTCAGGTCCGCTTCGGTTTGCTCGACGTTTCTCCCATTCGTCAGTCCCCAGCGCTGCGCGAGACGGTGGATGTGCGTATCGACAGGAAACGCCGGCACGCCAAACGCCTGCGCCATCACGACCGACGCCGTCTTGTGCCCCACGCCCGGCAACTCTTCCAACTCCTCAAAGGTGCGTGGGACCTGGCCGTCGTGTTTTTCGACGAGGATTTTCGAGAGCTGCGAGATCGCCCGCGCTTTCTGCGGCGAAAGTCCGCAGGGGCGGATCACTTCCTGGATTTTTTCCACCGGCACCTGCGCCATCGCTTCGGGATTGTCGGCCAGTGCGAAGAGCGCGGGGGTCACTTCGTTCACGCGCTTGTCGGTGCATTGCGCGGAGAGCAGCACGGCGACGAGCAGCGTGTAGGCGTCCTTGTGGTCGAGCGGCACAGGCGTCTCCGGATATAGCTCGGCGAGGAAACGATCGATGAAGGCGGCGCGTTCGGTCTTGGTGGCGGGCACGGTCATGACGGTGTCGCAGGGTCGGGCAACGCGCCTTCGGCGCAACGCGGAAAATGCTCACCGCAGGCTCAGCTCGAGCAGGCCGAGGCGAATGGCCTCGTTTCACCCGCAGCCCCAAATCTCGGTTGCCCGAAGCGGCGCGAATCGTAGCGTCGCTCTTTTATGTCTTCGCCGTCCTCGCCCGCACTTTCGGCTCCAGCTTCCGCGAACGCGGATTCCTCGCGCGACCTCACCGCCGCGTCGGATGTTTTTGCGCCTCGGCACAACAGCCCCGGCTCCGCCGAAATCGCGGCGATGCTCCAGCAACTCGGTTTCCCGTCGCTCGACGCTCTCGTCGATGCTGCCGTGCCGCCCGCGATCCGGTTGCCCCGCCCGCTCGATCTGCCGGCGCCGCTCACCGAAAGCGCCGCGCTCGCCGAGCTCCGCAGCTACGCCGCACAGAACCGCATTTTCCGCAGCTTCATCGGCCAGGGTTATTATGGCACGCACACGCCGGGCGTGATCCAGCGCAACATTCTCGAAAACCCCGCGTGGTACACCGCGTACACGCCTTATCAGGCGGAGATTTCACAGGGACGTCTCGAAGCGCTTCTCAATTTCCAGACGCTGATCTGCGATCTCACCGGCCTCGATATCGCCAACGCCTCGCTGCTTGATGAAGCCACCGCCGCCGCGGAAGCGATGGGCTTGTGCGCGCGCAGCGCAAACGACGACGCTCGCAAAAAGTTCTTCGTCGCCGCGCATTGCCATCCGCAAACGATCGACGTCGTCCAGACGCGCGCCCGTCCGCTCGGCATCGAGGTTGTCATCGGCGATTACGCCACGGCGCAAATCGATGCCGGCTACTGCGGCGTGCTCGTGCAGTATCCCGACACATTTGGCGAGATTCACGACTTCAGCGGCTTCTTCGAAAAAGCGCACGCCGCCGGCGCGCTCACGGTGGTCGCGGCCGATCTTCTCGCGCTCGCGTTGCTGCGCGCTCCGGGCGAATTCGGCGCCGATGTCGCCGTCGGCACGGCCCAACGCTTCGGCGTGCCCATGGGCTTCGGCGGACCGCACGCCGGTTACATGGCGACCAAGGATGGCCTTAAACGTCAGATGCCGGGACGCCTGGTCGGCGTTTCCAAAGACGCCCAAGGCGATCCCGCGCTGCGCCTCGCGCTCGGCACGCGCGAGCAGCACATCCGCCGCGACAAAGCCACGTCCAACATCTGCACCGCGCAAGTGCTCCTTTCCGTGATGGCGTCGATGTTCGCCGTGTATCACGGCCCCGAAGGCATCCGCCGCATCGCGGCGCGCACGCAGGCGCTGACGACCGCCTTGCGTGATGCGCTCGCCGCCGCCGGATTGTCCGTCAACAACGGCGCGGTGTTCGACACGCTGCGTATCCAAAATGTGGATGCAGCCGCGGTCCACGCGCGCGCCGCCAAAAAATCCATCAATCTCCGGGCGATCGATGCGCGCACCGTTGGCGTCTCGCTCGATGAAACGACGTCGCTGCAAGACCTCGCCGATCTCGCCGACATCTTCGGCGTTAAAGCGCCCGCGTCGTTCGGTGCATCGTCCGCGAACCTCGGCGCTTTCGCACGCACGTCACCGTATCTACAGCATCCCGTTTTCAACTCGTACCACACCGAGCACGAGATGCTCCGCTACATCAAGCGCCTCGAATCGCGCGACCTTTCGCTCGTGCATTCGATGATCTCGCTCGGCTCGTGCACGATGAAACTCAATGCGACCAGCGAGATGTATCCGGTGTCATGGCCGGAGTTTGCGATGCTGCATCCGTTCGCGCCCGCCGATCAGACTGCGGGTTATCAAAAACTCTTCTCCGATCTCGAACGCTGGCTCGCCGAGATCACGGGCTTCGCCGCCGTTTCGCTCCAACCCAATGCCGGCTCTCAAGGCGAATACGCCGGCCTGCTCGCCATCCGTCGCTATCACGAATCGCGTGGCGACACCGACCGCCGCGTGTGTCTCATCCCGACCAGCGCGCATGGCACCAATCCCGCCACCGCATCGATGGCCGGCATGACGGTCGTGCCCGTTGCTTGCGACGCCCAGGGCAATATCGACGTCGCCGATCTCCGTGCAAAGGCCGGGCAACACGCACCGCGCCTCGCCGCGTTGATGATCACCTATCCGTCCACGCACGGTGTATTCGAAACTCCAATACGCGACATCTGCGCCATCATTCACGAAAACGGCGGCCAGGTGTATATGGACGGCGCCAACATGAACGCGCAGGTCGGCCTCACTTCGCCGGGCTTCATCGGAGCCGACGTCTGCCATCTCAATCTTCACAAAACCTTCTGCATTCCTCACGGCGGCGGCGGTCCCGGCGTCGGCCCGATCGGTGTCGCGAAACACCTCGTGCCGTTCCTTCCCGGCCATGTCGCTCTGGAACGTTTCCGCGATGCGAAAACCGCGAGCGCGGTCAGCGCAGCGCCCTACGGCTCCGCATCGATCCTCGTCATTCCGTGGATGTACATCCGCATGATGGGCGCGGAAGGACTCACGCAGGCCACGCGCCTCGCGATCCTCAACGCCAATTATATCGCCCGCCGTCTAGAGCCGCACTACCCGGTTCTCTACAAGGGTGCGTCGGGACTCGTCGCGCACGAGTGCATCATCGATTGCCGCAGCTTCAAGAAATACGGCATCGAAGTGGAAGACATCGCGAAGCGCCTGCAGGACTACAACTATCACGCGCCCACCATGAGCTGGCCCGTCGCCGGCACGCTCATGATCGAGCCGACGGAATCCGAAGCGAAGGTGGAGCTCGATCGCTTCTGCGACGCGCTCATCGCCATCGCCGGCGAAATCCAAGCCGTCGCCAATGGCGAAGCGGAAAAAACCAACAACGTCCTCAAAAACGCGCCGCACACGGCGAAGGTTGTTTGCGCGGACAAATGGGAACGGCCCTACAGCCGCGAGCTCGCCGCATTCCCCTCCGCATGGGTCCGCGAGCACAAGTTCTGGCCCGCCGTCGGTCGCGTGGACAACGTCTACGGCGATCGCAATCTCGTGTGCTCGTGCGTCGGTATGGAAGCTTACGCCGACAACGCTCGCTGAGCCTCCGTTTGAGTTCTTAAAAGCCGGTGCAGTTGTTCGCGCGCGCCGGCTTCGCGCCACCAACAGGCGACCAGCCTCCTCGGTCGTTTATTAGACCTGCGACTGACCGCGCAAAAACGCGAAAGTCGCTTGGCGGAGCAGCATAGCGCGGTATTGTCCGGGCGCCCCACTGACCGGTGCCCCCAACCATGAGCCCGCGGAAACTCGTGTTTCACCTGCTTTGGCCGATCGCCTTGAGCGTTTCGCTCGGCTGTTTGGCGGGAGTCGGCGGCTACACGTTCTATTACGGACAGGGGATTTCTTACCTCTCCAACGATCCCGCGGCGTGCGTGAACTGCCACATCATGCGTGAGCAGTACGACGGCTGGCTGAAGGGTCCGCACCACGCGGTCGCCACCTGCAACGATTGCCACACGCCCGAGGGATTTTTCGCGAAGTATTATTCAAAAGCCGAAAACGGTTTCTGGCACTCGAAGGGTTTCACGCTGCAGGACTTTCATGAGCCGATTATGATCAAGCCGCACAACTCGGCGATTCTGCAGAACAACTGCGTGCGGTGCCACGAACAGCTCACCGCCGAGATCAACACCCACCCCGGCAACGAGCTCAAAATGCTGGATTGCGTCCATTGCCACCGCGAGGTCGGCCACGGGCCGATCCGCTAACTTTTCCCCAATCATTCCCCGGCCATGCATCCTTCCAAACAAGGTCTCGCTCTCTGGATTTACGTCGCCCTCATCGCGGCCACCGCCGCCGCCACCTTCGGCGTGCTCATGCTCTACCAGAACATCGTCGAGCGCAAAGCCGAGGCCACCCAGCATGTCTTCCGCGTAGTCGAGGTGGACGAAAGCACGCTCGATCCTGCCGACTGGGGCAAAAACTACCCGCGCCAGTACGATTCCTATAAACGCACGGTGGACATCGTGCGCACCAAGCACGGCGGCTCCGATGCGTTTCAAAAACTCGATGCCGACCCGCGCTGGCGCGAGATTTTCAAAGGGTACGCCTTTGCCGTCGATTATCGCGAAGAGCGCGGCCACGCCTACATGCTTCAGGACCAGGACGAGACCGAGCGCGTCACTCATTTTAAACAACCCGGTTCCTGCCTCCACTGCCACGCCGCCGTCACGACCGCGTACATCGAAGCCGGCCTGAAAGCCGGCGCGCCCGCCGGTCCCGAAAATCGCGAGGCGCAAATTCAAAAGGGCTTCGAGGAAATCTGCGCCATGCCTTACGCCGACGCCCGCCAGCTCGTTCAACACCCCGTAACCTGCATCGATTGCCACGAAGCCGAAACGATGAATCTCCGCGTGAGCCGTCCGGCGTTCGTCAATGGCATCCGCACGCTCGCGCGCTCCGACTACGAAACGCCCCACCTTCCGAGTATCGAGCGCTGGCGCCGCGAAGGCCGTCAGGGCGACTACGATCCGAACAAAGAAGCCTCACGCCAAGAAATGCGCTCCCTCGTATGCGCCCAGTGTCACGTGGAGTACTATTTCAAAGGCGACAAAAAGCTCGTGACCTATCCTTGGCACAACGGCCTTCGCGTGGAGCAGATCGAGGCCTATTACGACGAGGTTGGTCACATTGATTGGAAACACACCGATTCCGGTGCGCCCGTCCTCAAAGCCCAGCATCCCGAATTCGAGCTCTGGAGCCAGGGTATCCACGCCCGCAGCGGTGTCGCCTGCGCCGATTGCCACATGCCCTACGTCCGCGAAGGCGCCATCAAAGTCAGCAATCATCACGTCCGCAGCCCGCTCCTCAACATCGCGCAGTCGTGTCAGTCCTGCCATCGCATTCCCGAGACGGAAATCCTCTCGCGCGTCGAAGCCATTCAGGATCGCAACCAAAACCTGATGATCCGCGCCGAGGAGGCCGTCGTCGCTCTTATCAAGGCCATTCAAGAAGCGCAAAAACGTGGCGCTACCGACGACGTGCTCAAGAGCCCGCGCGACCTTCAGCGTAAAGCCCAATGGCGACTCGATTTTATCGCGGCGGAAAACTCCACCGGATTCCACGCGCCACAGGAAGCCGCGCGCATCTTGGGCGAAGCGATCGACTACGCCCGCCAAGGCCAAATTCTTGCACTTTCCGCCAAGGCTCCGTGACCGCCTCCGTCCAAACCAAATTGGGCGGTACCCCCTAGACGCTTTTACAAACGCGCACGCCGACCCTCACCGCTCGCAACCCCGCCGAGGAGCCATTTCTCCTCGGCGTTTTAGTATCCAAATTTAGGATACACCACATATCATATTATTTGCACCTACAAGCCATTTAAGGGTTTCCCCTAGCCCACGTTGCGGGGGTTTTTACCCAGTTGAAACTTGAGGAGAATCTCATGATGGCATTCGTTTGCACCAGCCCCGACGGATCGGCCAACGAAACTAAGGGCTCTGGTAGGACACAGCTCACACAGCACTTCACTCCATCATGAAAACCATAACAAAGTTAGCATCCATCGCTGGCTTGGCTCTCGGACTCACCGTCGCGGCCCAAGCGCAGCTTAGCCTGGTCGGCTCGTTTACCGGCTCGTTCAACGGCGACCCCGAAACCTCGGAGTACTCGTACATCGGCCTTCCTGGCTCGAACTCCACGATCGGTGTAGACCCGCTCCCGAACAGCCCCCTCACGAGCATCACCGTCAACGATGCTGGTCAGTTCGTCGCGGCCAACTTGGTGTTCAACTATAAGACCAGCGGCGTCGAAGCTCCGGTTCCCGTCTCTGACTACAACCTCACGTTCAACGTTGATAAGGTGATCATCGACGCCACCGAGTACGTGCTCGCCCCCGGCGCGCTGTCGTTCTCGACGAAGATCTCGTTCACCTACGACCCGGTCCTTTCCCCGACCCAGATCCTCTATGCGCTGGATCCGGTCTCGGTGGTCGCTCCTTTCGAGAACGGTTTCATCACCTTCCAGTTCTTCACGGACACCCAGGCCAACCCGATCATCGACCTCAGCCCCTCGCCTGACACGGCGACCAGCTCCAGCGTCTATGGTCGCGTGTCCTTCACCTCGGCCGTTCCGGAACCCTCCACCTACGGCATGATCGGTGCCGGCGCTCTTCTCGCCCTTGTCGGCTATCGCCGCTTCAAGGCTAAGAAGGCCTGAGCTTCGCTCCTGTAGCTTTTACCAGACTAGCCCTCGCAGCGATGCGAGGGCTTTTTTGTGTCCACACGCGGCGATCACCCCATCGCAGCGCCGAGGAAGCCCCACTCGATCAACGCCGAGTCACCCGCTGCAAAAGCGCGTAGAGCAACTGCAACCGCGGTACCGCGACGCCCGCCGCCTGCGCGCGTCGCAATGGTTCGCCCCAGATCGACTCCACCTCGACTTCGCGCCCTTCGAGAAAATCGATCAAACTCGACGGTTTGTACGGCCCCATCGGCCGCGTGTGGGCGATTTGTTTTTCAATAAACTCCGCAGAAATCGGCCAACCGAGTTTTCCGGACGTCTCCACGATCTCGCCCATCAACGCCCGGACTTCGGCTTCGAGAAGAGGATCCGCGAGGATGCGATCGGTCGTCAGCCCTCCCGCTGCGATGGAAAGTCCGTTGAACGGCACGTTCCAAACAAGTTTCCGCCAGCGCAGCGCCGCGAGATCGTCGCCCGTCTGACAGGAAACGCCGGCTTTCTGAAACGTCGCCGCGACCACGCGCAACCGTTCGCTGATCGGGCGTCCAAACTCTCCGAGCGACAACGCCCCCGGCTGAATGCACAAGATCTCGCCGGGCACCGTGCGGTTGACGCAAATAAAACAAAGTCCGCCCATCACGCGTTCGGCGCCGAAAAGTCGTGCGAGCTCTTCGTCCGAGCCGAGTCCGTTTTGCAACGTGAGAATCGCCGTGCGCTCGTGCAGCAACGGCGTGATCAGCCGCGAAAACTCCCGGTTGGCCGTCGTCTTCAAGGCCACGATCACCACATCGCAGGGCCCGATTTTCTCGGGAGTGTCCTCGGTTTGGACGTCGTTCAAAACGAATTCGCCGTCCGGCCTCTTCACGCGAAGTCCACGCGCACGCACCGCGGCGAGATCGCTCCGCATCAAAAAATGAACATCCTCGCCGGCTCGCGCCAACATGGCGCCATAATAGCAGCCGAGCGCTCCGGAACCTACGATCGCGATTTTACCCAACATGACGCGCAGTGTGCGCTCAGGTAAGCTGACGCTGCAACTTCGAGTCGCGCGCCCATTTCAATTTGCGCGGATAATCCGCATTTGCATGCAGCCCGCGGCTTTCTTTGCGCTGCAACGCACACGTCACGATCAGCGTCGCCACATCGATCAGATTGCGAAGCTCCAGCAGCCGCGAATCGACGGAAAAATTCCAATAATACTCTTCGATCTCGCGCGCGAGTGTCGCGATGCGGGTGCGCGCGCGCTGCAGGCGTTTCGTCGTGCGCATGATGCTCACGTAGTCCCACATCGTGCGACGCAGTTCGTCCCAGTTGTGTGTGATCACCACGCGTTCGTCTTCATCGCCGCCGTGCAGATCCATCCACGCCGGGATCTCCGCAGGCGCGCGTGTGCCCTGCGCTTTCAAATAATTGCCGACCGACAGTGCACCGCGATGCGCCATCACCACGGCTTCGAGCAACGAGTTACTCGCGAGGCGATTCGCGCCATGCAGGCCGGTGCACGCGACTTCGCCGCATGCATACAAACCGGGCAGCGACGTCTCGGCCGACAGTGTCGTCGCAACGCCGCCGCATGTATAATGTGCTGCGGGCACAACCGGAATCATGTCTTTCGCGATATCGATGCCGAGCGCACTGCAGGTCTGATAGATTTGCGGAAAACGTTCCTTCAAAAAGGCCGCGTCGCGATGCGTGATGTCGAGCCAGACGTGCGGCGCACCGGACTTTTTCATCTCCGCATCGATCGCGCGCGCCACGATGTCGCGCGGCGCGAGATCTGCGAGTTTGTGATAGCGGCGCATGAACTTCTCGCCGGCCGCGTTGCGCAAAATCGCGCCTTCACCGCGCACCGCTTCGCTGATGAGGAAGCGCGCGCCCGTGACCGAATAAAGCGCTGTCGGATGAAACTGGATAAACTCCATGTTTCGCACTTCCACGCCCGCGCGGTATGCCATCGCGATGCCATCGCCCGTCGCGATGTCCGGGTTGGTCGTGTACAAATAAACCTGTCCCGCGCCGCCGGTGGAGAGGATCACGACCGGCGCGTGAAACGTCACCACGCGGCCGCTCTTCACATCGAGCGCATAAAGCCCCGCTACACGATTGGGCTCCGGCGCAGCTTTCTTTTTTCCTGAGGATTTTCGCCGACGCTTCGTTTCGGCGAGCTTGGCCGTCGTCACGATATCGATCGCAAAAACATGCTCGAAAAGCGCGACGCGTTTCTCGCGTCCGATCGCTTTGAGCAACGCCGTCTCGATCGCTTTCCCCGTCATGTCCTTTACGTGAAGGATGCGGCGTTCGCTGTGTCCGCCCTCGCGACCGAGATCGAATTGTCCCGAACCGTCGCGCGAAAACTCCAACCCGAGATCGATCAATTCCTGCACGCGCGCCGGACCATCGCGGACGATTTCGCGCACGACCTTTTCGTTACACAATCCATCGCCGGCCACGAGCGTGTCGCGCACGTGCGATTCCACGTCGTCGGTTTGCGACGTCACGACGGCGATGCCGCCTTGCGCGTAATTCGTGTTGGATTCGGCTTTGGTTTTCTTCGTCAGGATCGCGACGGAGTAGCCCTGGCGCGCCACTTTCAACGCGAAGCTCAGGCCTGCGATGCCACTGCCAACGACGAGCACGTCAAATGTCCGGGTCATGAAAAAGAAGCTCCAGTTGGGCGATCACTGCCGGCTGGTGCGAGCAGAAATCCCGGTGCGGCTGCAAGGCGCGCTTGAAGACAACACCATCGACCAACTCGTGCGTGTCCGCGGCCTCTCCGCGGTGTCGGCCGGGCACACGTGCGGGTTTATTCTCCGAGAATCACGTTGTCGATGAGGCGCACTTCATCGACCCACGCGGCGATGGCGAGGAGCGAGCGTCCCAAAATCACTTCGCGCATCGGCTCCATCGTATCGCGATCGACCACCGCGATGTAGATCACGCGCACACGGCGGTGCTGCGAGAGGATGTGCGTCGCTTCCGCGATCAGGCGATCCGGCCGGCGCTCGCCTTTCGCGACCATGTCCTGCGCGTATTTGAGCGCTTCGTAGATCGAGAGCGCCTCGAGTCGCTGATTATTGCTCAGGTAACGATTGCGCGAGCTCATCGCGAGTCCCTCCGCCTCACGCAAAGTATCGGCCAACACGATCTCCACCGTGAAATGGAGATCCTGGACCATCTTGCGCAACACCGCCGCCTGCTGAGCGTCCTTCTGCCCGAAGACCGCGCGATGCGGACGCACGATGTTGAAAAGTTTCGCGACCACCGTCGTGACACCGCGGAAATGCGTGGGGCGTGACATGCCTTCGAGCGGTTTCGCCACAAATTCTTCCGTCACGTACGTCGAATATCCTTTGGGATACATCTCCTCCACCGGTGGCGCAAAAACCGCATCGACGCCTGCGCGCTCGCACAGTTCCAAATCCCGCTCCAGCTCCCGCGGATATTTGAGATAATCTTCGTTGGGCCCGAACTGCGTCGGATTCACAAAGATCGAAACCACCACCACTTCCCCGACCTCCCGCGCTTTGCGGATCAAACTCAGATGTCCTTCATGCAGGGCACCCATGGTGGGCACCAGGCAGATGATTTGACCTTTCGACCGATACGTTTCGGCCACTTGCTGCATTTCCTGGACAGAGGTGATTTTGAGCATGGTTCGAGATCGTCGGGGTGATTCGGCGTCGCACGCCGGGCTTGAAGTAAGGAAACCTCGCCCGCTTATTCAAGCCCTCTACGTCGCCTTCAATGATCCGCATCAACGAAAACTACACCAAGCTCAAGGCTTCTTACCTATTCTCCGACATTGCCAAGCGCGTGTCGGCCTTCACCCAGGCGCATCCGGACAAACCTGTCATCCGCCTCGGCATCGGCGACGTCACCGAGCCGCTCCCCCAAGTGTGCATCGACGCGCTCCACGCCGGCACCGACGAGCTCGCCAATCGCGCGACGTTCAAGGGCTACGGCCCCGAGCAAGGCTATGCGTTTCTCCGCGAAGCCATCGCTCAACACGACTACGTCTCGCGCGGCGCCCAAATCGATGCCGATGAAATCTTCGTTTCCGACGGCTCGAAGTGCGACTGCGGCAACATTCAGGAAATTTTCTCCAACGACATCCGTCTCGCCATCCCGGACCCCGTGTACCCGGTTTATGTGGACACCAACGTCATGGCCGGCCGCACCGGTCCCAACATCGACGGTCGCTACCAAGGCATCACTTATCTCGATAGCACGCCCGCCAATGGCTACGTGCCCTCGCTCCCGTCCGCCGCGACAGATCTGATTTATCTTTGTTTCCCCAACAACCCGACCGGCGCCGTCGCCACCAAAGCGCAGCTCGCCGAATGGGTCGCTTACGCGAAGAAAAACAAAGCCATCATCCTCTTCGACTCCGCGTACGAAGCCTACATCCGCGATCCGGAGATTCCACACTCGATCTATGAAATCGAGGGCGCGCGCGAAGTCGCCATCGAGTTCCGCAGCTTCTCCAAAACCGCCGGTTTCACCGGTACGCGCTGCGCTTACACCGTCGTTCCGAAATCGCTCGTCGCCTACGACGCCGCCGGCAACACCCACTCGCTCCACGCGCTCTGGAACCGCCGCCACACGACCAAGTTCAACGGTGTTTCCTACCCGGTGCAAAAAGCCGCCGCCGCCATCTTCACCGACGAGGGCAAACGTCAGGTCAAAGCCATGACCGACTACTATCTCGCCAACGCCGCCCTCATCCGCAACGCCGTGCAACAACTCGGCTTCAGCTGCATCGGCGGCGACAACGCTCCCTACATCTGGGTCAACACCGGCCGCGACTCCTGGGAGTTCTTCGATCTGCTTCTCAACAAAGCCCAAGTGGTCTGCACGCCCGGCGCCGGCTTCGGCAAATGCGGCGAAGGCCACGTGCGCATCAGCGCCTTCAACAGCCGCGAAAACGTCGAGCGCGCGCTCGAGCGCATCGCCGCTGCGCTCAAATAAGTTCGCCCCGCCACGGCGCGTATTCTCCGCGCGCCGTGGCATCCCGGGCTTGTCCCTCCGCACTCCTACTCCACCTTCAACGCCGTCCATGTCCGAGTCGTCCGAAACCTCCCAGCCTCGCCGCGCGCCTGATCCCTTGGCGAAATTTCCCGCCGCCGTCCGCGAAGCGCATGCACGCTACCGCGCTTCCGGCGACGCCGACGCACTCGATTTCGTGGTGCTCGCCATCGTGCGCGATTTCATTCCCAAACATCGCGCTCCCTCGGCCGATCAACCGCTGCCCGACGACGCGCATCTCATGCAAGACCTCGGCTTCGATTCGCTCGCCATCGCCGAGACCGTGTTTTTTCTCGAAGACCTCTTCTCCGTAAAAATCTCCAACGCCGAAATCATGGAGGTCGGCACCGTCGGCCAACTCCGGGCGTTCGTCCGCGGCAAACTCGCCGGCTCCGCGCGCTGACGCCTCGCATGTCCCGCACAGCCGTCATCACCGGCCTCGGTTTCATCACCAGCATCGGCAACGATCGCACCGCGGTTTCGCGAAGCCTTCGCGAAGGCCTGCACGGGATGACGTGCTTTGATTTTTGCGGCAACCCGAACCTCGCAGTCAAAGTCGCCGCCCCCGTGCGCGACTTCGATGTCGCTTCGCCAAGCTCACGCGATTGGTCATGGCCCGATCGCTACGACATCCCGCGCGAAACGCTCCGCGGTCTCGCGCCGCACGGCGTGTACGCGTTTTGCGCGCTTGAGCAGGCGCTCGCCGACGCCGGCCTCAAACCCGACGACATCTCCGACGGTCAAACCGGACTCTTCTGCGCGTCCGCCGGTTCGGCGTTTCTCCTGCACCATCACCTCGCCCAATCCACCGCGGTTAATTTCGACCGCGGACACCCGATGGGCGTGGTTTCGTCGATTGCTGGCACCCTCAATTTCAACCTCGCCGCGCACTTCCGCATCGCCGGTCCGGTCACTGGTTTCGTCTCCGCCTGCGCCTCGTCCACCCATGCGCTTGGTTACGCCTGCGACGAGATCCGTCTCGGTCGTCAGCAACGCATGATCGTCGTCGGCGCCGAGGAGCTCAACGCCGAGACGGTTCTGCCGTTCGCCGCCATGCGCGCGCTCTCGACCAATCCCGATCCCGCCACCGCCTCGCGACCCTTCGACAAATCGCGCGACGGCTTCGTCGGCACCGGCGGAGCGGTCGCGCTCATCGTCGAAGAACGCGAAACCGCCCTTCGTCGCGGCGCGACCATCTATGCCACCATCGCCGGCTGGGGCCAGGCCTCCGACGGCTACAATGTCGCCGCTCCGCGTCCCGACGGCGCCGGACTTCGCGCCGCGATGGAACGCGCCGTGAAAGACGCCGACATCGCGTATTCAGAGATCGAATACGTAAACGCGCACGCCACGTCCACGCCCGCGGGCGACGCCGCCGAAGCGCTCGCCTTGCGCGAGTTGTTTTCCACCTCCGGACACCGCCCCGCCGTCAGCAGCACCAAGGGTCTGACCGGCCACGGGCTTTCCATGGCAGGCGCGATGGAGACCGCCTTCTGCGCGCTCGCGATGAAAGAAGGTTTCATCCCCGGCAACGCCCATCTCGCCGACATCGATTCCGCCTGCGCCGGACTCGAACTGCCGCGAGAAACCCTCGCGCGCTCGCCGCGCGTCGTCCTAAAAAACAGCAGCGGATTCGGCGGCAGCAATGTCTGCCTTATCCTCAAATCCGACTGACCGGATCATCCACCAATCTCCAACTCAGTCCTGATTTCGCCCTCGTTTCGCCATGACCTTCCAAGAGCTCGTCAAACCCTCCGTCCTCAAACAACCCGTTTACGAGCCGGGCAAACCGATCGAGGACGTCGCCCGCGAACTGGGCCTCAATCCCGCGAGCATCATCAAACTCGCGTCCAACGAAAATCCCTTCGGCCCCTCGCCCAAGGCGGTCGCCGCCGCAGCGCGCGCACTCGAGCAGGCCGAGTTGTATCCAGATGGGGGATGCGTCGCCCTGCGCGCACGCCTCGCGACGGAATTTTCTCTTTCGCCCGATCAACTCATCATCGGCAACGGCTCGAACGAAATCATCGAGTTGCTCGGCCACGCATTGCTCGGCCCCGGCGATGAGGTCGTGATGGGCAATCCCGCGTTCGCCGTGTACAAACTGGTCGCGCTTCTGTTTGGCGCGCGCCCCATCGAAGTCCCGCTCGTCAACCATCGCCACGATCTCGGCGCTTTGCTGCGCGCCGTCACGCCGGCGACCAAACTGGTTTTCCTTCCCAGCCCCAACAATCCGACCGGCACGGCCAACTCCGAGGAGGAAATCATCGCCTTCGTTCGCGCGCTGCCGCCGCACGTCGTCTTTGCCTACGACGAGGCTTACGCCGAGTTTTTGGACAACCCGCCCGATCTGCGCCCGCTCATCGCGGAAGGCCGCAAGGTCATTTGCATGCGCACGTTTTCCAAAATCTACGGACTCGCGTCGCTGCGCGTCGGCTACGCGTACACCAGCGCCGAATTCGCGGGTCTGCTCAACCGCGTTCGTCAGCCGTTCAACGTCAACGCGCTCGCCCAAGCCGCCGCCATCGCGGCGCTCGACGATCAGTCGTTCGCGCGCGACTGCGCACGCAAAAACCGCGAAGGCCTCGCGCAGCTCGAAGCTGGTTTCCAAAAGCTCGGCATCGAATACGTGCCCAGCGTGGCCAACTTCATCCTCGCCCGCGTCGGCGATGGCGCCCGCATCTTCGAAGTGCTTCAGCAGCGCGGTGTGATCGTGCGTCCGATGAAACCGTACGGCATGCCCGAATGGCTGCGCATCACGGTCGGTTCGCGCGAACAAAACGAACGTCTTCTCGCCGAGCTCGCCGCCTCGCGTTGAAACGAGTGTAGTTGAAATTCAACTACAGCGTCGCGCTGCCGCCCGGCGCTCCGGCGAGCGCCTTCTCCAATGCTCGCAGCGCGGGCGTGCGTCCTTCCACGAACAGCCAGCGGTCACGTCCGAGTTCTCGACGTGCACGCGCGAGCAATTCAGGCGATGGACGCCGCATGGTGATCAGTTTCCGCACCGCCGCAGGCACCGCATCGACGCGACCGGCGTCGAGATCGAGTTCGATCAATTGCGAGAGCGCGGCCTGATTGAGCGGATCATTCTGCACGGCGCGCGCGAGCATCTCACGCGCATCGTTCGGTGCGCCGACTTTCATCAAACGGCGCGACACGGACGCCAGTTGATCGCTGCGCACATCGGCTTGACCCAAAAAATTCCTCACAAACAACTGCGCCGCCTGACGGTCGCCGAGTCCGTGCAGCGCGATGGCCTGCAGGCCGTTGAACAACGCATAGTGCCTACGGCTCCACTCCGGATTTTCGCGCAAAAGTTCGCGCGCGCGATCGAGTCCTTCCTGATAGCGGCCGCCGACAATACACGATTCGACCGTCAGCAGCGCGGGGACGTCCCACGGCATATTGCGCAGACGGCAGTGTTCATACACCCGCCGCACCAACGCCGTCTCGCCGCGATTGGCCGCGTATTCAGCCAATGAATACAGTGCCGACGCATCATCGCTGAAATCCCTCCAGAGGTCTTCGATCTCGCGCGCGGCAGCCGACTCGTCGCCGGTTTCCGTGAGTAAACGCAGCAGCTCGATCCGTGGTTCGGCCGACTTCGGGGAGGAAATTTGACGGAGCAGATTAAGTCGTCGCGCTTCATCAAAGCGTCCTGCCTCGCGCAAATAGCCCGCTTCCATGCCCGCGACTTCGTCATCGGCCGGGCGCAGCGCGCGAAGCTGGCGAAGTTTGAGCAGCGCCAGTTCCGGATAACCGCATTCCCAATCGATGCGCGCCAACAACATCCGCCCTTCGCGAATGCCCGCGAGCTGATGCGCTTCGATCAATGTCTCCGCGGTATCGTAACGCCCGCGATATACATGCGCCGTCGCCGCGTAATACGCGGCGCTGCGTTTCACCGTTTCCAATACATCGGGCGATTCGATGAGCGAGCTCGCGACAGCGATCACGCGATCGTCGCTCTGCAATCGCAGCAGGAACTGCATCATCGCCTGCAAATAACTTCCGTCGTTTCGATGGTACGCGAGGCCTTCGACCAGCGTTTCCTCCGCGACTTCGTAGCGGCGTAGCATGCTATAGAAATGCGCGAGCATCAGCCGGCCTTCGCGATTGGCCGGATCTTTCTGCAGCCCCACGCGAAGATTCAGGTAAGCCCCGCGCCATTGCTCCGTCGCCAGCAGTTCCTTCGCACCTTCGATGTAATGCGCACCACGCAACACGCGGTATTCGTCCCAACGCCATGGCAGCGCAAGGTGCAGGTAATTCACCGTCTTCACGCTGCGGTAAAAATAAACATACGCCCACGCCGCGAACGGCAGCGTCGCGAGCGACACCAATGCGAAGATCAGCAGCGTCATCAACAGACGCGACCAATACACGACCACCTGCACGCCCTCGCTGTTGCGATGAATGAATATCGGGAATAGTTTTTCCCAGCCACGTGCTTCCCGCGCCCGGTCGCCAGGCCTTTGTTTCAAACCACTGGCATCAGATTTCTTATACGGGGACGACATGGGGTGTTGGCAAATTCAGGTAAAAACCCAATACGGAAAACAGCGGGACTCGATTACGTTAAGCAATCCTTACACTTTCTGTGCGAAAACTTTCCCTTCTCAACGGCTCCTTTGTGCCGTTCTCAACCCAACTCGTCATGAAAACGCGCGCCACCTTGTTCGCCCTCACACTCTGCGTCAGCGGTCTGATTAGCCACGCCGCCGATCCTGTCATCGACGCCGTCCTCGCCGAAATCAAAGCCGATCCCGCCAGCGCTCCCGCGGTGGTCGCCGAAGCCGCCTCCGCCAATCAGGCGCAGGCCTCCGAAATTCTCAAAGCCGCGTTCGCCGCCGCGCCCGATCAGGTCGAGGCCATCCTCAAGGCCGCCGTCGCCGCCGTGCCGGAAATCGCGCCGACCGCCGTGCGCCAAGCCTTCGCGGTTCTTTCTCCCAATCTCAGCCCGGCCGCGACTTCGAAACTCGCCTCCGATCTCACCACCGCGGCGATCGACGCCATCCCGCCCTCGACCGCGCCCGAAGTGAAATCGCAACTCGTCGTCGCCGTCGTCGTCTCGGCCTCCAATGCCGCGCCTTCCGCCCGTCCCGTGATCGAGCAGGCCGCCGCCTCCGCTGCGCCTTCCGCGACCGACACAATCCGCGCCGCCGCCGCCACCAGCAGCGATTTTCCCGTACAACGTCCGTCGGTGATCGTGAGCCCGTCACAATAATCTGTAGTCAATTTTTCAATACACCCCAATCATCCGCATGAAGAACCTTGCCCTCGGCGCGATCCTTCTGGCCGGCCTTTGCGCTTCCGCCTCCGCCCTCACGCGCATCGGCGAAACCGCCGAGCTTTTTGTCACCGGCTCGCTCAATGCCCGGGCGGACGACAATGTCTTCCTCACCGATCTCGACGAAACCGACGACACCATCTTCGAACTGACACCTGGACTGCGCTTCGTCTTCGGACAGGGCGCGTTGTTCAACGGCTCGGTCGAAGCGGGCGAAACCTTCATTCGTTTCCTCGATAACGACTCGCTCGACGACGAGTTGTTTTCCGCCGCCCTCGCCACGCGCTTCGACGACGCAAAGACCAAGATCCTTTTCGATCTTTCCTTCCGCGAACTCAACCAAAGCACGCGCGATGTGCGCGGTGCCACGTTGATCCGCCGCGATGTCTTTTCCGGCCGGCTCGATTCGCAAGTCAGTCTTTCCGACAAAAGCTCCGTCGTCGTCGGTATCGCCTACGAAGATACGGACTACGCCGATTCCGCCTACGTCGACATCCGCGAGACCGCTTTCCCGCTGAACTATTACTATTCGATCAGCGAGAAAATCGACCTGAGCGCGGGCGTGCGCTATCGCCGCACCGGTCTCACCGGCAACTCCAACTACTCCGAGGATTTTTATTACAACCTCGGCGCGCGCGGCGATTTTACGCCGAAGTTCAGCGGCTACTTCAGCGTCGGTTTCAATCAGCGCGAACTCGACGCCGGCGGCGACGAATCCTCGATCGGTGCGCTCGCCGATCTCCAATATCTTCTCACCGAAAAAACCGCCTTCGCCTTGTCGGTCATCAACGACTTTCGCACCAGCGTGGAAGGCATTTCGCAAAAGAGCCTGAGCATCACGCCGTCGATCAAGACCAACTTCAACGCCCAGTGGGAAGGCACCGCCGCACTCACCTTCCAGACGCTCGAGTATTTCAACGGCCGCGAAGACGACTACATCGAGGCTTCCGTGCGCATCGGCTACCGCGTCAGCACGCATACGACGCTCCACGCGAGTTACCACTACCGCACCAACGATTCGAATCTCTCGTTCACCGACACCGACGGACGCACCCGCAGCGCGGATTTCGACAATAGCGTGATCCAGCTCGGCGCCTCGGTTCGCTTCTAAACGATTTGTCCCCTCTCTTGACCTGACCAGCCGCGCGACGAACATTCGCGCGGCTTTTCTATGCTCCGCTTCTCGCCTCTACTTCGGCTATTCCTGCTGGCCGGTTTTCTTCTGCGTCCACTTTTCGCCGCCGAAACGCCTGCGCCTGCCACGGCCGACGGCGATTATCTCCTCCAGCCGCAAGATCTCATCCGCGTCCAAGTTTTCCAAGAACCCGACTTGCTCCGCGAGGTCCGCATCTCGCGCGAAGGCACGATCACGCTCCCGCTCATCGAGCAGGTCGATCTCCGCAATAAAACCCTGCGCCAGGCCGAGCAGATCATCCGCGAGCGCTACGACCGCGACTTCCTGGTCAACCCGCAGATCACGCTCGTCGTGATCGAATACGCGAAACGCACGGTGAACGTCATGGGCAACGTCAATAATCCCGGCGCCGTTCCTTTCCCGCAGGAGCAACGTCTCTCGCTGCTCGACGCCATCACGCGCGCCGGCGGTTTCAACCGTCTCGCCGATCGCAAGCGCGTACAGCTCACCCGCGCCAAACCCAACGGCGAATCGGAAACGTTCGAGATCAACGCCGACCTCCTCATCCGCGGCACTTCCTCCGAAGCCTGGTTGCTCCAGCCGGGAGATAACATCTACGTGCCTGAACGCGTGTTCTGACCGCCATGAATTCTTCCGTCCCTCCAGCTTCCCCCGGCGGCCACGAACCCTCGCCCGACGCTTACGGCTATGGTCCGTACAGCGCCTATCCCGAGCCGCCCGCACAACGCGGTTTCCGCGACTACCTGCTCATCCTCCGCGAGCGCATCTGGTACATCGTCGCGGTCTTCCTCGTCGTTTTTGTTTCGACGCTCATCTACACGCGCTCGCAGACCAAAATCTACCAGTCGCGCGCGCTCGTGCAGATCCTCCCGCGCGATCCCACCGTGCTGAAAGTCCAGGCCGTGGTGGACAACGAAGCGCGCTCGTTCGAGGACCTCAACACCATCGCGCAAATCCTCGAGAGCGCGACGATCATCCAAAAAGTCTCCGAGCGTCTCACCGGCGAAAAACTCACTCAGTTCATGGCGCCGTACCTCAGCGACAGCGGCCAGGAACCGCTCACGCCCGCCGAGGTGCTTTATCAAAACCGCCGCATCAATCCGCGCCGCAACAGCCGCATCATCGAGGTGCAATATCGTCACCCCGATCGCGTCATGGCCGCGGAGATCGCGAACATGTTTGTGGACGAGTTTATCTCGTACAACTCGCGCGTCCGCATCGACGAATCGATGAAGGCCGTCGATGAGCTCCGCGCCCGCGTCAACGAACAACGCAAGAAGGTCGAGGAACTCGCCGCGCGTCTCCAGACTTACCGCGAAACGCACAAGATGGTTTCGCTCGATCAGCGCCGCGACATCATCACCGAAACGCTCAAAGCCCGAAACCTCCTGCTCACGCAGTCCGAAGCCCGGTTCAAGGACGCGGAAGTGCGTTGGCGACAAATCGAGCGTGCGCGCGAAAACGGCACGAGCCTCACCGAACTTTCGTTCATCGCTTCTCAGCCCATCATCGCCGAACTGAAGAAACGCCAGACCGAGCAAAAGGTGCTCATCGCGAAATTGAGCGAACGCTATCGCGCCAAACACCCGAGCATGATCGATGCGCAGAGCACGCTCGCGCAGATCGAAACCGAGCTCGCGCGCGCAACCGATGAAGCCGCGGCGATCATCGAAGGCGATTATCACGCGGCCCGTCGCAGCGCCGAGGAAGCCCGCGCCAGTCTCGCCCAACAGGAAAGCGAATCCCTCAACATCGACCGCGCCGGTCTCGAATTTGAAAGCCTCGATCGCGAACTGCGCATCGAGGAGCAAGTGCTCCAACATCTCATGGGCCGCATGCGCGAGACCACGATGTCCAGCACGCTCGACACCCAAAACGCCCGTGTGATCGATCGCGCGCTGCCGTCGCAGCCGGAGCACTACGTCAAGCCCGACATCCTGCTCAACCTCGGCCTCGGTCTCTTCGGCGGACTCGGCCTCGGCCTCGCGGTCGCCTTCTTCGTCGCGTTCATCGACGACCGCGTGAAGAGCTCGTTCGACATCGAAGCGCTCATGGGCCTGCGCCTGCTCGGCATCATTCCGCACGTGCGCAAAATGCCGCCGCACGAGAAAGCGCAGATCGTCCTCAACCACGCCGACCGTCAGGTTTCCGAAGCGTTTCTCACGCTTCATTCCAGCCTGCGCCTCAAAGATCAAAGTCGTCAGGCGCGTTGCATTCTCGTCACCAGCACGATCCCGGGCGAAGGCAAGTCCTTCACCACCGCCAATCTAGCGCTCACGTTCGCGGCTCATGGCGAAAAGGTCGTCATCGTCGATTGCGATCTCCGTCGCCCCGCTGTCCACAAGGCCTTTCGCATCAATAATCAGGTCGGCGTCATCGATCTGTGCGGCGGAGAAGCGCGCGTGGAAGATGTCGTCGTCAACGGCCCGCATCCTAATCTCGACATCATCCCCACCGGCGGCCGCGCCAAAAATCCCACACAGGTGCTCAACAGCGTCGGCTTCGAACAGATGATCGCCGACCTGCGCACGCGTTATGATCGCGTTTTTATCGATACTCCGCCCGTCGCCGCGGTCAGCGACGCGCTCATCATTCTCCCGTTGATGGACGGCTCCATTTTCACCGTCTTCTTCAACAAGGTCCGCCGCCGCGCCGCGCAATACGCCGCCCGCCGGTTGCTCGAATCGCCGATCCCCAACTTCGGCGCCGTGCTCAATGGCCTGAATCTGAGCGTGTCCGGTTATTACTACGGCCAGTACTACGACAAGTCGTACAAGGACTACTACGTCGTCATGTCGAAAAAAGACGACAACGACACGCGCTCTCCGCTGCGATGATCACACGGTCCGCGCGCGCATTCATTCGACCGCGCTCATTCGCTCACCGTTTCGCCGCCGCGCGCGTGAGCCGGTCGTTGATCGCCAACGCGAATCCGTCGCCGCCCGGCGCGAGCTCGGCGTGAATACATTTCCAGCGTCCATCGTCGAGCGCGCGCAAGGTCGCGAATAAACGGCGTCCTGCCTGACGCAGATCACCGCGCTCCGCCAGCCAACGTACATTGCCCGCCGCTTTCACGCCCGTCGGTTTGAACAAATAAAGCGCCACTTCGTCCGCGGGCAGCTCACGCACGAGTTTCGCGTCGAGCGTGCGATGCAACTGAATCGGCGAGCGCGGGCTGTAGTGTTTGGAAAGCATGCCCGGC
>CALFXL010000039.1 GCA_937958045.1 uncultured Opitutaceae bacterium | reverse complement strand
TCGAAGGCGACGCCGACCGCTACAACCACCGCGACGGCAACGACGACTACACGCAGCCCGGCGACCTTTTCCGTCTCCTCAAGCCCGACGAGCAGGATCGCCTCTGCGGTAACATCGCCCGCCACATGAACGGCGTACCGCAAGAGATCCAGATGCGCGCCATCTGCCACTTCTTCCGCGCCGATCCCAATTACGGTCTTGGTGTCGCCAAGAAGCTCGGCATCGACATCAGCGAGTTCGTCGCCAAAGCCCAGCAGGGCGGCCATCGCCAGGCTTAATGGTTTCGCAGCCTGGTAAATCGCCAGGCGTTCCTTTGGCCCCCTGGCGTAGCTCGCAAGGGGGCTTTTCTTTTCCGTCGCGAAAAAGAAGAGACGGCGCAGCCGCGTGAACAGTGTCTCTCGTTCGCGATTTTGCTTCGGCAACTGAGGGCATCGACGATGGCGGATGCGCGGTTGGAAGCGGACTTGCGCCTCGCAGGGGATAAACGATTTTAGCGGGTAACGCGCAGGCGTTTGACAGCCCGCCAACCCATACGCCACACCCACCACAATGCCCAAACGCGCTGTCCTTCTCGTCAACCTCGGCTCGCCCGATTCCACCTCCGTTCCCGACGTTCGTCGCTATCTGCGCGAATTCCTCGGCGATGAACGTGTGCTCGATCTGCCGGCGGCGGCGCGTTGGTTGCTGTTGGAAGGCATCCTGTTGCGCACGCGCCCGAAAAAATCCTCGCATGCGTATCAACAAATTTGGCAACCCGAAGGCTCGCCGTTGATCATCACGTCGATCGCCGTGCAGGCGAAACTGCGCGAGCGGCTCGGCGGCGACGTCCCGGTGTATTTGGCGATGCGATACGGCAATCCGTCGATCGCTTCTGTAATGGAGCAAATTGCCAAAGACGGCATCGAGGAGCTGCTCTTGTTTCCGCAATACCCGCACTACGCGATGTCCTCATGGGAAACGGTGGTCGTGAAGGTTTTCGAAGAAGCCGCACGTCTCGCACCCAAAGTGCGCATCACGCAGGTGCTGCCGTTCTACAAGGACAAGGATTACATCGAAGCACTGTATAATGTCTGCGCGCCGTATTTCGCGCAGCCGCATGATCATGTGCTGTTTAGTTACCACGGCATTCCCGAACGGCATCTGCGCAAAGCCGACTCGTCCAAGGCGCATTGCACCAAGGTGCACGATTGCTGCACGACCTGCTCACCGATTCACGAAACATGTTATCGCGCACAATGTTTCGCCACCACACGGGCGCTCGCTCAACGCGCCGGAATCGACACTTCGCGTTATTCGGTGTCGTTCCAATCGCGTCTGGCGGGCGAACCGTGGCTCACGCCGTTCACCGATCAGGAGTTGCAGCGGTTTCCCAAAGAAGGAAAAAAGAAGCTGCTGGTGCTTTGCCCGGCGTTTGTCGCCGACTGCCTCGAAACGATCGAAGAAATCTCCGGCGAAGGAAAAGAGCTCTTCCTCGGCGCGGGCGGTGAAAGTTTTCAGCAGGTTCCCTGTTTGAACGACCAGCCGCCGTACATCGATTTCGTGCACAAACGCGTGGCTGCGTGGCTCGGCGGCGAGTCCCCGGAACAGACGCGTGTGAGAGAATTCCTCCAAGTCTGAACTTTTCCCGCCGTTTGGTGTCGGTCCGCACCCTTATTAAGTCTGCGGACCCAATGGAAAAACATCCTTGCAGAGACGAATTCGCTCCTCTCGCGCCCTCGCTCGTGAGGACGCCGCTGTATCGCCCGGGCCGATACACGCGGGCAGGCATCGCCTGAACGTTCGTGAACCAGCCGGGCCTTTCATCGACGCCGCCATTTGCCGCCAGCGCCGCGCTGCCAGCACCTGCCATTTTCACGATCGACGCGGACGGCGTCATCGTCAGCACCAGCGCGAGCGCCGAACGCTTTTGGGCAATTGCCGGTGGATTGACGGGGCGGACGTTTGTGGAGCTGGTGCGTTTTCACGTCACCAATGCGCCTGAAGCCGCTCGGCGTGCGTTGCCGTGGCAGCTCTTTCTCGCGTCTGCGCTTAATCGCACGGTGTTGTGTCTCGCGTGGTTCGAAGGACGCGCACCGGCCGAGGTCATCGTGCGCGTCGAAGAGGCGAGAGGGGAGCATGGCAGCTATTTCGCCTGGGTGGATGATCCCGCGCGTCACCGCGATTCGTCGCCGCCGATCTTGGTTGATTCGGGTCTGGCGCTGCTTTCCGACGAAGGCGGGCTCGGGTTCTTCGATCTGAATTTTAAAGCCGGTCGTTTTTATTGCTCACCTGCTTGGCGGCGACTGCTCGGCTACACGCAGCCGGAGTGGGGCGACAACTACGAGAGCTGGCTCGAGCTGCTTCATCCGGAAGACTCCGCTGCGATCCCAAGACACAGCGCCGCGCGACGCGCGCAAACGACCAAACATTTTTCCGTCGAGGTCCGCATGCGGCACCGTCGCGGCCATTACGTGTGGGTGCACAGCATCGGCGCGCAGGTGTTTTCAGGCGATGGCAGCTTGGAACGTGTAACCGGCGTGCAGCTCGACGTCACCGAGCGCAAAGAAGCCGAGGAGCATTTTCTTTCCGCCGAGGAGCGTTGGGATCGGTTGAGTCATGTCCCCGGCGTGGCGGCCTTCGATTTGGATTTCGCGGCAGGGCGATACTGGTTTTCGCCGGCGTGGCGCGAATTGATCGAAATCTCGCTGGATGGAAACGACGCGCTCGATGCGTTTGCGGCCACGATTCAACCGAGTGAAAACGCGCTGACTGCTCGCGAACTTTTTCAAACCGACGAAGCGGGTGGCGAAGAATACACACTTTCCACCCGCATCCGTCTCCCGGCCGGTCAGAGTGCGCCCGCAGTGATCCGAGCGCGCCGGGAATTTTCGCGCAGCGGCGCATTGATGCGCGCAGTCGGTGTTTGCTGCATGCTGCCGGCCGGCGTCGAACTTGTATCCGAAAAATCCATACCCACCGGACTGATTGCCGAAGCCTTCGAATCCATTGGTGAAGGCGTGATCATCGCCGATCAGCGCGGGCGCGTCGTGTACCTCAACAGCCACGCGCAGCGGCTCACCGGTCATTCGCTCACGCAAGCGAAGTCGCGCCCGCTCACGGAGATTTTCCTGCTGGTGCATCGCGACGACGGCACACCCGCGCTCGAAGCTTTCGACGACGCGCTCACGGGCGGCGTGCATCCGCCGTTGTGCAAGGATCACGCGCTTATTTGTCCAGCGTCCGGATCCGCACGTTCGATCGTCTGGTCGATTCGCCAGGTGTGGACGCCCGAAGGGGCGATCGCAGGCCTCGTACTCGTCTTCCGCGATCCGGAGGAAATGACGCTCACACCCGAGGAATTACTAAAAACCAACCGCCTCGAAACGCTGGGTGTGGTGGCGGGCGGACTTGCTCACGATTTCAATAATCTGCTGACCACGATCCTCGGCGGCATCTCGCAAGCACGCGAGCGACGCGACACCGCGCTTTTGGCCGATAGCGAGCGCGCGTGCCTCGCGGCCAAAGCGCTCACCAAACAACTCCTCACTGTCGCCAAAGGCGGCTCGGGCATGACGGTGCGACAGCTGCTTTCTCCCGCGGATATTCTGCACGACGCCGTCCGGCTCGCGCATGCCGGTTCCAACGCGCAGATCTGTATTGATGCACCGGATACGCTGCCGCCGATTTCGGTGGATAGAGGTCAGATGCTGCAGGTGTTTCAAAATCTCATCATCAACGCGCTGCAGGCGTTGCCGCCGCAAGGTGGCCGCATCCGCCTAAATGCAGAAACGATCCAGCGCGCGGAGACCGATGATGCCGCGCTGCCACCCGGAGATTACGTCGAGATCTCTGTCACCGACAATGGCTCCGGCATCGCGCCCGACGCCATCGAGCGCATCTTCGAGCCGTTTTTCACCACCAAGAAAAGCGGCACCGGACTCGGACTTCCCACCGTTCGCAACATCGTGCTGCGTCACGGCGGAGAGGTGCGCGTTTTCTCAAAGCTGGGCGAGGGCACGCGCTTCGTCATTCAACTGCCGCTAGCTGGTCCGGCATCCACCGAAATGAAGGCGCGCCGAAAGCCATCACTTCGGTTCGGCACCGGCCGCATCCTTTTGATGGATGACGACGAAAACATCCGCCGCCTCACCGGCGAAATGCTCACGGGACTCGGCTACAGCTGCGACACGGTGAGCAATGGCGACGAAGCGCTCGCGTATTACCGACGCTATCTGGCGATCGGCAAACCTTACGATGCCGTCATCTTGGATCTCACCGTCGTCGGCGGTATTGGCGGAGAGGATACATTTCGGGAGTTGGCTGCGATCGACCCCGACGTGGTTGCGATCGCTTGCACGGGTTACGACAGCGAGGAACTCGCCGCGGGCTTGCTGGAGCAGGGTTTTCGCGGATACCTTTCCAAACCGTTTCGTTCCGCGGAACTCGGAAGCGCGCTAAAAAAAGTGGTGCCGTCCCGTCCGCCAACACACTGACGGAGGAAAACAATCTCAAGAGGCGCGGAACCAATATCCTGTCGCCGATCGTTCGCAAACGGTAGCATGGTGCCGCGAACCGCCGTTCGCCGCTCCCCCCAAACCCCGTCCGCTTCACGGTATGTCCACTTTGAATACACGCATCGCCGCACTGCTGGCGCTTCCTTTGATTCCTGTTTCGCTGCAAGCATCGACGCCGATCGCGCCGGTGCCGCCGGGCGCGACACTGCGCATCGCCACGGTGCAAGTGCGCGTGGTGCCGGATCATCGCGACTGGACGTACGAAGTCGGCGAACCCGCGAAGTTTCGTGTCCACGTGACCGCCGACAACACCCCGATCGACGATGTCGTCGTGCGCTACACGGTCGGTCCGGAATTGCAATTGCTCGAAACACGTACCGCGGCGGTGCCGCTCGAAGGTTTGATGATCGACGGCGGCACGATGAAAGAGCCGGGATTCCTGCGCTGCTCGGCGTCGGTGAAGGTTGCGGGCAAGACATATCACGGCGCCGCCACCGCCGCATTTTCACCGGAGAAAATTCGCCCGACGCAAACAGAGCCGGAGGACTTCGATGCGTTTTGGCAGAAAGGGAAAGACGCACTCGCGAAGGTGCCGATCGATGCGCGTCTGACGCTTTTGCCCGAGGCCAGCAGTGGCAACGTGAATGTTTACCATGTTAGTTTTCGCACGGTCGGCGAAGCGTGGACGGCGCCCGCGCGTATCTATGGCATTTTGTGTGAGCCGAAGAAACCGGGACGCTATCCCGCGATTCTCAAAGTGCCTGGCGCCGGCGTGCGTCCTTACGCGGGCGATCCTGAACTCGCGGCGCGCGGCGCGATTGTGCTCGAGATCGGTATTCACGGCATCCCGGTCAATCTCGGTGCGGAAGTGTACGATCAACTCCTCGCGGGCGCCCTGAAGGATTATTGGCTCAACGGGCTCGAAGATCCGGAGCGCTTTTATTATCGCCGCGTCTATCTGAGTTGTTTGCGCGCAAACGATTTTCTCGCGTCGCGCGACATGTGGAACGGACAAGACTTGCTCGTGATGGGCGCGAGTCAGGGCGGACAACTTTCGATCGCGACTGCCGCGCTCGATCCTCGTGTGACGGGGCTTGCGGTGACACATCCCGCATTTTGCGATGTATCCGGTCCGCTGCATGGCCGCGCAGGTGGCTGGCCTCATCCGTTTCGCGCGTGGGACGGCATTCCATCGTCACACACTACGCCCGAGAAGATCGCGACGACGCGTTACTACGACACCGTGAATTTCGCTCGGCGTCTCAAAATACCGGGTTTCTACAACTGGGGCTATAACGACGACGTCTGCCCGCCGACCTCCACCTACGCGGCCTACAATGTCATCACCGCGCCCAAGACGCTCGGCCTCACATTGCAACTGGCGCATGACTACACGCCGGAGCAGTGGGAGGCGATCAACAACTGGGTGGTCAATTTCCTTTCGCTCCGCCGCTAACCCTCAACGCGCACTCGACTGATTGCGGAGAAAAGTCTGCCCGGCCCAGGAAATCGGGCTGGTTCGCAAGCGCGAATGCGCGTTCAAGGGCATCATTCGTTTCCAGCCGAATAACTGATCCTACCGACCATGCCATTTCCCAAAGATTTCACCTGGGGCGCCGCCGCGGCCGCTTACCAAATTGAAGGAGCTGCCTCTGAAGATGGCCGCGCCCCCTCGGTGTGGGACACCTTTTCGCATCTTCCGGGAAAGGTCTTCGACGGACACACGGGCGACGTCGCTTGCGATCATTATCACCGTTGGCGCGAGGACATCGCGCTCATGAAGCAGCTCGGACTTCACGCGTATCGTCTCTCACTGGCGTGGCCGCGTATCCAACCTTTGGGTACAGGAAAACCGAATTCCAAAGGGCTCGCATTCTACGACCGTCTCATCGACGGGCTCCTCGACGCCGGCATCACGCCGTGGGTGACGCTCTTCCACTGGGATCTTCCGCAAGCGCTGCAAGACCGCGGAGGTTTCATGAACCGCGATCTCGTGGAGTGGTTTGGCGATTACACGCGCATTGTCGCCGATCGCCTGGGCGATCGCGTGAAGCACTGGATGACCTTTAACGAGCCTCCGGTGATTCTCGGGCTCGGCTATCAGGACGGCGTCTTCGCTCCTGGGTTAAAACTCTCGTTCGCCGAATGTCTGCGCGGCGCGCACCACCTGCTGCTGGCGCATGGACGAAGCGTGCAGGCTTTGCGCGCAGGCTGTCGTGGCCAGGTGAAAATCTCAATCGCGCACACCTCGCGCGAGCGTATCCCCGCCATGAATACAAAACGCGACATCGAAGCGGCGCGCCGCGATTACTTCGCCGCCACCGATCGCGGCATGTGGAATCTCTCGTGGTGGGCGGATCCGATCGTTTTTGGAAAATATCCCGAAGAGGGCCTCAAGGCCTTCGAGAAAGACCTGCCGGAGATCACGTCGGCGGACATGAAGCTCATTTCGCAGAAAATCGATTTCCTCGCGTACAATTGTTACTCGGGCTGGAAAGTGCGCGACGTGAAAGGCCGCACCGAAAAAGTTCCGGAAGGGTGGGGCATCGGCAACCCGCGCGGTACATTGCCATGGCTCAACATCGCGCCGGATGCGGCTTATTGGGCCGCGCGTTTCCAGACGGAGCGCTACAAACTGCCGCTGGTGTTTTCCGAAAACGGATACTGCAACACAGACTTCGTGCATCTTGACGGCGCGGTGCATGACCCGCAGCGAATCGACTTCATGGCGCGTTATCTCAGCGCGATCCGGCGGGCGATCGATGACGGCGCGCCCGTGCAGGGTTATTTTTATTGGTCGATTTTGGACAACTTCGAGTGGATGGAAGGCTACAAGGACCGCTTCGGGCTCGTGCACGTCGATTACCAGACGCAGAAACGCACGCCAAAGGACTCTTTCGCCTGGTATCGCGAGGTCATTCGCACCAACGGCGCGGCGCTCTGAGCATCCCGCGTCACTCGCGTGAAATGACGGGATTCCCGCCAAAAATCTTTGCGCAAAAAGACAGCGGAATCGTTTGACGAAGCCCTCTGCCGACCTACGGTGGGCGGCTGATCCTCTGCAGTGTTCGAGGTGCTTTTCAATAACCGCTCTTTGCCTTTGTTCTATTCCGGGAGCTGATTCCGCCGTGGAAGATGCTAGGCCGTAAATCGGAAAGCAGACGCTGCGGAGGAGGCGCCCACCTTAACTTAAAAAGGACTAGAGCCTTTGGGCGCACGGCACAGGCGGAGGATCAACTTTTTCTTTTCGCGCTCACACGCTTTCTCCAACGCTCCATCGCTTCATGAGTCCCACCGTCTACTACATCATCCACGTCGTCTCTCTGCTGGTGCTGACCGGCTACACCTTCTACGCGTTCGCCGCTCCGGCCGATACGCGCAAAAAGGTCATGATGGTCACCGGCATCGCGAGCCTCCTGGCGGTGATCAGCGGTTTTGGACTCATCTCGAAAGTCTATGCCAACAACTTCCAAGGCTGGATGATCGTTAAGATGGTTTGCTGGCTGGGACTGTCGGCGCTCGCCGGTGTGGGCTATCGCCGCCGTCAAAAGGCGAAGCTCTTTGCCGCTGTTGCGCTCGCCCTGGCCTTCGTCGCGGTGTGCATGGTTTACATCAAGCCGTTTTGAGCGAGTCCGAGTCATCACCCGCGCGATCGATATGCGGCCTTTGGGTGGATGATGAAGGCCGCGCCTGGCTCTCGCTCGCCAAACCGGATGGCGGACGCGAGGAACTGACAGGGAGCTTCCGTCCTTTCACTTGGTTTACGACGCCGCCCGTCGACGTGGCGGTTGCCGGCGTGGAAATTGAAACACTGAACGGGGATGGCGTTTATGCGCATCTCGCTCACGCGGAAACACTCGCGGCATACGATAGCTTTAATGCGCTGCTAAAAACCACCGGCGTATCCGCGGATTTGATACGCCCGCTGGAAAATCAATTTCTGCTCCAAAACCGCGAGCGTCTCTTTGGCGGACTGACTTTCAACCAACTGCGCCGGTGTCAGCTCGACATTGAAACCGCATCCTCCGGCGAAGGGCAGTTTAGCGATCCGCGAAGTCCCGACGATCGAGTGCTCGCGATCGGGCTGCAGTTCGGCACGCGCCAGCGTTTGCTCGTGTTGGAAGCGATGACCGACGACGCGGAGCGCGCGCTCTTGCAGACGTTCAACGATGTGCTGCGCGAAGAGGATCCCGACGTGATCGAGGGGCACAATCTCTTCAAGTTCGACCTCGATTACCTGCGCCAGCGCGCGAAGCGCCTCAAGGTGCCATGCGCGTGGGGACGCTTTGGGCGCAACGCGACCTTCCGCAACAGCCGCCTGAAAGTCGCCGAGCGTTGGATCGATTTTCCCCGCGCCGATCTTCCGGGTCGCGCCGTGGTCGACACGTACCTGCTGGTGCAGATGTACGACATCACGACGCGCGAACTCACGAGCTACGGACTGAAGGATGTCGCCGTTTATTTCGGCATCACCGCTGAAGACGCTGCGGAAAACGGCACGCGCACGTATCTCGACGGCGACCGCATTCACGCCGCCTACCATGAAGATCGCGCGCGTTTTCTGGCGTATCTTGGCGATGATTTGCGCGAGACCAAAGGCATCGCCGATTTGCTGCTGCCGACCTATTTCGAGCAGACAAAAACATTCCCGATTCTCCTGCAGGACGCGACGCTCCGCGGCACGACCGCGAAGATCGATCTGCTGTTTCTCGAGGAGTATTACCACGCCCGCTGCGCGTGCCCGTCGCCGGCCGAAGTCGCGCCGTTCGAGGGCGGCTACACGCGGAGCTTCCGCGAAGGCGTATTCAAAAACGTACTACATTTCGACGTCGCGTCGCTTTATCCGAGTCTGCTGCTCCAAATCGGACGCAATCCCCGCAACGATCCGCTCGGCGTATTCATCCCGCTGCTCGGCCGTTTGCGCACTTATCGTCTCAAATACAAACAGCTCGCGCGCACCGCGGAAACCGAAGAACTACGCGCCGAATACCAGGCGCGACAGGCGAACTTCAAAATTCTGATCAACTCCTTCTACGGCTACCTCGGTTTCGCCAATGCGCGCTTCGGCGACGGCGAACTCGCCGCTGAAGTCACGCGGCGTGGACGCGAACTTCTTCAAACCTTGATCGACGAATTTGCGCGTCATCGTTGCACCATTCTCGAAGCGGACACCGACGGAATTTATCTTTCGTCGCCCGAATATTTCGATCGCCCGGACGAACTTTTAACCAAAGTCGAAGCGGTGCTTCCTTCAGGCATCGAGCTCGAATACGACGGCCGCTACGTCGCGATGTTTTGCTACAAGGCAAAAAACTACGCGCTTTATGACGGCACCAAGCTGACCATTCGCGGCTCCGCGCTTCGCTCACGTGGTATCGAGCCTTATCTCAAAAAAATCAGCGATCGATTGATCCGTTATCTCGTCGGCGCGGAAGCGGAGTCGCCGCTCGTGCTGGTCGAGGATTATCGTCGTCGCATTGCCGACGGCTCTGCATCGGTCACCGAATTGGCGAAGTCGGAAACGCTCAGCCAAAATCCCGCGGCCTACGCGCGCTTCATCGCCGACGGAGGCAAACCACGTCGCGCGTCGGCGGAAGTCGCGTTGCAACTCACGCCGCCACCGCGCATGGGCGAGCGCGTGACGTACTACATCACGCCGAAGGCGAAGGGAAAAACGAGCGACTGGCAGCGCGCGCGAGCGGTCGCGCTCTACGATCCGCAGCAAGCCCCGTACGATCCCAAGTATTACCTCGATAAACTCGACGATTGGCTCGAGCGCTACGGCGCGTTTCTCGGCGTGAGCGCACCGAAAGAGCAGGGCGAACTCTCGTTGGAGTAGACGCGCTCAGAGCACTTGCTCAGTTTCTGCGTCGAACAGATGCGCCTTTGTCACATCGAAAGCGACGGTGATGCGACGCCCGGCGTCGTAGTGTTCCGTGGGACGCACCCGGGCGATAAAAGCCGTCGCGCCGGTCGTGAGATAAAGGTACGTCTCCGATCCCATCGGCTCTGAAACCTCGACCGCGACCTCCGCCGTAGTGCCCGGCTGGATACTGCTTTCGACGGCTGCGTCATGAACATCTTCCGGCCGCACACCAAACACCACGGGCTTGTCGAGGTGACGTGCGCCGCGCGTGGAAAGCGCTGCATCCAGGCGGATGGAAACCGGTGAAACGGGATTGTCTTCGATGAAGAGCAGTCGGTCGCCATCGGGCCGCAGACGGCCTTTGAAAAAGTTCATCGGCGGGCTGCCGATGAAGCCCGCGACAAAGAGATTTTGCGGGCGATTGTAGAGTTCGAGCGGCTCGGCGACCTGCATGATGTTGCCGTCTTTCATCACGCAGATGCGATCGCCCATGGTCATCGCTTCGGTCTGATCATGCGTCACGTAGATCATCGTCGCACCGAGACGATCGTGCAGCTTCGAGATCTCCGTGCGCGTGGAGACGCGCATCTTTGCATCGAGGTTGGAAAGCGGTTCGTCGAAGAGAAAAACCTTGGGTTTGCGCACGATGGCACGACCGACGGCGACACGTTGACGTTGACCGCCCGAGAGGGCTTTGGGACGACGATCAAGGTACGGATCGAGCCCGAGCATGGCCGATGCTTCGCGGACGCGCGCGTCGATTTCAGCCTTCGGCATTTTCCGAAGTTTTAAACCGAAGGCCATGTTGTCGTACACGCTCATGTGCGGATAGAGCGCGTAGTTTTGGAAAACCATCGCGATGTCGCGATCGCGCGGCAGCACATTGTTCACTTCGCGTCCGTCGATGGTGATCGTGCCGGAAGTGATTTCTTCCAAGCCCGCGATCATGCGCAGCGTGGTGGATTTTCCGCAGCCGGAAGGACCGACGAGGACCATGAATTCGCGATCCTCGATGGTGAGATTGATACGATTCACCGCGGTGACGCCGGGGCCGTTTTTTTCAGGATAGGTTTTGACGAGATTTTCTATCGTGACTTTGGCCATACGCGACGAACTTCAACGGGGTGGTGGGGTGGACGCGCGAACGTTCGGTTCGCAGGTACGCTAGTCAATCTTGGATATCGTCTAAAATTCGAGTTGCCCCACGCTGCGCGGAAGCCATTGCTGTAGTGTCTTAACAAGGACAAATTATCTACGGTCGAGAGAACATTTCACCAGCCATGGCCAAGAAAAAACCCAATGCCCCTGCACCCCTCACGTTTGATCTTCCAGTTTCCTTGATTGGCAAACTCGGCGCTCAGCAAAAGAAACTCGGCGTGTCCTCCGCGAGCGAAGTTGTCCGTCTCGCGATCGCCGAATTCGATTTTGATGCGTACGAAGCCTCGGCTGAAGAACATCGTCAGATCTCCGTCCGTCTCCCGGCCGACGCGAAGAACAAGCTCACCAAAGTCGCCAAGCGCAAAAAGGTGAGCGTCGGCGAACTGCTCCGCGTCGCGATCGAAAGCCTCGAAGCGAAAAAAGCGGGCAAGAAAAAATAAGCCTTGCCCAAACTCTCTGACTCTCAGCAAGCGCGCCCTGAACGGCGCGCTTGCCCTTTTTAGGGAGCAGACTTTTAGTCGGCACCCTTTGCATGAGCACCTCACCTCGGCCTCTCTCGACTTGGGCACTCAACATCTCGCCATCGCCGACCCTCGCGGTCGACGCGAAGGCCAAAGCGCTCCTCGCCGCGGGTGAGGATGTTTTGAATTTCGCCGCCGGCGAACCGGACTTCGACACTCCCGAACACATCAAAGAAGCCTGCGCCGCCGCGCTCAAAGCAGGCAAAACCAAGTACGCGCCCACACCCGGCATCGAGCCGCTTCGCCAAGCCATCGCCGAGCGCTACGGTGCCGAATACGGTCTCAAGGTCGCGCCCGGCCAGGTGATTGTTTCTCCTGGTGGAAAATTCTCCTGCTATCTCGCCGTTCTGGCCACGTGCTCGCCGGGCGATGAAGTGATTATTCCCGCCCCGTATTGGGTGAGCTATCCGGAGATGGTGAAGCTCGCCGGAGCCACGCCAAAGTTCGTGTTGGCCGACGACAAAACCGGTTTCCTCCTCACACCCGAGATGCTCGAAGCGGCGATCACGCCGAAGACCAAGCTTCTCATTCTCAACTCGCCGTCGAATCCTTCGGGCGCCGTTTATTCGCGCGCTCAACTCGAAGCGATCGTTGCCGTGGCGGTGAAACACAATCTCTACATCCTCTCCGACGAGATGTATGAACACTTGGTGTACGACGGCGCAAAACCGACCTGCGTCGCGTCGCTCTCCAAGGAAGCCGAAGCGCGCACCATCGTCGTCGCCGGTTTCTCCAAAACCTACGCGATGACCGGATGGCGTCTCGGCACGATTGTCGCGCCGGCGCCTATCGCCAAGGCCTGTGCTGAGATCCAGAGCCAGCAATCGAGCAACGCCACGACCTTTGCTCAGTACGGCGCGCTCGCGGCCTTGAAAGAAAAAGAAAAAACCGCCGCCGCGTTGAAAGAAATGATGACGGCCTTCGATCGTCGCCGAAAGTTTCTTCACACGGAGCTCAACAAGATTCCGGGCGTCACCTGCTTGTTGTCGCAAGGTGCGTTTTATCTTTTCCCGAATATCTCGAGCTTCGGCCTGAAAGATCAGGATTTTTGCGCGCGTCTTCTCGAGGAGCAAAAAGTCGCGGCAGTGTTTGGCAGCGCGTTCGGTGCGGAAGGCTATCTCCGCCTCAGCTATGCGACGAGCGACGAGATTCTTGCGAAGGGCGTGGCGCGTCTCGCCGCGTTCTGCGCATCGCTCAAAAAATAAAGCGCGTACAAGCACTTCATTCTCCAAGCCGCGTCGTTCTGACGCGGCTTTTTTGTGCGCGTTTGGATTATCTTGGATCAAAGCGCCGCAGGCTAATATCGGGCAGATCGCGAAATTTTTCCCGGGGATGTCTGTCTGCAGCGGTTTTATACGTTGATAAGACAAACGCTCGCTCCAGCGGGCCGTCTCTTTTTCTGCGTATGACCGAGCAAACACGTCTTCAAAAACTCGCCGAGCTAAGAACCGAACTCGCCGACATGGCGTTTGCGCTCGAACGGCAAGGGCGCCTCGACGCCGCCGACCTCGCGACGAGCGTGTCGCAGCGTCTCGGCGAACTTTGCGACGAGCCTCTCGAGCGGGCGACCGCCGCCTATTTCGTTTCGGGTGGAGGCGGCAGCTCCGCGTAGTTCGGTGAGACGATGGCGAGGTTCGGCGGGATATCGGCCTCTACACGGCGGCCGGCCCAGAAAAGCGTACCGAGCAGCATCGATTGAAACTGCGGATTTTCCCATACGTCTTCGCGATGCCCGAGCGCGTTATAGACCACACGGCCTTCGCCATGACGACGCGCCCAAGCGATCGGGAAGGGCGGACGTTGATAATCGGATCCCGTCATGCCGCTCGTTTCGAGAACCAGCAGCGCGTGCATGTCGGGCGCGAGTTCTTTCAAGGAATACCACTCCTCATGCCATTGCAGTTCGGTGCCGAGTGACTCGAAACCAGGAAAATTCGGCGACGTCACGCGCGCGTGCGCCGTTTGTTGCGGACCGTGACGGATAAATTCACCGCCAAGCATCTTGATGAACGGATCTGCCGCATCACCATAGTTGCGAAAACGATGATGCCGATCGGGCGGGCCGCCCGGACCTTCGCCTGTATGGAAAGTATCACTACAACTGTGCAAACCGACGAAGCCTTTGCCTGCCGCCACAGCATCGAGCAGCGCTTGTTTGCCGGCTGGCGTCATTGCCGGATGTCCATCCGTGCCGGCACTCAAGAGATTACCGCTCGTGTAGAACATGAGGACATCGAACGACGCGAGATACTCGGGCGTAAACAAACTGCCATCCTTGCTGAACGTAAACGCGATGCCGTGCTTCGCGCCGAGTTCGGTCAACACGCGCTCAGAGTGACTCGGCTGGTCGTCAACACGTTTGATGACGCTGTGCTCAAACGCTGACGACTTGGTGAAATAAAGAACGCGCAACGGAGCCGCGGGCAGGGCGCCAGCGCCGAGCAGTCCGAGCATAAAAAACGATGCGATCCGAACGGGGCGGGGTTTCATGCGATGACGATTCAAAACCATCGATTTTCACGCAACCGCTTTCCGGGAATCGATTTGTTTTGCGAGAGCCGACAGACGCCACAGGGCTTTCCCGGATGAACAAAACGCGTGTCTTGTTTGTTTGCATGGGAAACATCTGCCGGTCGCCTGCCGCAGAGGGCGTTTTGCGCGCGCTCGTGAAACGCGGCGGTTTCGCCGATCGCGTCGAAATCGCATCGGCGGGTACGATCGGACTTCATGCCGGCGAGCTGCCGGATTCGCGCATGCGCTCAGCCGCCGCCAAACGCGGTTATACACTCACGAGTCGCGCCCGGAAATTCGCCCCCAGCGATTTTAAGCGTTTCGATCTGATCCTCACGATGGACGAAGACAACCGGCGCGACGTTCTCAACCAAGCAACCACCGATGCAGATCGGCAACGCGTGCGTCCCTTCGTCGAATTTTGCCGGAAACATCGTGCGAGCTTAGTGCCGGATCCGTATTACGGTGGTCCGGAAGGTTTCGAACGCGTGCTGGACTTGCTCGAAGACGGGTGTGCTGGAATTTTGGATACGATCACGCAAACAACTCCGCGCGGAAACACACCCGATGCTACCACGGCCGAATGTACGGTTTCGGAATAGGCAACCACTGGATACGGCGGTTTGCTGCAAATAACCAGGGCACGTTTTCGGCTGTATCCCGCGCCACGCCTGGATGAACTAACGGCATGCAAATCGGAATCGACAGCTTCGTAGCGACGTCAAAGACCGGACCAACCGGCGATGCGGTTCGCGTAAAAGAGCTGCTCGAGCAAATCGTCCTCGCTGATCAAGTGGGGCTCGATGTTTTCGGCATCGGCGAACATCACCGGCCCGAATACGTGGCTTCAACGCCAGCCGTGCTTTTGGCGGCCGCGGCGAGTCTCACGAAACGCATCAAGCTCACCAGCGCCGTCACGGTGCTGAGCTCAGACGATCCCGTGCGCGTGTTTCAACAGTTCGCCACGCTCGATCTGATTTCCCAGGGGCGCGCCGAGATCATTGTCGGACGCGGATCATTCATCGAATCGTATCCACTTTTTGGATTCGATCTGGAGGACTATGACGAACTGGCTTCGGAGAAACTCGATCTGCTTCTCAAAATCCGTGCCGAAACACGTGTGACCTGGTCTGGAAAACACCGCGCGCCGTTAACCGGGCAGGGCGTTTATCCGCGGCCGTTGCAGAATCCGCTGCCGATTTACGTCGGCGTTGGCGGCACGCCGCAATCCGTGATCCGCGCCGCGAAAAACGGTTTGCCGCTGATTGTGGCGATCATCGGCGGCCAACCGGCGCAATTTCGTCCGTTGATCGATCTGTACCGCGACACGTGGAAAGCGACGGGACGTGCGGAATCGGAGATTTTTGTCGGCGTTCACAACATCGGCTTTATTGCGGATTCGCCTGAACAAGCGCGCGACACGTTCTGGCCGGGCTATCACGAGACGTTCGGACAACTCGGACGCGAACGCGGCTGGCCCGAGCCGACGCGTGCACAGTTCGACGCGCAATGCGGCCATCTCGGCGCGCTGTTGGTGGGCGACCCCGAACAAGTCGCCGACAAAATCATCCGCGAAAACCGCGCGCTCGGTGGGATCTCCCGCGTGACGATTCTCTTGGACAACCGGCGCCTGAGCCATGCCGAGCTTATGCGCGCGATCGAACTTCTGGGTACCAAGGTTGCGCCCATCGTCCGAGCTGCAAACGCCGGTTGATATTTCGCACAACAAATATTATGTCTAATCAAGACCTGGCACAGTCCCCCTCTGCTTCGGCTTCGTTCAATGGCCGTCCGCTTTATGATTGGATGACCTCGCGAGCCGCAGGGGTGCTTCTGCACCCGACTGCACTGCCCGGAAATCAAGGTGTCGGCGCGCTCAACAATGCGGTCGATGACTGGCTCGATTTTCTCGCGGAAGCCGGCATCCGCTACTGGCAAGTCTGCCCGCTCGGTCCGACCGGCTACGGTGATTCGCCCTATCAGTGTTTTTCGGCGTTCGCCGGCAATCCGTACTTGATCGATTTGCGCGCGTTGGTTCGCGCGCAATTGCTGACGGATGCCGACGTCGCGCCTTTGGAACAATTGCCGCACGATCACGTGGATTTCGGCTGGTTGTACGTGACCAAATGGCCCGCGCTTTTTCGCGCCTTTGAAACCTACAAAACACGGCGCGGCCACGTGCTGCCCTACGGCAGTTTCGATGAATTTCGTCAGGAACATCGCGACTGGCTCGATGCGTTTGCGCTCTTTCAGGCCCTCAAAGATGAACATCATCCGCACCCTTGGTGGGAATGGCCGGAATCCGTTCGTTACTTCTCCAAAGCACAACAGGCCGACTTGCCGGAGTCCGTGCGCGAGCGCGCCGAAGCGCATGCGTTTTTCCAGTATCTTTTTTTCGGCCAATGGCGCGAAGTTCGTCTCAAAGCCGCGCGGCTCGGCATCGAGATTATCGGCGATGCGCCGATTTTTGTGGCGCGCGACAGCGCCGATGTCTGGGCGAATCCGTCGCTTTTCCAACTCGATCAAGAATCCGGTCAGCCCATTTTCGTCGCGGGCGTGCCTCCGGATTATTTTTCCGCCGACGGACAACTTTGGGGAAATCCGCTCTATGCGTGGGAAGCGCATGCGGCCGATGGCTACGCGTGGTGGAAACGTCGTCTCAAAGCCAATTTCCTCGTGTGCGATGTGCTGCGCATCGATCACTTCCGCGGCTTCGACACTTACTGGGCGATCCCCGGCATCGCGAAAACGGCCAAGACCGGCTCGTGGCAAAATGGTCCGGGCATCGAGTTTTTCAAAGCCATCAAACGCGCCCTGCCCGACGCGCGTCTCATCGCAGAAGACCTTGGAGAGTTGCTTCCGTCGGTGATCGAATTGCGCGACGCGACCGGCCTGCCCGGCATGTCGATCCTTCAGTTCGCATTCGGCGGCGGCGCCGACAACGCGTACCTGCCGCACAATCATCGCGCCAACAGCGTCGTGTATCCAGGAACTCACGACAACGATACCTCGATCGGCTGGTATCAAAGTGCGGACGAAAAAACGCGCGATCACGTGCGGCGTTATTTCCGCGTCAACGGCTCCGAAGTCGGCTGGGATTTTATTCGCGCCTGCTACGCCTCGACGGCGAATCTCGCGATCGTTCCGTTGCAGGATTTGATGAGTCTCGATTCCCGCGCTCGCTTCAACACGCCCGGTGTCGCCGCCGGTAACTGGCAATGGCGTTATCGTCCGGAACAACTTCGCGCGCTGCGTGGAAACACCGCGAATTACCTGCGCGAGCTCGGACTTCTCTACGGACGTATTCCGGTGAAAAGCTGACGTCGTTGCGCGCGCTTTTTCAACGACGCGCTGTCCGTTTTAGCGATACAGCGCCGTGATCGGCGCAGCTGTGAGCACGTTGTATTGGCGCATAGCCAAACGCCACCATTCGGCGAGCGCATGGCTCGGCTGGCACCATAGTTCGCGGTGCAGCCAGATCATCGATTCGGCATCGAGCAAGAGCGCCATCTTTTCCTTCGTGGTGAGCTCCTCGGGCCCCTTCCACAACAAGCGCGTGCGAAGTTGCGCGAAATAATCGCGCGATTCTTCGCTCGGTCGACGCTGGCGTAGCAGCGACACATGCACGGCGTTCACATACGGATCGAGCACGGCTTGCAGCAGTCCGTAATCATCGCGCAACGTTTCGAGCGGACGCATGTGTTTATAACATTCCGCAAGGTTCTGGCGCAGGCGACGCAACTCGTATGGCGGCTGTGTTTCTTCTGGCGTGAGAAAAATGCCCCACTGCTGCGCACGTTTGCCGAGACTCACTTTGCTCAACAAAATCGAGAGCGGAATCGAGAAGACCAATCCCGCGAGCACGGGGCTCAGCCACCAGAAAAACGGCGGCGAAATAATGAAGGACGACACGCCCCACACCACGCCGAAGATCATGTGCGGCGCGTGCGTGATAATCGCTTCGCGCCAGTCGGCATCATCGTCACCCACGCCGCGTTTTTGGGTGACCCACGACACGCCCTGCCCCAGCAACGTATAGACCACGAACTTGCTATTAAAAAGCATGTTGATCGGCGCGAGCAGCGCAGAGAACAACGTCTCCAACAACGCGCTACCGATCACCGCGCCGCGTCCACCAAACGATGTCGCGCGATCGCGATCCTGCACCGTGAGGATCACGCCGATGATCTTCGGCAGAAACAGTAACAACATGGTGAATACGAAGAGCGTGAACGCTTCAGGCACGGCGATCGCGTAACCGAAGAGCGACGTCTGAATCTCGCCCGTTGTCCCCGCAGGCGGATGTCTCACCAACGAAAAAACGTGGATCGTGCTGAGCACGAGAAAGAGCAGCCACAACGGCGAGGACACATATGCCATGATGCCCATGCCAAGATGGAAACGATTGATCGGACGAAACCCTTTCGCCGCGAGCAGCCAGCTGTGCTGCATGTTTCCCTGACACCAGCGGCGATCGCGTTTCGCGCTTTCAATCAATGTCGGCGGACCTTCTTCGTACGTGCCGTCGATGTCGCTCGCCAGCCACACAGCCCAGCCGGCTTTGCGCATGAGCGCGGCTTCGACAAAATCGTGACTGAGGATGCGGCCGCCGAATGGTTCGCTGCCCGGCAAGTCCGGCAGCGCGCAATGTTCGATGAACGGTTGCACGCGGATCACCGCGTTGTGGCCCCAATAGTTTCCGTCGTATTGCTGCCAGTAATTCAGGCCCGCGAGAAAGAGCGGACTGTAGAGTCGATTCGCGAATTGTTGCAGGCGCGAGTAAAGCGTTTCGCCGTTCACCAAACGCGGCGCGGTTTGGATGATGCCGACGTTCGGATTTTTTTCCATCGTCGCGACGAGCTTCACGAGCGCTTCGCCGGTCATGATGCTATCGGCATCGAGCACGACCATGTAGCGATAGCTCTTGCCCCAACGACGGAGAAAGTCGGCCACATTGCCGGCCTTCTTGTTTATCTGCTGGCGACGTTTCCGATAAAAAATCTTTCCGAAACCGCCGACTTGTTTGCAGAGCTCGACCCACGCGACCTCTTCCTGAATCCACTGATTCGGCTGATTGGAATCGCTGAGGATGAAGAAATCGAAGTGCTCGAGTTTCTTCGTTTCTTCGAGCGATCGAAAGATCACGCGCATGCCTTCGAACACGCGGCTCACGTCTTCGTTGAAGGCCGGCATGATCACCGCGGTGCTCGCGAGCGGCACGTCTTCGCCCGGTTTCACCGTGCTCGTGATCTGACGACTGTCGCCGCCGCGATTGATCACGTAGAAACCGAGCAGTGCCGTTACGAATCCGATCGCGATGTGCGTGAACAGCAGCACGAACAAAATCAGCAGCACCCACTCGAGCGCGCTGATGCCGCCGTCCTGCCACAGCAAATCCGCCATGAACCACGTCGCCAGACTTGTGAGCATGAACACCGCGGAGAAAAACGTGCGGCGACGGCGGGCCAGTCGTGAGCGATCAATAAAATCGTGCGAAGCGATGCGCATGGAAAGGTGTCAGAGGTCGCTGGAAAACGCGTTCATCGCGTGGCGCGGAAAATGGCGAGCAGCGTCGCGAGGAAAACCGCCCACAACACCAGCGTGCGCAGCACGGGCCATTTCTCGAAACGCTCGAGCGTTTCCCCGGCCGCTTCGCTGATGGTTCCGAAATCGATCGGACGTGGCACCATGTTGGAAAACTGCATGTCGGGCCCGGCCTGCATGGAACTCTCGCGCATCGCGCGCGCGAAGTCCGGCGGCACGTGATGACGATCGAGAAATGCGTACGGCCATTTCTGCGGGCCGTCCGAAATCAACAGCGCGACGCGTCCCGCCGCGGCGATGCGATCGGGTGGAATGTTTTTATCGTCGAGAATGCCCGCGAACCATTCGTCCATCGCAGCCTCGATTTCCTCGGCGGCGAGCGTCGTTGGTTCGAGCGCGGGATTCGTTTCGTGACGGCGAGCGGCGCGTTCGAGCACGGCCTGAATCAGGCGGCTTTGGTGAAGACGATTGTGGATGCGGTGGGCGCGCAGGTAGTCCTCAACACGAACATAGGCGGCGTTCCACGCTTCCATCGTTCCCGTGCGGGGACGAAAGCGTGTCGACGGTGCTACGGGGTCCACAGGTGGCTCCATGTCTCGGTGAGGATATGAGGCTCGTTTTTCAGGAAGCAACGCAGCTCCACCGGCCGGCCGGATCCATCGGGCTTGATCGCAAACGCGACACGCCAGGTGCCGTTGTAGGGATTTTTTTGGACGTACTGATGCTCGAGCGTGGCGCCCTCGCCGACTGTGACCACCGCTTCGATATTGGTGGCGCCGACGGTGCGAAGACTGAGCCCGTCGAAATCGACCCAGAAGCGGCGCAGCTCGGGCTGATGCGTTTTGGACGAACCTTCGCGCGTGGAAACGGTGAATCCCGCGGGTGGACGACGCCCGCCCTGCCCTTCGATGAACCAATGTAGATTATACTCGAACACCAACGGCGTGCCGGGCTCAGGCAATTTCTCCGGCGACCAGAACGCCACGATGTTGTCGCGCGTTTCGTCGGGCGTCGGAATCTCGACGAGTCGCACAGAGCCGCGTCCCCAATCGCCGATCGGCTCCACCCACGTGCTCGGACGCAGATGATACGCGGCCTCGAGATCTTCGTAGCTGAAGAAGTTTCGATCGCGCTGCACGAGACCGAAGCCCTTGGGGTTTTCATCGGAAAACGCGGCGACACGCACTGCGCGCGGATTGGTGAGCGGACGCCAAATCCATTCGCCGCGTCCGGTCTGAATCTGGATGCCGTCGGAATCGTGCACTTCGGGGCGCAAATCGCCTTCGCGCGACGCAGAATTTTCGCCGAACCAAAACATGCTCGTGAGCGGTGCGAGACCGACGGTCTTGGCGACCGAATCGCTGCGGAAATACAGCGCCGCTTTCACGCGCATCACTGTCGAAGGTCCGGGCGTGATCACAAAACGATACGCGCCGGCGACGCTCACGCTATCGAGCAACGCGTACACGACGATCCCGGACGAGTTGTCGTCGGGGCGCTCGATCCAGAACTCTTCGAAAACCGGGAACTCTTCGCCGCCGGGTTCGGCGGTGTTGATCGCGAGACCGCGCGCAGAAAGCCCATAGTGCATCTTCTGACCGAGCGCGCGGAAATAGCTCGCACCTTGGAAAACGGCGAGCTCGTCGAGGTATTCGGGCGTGTTCAGCGCGTAGTGAATGCGGAAACCGGTGAAGCCGATGTCGCCCGGCACTTCGCCGATGTCGGTGTTTTTCCCGTACGTGAACAGTTGCGGCGAAAACGGAATCAAGCGTTCGCGTCCGCCTGCGACTTCGTGGAGCTGAACGGTTTTGTTGTAAATGAAACCGGGATGAAAAAACTGCAGTTGAAACGGCAGTTCTTCGGCGAGCCACCAAGCGCGCGTCGTGTCGAAGCGGATGTCGCGGTATTGATCGTACGTAAGTTTCGTGAGCGAATCCGGAATTGAGACCTGATGCGATGCGTGCGGGCGCGCGGCGAGTTGCTTGGCGCGAAATTGCAGGACTTCGAAATCGAACGGAAGATCCGCGCCGCGTGTAGTGGCGGTGAGGATACACGCGGCGAGTGCGGCGAAAGTGAGTCGTTTCATTTATCCAGGAAATAGCCCCGTTGCTTTTCCGAGATGGGGAGCGAGGCTCGCTCCATGACCTTGAGAAGGTCCTCCCAGATCGCGCGTTTGGAGCGGTTCGTGGGATTTCTCAGAATGTAAGACGGGTGGTAGGTCACCATGACCGGCTTTTCGAAGAACGGTTTCCAACGTCCTCGAATTTCGCCGAGCGTTTTGAAACTGCCGAATCCGAAAAGCCCCTGCGCGGCGGTCGAACCGAGCGCCACGATCAGCTCCGGATTCACGATATCGATCTGCGCGCGCAGATACGGCAGACAATACGCCATCTCCTCGGCGGTCGGCGGACGATTGCCGATCTGGGGCTGGCCGGGCGGCGTCGGTAACGTGGGACGCCAATTCATGATGTTGCCGATGTAAACTTCCTCACGCTTCAGCCCCATCCCGAGGATCATCTTCGTGAGCAGTTGTCCGGCCGGACCGACAAACGGTTCGCCCTGCACTTCCTCTTCCGCGCCGGGCGCTTCGCCACAGAAGAAAATGCGCGCATCGAGATTGCCGACGCCCAGCACGACCTTTTTGCCAGGACGCACTTGTTCGCGACAAACCGGATCGTTGGTCACCATCGCGTACAACGCATCCCAACGCGTCTTCTTGTCGCCTTCGGGCAACGTCACGACAGGTGGAGGTGGCAGTTGCGGAGCAGCCGGAGCCGGCGCGACGATCGGAGCGGGACGAACCGCGCGTGAAGGTGTTGGTTCGACACGCGAGGATGGCGCGGCCGAAGGAACTTCCTCCTCCCTCGCGCGCGTCGATGCGGACTGCGGAGTTGGCGCAGTGGCCTGGCGCGCTTCGACGGCACGGCGCAACGCGATTAGCGCCTCGGCGGAAACCGGCACGCTTTTCACGCCTCGCGAGCGGAGGCGTTTCAATTCGTCGGCGATAGCAGTGAGCGCGGCGCGCATGATCGTCAGGCCTTCGAGGCCGCGGGATACGCGAGGAGTTTCTCGACGTACTTACCCAAAAGATCGAATTCGAGATTCACGGGATCGCCCGCGCGTTTGGTTTGAAGATTGGTCACGGCGACCGTGTGCGGAATCAACCACACGGCAAAACTGTCGCCGTCCACTTCCGCGATCGTGAGTGAAATGCCATCGATCGCGATGCTGCCTTTGTGGACGAGATAGCGACCTTTGCCCTCCGGGGCACGCACGCGGAGATAACGATCGGCACCGCGTGGTTCAAAAACGTCGATCGTGCCCAAGCCATCGACGTGACCGGTCACAAAATGTCCGCCGACTTTGCCGTCGAAACGGAGGCTGCGCTCAAGATTAACCAACGAGCCGACACCGATGGCAGAAATGCTGGTCAGGCGGCGCGTTTCTTCGAGCAAGTCGAACTCCATGTGCGCCGCGTCGAATGCGACCACGGTCAAACAGCAACCGTTGACGGCGATGCTATCGCCCAGCGCGAGCCCTTCCAACGTGGTGCGCGCGGCGATCTTCAAACGCCAAGCCGCTTTCTCCTGTGTAAAGGAGATCACGCGGCCGGTTTCTTCGACGATGCCTGTGAACATGATCGCATGGGAAGACATCGTGCCTCGCGCGCCAAGCAGCAAAAAAAACGCTGGCGCGCAGCATGCACGTCAGCGTCTCAAAAAATCCGATGCCGCGTTAACAAAAACGCTTAAGCAACCTGCAGGAAACGGCGAAACCGCAGCGCGGAAAGCACTGCGAGCGCAGCGAAGAAAACGATGCTCGGCGATCCACCGCCGCCTCCGCCGCCTCCACCGCCGCCACCTGAAGGCGGCGGATTCGACGGAGGTGGATTGCCACCGCCACCGTTGCCTCCGCCCGGGTTCGTTGTGCCGGCGGTTAATGTAAGCGTGGTGACGACGCCCGCCGGTGTGATTTTGCGCAAGGCGGCGTTGCCGGTGTCGGCGACATAGACATTGCCCGCGCTGTCGATCGCGATGTCGCGCGGTTTGTTGAACCACGCATCGGAACCAATACCGTCCTTGAGTCCGGCGACGCCCGGCAAACCAGCAAAGGTCGTGACTGCACCGTCCGACGTGATTTTGCGGATGGTCGAGTTCTGCGTGTCGGCGAGGAAGAGGTTTCCATTGCCATCGATCGCCGCGCCAGTGGGACCGCTAAACGTCGCCAGCGCACCCGAGCCGTCGTCGTGCCCGGCAATGCCGTAGGTGCCGGCGAACGTGGTGACGACACCGGCGGACGTGATTTTGCGCAACGTGTTATTGACCGTGTCGGCGACAAAAACATCGCCGCCGCTGCTCACGGCGACGCCGGCGGGTCCGTTAAAACGCGCGGCCGCGCCCGTGCCGTCGGCGGTGCCATTGGCTCCTGCAGTACCGGCGAAAGTCGTCACGGCACCCGCGGTATCGATGCGGCGGATCATGTGGTTGCCCGTGTCGGCAACATAAAGAATGCCCGCGCCCGTGGCGGCGAGATCGGCCGGAGCCGAAAAGCGTGCGGCGGTGCCGGTGCCATCGGTGTTGCCGCTCGCACCGGATGAGCCGGCGAGCGTGGTGACGACGCCAGCGGAGGTAATTTTGCGAATGGTCGAATTGCCGGTGTCGGCCACGTAGAGATTGCCGGCGCTATCGAGCGCGAGTCCCGCGGGTGCGCGAAAAAGCGCCGCGCTGCCCGTCGCGTCGGTCGAGCCCATGCTGCCAGACGTGCCGGCCAAAACAGTGGTGACGCCGGCCGAAGTGACTTTGCGAATGGTGTGATCGGTCGAATCGCTGACGTAGAGTGTGCCGGTGCCATCCACCGCGATCGCCGTCGGCGCCGCGAAAAGCGCGGGATTCACCGCGAGTGTGACGGGCAAACCGGAAACGCCACCGGCGGCGTTGCTGCCGAGGTAGCGATAACGCGCGCCGTTGAGCGACGCGCCGGCGTTGGCGATGGTCAGCGTGGTTGTGGTGACGCCGCTGTACGTGGCGTCGTTGTTGAGATTTTGCCACGCACCGTTGGTGAAGATCTGCCACTGAACGGACGTCAGATCGGACGGCGCGGTGAGATTGACCGCGTGGCCGGTGGTCACGGATTGGCTGACCGCGTCGCCAGGAACGACCTTCGTGCCCCAAATGGAAACATTGTCGTTGGCAAGCGCGCTGAAGGACAACGTCCAGACTTGATTATCCTCGTCCCACTGGCGGGAAAACACACCTTTGTAGGTCGTGCCGCCGATCGTGATCGTGGCGTAGTGATCGTCTGTGAGTTGCCAGCTGCCGGTCGACGCACCGGAGATCGAGCCATCGGAGGCGAGTGTGATCACGGTCGAGGTTTTGACTGTCGCGGAGATGTCTTTGCCGTGGTTGATCAGCTTAAACGTGCCGGGGATCTCCGCGGCGGTGACGGTGCCGAGCGTTTCTCCCGCGTAGCGATGCGGTGCCGCGACGAGCCAGCCGTCGGCGTTCAAATAAAGCTGGTGTACGCGCACTTCGTGCGTCTCACCGCTGCCGGCGAAACGCGTGTGAAATACGAGGAAATATTTCCCCGTCGCTTCGTCGCGATACATGGAACAGTGGCCGGGCGAAACATACCCGCGACTCGCCGTGCGCGGCTCGCTCGGGTGATGAAGAAACTGCCAGTTGCCCATGAGTTTCGCGCCATGCGGAGCGATCGATGCATCGTCGAAAAATGTACCTGGCGCTCCGCGCACATCGGTCAGATCTTTGCCTGCGGCGTCGAGATACGGACCATCGGGATTGAGCGAGCGTCCCGCGCGGATGTTGTAGCCGCCGGTGGCATCGAGGCCGCCGTATGACACGAACATATGATAATAACCGGTCTCCGGCGTATAGATGATGTACGCGCCTTCGATACGGGCGTGATTTCCGCCCATGAGTCGTTTGCCGTAACCCTGGCCGGCCTTCGGCGTGCCCGTGGCGGGATCGAGTTCGAGAATAAAAATACCGCCGGAGTACGAGCCGTACACCATCCAGAGTTTTCCCGTGTGATCGTAGAAGACTGCGGGATCGACTACGTTGGGATGGATATTGGCGTTGTAAGTGCCGACCTCCGGAAAACTGTCCGCTTTTCCAGACTTCAGCAGGAGACCTAGATTTTCATAGGGCCCGGTGATGGCGTCGGCGCGGGCCAGACCGAGCGCACTCAGCGGCGAGTCGCCTTTGCAGGCGCAGTAGTAATAATAAAACTTTCCGTCCGCGAGTTTGATGACGTCCGGCGCCCAAAAGGTGTCGGTCTGCGCGTAAGTCAGCGCTTCGGCGAACTCGGTGCGCGGAGCCTGGTTTTTGATCAGCGGATTCGGCGTGGCGGCGCTTGTGGAAATTTGTGTCCACGACATCAAGTCTGTCGAACTGGCCGCGGCCATGTGCGAGCCGAACACGTAGTATGTCGAGCCCTCCTTGACGATTGAGGGATCGTGTACGGTCGCGTTGGCGAAGGTCGGCGTCTGCGCCTGCGCTTGGCTCGCGGCCAAGCCAGCCGTCAGCGCGCTGACAAATGTGCGTCGAAGGAATCGGGAGAGCGATGAACTCATGGGGTAAAGGCGATGAGAGGAAGGCTGGCGTTGGTTACAGACGGCATAACCGCCCGCGCTCCACGCGTCAGGATGACCAAAGGGTTTGGTCATTTCCTCATGCGCCAAACCGCCGGGAAACCCGACAGGGCATCGCCCATTTGCCGACGTCGGTTGCACCGAGCGACGTTGACGGTGCTGGGGAATTCTTCACGGTGTTCGGTTTCCTCCGATGGCCACGAATAGCACCGACTACAATTTCACCCAAATCGAGCCGCACTGGCAGGAGATTTGGGCCGGTCAAAAAACGTTCCGCACGACGAACGACGTCTCGAAGCCGAAGTTCTACGCGCTCGACATGTTTCCCTACCCGTCCGGCGCCGGTCTCCACATCGGGCACCCGGAGGGCTACACCGCCTCGGACATCATCGCCCGCGCCAAGCGCGCCCAAGGTTTCAACGTCCTTCACCCGATCGGCTGGGACGCGTTTGGTCTTCCCGCCGAACAGCATGCGGTAAAAACCGGCACGCATCCCGCGGCCAATACGCAGAACAACATCGCCAATTTCCGCCGCCAGCTTCAGGCGCTCGGCTTCGCCTACGATTGGGATCGCGAGGTCGATACGACCGATCCGAAGTACTTCCGTTGGACACAGTGGATTTTCCTCCAACTCTTCAAACGCGGTCTCGCTTACGTCGACGAACGCCCCGTCTGGTGGTGCCCGGAGCTCCGCACGGTCTTGGCCAACGAAGAAGTCGTCGACGGAAAATCCGAAGTCGGCGGTTTCCCCGTAGAACGCCGCAACCTCCGCCAGTGGGTGCTCCGCATCACCGCCTACGCCGAGCGTTTGCTCGCGGATTTGAAAGACGTCGATTGGCCCGACTCCACCAAACGCATGCAGGAAGCGTGGATCGGCCGCAGCGAGGGCGCGGAGTTGCTCTTCAAGCTTGAGAAAGAATCGCTCGGCAGCCTCAAGGTCTTCACCACACGTCCCGACACCGTTTTCGGCGTCACCTACATGGTCATCGCTCCCGAGCATCCGCTCGTCGATGCGCTCACCACGCCCGGCCAGCGCGAAGCCGTCGAAGCGTATAAGAAGAAAGCCGCCGCCAAGAGCGACCTCGAGCGCACCGATCTCGCCAAAGAAAAATCCGGCGTCTTCAGCGGTTCGTTCGCCATCAATCCCGCCAACGGCCAACGCGTGCCCATCTGGATCGCCGACTACGTGCTCATGGGCTACGGTACCGGCGCGATCATGGCCGTGCCCGCGCACGATGAGCGCGACTACGAATTCGCCGTTCAATATCAGATTCCGATCGTCCAGGTCATCGAGCCCGCGAAACACGAGGGCAACGGCGATGGTCATCCGAAGCTCCCGTACACCGGCGATGGCGTGCTCGTGCACTCCGACGGCTACACCGGTTTGCCGTGGGAAGAAGCGAAGAAAAAAATCACCGCCGACTTCGCCGCTCGCGGCCTCGGCAAAGCCACCGTCAATTACAAGCTCCGCGACTGGCTCTTCTCGCGTCAGCGTTATTGGGGCGAACCGTTCCCGATCGTCTGGGTGGAAAAAGCCGACTACGAACGCGCCGCCGCCTCCCGCAAAGCCGACCTGCCCGCCGAGCCCGTGACGTACACGAGCGAGGGCAAGACGCTCTACGCGCTCCCGCTGCCGGCCTCGGCGCTCCCGCTTTGCCTGCCCGACGTGAAGAGTTATCTCCCGAGCGGCAACGGCGAGAGTCCGCTCGCCAATGTCACCGATTGGCTCGAAGTCTGGTTCAATGTGGAAACCGGCGCCGCCGTCCCCGCCTCACAGGCGAAGCCCGACGGCCATGTCTGGGTGCGCGCGCGCCGCGAAACCAACACCATGCCGCAATGGGCCGGCTCGTGCTGGTATTACCTCCGTTATCTCGATCCGAAAAACGACCAGGCCATCGCCGCGCCCGAGCTTCTGAAATACTGGGGCGTTCCCGATCTCTACATCGGCGGCGCCGAACACGCCGTGCTTCACCTGCTCTACGCGCGTTTCTGGCACAAGGTGCTCTTCGACGAAGGCGTCGTGCCGCAATCAGAGCCGTTCAAGAAGCTCTTCCACCAAGGCATCATCCTCGGCGAGGACGGCGAAAAGATGTCCAAGAGCCGCGGCAACACCGTCAACCCGGACGACATCATCAAGTCGCATGGCGCCGACACGCTGCGCCTGTATTTGATGTTCCTCGGACCGCTCGAAGCCATGAAGCCGTGGAATCCGCGCGGCATCGAGGGCGTGCATCGTTTCCTCCAGAAAATCTGGCGCGAATGCATCGGCGAAAACGGCGAGATTAATCCGAAAATTTCGGACACCGCGACCGACTCGCCCGAGCTTTCCAAGCTCCTCCACGAGACGATCAAAAAAGTCACCGAGGACATCGACGCGCTGCGCTTCAACACCGCGATCTCGCAGATGATGATCTTCGCCAACGCGCTTCAGAAAGCGGCGTCGGTCAGTCGCGGCACCGTGCTGGCGTTCCTCCAATTGCTCGCGCCGTTTGCGCCGCATTTCGGCGAAGAACTTTGGGCGCGTTTCGGTCAAAGTGGTTCGATCCTCGACGCCGCGTGGCCGAAATACGATCCCGCGAAACTCGTCTCCACCGAGGTGAAAATCATCGTGCAAGTGAACGGAAAAAAACGCGCCGAACTCACGCTGCCCGCGCAATCCGATCAGGCCGCCGCGCTCGCCGCCGCGCAGGCGCACGCCGACGCCAGTCCGTTCCTCACCGGCAAAACGATCAAACGCGTCGTCTTCGTTCCCGGCAAAATCCTCAACCTCGTGGTCGAGTGATTCCGCACCGGCTCGCCGGCATGAAAATGTGTCACGTGCACTTATTCGCACGAGCGATTGCGCTTTTCATGCTGACCGCCGGTTCAGGGTTGCACGCGCAAATCGCCGGACAGCTTTTTGTCGCCGGTGTTCACGGCCAAGCGACGTTCCAACGCGCGGACAACGATCAGCCTCAATCGCTGACACCGAAGCAATCCACTCTCGCGGAGAGAACGCACATCTCTACCGACGGCGCTTCGCAAACGACGCTGGTGTTTTCCAACAACACCGCGCTGCATCTCGGCGAAAGAACGCACGTCGAAATTCTGGAGTTTTCCCAGCAAGTGTTTCCAGCCGTGCGCAACGATCTCGATGCCGAACCTTCCGCATCGCAGCTCGCGATTAAAGCGCATCGCGGCGCGCTCGCCTTCGTCACCGGCGCGCTACAACCGGAAAGTCGTGTGACGATTCACACGCCGCACGCGGACATTATGGTACACGGACGCAAATGCGCAGTTGAAGTCAGCGATCTCGAAACACGCGTGTTTCTAATCGAAGGTCGCGTTGATGCCAGCGGTCGCGGATCGAACTCTCCCGCGCAAACGCTGCGTCCCGGACAACAAGCGATCGTTCGTCACGCCGCCGATCGCGCGTCGATCACCGTCGCGATTCAACCGATCATGGACGAACAACAAGCCGAGCTCGATGCACACGTGAGCCACGCATCGCTCGCACGACGTCGCGTCCTCTTCGACTTCACCGAAACAGGTTCTCTTCGTGCGATGGAGATGTCGCCGCCCGAAGCCTCGGCCGTCGTCCGCTAGCAACGCCGAATCGGGCGTGTGGCCGCACGCTACTGTCTCGTCACTCGTCCGATAAATCATCCTTGCTCCCTCACGGCATGGCTCGTTTGTCATCACGTGAGACGCGCTTAGGCACTGTCTTCGTGTAGTTGATTTTCCACTACGATTCATGTCCGTCCCGCACCAGGATTCATCCCCTCCCCTGATGGCCCGCGCATCCGATCGCGCGTTGCGCTCTTGGTGGCTCGGCAGACGTCAGCATTTCGTGATTGCCGCCGTTGCGGCCGTTGTCGCCGTGATCGCGATGCGCGCACTCGCGGGTGGCGTCGTTGGAGTTCGTAGCGCGCCGGTGATCGCGGATGTACTGATGTTCTTCGGCGTGTTTGTTGGCGTTTTTGCGACTCTGCTCTGGATCGACACGCGCGTGCGCACGCCGAACGACATCGCGCGCATCGGCCGTGGTGAGTTGCTTGGCATCATTCCGCAGGTCGAAACCTCCACCAACAACGACAGCGTCGGTCAGATTACTCAAAGTCGCGCCGGTGCTATCCTGGAAGCATTCGGTCGGTTGTATCGCAACGCGAAGCTCCACTCCAAAAATCCCTGCCCGAAGATCGTTGCGGTCTGCGCGCATGGACGCCGCGAGGGAAAACAATTTGTCGCCGCCAACTTTGCCGCGAGTTGTGCGCAGCATGGGCGTCGCACGCTCCTGATCGACGCCGACGCACGCTCACAGCGCTTAACGTCCATCGCCGATCTTCGCGCGCAGATCACGTCGATCGCGGATAATCTCGACCACCTTTTCGCACCGACGTCCGTGCTTCTCGAATCGACCGCCGTCGAAGAACTCCTCGCGGCGCTCAAGGCCGGCTACGAATTCATCGTCATCGACACGCCGCCGATGTCGGTCGCGCACGACGCCGTGTTGATCGCGGATCATTGCGACGAGATTCTGTACGTGTGCGGCTACAATCGCGTCAGCCGCCGTCGTGCGGCGCAGTGTTTGCGCGCGCTTCACAACGGAAAAAACGAAATCCTTGGTATCGTGTTGAACGGTCTTCCGCGAAACCACATGGAATATCTCGCGAGCGACCGCAGCTACCACAGCTACAAGCAGCACTACGGAGAATCGGTTTGAAACCCGATCGCCGGGTGCCCGCTCGCAGATCTCCCGCTCATCATTCATTCACGTTCCCTGTGCCGATCTCCGCGTTCCTCCCGCCACAGTTTGATCCTCAAAAACCCGTCGCGCTCATCGCCGGTCAGGGGCAATATCCCATGCTCGTCGCGCAGGGCGTTCGTCGCGCGGGCGTGCCGCTGCGTTTGATCGCGTTTGAGGAGGAAACGCGTCCGGATCTCTACGACTCGTTTCCGGAATCGGAGCGAAAAAAACTCCTCGTCGGTCAGCTCGGCAAAATGCTGAAAACGCTCGAGCAATTCCGCGCGGGCTACGTGATCATGGCGGGACAAATCACCCCTCGCCGCTTGTTCAAGGGACTGCATCCCGACCTTAAGGCCGCGCGCATTCTTTTTTCGCTCAAACGTCGCAACGCCGAGACCATCTTCGGCGCCATCGCCGCCGAGATCGAGAAGCTCGGTATCCAAATGTTGGATGCGCGCAGTTTCATCGACGATCATCTCGCATCCTCTGGCGTGATGACGGGCGGACGTTTCCTGATCGAACCCGAGTATCTCGAGCACGGCATTCACATCGCGCGCGAATCCGCTCGACTCGACATCGGTCAGGGCTGCGTGGTGCGCAAAGGCACGGTGCTCGCCGTGGAGGCGTTTGAAGGCACGGATGCGATGCTGCGTCGCGCCGGCGAATTCAAAACCGACGGCGCACTTTTCGTGAAGACCGTGAAAGCCAATCAGGACTATCGCTTCGATGTGCCGGTCTTTGGTCAGCGCACGCTGGAGACGATGCGCGAAGCGGGCATCCAGGCTGCCGCGTTGGAAAACAACCGCGTGATCATGGTCGATAAGCCCGCGGTCATCGCCCAGGCAAAAGCTTGGGGCATTTCGCTCTTTGGCTTCGATTGAGCGGAGCGCGCAAGCTCAGCCGCGCGCTCTGCGTCCGATGAATTGTTCTACGCGGGCGATCAGCGGGCCCCATGCATCGCCATACGGGTCCTCGAGCTGCGGCCAATGAATTTCGCGGCGCACAACCGCACGCTCTTCATCGCTGTTCCAATAATGCGCCGTGCGCGTCACCGCAGACGCACCGCCGTCGTTTTCCAATGAAAGTTCGAGCGTTTGCACCGCCACGCCAAAGCCGCCGAAGCGAGCCTCAAGATCGCGCCCGAGACGACGGAATACCTGCATCGCCGCTTCGCCGCCGAGGACTTCTTTCAACGCCAAAAAAAATTCATCGCGCAGCGACTCCCCTTCTTCCGCGTAACACGGAATGGTGACGCGCGAGAGCGTGTCGTTCACCATGGTCACGTTGGCGATCTCGGCTTCGTATGCGCAACGAATCGCCTGATGCAAAATCGCCGTCTCCGCAAACGCACGCCACTGAGCATCGGTCAGCTCCAGTCCGGCCGCCGACCCGGCTGTGCGCCAGGCAATTTCCTCGCTCAACATCAGCGAAGCTTCCGCGTCGAGCGCAATTGGCTCACCAACGCTTGCGACGGGTTCAACCGAGGAATTCACCTCAGTCGTTTCCATCAAGGAATTCGGAAAGGTCCTTTCGATGGAGCGCGCAGAAACTACGCTCTTGGCCACTGCTGATTGAGGTGTTCTCCCTAGAAACTCGGAGCGTTTTGGCCAGCTCACGAAGATCGATCCGATCAGCGCAAGTAGTAGAAAAAGCAACGGGTAGCGTCTAAGAAGCATGGATAGAGTATAACACCTACGAATCTTGGGCGTTCCGCAATTCGCTTTTCGCAAGGAAGTGGCTGAAGAGCCCCTAGGGGATTTTCCTAAATCCACCGCATGCACCTTAACGAATATGAGACTCCTTCTCAATTCTCCTTGCCCGGGTCTCCTTTTTGTTACACAAACTCGGCTCCTTTCCGTCCTCTCAGCCCTCCGCTCGCTCCGCTGACTTTCCTACACTTGAAACTGCAAGCCTCGATCGTTTTTCCCACCCGCCGCGTCGCGCCGGACGTCTGTCTGGCTTTCTGTCGCGACTTCGCCTGTGCGGCAATTTTCCCCATCGCTGCAGCATGACGGAAAATCGCCCCCAGTCGTCGTCAGGCAAACGCGCGTTTTGGACCAAGCAGTTTTATCTGTGGCATTGGGTGAGCAGCGCGTTGTCGCTGGCCGGCATGTTGTTTTTTGCGGTCACGGGCATCACGCTCAATCACGCTGGCCAAATCGGCGCTACGCCCAAGGTCGTGGAAACGCGCGAGACGCTTCCGCCCGCGTTGTTGCAGTCGCTTCAAAACGATCCCGTTCACTCCGGCCGGCATGCGGTGCCCGCGGCCATCGTTGATTGGATTTCGGAGACGATGGGCGTGTCCGTCGCCGGTCACTCGGCGCAGTGGTCGGATCTCGATTTACACGTCGATTTGCCGCGCCCCGGCGGCGACGCGTGGCTCAACATCGATCGCGAAACCGGCGTGGTCACGCATGAGCTCACGTCGCGCGGCTTTATTTCTTACCTGAACGATCTGCATAAAGGCCGGCACACGGGCTTCGCGTGGATGATATTCCTCGATGTGTTTTCGGTGGCCTGCGTCGTGTTCTGCCTGACGGGCCTGGCCTTGTTGTATGTGCACGCGCGTCGTCGTCCGACGACTTGGCCGATCGTGATCGCGGGCATCCTTCTACCCGTGCTGCTGATCATCGCTTTTATCCACTGACCCGCTCCCCTTCTTCATGAAAAAACCACTGGTTGCTCTCCTCCCGAGTCTTGTCGCACCGGCCGCGTTTGGCGCCGGCGACCTGCGTGTAACCATCGAGATTCCTCGCCTCAACGTCGCCGAATACCATCGCCCCTATGTCGCCGCGTGGATCGCCAAACCCGACAACTCCGTCGCCGCCAATCTCAACGTTTGGTACGCGGTGGACATGGCCAATGGCGAAGGCGCCACGTGGCTGAAAGACCTGCGTCTTTGGTGGCGCCGCAGCGGTCGCTCGCTCGCGTTGCCGATCGATGGTGTTTCCGGCGCGACGCGCGCGCCGGGTGAACATGCGTTGGTGTTTAAAGCCAGTGATCCGCGCCTCGCCGAACTCGCGCCCGGCGAATACCAGCTCGTGGTCGAAGCTTCGCGCGAGGTCGGTGGACGCGAGGTCGTGAGCGTTCCGTTCACCTGGGGCAACGGCGTCGCGATCAAAGCCGAAGCCCGCGGCGAAAACGAACTCGGCCGCATCGGCATCGAAATCCTTTCCACACAGTAAACCGCCACCCGCATTCTCACTCTCATGAATACCCGCCTCTTCAAGATCGCCACCTTCGCCGCCCTCTCCTGCATCGGAGCCACGCTGGCGCACGCTCACCGCGTTTGGATTCTTCCGTCGATGACCGTGCTCTCCGGCACCGACCAATGGGTCTCCGTCGAAGCCGCTGTTTCCAACAATCTTTTTTTCCCAAATCATCGTCCGGTGAATCTCGCGCAGGTCCAAGTCACCGCGCCCGATGGTTCGCCGGTCGAACTCAAGAACGCCACCGGCGGTCAGATCCGCAGCTCGTTCGAACTTCATCTCGAAAAACAAGGCACCTATGTCATTTCGCTGCGTCCCGGCGGTCGCGGTGGTCCGGGAGGCCCTGGTGGTCCTGGTGGTCAGCAAGGCAGCTTGATGGGCACGTGGGAAGAAAACGGCAAAGTCCAGCGCTGGCGCGGCACGCCCGAAACGCTCGTTTCGGAAAACATGGCGGCGAAACCCGGCTTCAAACTTCGCAGCTCCGGCGGTCGTCGCGTGTTCGCCTTCGTCACTTGTGGCGCACCCACGACGGAAAATCTGAAGCCGACCGGCAAGGATCTCGAACTCGAGTTCATCACCCACCCGACCGATCTCGTGGCGGGTGAACCGTCGACCTTCCGCGTGCTCCTCGATGGTAAACCTGTCGCCGGCGCCGAGGTCGCGATCGTGCGCGGCGACGATCGTTTCCGCAACGACGCGGGCGAAATCACCCTCCACACCGACGCCGAAGGTCTCGTGAAAATCGATTGGCCCGTCGCTGGTCGCTACTGGATGGAAGTCACTGCTTCCGTTCTCGATGAGCTTCACGGCGTGCCGCACGAAAAGAGCTTCGTGTACATCGCTACGCTCGAAGCGCTTCCTTTATAAGTCTGCCCGTCTGTGGACGCATCTTCGCTTGAGCGACGCGTCTTGATTCCGACGCAATTAACGCGAGCCCAGCTGCACGGCGTGGGTTTGCGTTATCCGCTCCAAGGCACCGAGGGTGCGACCATGGGCACGTATTGGGCCGCCAAATGGCTGGCCCCGCCCGAGCGTCCACCGGAGTTTTGGCAGGCGATCATGCAAGGCGCGTTTGACGAGGTCGTCCGCCAGATGAGCGCGTGGAGCGAGTCGTCCGACCTCACGCGTTTCAACCGCGCTCCCGCCGGTACCTGGCACGTGTTGCCGGCTGAATTTTTCACCGTGCTCCAACGCGCGCTCGCGATCGCGCGGGAAACCGACGGCGCTTACGATCCGACGGTCGGCGAGTTTATCGATCTGATCGGTTTTGGCCCGAGCGGTCCCGAGGTCGAAATAAACGCCGCTCCGCTCGAAGCCGCGCGCGCGCGGTTCGGTTGGACGCGGCTTACTCTCGATCCGGATAACCGACGCGCGTTTCAACCGGGCGGTTTGTCCGTTGATCTTTCCTCCATCGCCAAGGGCTTCGCGGTCGACCTCGCCTGCGAACGTTTGATCGCGGCAGGGTTGGACAACTTTCTTCTCGAAGTCGGCGGCGAAATACGCGGTCGCGGTTGCAAACCCGATGGCCAGCCGTGGTGGTGCTGGGTCGAACGTCCGCCCGTTTCTCCCGGACAAAAGCCGCTTCCCGAAACCGTCGTCGCTCTCTGCGATTGCGCGCTGGCGACATCGGGCGACTACCGCCGTCAACGCGAATATCGCGGCCGTCGTCACACGCACATCATCGATCCGCGCACCGGCGTCAACGAGGTCGGCGCATTGAGCAGCGTGTCCGTGCTCGCGGCGAATTGCATGGACGCCGATGGCTACGCGACCGCGCTCTTTGTCCTCGGCGTCGAAGCCGGCATGGCCTTCGCAGAAAAACGCGGCCTTGCCGCGCTCTTCGTGTGGCAAACGCCCGAGGGACTAAAGGAATGCTGGACGTCCGCCTGGGCCGCGATGCTCGAGTGAGATCGACGGTGCGCATGCAAGCGGCGTGGCGATCGCCGCACGTTCTTCGCATCGAGACGTTTTAATAGGCGCTAACATCGGCGCTCATGCGACATGTGAAGTCTGACTTTAGCCTTTTATCCGGCCCGCCGCCTGTCATCCGTGGTGGAGTCCCTTTTCATCATGAGTACACCGCGCAAACCCGTTCTCCTCGTCATTCGCGACGGCTGGGGCAGCAACCCCCACGCCGACCAGGCCGCCTTCAACGCGGTCGCCCAAGCCAAGAAGGCCGCGGATGACCGGCTGCACGCTACCTACCCGTACACGCTCGTCGCCGCATCGGGTCTCGATGTCGGCCTCCCGGACGGCGTCATGGGCAACAGCGAAGTCGGTCACGAAAACATCGGCGCGGGCCGCATCGTGGACCAGGAGCTCGTGCGCCTGAACAAACTTTTCTCCGAAAAACGTCTCGCCACCAATCCCGCCTGGCAAGCCGCCGTCGCGCGCGTGAAAGCCAATCCCGGCGCCAAGCTGCACCTCATGGGCATCGTTTCCGACGCCGGCGTGCACGGCATGCTCGATCACCTCTACGGTATTCTTCGCCAGGCAAAGGAAGACGGTCTCACGGCGGATCAGGTTTTCATCCACGCGTTCACCGATGGTCGCGACACGCCGCCTTCCTCCGGTCTCGGCTATGTGCAGCAGGTCGAAGCCGAATGTTTGAAGATCGGCGTCGGCCGGATCGCCAGCGTATGTGGACGTTTCTGGGCGATGGACCGCGACAATCGTTGGGAACGCGTTCAGAAAGCTTACGACATGCTCACGGGCCGTGCCGCCGCCAGCGCCACTAGCGCGTCCGCCGCGATTCAGGCTTATTACGATCATCCGCTCACCGAGACGCAAAAAGGCGACGAGTTTGTACCCGCCACGTGGATACTCGGCATCGACGGCAAGCCGCTCGCCACATTCGCCAACGGCGACTCCGTGCTCTTCTACAACTATCGCGGCGATCGCCCGCGCGAGATCACGAAGGCGTTCGTGCTCGACGATTTCACGGGCTTCGATCGCGGCCCGAAACTCGATCTCTACTACGCGACGATGACCGAATACGAAGCGGGTCTGCCCGTGCACGTGATCTCGCCGAAGCCCGCGCCGCTCGTGAATATCCTCGGCAAGGTCGTCTCCGACGCCGGTATCGCTCAATTCCGTTGCGCGGAAACCGAGAAAAATCCTCACGTCACCTTCTTCTTTAACAACTACCGCAAAGATCCCTTCCCCGGCGAAGAGCGCGCCTGTCCCGCCAGCCCGAAAGTGGCGACCTACGATCTCCAGCCCGAGATGTCCGCGGCGGAGGTGACGCGCCTGTCGAAGGAGGCTATCCTCTCCGGCAAATACGGTCTCGTCGTCGTCAACTTCGCCAACCCCGACATGGTCGGTCACACCGGTTCGTTGCCCGCGACGATCAAAGCCGTCGAAGCCACCGATCGCGGCGTCGGCGAGTTGCTCGATGCGATCGCCAGCGTCGGCGGCCGTGCCGTCGTCTGCGCCGACCACGGCAACGCCGAGCAGATGTGGGACCCGACCGTCAACGGTCCGCACACCGCGCACACGCTGAACCTCGTCGAAGTCTTTGTCGTCGGCGAAGGTTTCATCGCCGGCAAAACCCAGATGCGCACCGGCGGCCGCCTGGCCGACATCGCGCCCACGGTGCTCGATCTGATGGGCCTGCCGAAACCCGCCGAGATGACCGGCGAGTCGCTGATCGTCCACTGAGTTTCGGACGTTCTTCTCTCACAAAAAACCGCGCTTACCCGGCGCGGTTTTTTGTACTTGAGCAATGAGGCCGGCATTTCCGAGAGCCGGCCCACAACCGACGTTCCCGCGGAGCTTACGCCTCAATTCTCCGCGTCGATGCGATCGCAGAAATGGTGGATCAAAAACAAATGCGCTTCCTGCGCCGCGCGTCCCGATTCGCCCGGCACGATCACATCGACCGTCGCGAGCCCCTTTGCTTTACCGCCGCCGCGTCCGAGCAACGCCACGCTTTTCAGCCCGCGTTCACGCGCCGCATGCAACGCCGCGAGGATATTCGCCGAGTTGCCGCTCGTGCTGATCACGATCACCAGATCGCCCGGCTGACCGAGTCCTTCCACCTGACGCGAAAACGCCGACTCCCAACCATAGTCGTTGCAGATGCACGAGATTAACGTGCCGTCGGCGTTGAGCGCGATCGCGGGGAGCGCGCGTCGATTTTTGAAATAACGTCCCACGAGTTCCGTCGAAAAATGCTGCGCCTCGGCCGCGCTGCCTCCGTTGCCGCAGATCAACAACTTCCCGCCGGCCTTCAGGGTTTGCGAAATCAGTTCGTTCGCGCGCTCGATCTCAGACTCGATCGTTTTCAGCGACTCCAGCACGCGGATGGTTTCACCCAGGGATTTTTCGAGGTTCATGGAAGCCGCTGTTCAACAGCACCCGCGCGCGGAGGCGAAGCGAAAAATATCATCCGCGTGCACTCCGCATCGCGGCGCCGGACGCGCACAGCCGACGTTCACGCCGCAGATTTTCCACTGGTCATTGTTCACCGGTCCTCAATCACTGGTCTTTCCGCGCTTTCTCGCGCGCACGCGCCCATGCCGTATTTCGATCACAACGCCACCGCACCACTCAACACGGTCGCCCGCGACACGTGGCTGCGGCTCAGCGACGAGGCTTGGCACAACCCGTCCAGCCCGACGCGCGACGCCGCCCGCGCGCGTATTCGCCTCGACGCCGCCCGCGAACGCCTCGCCGGCTTTCTCAACGCCCTCCCCGAGCGCATCGTCTTCAACTCCGGCGCGACCGAAGGCGCCCACGCTGTATTCAATTATTGGAGACAAACGTTTCCCACGGACGCGCGCATCGCGCTCAATCCCACCGAACATCCCTGCGTGCTGGAAGCCGCACGCCGTTTCTTCGCCGATCGCATCGTCATGCTTCCGATCACGAGCGACGGTGTTGTGCGCGTCGACGCGCTGGAAAAACTCCTCAACGAAAACACTTCGATCGCCGGTGTCGCCGTCATGGCGGCCAATAACGAAACCGGCGTGATCCAGCCTTGGCGGGAGATCAGCCAACTCTGCGACGCACGTCGGCGCGCGTATCTCTGCGACGCCACGCAATGGCTTGGAAAACTCCCCGGTTCCGGTTTGGGCGAAGTCGGCTGGCTGATCGCGTCCGCACACAAATTCGGCGGACCCAAAGGCGCGGGTTTTCTCGTGCTCGCGCCGCAAGCCGACTCGTTTGCATCCCAACCCGGCGGCGCGCAGGAACGTGGTCATCGTGGCGGCACCGAAGATCTCCCTTCGATCGCCGCCGCCGTCGCCGCTCTGGCCGAGGCCGAACAATCGAAGGTGTTTCTCGAAGAAGAGCGGCTGCGTTGGCGCCGCGAGTTTGAACGCGAAATCATCGCCTCGCTTCCCAACGCTCGCGTGATCGCGCCGGACGCCGATCGTCTTTGGAACACCGTTTCGCTCCTGTTGCCTCACGCCGAAAATACGCGCTGGGTCGCCAAACTCGATAAACGCGGGTTCGCCATTTCCACCGGCTCCGCTTGCGCGACGGGCAAGGAAGGTCCTTCGCACGTGCTCGCCGCGATGGGCGTTCCCGCCGACGAAGCCCGACGTGTCATTCGCATCAGTAGTGGCTGGAGCACTACAGAAGCCGACTGGCAGGCGTTGCGCGAAGCGATCGTCGCGGTCGCCGCCGAGATCGTTCCGCCCGACAACGTGATCAAACTCTGACCATGTCCGCGCCCTCTTCCGACGTTCGGCTGCCTGCGTTGAAAAATGCTCGGGCTCGTTCCGGCGTTTCACGCTTCACGCTTCCCCCTTCACCCTTTTCGGTCTGATGCGCCTTCGCCGGATCACGCTTCAGAACTTTCGTAACATCCCGTTCGCGGATCTCCGCCTTGAGGGCGACCGCCATTTTTTTGTCGGTTCCAACGGTCAGGGGAAAACCAATCTGCTCGAAGCCGCCGGTTTTCTTTTTGCGCTCCGCTCCTTTCGCACAACCGACAATCGCGCGCTCATCGCATATGGACAGCCCGAAGCGGCCATCGCCTGCGAACTCACGCATGAACGCCGCGGCGACACACAGGTGCTCATCAAACTTCGCACAGGCGGCAAAGAAGTCGTGTGCGATGGCGAACGTGTCGCGCGCCTCGCCGACTATCTCGGACATTTCCCCACGGTCGTTTTCTCCTCGCAGGATCAACTCCTCGTGCGCGGTTCGCCCGGTGCGCGTCGACGTTGGCTCGATCTCGCGCTGTCGGCGACCGATGCGCATTACTTCTCCGTTCTGCAGTCGTATCATCGCGCACTCGCCGGACGAAACGCCCTGCTGAAACGCGCTGCATCTCCCGCGGAGTTGCTCGCCTTCGAACAGCCGCTCGCCGCCGCTGCAGCGGAACTCTGCGTCCTGCGAGCCGCCGGTATCCAAATTTTGAGTACGCACGTCGCCGCCGCGTACGCGCGCATTTCAGGGGATGCGGAACCGGCCGGACTCGCGTATGCGCCGGACGCCACCGCAGCCGACGGCGCCGCATGGAGCGCGTGGTTTGAACGTCACCGTTCGCGCGATCTCGTGATGAAAACCACGCTGACCGGTCCGCATCGCGATGATTGCGAGCTCACGGTGGCTGGACGTGCCGCGCGCGAATTCGCGTCCGAAGGTCAGCAACGCAGTCTCGCCATCGCCCTTCGCGTCGCCGAGGTGGAGTTTCTTTTCAGCCGCACCGGCGTACAACCGTTGCTCCTCGCCGACGATGTGTTGGGCGAACTCGATCCTGCGCGCCGGCGCCGATTCTGGGACGCACTTGGGCCCGGCCGCCAAGTCATCGCCACCGGAACCACGACGCCGGACGCGTCGCTCGGAGACTGGCAAATTTTCTCCGTCAACGCCGGTACATTCGCGCCCCACACGTCATGAATCTCGGACTCTGGCAATGGATCTTCGCCTTCATCGGCGCAGGGATCATCGGTTTTTCCAAAACCGGCATCGGTGGCCTCACCTTGCTCGCGGTCGCGTTGTTCACGCAGATTTTTCCCGGCCACACGAAACAAGTCAGTGGATTAATTCTCCCCCTGCTCATCGTCGGTGATGTCGTGGCGGTGCTCTCCTACCGTCGCCACACACAATGGCGTTTTCTGTGGAAACTGTTTCCTTGGACAGCGCTTGGCGTACTCGCCGGCTGGCTGGCGATGGGACGCATCGATGATCAGCAGGCGCGTGTCATCGTGGGCGCGATCATCCTCGCGATGGTGCTGATGCACCTTTGGCGCCGCCGCAGAAACGCCTCCGCGGTTACCTCGCAGACCGCTGATCAACACGGCGCATGGTTCGCTCCCACGATCGGCATCCTCGCCGGTTTCACCACACTCATCGCCAACGCCGCCGGTCCGCTCATGGCGGTTTATCTGCTCGCGATGCGATTGCCGAAATTCGAGTTCGTCGGCACCGGCGCGATTTTCTTCATGATCCTGAACTGGTTCAAAGTCCCCTTCATGATCGACCTCGGTCTCATCACCGTGGACAGCGCCAAGCTCAACCTCCTGCTCGCGCCCGTAGTCATCGGCGGCGCGTTGTTCGGCCGTGCACTGTTACCACGCATCAACCAAAACGTCTTCGAAAACCTCGCCCTCGCCCTCAGCGCTCTCACCGGCGCCAAGATGCTTTTCTGGTGAAGAACCGACGCGGAAATCATCGCGCGCGTCCACCGCAAATTCCTGTTCATCCTGCCTGATCCTCCTCTTTATCCGCTTCATGCCGCGTCAGAATGTCCGCCAGCTTTGGGCCGCTAAACTCGCCGGCCAGATTCGCGAGGATGGCACCGTCTCTCTTCGTGCGCCATCCTCCACGCGCAAGGTCGCGCCTTCGCTCACGCGTGCTCCCTTTGCTGGATGCGTGCTGGGCATCGATCCTAGTTTGCGCGGCACAGGTCTCGCATTGATCGAGTTCACGCCGGGACGTCAGCCGGTGCTGCTGCGGTGTTTAACGGTGCGTGTGTCGGCGAAGCGTTCGATGGCGGAGGCGCTCGCGGAAATTCATCGCGCGGTCAGCGCGTTCGTCGCCGACTTCGACATCCGTCATGTGGCGCTCGAACAAACCATCTACGTGCAGAATTTTCAGACGGCGCAGATCCTCGGCGCCGCCCGCGGAGCCGCGATCGCGGCCGTCGCGCTGCACGATAAACCCATTTTCGAATACCCTCCGCTCCGTGTGAAACAGGCTGTGGTCGGCGCCGGCCGCGCGAGCAAAGAACAGATGGCTCGCACCGTCATGAGCCTCCTCGGCCACGGTCGCACGCTCGCTTTCGACGAAGCCGACGCCGCGGGCGTCGCGCTTTGTCACGCGTTCACCTGGCGCGAATGATTCCTCTTCAGGCGGCGCGCGTATTGCGATAGCGCTGCCATTGTTTGTACAGCGTGTAGCCGAGTCCCGTGCAACCGCTCAGGCATGCGGGAAAATAAAGCATCCTGTATCCAAATTTCAAATACCCAGCTGCGCCCGCGATTCCGCCCAGGGCAAACCCGCTGAAAATCACCCCGTAGAGCCGCATCCGCGCCCAATCCACCTTCGCCCCGCGCAGCGCATGACCGCAGGCGATACCCACGTCGGTCACGATACCGGTCACGTGCGTGCTGCGAATGACCGCCCCGCTGTAACTCGTGGCCATCGCGTTTTGGATGCCGCAGGCCGCGGCCGCGAAATACGCACCGGTCCAGCTGCCGCCTTCAAAGAGATACGTCGCCATCAGCAGCACCGCCGCTTCGATCGTGAGCACCGCGCCGTAACGCCGCCCCATGCGCAGCGTGTTTTCGCGAATCACAAAACCGCTGAGAAACGCCCCCGCGAAAAAACACACGATCATCAACAAAGCCGCCAGCGCCTCAGCCCACTCCAACGCCGCCACACGCGTGCCCACGAGCGACACCGTGCCGGTCATGTGGGAAATGCCTTGGTGGTGAGCACCGAGAAAACCGACGGCATTGATCGCGCCGGCGCCCAGCGCGAGCATGAAGGCGCCCGTCAAGATCCATCGAGGCGTGCGTTGTTTGAACATAAATGCCGCGATTCTCTATTTCGCGGCCCCCCGACGCCAAATAAATCCACGGCACCGGTCAAGCGCTCGGCTCAACCAGTCAACGCGCCTTCGCAGCAACATGCCGCCACGCTCAGTGCAACGATCCGCGGGCGCGTCGCTCGGCAGAAGCTTTGATCGCACGGGCTTCTGCTCGCGCATCGGCAGTCGATTCCGGTTGAGCCGGCGCACCCCGCAGCTGGCGCTCCGCTTCGATCCAATGATCAAAATCGCGGCCTTCCGGACGCCCTTCTTGCTCCCACAACTCGTGAGCGCGACGGGCAATTTCTTCATGGGCTGCCGTTTCACTGATCTTACCTTGGCGGCTATCCGCCGGGATTTCTTTGGCGGCAGGAACGGAGCGCAGGGACGACTGTTGTGAAGGAGTTTTGATTGCCATGTTGATACCCTAGTGAGTTCGTCGCGACCGCGCCATGAGGCGGCGGTCCGGACGTGTTACCGGGCGATTTCCCGGGGCGCCGGCGGTTTTCGTTTTTGCACAACATCCCTATTGGACCCGACGCGCTCAAACCTACTGACAATCCCCCTTTCCTTTCCGCGCCGGCACGTGTTTCCTGATGCGACTCATGTCCGATTCCGTCACGCTTAACCACGCCGCGCGCATCCTTTCCACCATCGCGCCTGATCTTCCGGCCGATGCCGCGCTGCGAAAATATTTTCTCCATGCCCGTCGCGTGGGCCCCCGCGAAAAACGCGCGATCAGCCAAGCCGTGTTCACGTATTTTCGTTGGCTGCAATGGCTCGATACGAAGCAGTCCGCGCAAAAACAACTCGATCACGCGCTGCTGCTACAGGAGCGATTCGAAGCCAATCCCGCTTCGATCAAACCCGAAGCACTCGCCGCGCGCGCGGTGCCCGAGTGGTCGCGCAGCGAGATCGATTGGCCGCTGGAAACGCTGCGCCAACTTCAACGTCTTCCGTCGCTCTGGCTTCGCGCGCGTCCCGGCACCGCCTTCAAACTCGCTTCGCAGCTCGGCGATTGCGACGTCGTCGCGGCTGGCAAAACCTCGATGTCCACGAATCCCTCCGCGAACTACGATCTGCCGATCGCCCCGGATGCGCTGCGTTATCACGGCATGCAGGATTTATTTCTCACGCCGGCCTTCCACGCAGGCGCTTTCGAGATCCAGGATCTCGCGTCGCAAATGGTCGGCCTCGCGGCGGCACCGTTGCCGGGCCAGACATGGTGGGACGCCTGCGCCGGCGAAGGCGGCAAGACGCTTCATCTCGCGGACCAGATGCTCAACAAAGGTCTGCTCTGGGCCACCGATCGTTCGGCGCGTCGTTTGCAGACGCTGAAAAAACGCGCGGCCCGCGCACACATCTTTAACTTCCGCGCCGCGCTGTGGGACGGCTCTTCACGTTTACCCACCAAAACCAAATTCGACGGCGTGCTCGTCGACGCGCCGTGCAGCGGCACCGGCACTTGGCAGCGCAATCCTCATGCGCGATGGACCGCGACCGAAAGAGACGTCGCGGAGCTCTCGACGATTCAGGCGCAGCTGCTCGAGCATGTGGCCGGTTCGATCAAACCCGGCGGTCGTCTCGTGTACGCGGTCTGCACTCTCACGCGCAGCGAAACCACCGCGATTGCCAACGCCTTCACCGCGGCGCATCCGGAGTTCGAGCCCGTCCCGGTTTTCTCCCGCACGTCGTCGGCATCCACGCTCGCGAGTCCTGCCTGCGCCGTCGGCGAAACGGATTTATTTGCCGACACGCAGGTGTTTCTCTGGCCGCATCAACTCGACGCCAACGGTATGTTCATCGCCACGTGGCGGAAAAAATAATCACCGCGCGTTCCGTCGTTTTTCCCTCTCGCCCTCCGCGATTTGTTTCCAGCAACGTTTCTCGCATGTCCTCCACTTCCCGCCTCGATGGCCGCGCCGCCGACCAACTCCGCCCGATCACCTTCGAAGCCGATATCGCCCCGCACGCGACCGGCTCGGTCTTAGTGAGCTTCGGCAAAACGCGCGTCATCTGCGCCGCCACCATCGAGCCCGGCGTGCCCACGTGGATGAAACAGCAGGGCGTCAAAGGCGGCTGGCTCACCGCGGAGTATTCGATGCTCCCCTACAGCACGCATGAGCGGAAATCGCGCGACATCTCGCGCGGCAAGATCGATGGACGCACGGTCGAGATTCAGCGCCTCATCGGTCGTTCGCTCCGCGCCGTGATCGATCTTCAAAAACTCGGCCAGAACACGCTCTGGCTCGATTGCGATGTGCTTCAAGCCGACGGTGGCACGCGCACCGCATCCATCACCGGCGCCTACCTCGCGACGCGTTTGGCCATCCAAAAACTTATCGACTCGAAACGCATCGCGGAAAACCCGCTGCTCGATTCGGTCGCCGCCGTCAGCGTGGGGGTCGTCGGTGGACGCGAACTTTTGGACATCGCTTACGTCGAAGACAAAGACGCCGAAGTGGACTTCAACATCGTCATGACCGGCCAGGGAAAATTCGTCGAAGTCCAGGGTTCCGGCGAAGAATCGACCTTCACGCACGAGCAACTCCAAAGCCTGATCACCCTCGCGCAAAAAGGTCTGAAAGAAGTCAGCGCCGCCCAAACCGCCTTCCTCACCAAACAACTCCTCGGCACATTAAAGATCGGGTGAGGTCCTATTCGCTGCGCGGTCGCTTTCCTGCATGAAAAACACCCCTCAACTCCCCTTGGTTTTGTTGTGCGCCTCATTCGGCATGCTGAGTGCCGGATGCGTTCACAGTCCCGCTACCGCTCAGCCGACGTCGTACGCGTCAATGCTCGGCGATCGAGCGAATGTCGAACTCGACGAAATCGTCATTTCGCTACCGCTCCAAGGCAGTCGCGCTCTCTATCAAAATCTGCACGTTAGCCTCGCCGTTATTATCAATCCTGTCCGCGAAACGAGTGGCTCCCCTTACGAAATCGAATCGCTGGTTCGGCGGCTCGACGCACGTCTGCGTGCCCGACTTGTCGACGTGCTAACCACTGCCGGCGAGCAATCGCTTTCGTCGACGGTTGCTCTCCGCAATCGCATCGTCGCGGAGGCCAACCCGATTCTCGAAAAGGCGCTCGCGAATTGGAAGTACGCGCCTGACTACAAAGTCGAACTCGTCGTCAGTGGTCTTTATTGGACCGACGCCTCCGTCGGACGTCCCCTCGCCCATAGCCGCGGTTGGTTTTGATCATCTGAGGCATTTATGCGTCGCTTCTAACTCTGATCGCTAGTTTGACTCTGGTGCAGACGGAAGTTCGAAAAAAGAACTCCGCCCGATCTCCTGGCCCGCCTCCTGCTAAATCGACGCCATTTAGTCCTCATGAAAACCGCCCGTTTCCTCTCCGCGTTTTTTCTCGCTCTGCCTGCGCTCGCCGTCGCGCATCCTGGTCACGATGGACACGAATTGATCTGGGACTTCCACGGACACGGACTTTGGGACAATCCGCTCGTTCTCCTGCTCGGCGGCCTCTGCGCAGCGGCCGTCGCCTGGCGCCTCGCGCGTCGCTCGCGTTAACGCGAAAATACTTCGACGGCGCCATTCGCGTTCCTTGGCGTCCATTCGCGGCTTTGAAATTACACGCGTCGCAGCGATGTCTGCATACGGGGTAACTTCTCGGCCAAAATTTCACGCGCTGCCGTCATCACGCGTCGCAACTCCGCGCCGTCGCCGGCGATTATCTTAAGACTCCAGCCGCCGCGATTCCCGCGCAACGCGCTCACGCCAATCCAGGCGCGTGGTCCATGCAATGCCTCGATCTTCTCGCGCCAGGCGCCATCGTCCGTGAGCGCACGCGACACGAGCACGATATTGCCAAAACAACACGCATTGCCCGTCGTCTCGTTTTCACCGTTCGCCCTTCCCTCTTCACCTTTCCGCTCGCCGCCCACGCGAGCGAGCGCCGCCAAGGTGCTCAGCTCTTCGCCGCTTTGATCGAGTCGTTCGCGCAAGATCAGTTCGCCGCCGACGCGCACGCTGAGCTCGAGCTTTAAGCGCGACCACGCCCACGCTTCACCGCGCGCGAGTCGTCCCGGCATCAGCAAATCCGCAAACGCGAGTTCGCCGCCTTCGGCCACCTCGATCTCCGTCACCTGGCGGTAGCGCGACGCCTGATGCGGCACCAAAGGTTCGGGCAAAAATTCCAACCAACCGCCACGCTCCACCGCGAAGCGCTGCGATGCCACCGCTTCGCCGGCGCGCATGTGGAAAACACGACTCGCGCTCGGTGTCGTCACGAGCAAGGCCGCGTTCGTGCCCACGCTCACGTCGGTCTCCAAACGATCGCCTTCGAGAATCCCCGCGGTCGGATTCACCACCTGCACGCGCAGCGTTTGACCGTCTTCGTCCCAATACGATTTTCCGACATGAAACGGCGCGCGAAACGATTGGCGCACGATCACCGTTTTTCCGTCTTCATGCGTTTCCGCGCGCAGTCGCAGATGTCCGGCAAACTCGCTCATGCGTCACGCCATACCGCTGTCGTCGGTGCGTTTCCTTTCGCTCCAAACATCACTTCGCGATCGATCCACGCGATGATCGCTTCGAGATTTTTTCCGCTCTTCAGGTCGCAGAAAATAAACGGACGCGATCCGCGCTGCGCTTTTGCGTCGCGCTCCATCACGCTGAGATCCGCGCCCACATACGGAGCGAGATCGATTTTATTGATCAGCAAAAGGTCGCTGTACTTGATCGCGGGCCCGCCTTTGCGCGGCATTTTTTCACCCTCGGCGACATCGAGCACATAGATGAACGCATCGACCAACTCCGGCGAAAACGTCGCCGTGAGATTGTCGCCGCCGCTTTCGACCAAAACCAACTGCAAATCGGGAAACGTTTTCTCCAAACTCTGCACCGCTTGTTCGTTCATCGTGGTATCGTCGCGAATCGCGGTGTGCGGACATCCGCCCGTCTCCACACCCACGATGCGCTCGGGCGCCAGCGCACCTGCTTCCTTCAGATAGCGCGCGTCCTCCGATGTGTAGATGTCGTTGGTGACGACCGCCATGCTGTAGCGTTCGCGGAGTTGCTCGCAGAGTTTGAGGCAAAGCATGGTTTTCCCGGAGCCCACGGGGCCACCCACACCGATTCGAGGAGGACGCGTCATAAATTTAGAAGAACTACAGAGGCGCAGAAGTCACAGCCCAAAAACAGAGAGATCTCATCTTCACCGCCGAACTCGCTGTGTCGCTGTGGTCCAAAAATAGATTTCATTCGCTCATGAAATAAACAACCGCGCGGCCGCGCGTTCGTGTCTGGCTGCGGCGATGTCGAGCCAGGGATTAAACCAACCGATTTCTTCGCGCGGCACTCGCTTCGCTTCGCGCACGATTTCGTTCACGCGCGTCATCATTTCGGTGAGCAACGTCTGACAACCGTTTTGCCCCAACCTCAGCAGTTTCATCGCCGCCGCGAGAAGTCCGGCGATGTTTGCATAAAAAACCGACGCCAGCGCCGCGTCCAACGGCGCCCCGAGCACCTGCGTTTCCAGCGCCGCCGCGATCGAGGGCGAATAAGGCCAGCCCTCCGCTTCCGCGCGTCGCACAAACTCCACCGCAAGCGGGTGTCCGCGCAATTTCGCGGCGAGCTCCACGCGTTGACGTCCGATGTTTTCCGCCGCGAATCGCGCTTCTTTCGCGGTCTTCAGCGCCGACGCCAGCACGCACAAATCGCCGACCGCGCCCCAATCGGGCTGCGCATTTTCCGCGCCTCCCAACGCCCGCCACGCGTGCACCACGAGCGGCAATTCCATCTGGCGCAATGTCGGCAGCGCCGATCCCGACAGGAAGGTCCGCAGGTCGTCGCGATTACATACCGCGCCTGCTTCCACCATGCCTTCCAGCCCGTACGAATGCGCGTAAGCGCCGGTCGGATAAAATGTATCTCCCAGCTGGAGCATTCCCGCCAGCCAGGCGACGTCCGACACCGTGCTTTCTTCGCGCGCTTCCATCTCGGCGGAGACAGTGGGTTTAATGTTTATGGCTGGGCCCGAGCTCATCCACGCGACTCTGCAAGTTTCCTGCCACTTCTCCGCGCGCAAAGCGTCCAGGGCGGAAAATCGCACGCGTTTCGCGGTACGGGATTTGAATGCGCTCCAACAACTGCCGCGCCGCTTTGTCGTCCGGCGTCAGCAGGCGCGTCGGTTCCGACATCAGTTCCAAGTGAAGATTGCCGACCGCCCAGCCCACGCCCGCCGCGGCCGACGGCGCCATTTGTAGTGGGATTTCCAATACAGCTTCTTCCTCCTGCCGGATCACATAACGCGCATCCGCTGTTTGCCAGAACGTGTCGCCGTGCCTGAGCGGCCGCCCGAGTTCGAAGCCAAATTCGCGGCCGTCCTCCGCGGTTCCGCGCCAGATGCGTTTCGCCAGTTTCAGGCGATCCACGCGCAGCGCGATTTCGCGCAGCGTCGTGTCTGGCTCCGGGATCGGACTCGAGATGATCGATAACATGTTTCCACTAACCCGAGAATCGGTCGGCGCATAAAGCCAAAATGCGCGGTATCTTGATTGCGCACGCGTCCATGCCTGACTGTGTGATTCTTCGCAGGTTTCCCCGTGCTCCCAACGCGTCTCAAGTGACGTCTTCACCCCAACCCTTTGCAGCCATGACTTCCCGCCTTGCTCCTTGTCTTTGTGCCGCCGTCGTCTCGACCGCGATGCCTTCGCTCCTTTCGGCCGAACCGCTCACGGCGACCATTCCCGCAGCTCCGGCGCCCGCGCAGGAAACCTTCCGCATGGGAACCGCCCGAAATCCGCAGGGCGTCACGCTCACGCTGGATTCGCGGAGTTTGTTGCGCGACGGCAAACCGTGGACTCCGGTGATGGGCGAGTTTCATTATTCGCGTTATCCGGAATCCGAGTGGCGCGAAGAGCTTCTTAAAATCAAAGCCGGCGGCATCGACATCCTCGCGACCTATGTTTTCTGGAGTCATCACGAAGAAATCGAGGGACGCTTCGATTGGTCGGGTCGTCGCAATCTCCGCGCCTTCATCCAAACGTGCCACGAGGTCGGTCTCACGACGGTCGTGCGTTGCGGTCCGTGGTGTCACGGCGAAGTGCGCAATGGCGGCATTCCCGACTGGGCGCTCAATCGCGAGTGGAAGGTTCGCACCGACGATCCCGGCTATCTCGAAAAAGCGCGCATCCTTTATCGCGAGATCGCCGCGCAACTCGACGGCTTGTTGTGGAAGGACGGCGGTCCGGTCGTCGCCGTGCAGTTGGAAAATGAATACGGCGGTCCCGCGGAGCATTTGCTCTCGTTGAAAAAAATCGCGCGCGAGGTCGGCCTCGACGCGCCTTACTACACGCGCACCGGTTGGCCCGGTCTGCGCACGCCGATGCCTTTCGGCGAAATTCTTCCGCTTTACGGCGTGTACGCCGAGGGTTTCTGGGATCGCGAGATCACCGCCATGCCCGGCAACTACTGGGCAGGCTTTCATTTCTCGCTGCTGCGCGAAGACGCCAACATCGCCAACGAAGCGCTCGGCAAACGCGAGGCCAAGGACGGTCCCGATGTGCATCGTTATCCGTATCTCACCTGCGAAATGGGCGGCGGCATGATGAGCGCGTACCATCGTCGCATTCGCATGTATCCGGCCGACATCGAGTCCACCACGCTCGTGAAACTCGGTTCCGGCTCCAATTTGCCCGGCTACTACATGTACCACGGCGGCACCAATCCGGTCAGCCACACCGGCATCACGCTCGAGGAAAATCAATCCACCGTCATCACCAACTGGAACGACATGCCCACGATGGGCTACGACTTCCAGGCGCCGCTCGGCGAGTTTGGTCAGATTCGTCCGCACTATCATCTGCTGCGCCGCCTGCATCTTTTCCTCCGCGATTTCGGCGCGTCGCTCGCCACGATGCCGCCCGTGCTTCCCGATCAGCGTCCGGCCGGTAGGGACGATTTGGATACACTGCGCTGGTCGGTCCGCTCCGATGGCCGTTCGGGTTATGTATTCGTCAACAATTACGAGCGGCTCAAAGACCTTCCCGCGAAAAGCGGCGTACAGTTCGCGCTCAAACTCGCCGACGGCGCTCTCACGTTTCCCGCGCAGCCTGTCGATATTCCCGCCGGCGCACGTTTTGTCTGGCCGTTTAATCTCGAACTCGGCCAAGACGCGCGACTCATCCACGCCACCGCGCAGCTCGTGTGTTTTGTCGATGACGACAGCGGCCGCACGTTCTTCTTCGCCGAAACTCCGGGTGTGCCCGCGGAGTTTCTTGTCGAAGGCGGCAAGATCGAGAGCGCACTCTTCACGCAAACGAACGAGTCGCGTCGTTCGCTCGCGTCGCGCGTGCGTCCGAGCAATTCGCCTTTTGCCACCATCGCCACGGCGTCCGGCCATGTCCGTCTCGTGCTACTCAACGAAGCGGACTCACTCGCCTTGTGGAAAGGTCACTGGCTTGGCCGCGACCGCGCCTTCCAAACCCGCGCCGGGCTCGTGATCGACGGCGAGCGTGTGCGCCTCACGGCATCGCAGCCCGCGGATCTTTCGGTGAGCATTTATCCCGCGGTCGAAAACATTTCTGCGTCCGCGCCCCTCGCGAAAAACGACGCCGGTCTTGGTCAGCGCTTCACCGCCGCCGTGACGAGTAATGCGTCTGCCGCCATCGTCGCCGAGAAAATCCGCGACGCCGGTCCTGCGCGCACGATTCCACTTGGACGCGCTCCGAAACCCGTCGCCGCCGCGCCGTTGCCCGAAGATTTCGAGCAAGCTGCGGTCTGGCGTATTCGTTTCCCCGAAAATGTCGGTGCCACTCCGAATCCGCTTCTGCGCGTACGCTACACGGGCGACGTCGCTCGCTTCACGCTCAACGGCCGCGTCGTGACGGATCAGTTTTATTACGGCGAACCTTTCGATCTCGGTCTCGCCCGACTCGGATCGCTCACGGCCAACGATGAATTGCTGCTCTGGATTTTGCCGCTGTCGAAAGACGCGCCCATTCATCTGCCGACCGACGTGAACCCCGCGTATGATGCGCAAGGCGTCGCACTTTCGCTCGACGCGCTCGAACTCGTGCCGCGCCACACCGTCGAACTCACCGCGCCCGCCAAACGCTGAGCGCCGCACCGCCTCATCCGTGTGACTCGCCGATCATCGTGAGCACGATACCGGCGAGCACACCCAGCACCGCGGGAAGTTTGGCGCGGCCATTCGTTTCTTTATAAAGCCACAGCCCGCCCGCGAAGGCGACGAGTGTGCTGCCGCGTCGCAAGCTCGATACGATGGACACCAGCGCATCGGGATCGCGCAGCGCGTTGAAATATATGAAGTCCGCGATCAGCAGTCCGAACGACACGAGCAGGATGCTCCAGCGCCAGTGAAACACATTGCGCGGCCACCAGCGCAGTTTCCAACCGATCGCCAGTGGTAGAAACAAGATCGCCAGATAAATCGAAAACCACGCCTGCGTCGTCGCTGCGGTGAAACCAATTCGGCCGAGCAGAAACTTGTCGTAGAGCCCGCTCACTGCGCCGAGCAGCGTGCCACCCACGAGCCAGCCGATCCATTTGTCCTTGTGAAAATGGATGCCCTCTTTTCGGCCCGCGAACGACAACCCGACAAACGACACCAACGTCGTGGCCACGCCTGCGATTTCCATCGCGTTCGGACGTTCGCCGAGCACCAGCAGCGCGCCCATGAATGTCCACACCGGTCCCGTCGCCCGAATCGGCGACGCGATCGAAACCGGCAGGTGTTTCACCGCGAAGTACGAGCACATCCACGACGACGCGACGATGACTGATTTGATCAGCATCAGGCCGTGCTGCGTCCACGTCAGCGGTTGCACGTGCATGATCTCCGGCAGCGCATCCGGTGCGTTTCGCGCGACCATCATGAGCAGCAGCCACACGCTCGCGCTGCATACGTTGGCGAAGAACAACACGGGCAGCACCGCGTTATCGCGCACGGCGTGTTTTGTGCTCAGGTCGTAACACCCGAGAAAGAAGGCCGAAACCAAGCTGGCGACGATCCAGTCCATGAAAACCGGCCAGCGTGCCCGCCCGCACACATCGCGGCAAGAACCAGATGTCGCCTCCAGTTCTCGTCGCGATGTGCGAATCGCCGAACATCCGTCACGTCCGCGAGAAACGTATCCATTTTTCACTACACAACCGCGCGCAGATACGTTCTTTAACGAACGATTGCCCTCAACCCGCCGACTCTTTCATTCGCCGCATGCCCGACCGTCCGCCCCGCTCTCGTTTACGCCGCTGGCTTCGCCTCGTCTGCCTGTTGGGGGCATTGATCGCGGTCGTCGTCCTGCTGTCGCCTTGGTGGTGGATCCACGCGGCGCGCGGCACGCTCACACGCAACGGCGTTTCTTTCCAGAGCTTTCAACGCATCGGCTATACGCGCTTCGCGTTGAACGATGTGCGCGTGCGCAGCGAGGGCGTGGAGGCCGATGTGCGCCGCTTGGAGGCAGACACGCCGCTCGTCTGGTTGTGGCGCGGCGCCTTCGATGAACCGGGCGCCATCGCGGTCGATTCGTGGCAGGTGCGACTGCGTGAAGCAGTTTCCGCGAAAAACGAAACGTCGTCCTCGATCGATGGCTGGCCCGCTCTTCGCCGCCTTCTCCGAGAAGTTTTGCCAACGCTGCAGCAATGGGTTCCCGCCGCGGAAGCCGGCGCGGGCGAACTCGCCTGGAACGATCAATCGCTCAAGGTCGATCGCGCGCGCTGGTCAGCACGTGATGGACGGCTGCAGCTCGAGGGACTTCACTGGCGCGACCAGGATTTCCGCGTCGAGGGTCAATGGCACGCGGACACCGAAGCGCTCGCGCTGGTCGCCACGCACGTTGAAGACACTTGGAAGCTTCAAGTGGCCAGCGAGCAGAACACCCTCGCCGGTTCACTTCATCTCTGGGGCGGCGCATTGCCACTGAGAGCCGTTTTTCCCGAGCAGGGCTGGATTCCTCGCGAAGCGGAAATTTCCGCAGAGTCCCTCGCCGTTCCCGGTTCGCTTCTGCGCGTCGAGACGCAATATCCCGCGCTCGCCACCACCGGCCGGCTGCACTGGCAAAACAACCGCTTCACCTGGCAACTCCAAGTATCCGGACAAACCGACGAAGCCCGCGGCGTTCCTCCGCTTTCGGCGGATCTCGCCGGCGCGGGCGATCCCGCCGAGCTGCGTATCCAAAAACTGGATATCAGTCTGCCCGGCGCGGTCGCACGTTTGCTCGCGCCCGTCGTCATCGATCGCAGCGGTCACATTCTCTCCGGCGCTTCTCAATTTTCACTCGATGCGGATCTCGCGCAGCTGCCGTTGCGCGACGGACTCGCGGGAAAGATCACCGGGCGCATGAACGTCGATCCCTCGTCCGACCGCGAACCGCGGTTGACCGCTTCGCTCGAAGCCAGCGAGGTGCGCGCGGCCGACGTCGATCTTCCACGCGCTTCTTTCGAAGCCGAACTCGCGTGGCCGCAGCTCACGATCAAAGAGTCGCGCTTGGAGTTTGGCGACGGCTCGCTTGCCGATGTGCGCGGCCGTTGGGATATCGCAGAGCGCCGTCTCCACAACGGCCGCGTCGCGGCAGAACTTCATCCTGCCGCGCTCGCGCGCTGGTTGCCCGAGGGTACGACTTTCGAGAAGTTTTCTCTCTCTGCGGAAGCGGAAGGCGCCTGGCCGGTGATCGAGCACAAGGGTCAACTCGAGGTTGAAAAACTGAGCACCGAGCTGCCGCACCCGGTTTCACTTTCCGCTCGCTGGACCGCTTCCGGCGCAGACAACGGCAACTTCGAACTGGAATCGCGCACCGGCGATTCTTCGCTCAAAGCGAGCGGAAAACTTTCCCCCAAAGAAGCTGTGATCGAAGAAGCGACGCTCGCGCTCGCCGGCGAACGCTCGCTCACGCTGACGACACCGGCAACGCTTCGCTGGGGTTCCGGGTTCAGCGTCCAAAACGTGGATTTCTCCTCCGATGGCTCGCGACTCGCACTCACCGCGTCGTCCACATCCGCCCAAATCATCGCCTCCGGAATTACGTCGACCACGCTGCGGGACTTCGTCGCCACCGAAACACCGCCGTGGCAAATCGACTCCGCAGAGGCGCGCGGCGACTGGAGCAGCGGCGTTCTCGTCGGCGCTCTGACGTTGCACGCACAAGTGCAGGCCGATGCCGATCAGCGTGCGATCATCGACGCCCTCGCAAACACATCAGCGACGGGCGTGGACATCGAACGCTTACAGATCAGCGATGCTCACGGCCCGGTTGTCGATGCGCGTGGTCGCCTGCCCTTGCAATTGACTCCGACGAGCGACACCCGCTGGAAGTTCATCGAAGACGGTCGCTGGGCCTTCACCGCCACCACGATTCCCGAATCTCCTTTCTGGAACACCGCCGCCGCGACGGGCGGCTTCGAACTGCAATCGCCTCGCCTTGATCTCCGCGTCGAAGGTCCCGCCTCGAATCCCGACGCCTCGTTGGATCTGCACGTCGCCGGATTGAAGGCATCGCGTTTCCGGTTGCCGCCGATTTCCGACCTCATCGCGCGTATTCACATTTCAGATACTGGCTCAATCCAACTTGAGCAGCTCGCGTTTCTCGCCGCCGGCCAGGCGTTCACCGCATCGGGACAAACACGGGTTTCGCCCGAGCAATGGAAATCGGTGATCGAAAATCCCGCGCATTTATGGAGCGGCGATGCCGAGGTGAGCTTCCAGATTCCCAATATCGACCTGTCCGCCTTCGCGACCTTTCTTCCGGCGGCCCTGGCTCCGACCGGACGCGTGAGCGGCGATCTCGCCGTGCGTGCGGATGGAGAAATGCGCGGCGCGCTCAAAATCACCAACGCGGCGACGCACCCGATCACGCCGTTCGGCAGTTTTCGCGAGATCAATGCCGAGGTGGATTTCTCCGGCCGCAAGGCTTCGCTTAAATCGCTCTCCGCTCTCGCCAGCGGGCAACCGGTCCAGGCCAGCGGCACGGTGGAATATCCGAGCGATGCGCCATTGAAAGTGGACGTCGCGCTCACGGGAAAAAACCTGCCACTCGCCCGCCAGACGGGACTGCTCATGCGCGGCGATCTCGATCTGCGCGTGTCTTCCGGAGCCGACGGCATCACCACGCTGGGCGGAAAAGTGGTTATGCATGACAGCCTTTTTCTGCGCGATGTGCGTTCATTGATTCCTACGCGCGGCGGAGGTCCGGCGTCGCGCCCGCCGTATTTTTCGGTCACGGCCGAACCGTTCCGCGATTGGAAACTCGCGCTTTCTGTGAGCGGCAGTCGTTTCCTGATCATCCGCACGCCGCTGTTCTCCGGTGTCGTTTCCGGAAAAATCGATCTGTCGGGAACGCTCTTTGAACCCAACGCCATCGGACAGGTGACGTTCGATCAAGGCATGGTCTCGTTTCCATTCGTCTCCATGCGACTGAAGAGCGGCGCCGTGCGTCTCACACAGGCCGATCCGTATTCGCCGCAGCTTTCGTTGATCGCCGAATCGCGCACGCTCGGCTACGATGTTCGCATGGAAGTTTCCGGCACGGCGTCGGACCCGACGCTCGTGTTTTCGTCCACGCCCTCGCTCAGCTCCGAGCAGGTGCTGCTCATGGTGATGGCCGGCGAAATGCCGCACTCCGACATCAACTACTCGGGCACACAACGCGCGCAGCAGCTCGGTCTCTACCTCGGCAAAAGTCTGCTCTCGAACTTCTCCGGCGATCCCACCGCGGCCGAGCGTCTCATCATCACCTCGGGCGAGAATGTGACGGAGTCGGGCAAAGAAACTTTTTCCGCGGAGTATCTGCTCAACGATCGTTGGTCGCTTATCGGCGAGATCGACGAGTTCGACGACTACAACATGGGCGTGAAGCGCCGACTGATTTTCAAAAAGAAACCGAATGCTGAAATGCCTTAAATATTTTCTCTTCGCATTGCTCGTCTCCGCGGTCTGCGCCGCTCCCGAGGAGGAGAAGCCCGCGCGCTTCAAGATCTCGGGGCTCGGTTTGTTCCGCAATCGCGAGGTCAGCCGGCTCATGAGCGACTTCATCAATCCCGGCAAAGTCGCACATCTCTCTGACGACGCTGCGGAGAACGCCGCGTTTGTGCTCATCTCCGAACTCGAAGATGACGGTTATCATCAACCCCGCGTGCGCGCGCGCGTCACACGTCTCGATGGAACGAGCTCGGAGTTTTCTTTCGATCAAACGCTCGATCTCGCGTTCCCGCGTGAGCCCGGCACGCACGTGATCGAGTTCGACGTCGAGCGCGGCCCGCGTTCGTACATCGCGGAGGTACACTTTCATGGGCTGACTGCACTCAAGGCAGACGAAGCGGAAAAACTCTTCCAACCCGCGTACGGCCTGTGGCAGGGGAAACGGGCCAATGTATTCTCCGACTCCGTGCTGCGTCGCGGTCGCAACACGCTGCTCGAAATGCTCCTGCTGCAAGGCTACAGCGAAGCGCGCGTGGAGGTGAGAAGTTCGCCCCTGCCCGAGCCCGAAGCGGCGATGCGATTGGACGTCACCGTGCACGAAGGTCCGCGTTGGATGGTGCGCTCGTTTGCCGTGGTCGATCCTGCCCAAGTCGATGCCAACGTGTCCGCGTTGCAGGGGATGGTCGGTCAGCCGTGGTCCGATGCGATTCGACAAGACGCCTCGGTGGCGACGCGGCGCGCGTATTATCGTCTTGGATACCCGGATGTCACAGTGCGCGTCCGACCGACTCCGGCGCCCGTGACGCCGACCGCTACCGATGTCGCGGCCACCGCCGAAGTGGCCGCCGGCCCTCACGTCACGATCGGTGAAATTAGTTTCGAAGGAAACGCACGCACACGCACCAGCGTGATCAAACGTCGTCTGCGCGTTGACCCGGGCGATCCGCTTGATCCCACCGCGCTTGAACGAGCGCGTTTGCGGCTCGGACGTTTGTCCGCGTTTCGTTCGGTAGAAACACGCACCGAGCCCGACACCGGCGATGTGCGCGATGTCGTGTTTGTTTTTGAAGAAGCGGATCCGTGGGACGCCAGCGTGCTCTTCGGTTACGGCAGTTACGAACAACTGCGCGGCGGCGTGGAGCTGCGTCGCTCCAACCTCTGGGGACGCGCGCATCAAGACCGCGTCTTTGCGGTGCAATCGATGAAAAGCACGCGCGGCGATTACACCTACACGGTGCCGGAAATTTTCGGCGAAAGCATCGACGGCTCGCTGCGACTTTTCGGGCTACGGCGCGACGAGCGTTCTTTCCGCCGCGAAGAATACGGCGGCACGATTCAGTTCCGGAAACGTTTCGGCGGTCGCGGTCCCGAGGTGAGCGCGGGTTATACGTTCGAAACGTTGCGCGATACCAACAACACGCTCGCTACTCAGCCAATCGACGAACGTCGCGTCAACTCGGCCAACATTCATTTTACCGCCACGCTCGATCGCCGCGATCAAGCGATCAATCCGAAGCGCGGTTACCGTCTGTTTCTGCGCACCGAATTCGCGTCCAAAAAACTGGGCGGCGAAGTCGATTACCAACGCTTCGAGTGGGGGGCCGCGCATCACATCGAGCTCACGCCCGAACGCTGGATTCACGCCGGCATCTCTCAGGGCGCGATCTTCACGCTCGGCGCGTCTCCCTACGAACCGCCACCCGTCAACAAGCTCTATTATCCCGGCGGCGAAAACAGCGTGCGCGGCTACGGTGATGGTGAAGCGTCACCGCGCGCAGCCGACGGCGCTTTTCTCGGCGCCAAGACGTACACCGTTCTCAATCTTGAGTTCGAACAAGCGCTCACGCAGCAATGGTCCTTGGTGTTGTTCAGCGACTACGTCGTCGCGGCTGCACGTCTGGGCGATTATCCCGGCGACAAGCCTCTCGGAAGCATCGGCCTCGGGCTGCGTTATCGCACGATCATTGGACCGATCCGCGTCGAGTACGGACGCAACATCAATCCGCGCGCACAAGACCCCGGCGGTACCTGGCACGTCTCGGTCGGTTATCCGTTCTGAGCGCGAATCACTCGGCCCGCGATAAATTCAAACGCACGCTCACCGGGCGATGATCGCTCGCCGCAGCCGTTTCCGGCAAATCGCAAATAACCGCGGCGCCGTTCACAACCGTCGGCGCCAAAGCGGGCGACGCGAGGATGTAGTCCACGCGTGAATACACATCCTCGCGCCGGTAATAGTGTGTCCATGTTTCTCCGCGCGAATCCGCCGCAGGTAACAGGTGCGCGATGGTGCGACGTCCACGTTGCGTGAGCGCTCGCAGCGGCCGGCTCCCCGGCGAGTCATTGCAATCTCCCAGAACGAGGAATCGCGCGCTCGACGGATCGGGAAACTGGCGCAGCACGCGATCGCGAATCGCCTCCGCCTCACCCGCGCGTCGCAACTGCGATTGCGGATCGCTCGCTTCATCCGTGTAGCGACTTTTCAGATGAAAAACGAAGAGCGTCAGTTCGCCCGCTGTCGTCGCGATGCGCACTTCCAGCAAACCTCGTTTCACCGGTGTTTCACGACCGAGATATGAAAACGTAAGGTCGGTGTGTCGCACCACCGCAGTCAGTGGACGTCGTGAAAGCAGCGCGACATGCCGGTCTTTGTCGGCGGCTTCCAGCCATGCGAAAAACGGATAGTCCACGCCCTCGCTTTTGAGGTCGCGGCGCAGCTCTTCGAGATGTGCCTCCGAACCAATCTCCTGCAGCGCGAGTAAATCCGCATCGAGTGAGCGAATCACCGATCGCAACGCCGCTTTCGCAGCCTCGGGCTTGGGATAGTTTTCGCGATACATGCCATCCACCATCCGATTCGCGGCGACGTAATTCTCCACGTTGTACGTCGCCAGCGTGAGCGTTTCTGCGCGCGCACCGACGACGAGTGCGAATAACAGAACACACGACAGCACCAGCCATCGCCCGATGACCGCTATTCGCCCGGCTGCTCCCTCTTGCCCCATACTCGAAGACTTCGCCTCTCGTTACGTGCCGCGCAGCACCGCGCGTTCACGCTCCACCAGTGTCGGATGCGAATAATAGAATCCGCTGAACCACGGATGCGGCGTGAGATTGGAGAGGTTTTTCTGTGCGAGCTTTCGGAGGGCGCCGACGATCGGGCCAGGTCCGCCCATCGCGTCGCGCGCGAAGGCGTCGGCTTCGTATTCATGCTTGCGCGAGAAGAAATTTCCCAGCGGCGTGAACCAGAAGGTCGCCAGTCCGCTCAACAGCGAAAACAGCAAAAACGCCGGCGCGAGTTGGCCCGCAGGCAGTCCGAAAGCCGGATTAAACCAACCGCTGCTGGCGAGCCACGCGATCGCCGCAAATCCGCCGAGCATCATGAGCGCCGACACCGCGAGCATCTTCGGAATGTGGCCGCGTTTGTAATGGCCAACTTCATGGGCGAGCACCGCCTCCAGCTCTTCGGGGCTCAGCTGTGCGATCAATGTATCGTAGAGCACGATGCGACGGAAACGTCCGAAGCCGGTGAAAAACGCATTCGAGTGTCCCGAGCGTTTGCTGCCATCCATCACCTGGATCGTCGATGCCTTGAAACCCGTGCGATCCGAGAGCGCAAGCAGCCGGTCGCGCAGTTCGCCCTCCGGCAGTGGCGTGAGTTTGTTGAACAGCGGCAGGATCAACTTTGGATACAAAACCAACATCAGTAGTTGAAAACCGAATACGAGCGCGAAGCCCCAGATCCACCATGCGTCGCCCGCAACACTCGTCAGCGACAGCAGCGCCCACAACAGCGGAAAGCCAATGATCAGCGCGAGCGCGAAGCCCTTGAGTTTGTCGGATATCCAGAGCGCGGATGTGCTCTTGTTAAAACCGAAGCGCGCTTCGAGACGGAATTGTCCCCACCAATCGAACGGCAGCGACGGCAGGCTGAACAATACGCCCGCCGCAATGAGAAAGAGCGCGTCGTCCCACACGCCCGTCGGCGAAAGCGGCGCGAACTTTCCGTGCAGCCACGGCAACAATCCACTGGTCAAAATCACCGCGAGCACCACCGCGTCCCAGATCAATTCGATCCGGCCGAGCCGGCCTTTGGCCTGCGTGTAAGCGACCGACTTTTGATACGTGGCGTTGTCCATCAATGCGGCGACCGCCGGCAGCGCTTGATGCGCGTGACGGTTGACTTCCGCGCGGTTCAGCAGACTCAACGCGAGCTCGGCGATGAGTTTTAACGCGAGCAGGACAAAGACGACGGTTAACACCATGCCGCGATGGAGCGCGACGAGCGCGTCGCGGCCAAGGCTAAAAACAGCCGTTTGCAGCGGAGCGAAGCACGACGGACGGCCGCACTTCGCTCATCCCAATCAAACGGAATCGCTCGGCGAGCGATTCCCCGGTCAGACTTTTACCGCGGGCAAGTGCCAGATCTGTTCGGCATATTCGCGAATGGTGCGATCGCTGGAGAACTTGCCCACGCGGGCGGTGTTGAGGATGGCGCTGCGGGCCCACGCCGCCTTGTCGCGATACTTCGCGTCCGCTTTTGCGTGCGCGTCGCTGTACGAACGGAAATCGGCGAGCACAAAGAACGGATCGCCACCGCCGAGCAGGCTGTGATGCACGTGGCCAAACGGATGGTTCTCGCCGGGCGTGAAATAGTTCGAGCCGAGCCAATCAACGATCGTGCGCAGTTCTTCATCGGCGTTGTAGTAGTCCCACGGATTGTAACCGCGGGCCTTCAGCGCCACGACCTCTTCCACGGTGAGACCGAAGATGAAGATGTTGTCGCTGCCGACCTCTTCGTTGATCTCCACGTTGGCGCCGTCGAGCGTGCCGATGGTGAGTGCGCCGTTGAGCGCGAGCTTCATGTTGCCCGTGCCCGACGCTTCCTTGCCGGCGGTGGAAATCTGCTCGGAGAGATCGGCGGCCGGGATGATGCGCTCGGCGAGCGACACGCGGTAATTCGGCAGGAATGTGACCTTGAGCTTACCGCCGATGCGCGGATCGCCGTTGATTTTCGCACCGATGAGATTGATCGCGCGGATGATATTTTTCGCGAGATCGTAGCCAGGCGCGGCCTTGGCGGCGAAAACGAAAACGCGCGGCACGATGTCGAGCGACGGATTCTGCAGCAGCCGGCGATAAAGCGCCATGATATGCAGCAGATTCAAATGCTGGCGCTTGTACTCGTGCAGACGCTTGATCTGCACATCGAAGAGCGCGTCGGGCGAAACTTCGATGCCGCACTCGGCTTTGATGACGGCGGCGAGCGCTTCCTTGTTGGCGCGCTTGATCGCCATGAACTCCTTCTGGAACGCCGCGTCGTCCGCGTATTTTTCCAGCCCGCGCAACAGGTCGAGATTGCGCGCCCAGTCGGTGTTGCCGAGCGTGCGCGTGATCAAGTCGGAGAGACGCGGATTGCAATCGAGCAGCCAGCGTCGCGGCGTGATGCCGTTGGTTTTGTTTTGGAATTTGCCGGGATACAGCGCGTCGAATTCCGGGAAGAGATCCTTCTTCAACAACTCCGTGTGCAGCGCGGCCACGCCGTTGACGGCATGCGAACCGACGACGGAGAGATTGGCCATGCGCACGAACTTCGGGCCGGACTCCTCGATCAACGAGCATGCCTGCATCTTGCCGACATCGCCCGGCCACTTCGCTTCGACCTCCTGCAAGAGGTGTTTGTTGATCTCGTAAATGATCTGGAGATGGCGCGGCAGCACGCGGCCGAAGAGCGGCACGCTCCATTTTTCCAACGCCTCGGGCAGCAGCGTGTGATTCGTGTATCCAAAAACTGAATTCACGATCCGCCACGCGCGATCCCACGGGATGTTTTCCTCGTCCACGAGGATGCGCATGAGCTCGGGCACGGCGACCGCCGGGTGCGTGTCGTTGAGCTGGATGGCGACTTTGTCGGCGAAATTGTCCCAGGTGTTGCCCGTGCTGCCGTTGCGGAAATGGCGACGGATGAGGTCGCGCAGCGAACACGCGACAAAGAAATACTGCTGGACGAGGCGCAGCTCCTTGCCGTTCTCCGTCTTGTCGTTCGGGTAAAGCACCTTCGAGATGGTTTCCCCCACGACCTTCTCGCGCACCGCTTCGACATAGCCGCCCGAATTAAACGCCGCGAGGTCGAACTCTTCGGTCGAGCGCGACGCCCAGAGACGCAGCAGATTCACGGTCTTGGTGCCGTAGCCGGCGATGGGAATGTCGTACGGCACGCCCATCACACTCTTGGTATCGACCCAGCGCGGACGATAATTTCCGCAATCGTCGAAGACGTTTTCCACGCGGCCGTAGATCTGGATCGTGACCGCATACTCGGGGCGCACCACTTCCCACGGCGTGCCGAAGATCATCCAGCTATCGGGATGCTCCACTTGGTGGCCGTTGACGAATTCCTGCTTAAACAGGCCGAACTCGTAGTGAATGCCGTAACCGATCGCGGGATAATCCAGCGTCGCGAGTGAATCGAGGAAACAGGCGGCGAGACGACCGAGGCCGCCGTTGCCGAGCCCCATGTCGACTTCTTGCTCGCGGATGTCTTCGAACGAAATGCCGAGCTCATCGAGCGCCTCGCGCACGGCCTGGTTGAGATTCGTGTTGGAAATATTGCTCTCGGTGAGCCGCCCCATGAGGTACTCGAGCGAGAGATAATAGAGGCGGCGGACGTTCTGATCGTTGTGCACGCCCTGTGTCGCGATGAGGCGCGACAGGATGCTCTCGCGCACCGCCATGGCGGTCGAAAGCCACCAATCGCGCATCGTCGCCGTGTGCCGGTCACGCGCCAGGGTGTACGTGAGATGGCGCAGGATGGCCTGCTTGATCTTGCCCTTGTCGGACGCGCTTTCCTGAGCGGCGGTTGAGGTGACGGATGCGGGAGCTGACTTCTTGGATTTGGTAGTCGCGGGCATTTTTAAGAAGAGGTTGTTCGGGCGCTTAAGGCGCCGGACGGTCGGAGAACCAACCACAAACCGTGCCACTGCGCCAATAGCGGTCACGCAAATTTTCCAACACTCGCCGGAGGTCAAAAAACCGCGCGAACTTCGCTCGGCCAAAGGCCTACTTTTGGAAGCGCCGCGCCAGCTCGCCGTGGCCTAACTCGATATGCGTGGGCCGACCTGACGGACTGGTCAACGGACTGCGGCAAGCGAACAACTGCGCCACGAGCGACTGCATTTCGCTTTCGCTCGTCGTTTCCGGAAGCCGGATCGCGCGGGCCGAGGCGAGCCGGGCGAGTTCTTCGCGCGCAACCTCGATATTTTGATCCTGCATACGTCCATCGCGCAGCGCTCCGAGCAACTCGCGCACGAACGGCTCCGCATCCGCCGGCTCCATCCACGCGGGCACACTTTCGATGCGGAAAAAGCCGCGGCCAAACTCGGCGATCTCGAAGCCGTGACGCTCAAAAAACTTCAAGCGATCGAGCAACAACGCCGTCGCAATCGGATCGAGTTCCAGCGGCACCGCGAAGAGCAGCCGCTGCACCGGAATCTCGCCATCGCGAAACTGCGCCTGCAGCCGCTCGAACCAGATGCGCTCATGCGCCGCGCGCCGATCGAGCAGCACCAAACCCGCCGCCGTTTCGAACAGCGCGTACGTGCTGTGCGCGAGCCCGAGATAACGCCAACGGCGCAACGCCGGGGCCGCGTTTTCTCCTGCCGCATTCGACCGCGCCGTCGCGGTGCGCGGCCTCGCCGGAAGCGGCACAGGAATATTCGATGTCGATGTGTGCGGCGTAAACGCGGGAGCCGGTGCCGGCGGCTGCGCAGCCGGGAATGCTGGCGTTATCGGCGAAACACTCGTCGATGGCGGCAGCGCGGCCGTTTCGCGCGGCTCGGGAGCATCCGTCGTCGATGGCGTCGCGTGTGGAGTTGGCGCGGGAAGCGAAGTCGTCGGCGACGGATTCACGATCATCGTCGATGCCGATTGCGCGCCGAGTTCGCGCAGGCGCGCGAGCACATGACGGATCACGAACGAGCGCACTTGTTGTTCGCTGCGAAAACGCACTTCGCGTTTCGACGGGTGCACATTCACGTCCACCGCCGCGGGATCGATTTCGAAAAAAACAAACGCCGCGGGATAACGCCCCTTCGGCAGCGATTCGTGATAACTTTCGATCAGCGCGTAGTTGAGCGTGCGACTGTCCACCGGCCGCTGGTTGACGAATACGATCATCTCGTGACGCGTCGCGCGCCCCTGCCCCGGACGACCGATCAGTCCCGTGAGCCGCATGCCCTGCTCTTCCGCGGCGAGTTCCACCAAACCTTCGCCCACGCTGCGTCCGAAAATCTCGGTCACACGCTCGGCCAGCGTCGCGCATTGCGGCGAGCGAAATACGATGCGTCCGTCCTCGATGAGCGTGAACGCCACCTGCGGAAACGCCAGCGCGTAGAGCCGCACGCCTTGCACGATGTGAGCCGCCTCGGTGGCGTCGGTTTTCAGAAACTTCCGGCGCGCCGGCACCGAGTTGAACAAATGCGTGACCTCGATGCGCGTTCCCACCGGACGTCCGCAGTCGCGCACGTGCACAAACTTCCCGCCGTTAACCAAAATCTCCGTACCGAGATCCGAACCGGCTTCGCGCGTTTGTAGTTCAAAACGGGATACACTCGCGATCGACGGCAGCGCTTCTCCGCGAAAACCGAAACTCGCCAGCCGATTCAGATCATCCGCTTCGGTGATCTTGCTCGTGGCGTGACGCTCCAGCGCCATCAACGCGTCGTCGCGCGACATCCCGTGGCCGTTGTCTTCGACGCGCAAAAGCGCGCGTCCGCCGTGGCGAAACTCGACCTCGATTCGCGTCGCGCCGGCATCGAGTGCGTTTTCCACGAGCTCTTTCACGACCGCAGCCGGCCGCTCGATCACCTCGCCCGCGGCGATCTGATTAGCGACTCGTTCGGAAAGAAGACGGACCTTGGCCATGCAGAGCCGCAAGAGCATGCGCGCCGGGCTTCACGAAGGAAGCGCGGATTTGCGAAAAATATCCTCGCCGCGCCAAGCGCTCAGCGGCGTTCGCCGCCGGCATCGCGATCGGTCGTTTCGTTTTCCTCCGCCCGCGTGGGCGGCAGCACGAGATTCACGAGATACGACATCGCCCGGAAAGGCCGCATCACCGCGCTGCCGATCGTGAGCGGCTCGACTTTTTCTTCCGTGTTTTCCGGCAGCTTTCCGACCAACGCGAGGAGAGCTACCGCACTCACCGCCACGACCACAAAAAAACATCCGAAAACCGACACGTCGATCGCGCCCGCCGCACCCGCACCCGTTCCGTCCTTGAGAAACCAGCCCCACACAATCGGCGCGCAGCCGCCGAGGCATGACGTCACCGCGCCGTGAATCGACACCATCAACGGACGTTCACCTTCGGGCACGATTTTCGGCAGGTAACCCAGATTCGCGATGGTCCATCCCGACACGCCCATGCCGAGAAGCAGATACGCGATGATCACTCCCGGCACACCGCCGAAACCGCCTCGCAGAAACGCCCACCAAAACACGCTCACCGCGAGATACAGCCCGAGCGACATCATCAAAAACGGCTTCGCACCCGCGCGATCGATCCGATGCCGGATCGTGCCCGCGGCGAGAAACACGCCGAGATAGCGCACCACTTCGAAACCGATGATCTCGCCCATCGAAAATCCGGGCACCGATTTCAGATAATACGCGATGAACGCCGGGATCGGCGTCGAGATCACCGAATACCAGACGACGATCCAGAGATAACGGCGGAAAAGGCCCGGCGAAAAAATATGCCGCGGCGTGTCGCGCAGCACTTCCGCCACGCCGATCGCCGTGGGCTTGGGTCCGTCGGGCAGTTTTTTCAGCGCGAAAAAACTCAGCGTCGATCCCATCAACGCGATCGCGTACTGAATCAGCAGCGCGTGATAAACCGGCAGCAACGCAAATAATCCCGCGCACGTGAGCAACGTCACCACGCTGCCGATACTCGCCACGAATTGATCGTTCGCAAAATAGCGTCCGCGCGCCGTCACCGGCACGATCGCGTAGATCCAAGGATTAAACGACGCCGCTCCGACCGACCGACATAAACAAAAGAAAAACACGCTCCACACGAGCGTGTGCGCCATCCAACCCCGCACTCCCCACCACGGCGCCAACGCCGCGAGCACGATCGGCACGACGAGAAAAATACTCCGGGTGCCCCACCCGCCCAACATCACTTTCTTGAAACCGTAGCGCGGCAGCAGCGCCGTCGAGAGCACTTGGATCGGCGTCAGCAATAACACGAACGATGTCGCCAATCCGACTTGCAGCGGCGTCGCGCCGAGTTGTTGCGCAAACAACACCAGCGGCGTGCCGAGACCGACCTGCCACGTCAGCGCGTTGAAAAAACCAAACACCAGTCCCGACCGGAATGGCGCCAGTTCAGGATCGGTTTTCTTGGTGGGAAAAATGTGATGGAGCACGGCAGCGGGATGCTCAGCAGGCATCCACAACGACGAACAGGAGGAAAGGACGCGACGAACCGTCTTCGCCCGCGACAGCGCGACGTGTTCGCCGCGCCATGCGGAGATTCTTTCGAGAAGATGAACCCCGGCGCATCATTGCACGAGGCGCACGCACGACTCAGCCGAGACGCTTCTGCCAGCGCGCAAACTGTCTCTTGATTTGCGCGGGACCCGGCATGCCTGTGCCCGCGCGTTTTTTCATCGCGCGTTGCAGATCGAAAACCTCGACCCAGTCCGGGCCAAAAGCCGGATGCACCGACGCGACTTCTTCCTCGGGCAACAGATTCAATTTCACCGAAAGTTTTTCGGCGATGCGCACGATCGCACCCACCGCGTGATGCGCCTCGCGAAACGGCACCCCTTTTTCGACGAGATAATCCGCGAGATCCGTCGCGAGCAGCGCAGGATCCGAGACCGCTTCGCTGCAACGCGCTCGATTCATCTCCGCGCCCGTGAATGTGCCCGCGAGCACATCGGCGCACAGACACGTCTGATCGAAGCTGTCGAAGACCGGCGGTTTGTCCTCTTGCAGATCGCGATTGTACGTGAGCGGCAGGCCCTTCGCGAGCGTCAGCAGCGTGTGGAGATTACCTTGGAGACGCGCCGATTTGCCGCGCAGCAACTCGCACGAGTCGGGATTTTTCTTCTGCGGCATCAACGACGAGCCCGTGCAGAACGCGTCGGGCAACTCGATGAATTTAAACTCCGCGCTGTTCCACAAAATCAGATCTTCCGCGATGCGCGAGATGTGCACGCCGAAGAGCGCGCACGCATGCGCGAACTCGATAAACACATCGCGATCCGCCACCGTATCCATCGAGTTCTGCGTCACGCGCGGCTTGCCCTTCGCATCGACGAAACCGAGCTGGATCGCCGTGAACTCGCGATCGATCGGCAGCGTCGTTCCTGCGATCGCGCCCGAACCGAGCGGACACCAGTTGGCGTGATCTGCGACAACCGAGAAACGGTCGCGATCGCGTTCCAGCATTTCCAAATACGCAAAAAGATGATGCGCGAGCCACACCGGTTGCGCGCGCTGCAGATGCGTGTAGCCGGGAATGAGCACGTCGTCATTGTCCTGCGCGAGCTTCAGGATCGCGCGTTGAGCGCCGGCGATTTTTTCCGAGATGACCTCGCAAGCATGTTTGAAGAACAAACGCATGTCCGTCGCGACTTGGTCATTGCGACTGCGCGCCGTGTGCAGACGCGCCGCGGCCGGCACGCGTTTGGTCAACGCCTGCTCGATGTTCATGTGCACGTCTTCAAGCTTTTCGTCCCACACGAACTTGCCCGCCTCGATCTCGGCGAGGATGGCGTCGAGCCCGGCATGGATCGCATCGCGCTCCTTGGCGGTGATGATCCCGACTTTCGCCAGCATGGCCGAGTGCGCTTTGCTGCCTTGGATGTCGAACGGCGCCAGCCGGCGGTCAAACGAGACTGACTCGCTAAACGCGAGCATGAGCTCCGCTGGTCCGGCGCTAAAGCGCCCACCCCAAGTGACGTGAGAAGGTTTGGCCATACAGCCCGCCAACACACGCCGTCCCGCGCTCGCGCGCAACGCGAAAACCGCGGCAAGTCCATTCGCCTGAGGTCCCTTGCCTGGAACGCGCGCCCCAAAAAACGCACCGCAAAGCGTGATTGCCCGACGCCTCCTCACCCGCACAGTCGCCGCATGCGTTTCCGCGCGCAGTTATCCCTTGCCCTTCTTCTGCTGAGTGGCGCCGTACGTCTCGCCGCCGGTCCGTACGATCGCGTGGAAATCCCCGTCACCAAAACCTCGATCTATATCGGCAACGTCACGCTCATCCCCGGCGTGCTCGAGCGCAGCGACGGCGCCTACAAGACGTCCTATCAGGCGAAGGTTTTCCCGTATTTCTTTTTAAGCGAAGCCGGACGCCTGCAGATCGATTTCTCCGACGAACAACTCGCGCAACTCGAACGCGGCGAACGCGTCGCCTTCAGCGGCATTGCACACAACAAAGACGGTGAAACCCGCCGCATCGAAGGTCACGCCACGCCCCGTGCGCCCGGCACATCCGAAGGCACGATCAAGGTCCGCATTTTCGTCACCAAAAAAATCGAGCTCATCTTCAACAGCCAGTACCGCTTCACCGCCGGGCAAGACTAAACGGCCGCCACGTAGCGCGCTGAATTGTTCATGTACGCGCGCACAGACGCTCGTGCGTCGTTCAGTAACAAAGAAAAACGCCAACTTAGCAGAAAGTCGGCGTTTAAAAAACTGGCGGGATGGACGGGACTCGAACCCGCGACCTTCTGCGTGACAGGCAG
>CALFXL010000038.1 GCA_937958045.1 uncultured Opitutaceae bacterium | reverse complement strand
AGGGGAAAGCCGCGTCGCCGCGCGTCAACTTTCACGCGCATCTGCCGCCGCGGTTTTTGCCGGATGTTTTTCTCGGGGTGCGCACCGATGGCGCGCGATGGACTTCGCCAACACGTTAGCGGCGAAAACCCCAACATCGTTTAACTCATGCCCACCAAAAAAACCGTCCAACGCGCACGCGCGGCCAAACGTCAGGGAAAGAAACCAACCACACAGGCCGGCGAATTCATTCGTGAAGAGATGCGCAAAATGAAACGCGGCAGCGGCACCGCCCGTTCTCGCAAACAAGCCGTTGCCATCGGTCTGTCCGAAGCGCGCCGCTCCGGTCTCGATGTGCGCGCGGGCAAACGCACTTCCGCCACCACACGCAAGAAGGCGAGCCGCGATCGCGCGATCGGCCAAGGCAAAGCCAAGCCGAACCCGAAGCGTTCTCGCGCCGCAAAGAAAGCAGCACGCACACGCGCTCGTCGCCGCTCACGCTGAGCTGCTTGCTCCACCGAGCGCCATCGCTACCGTGGTCTGCATGGCCACACCCCGCCAGACCTCCGCCATCAACCCCACGCCTGCTGTTTCAGCCGCATCGCTTTCTCCTGTTCGTCCCGCTGCGGTCAAGACCGCCATCGCGCGCGAACGCGTTCTGATCACGGCCGAAACTCGCGAACAGGCACTCGCGCAAGCGCAGCAGTTGGCCGCCGCCCAACAGCGCCCTATTGAACGCGTGAATCTCGGCACGGTCGTCAGCCGATACATCGGCGAAACCGAGAAAAACCTCAGCATCATCTTCGAGCGCGCAGAGCGCTCCAACGCGATTTTGATCTTGGACGAAGCCGATGCGTTTTTCGGCAAACGCACGGACGTGAAGGATTCCAACGATCGCTACGCGAATGTGGAGATCTCTTATCTGCTGCAGCAAATCGACGCGTTCCGAGGTTCGGTGATCGTGCTGCTCCCCTCGGCGCTGGAAAGCGCGCGCCAGTTTTTCCGCGAGCGGGGCTTTGAAGCCGCCGCCCATCTCGCAGTCGTCAAACCGCTGCCGAAAATTAGCCGCTAGCCAGGCGGCGCGATTTTGCGCATCTCGTTTTCGTGCGGCCCGCGTACGTAGTCATCGCTCTCTTTCTCACACTCGGTTCAGGCGCAGCACCCGACTGGACTCGATTCACGGGCACGCTGAGCGGCCAAACCAACATCGCCGGCTTCAACGCGCTGCAGTGGATCATCACCGGCGCACCTGCAGACAACGGCGACCATCGCACCACCCTTAGCCTCGTCGGCGAAGGACTGGAGTTTCAAGCGAGCCTGATCGCCGAAACTCGAACACGGCCAGCCTCGTGGGCGATCGAGAAAGGTAGCATCAGCCTCGCCGCGTGGACATCCGCCATCGCGCAGCACTTGTCACAAGAATGGTCGCATCTCGTCGCTCACGGACAACTCACGCTGACCGGCGGCGGCACGTGGGAAGACAACGGTCCACGCGGCCGTATCCACGTTTCCATGACAGAAGGCGATTTCAGCGATCCGCTCGCGGGCTGGGCTCTCGCCGGAATAGCGATCACGGGAAACTTTGATCTGCAGCCCGACTTCACCCTACGCAGTCCCGATCATGCCGAGCTGAGCGTGCAAACGATCACCACATCGCGTTTCGGCGCGCGCAGTCTGCGCATTCGCGGTCTGTTGACCGAAGCCGAGGTGTTTCAAATCGACACGATCTTCTTGGAAATCGCCGGCGGTTTTCTCGAAAACCGCGAGTCCTTCCGTGTGAACCTTACTCCCTTCTCGTTGCGCGCGCCGCTCCGCATCAGTCGCATCGGTGTACAAGACGTCGCCGCGCTCGTGCCGTCGGGGCTCTCCGATGCTCGCGGACGTTTGCACGGCGAAATCATCCTCGGTTACGACACCGCGCGCGGCATCGAAATCGGCATGGGCAAACTCCTTCTGGACGAGTTCGAGCCCACCATTGTTCGTCTCTCGCCTTCACCTGGATTGTTCACCGCCTCGATACCCGCACGTTTCCAATTTCTTCCGGGAAAAATCGGCGAAGCGCTTTCTCTCCGCAATCGCGGCTACGATGCGCTTCAAGCGATCGAACTCGGCCACACCGAACTCCGCGTCGATTCGATGAACATCACACTCACGCCGGACGGCGATGGCGAAGGACGCAGCGCGCGCGTTCAACTCGAAGCCACTCCGCTGGACAAAGAAGGCGCGGTCCAAAAAGTCAGTTTCACCATCAACGTCGCAGGGCCGCTTTCTGCCTTGCTCAACATCGGCCTCACGCAGGATTTTTCCACCAGCCTCCACTAACCGGAAACATTCGTTGCCGCCGGCACTCTCAAGAAAGAACCTCCCCGTCATGCTTCGCTATCCAATCCTGCTTTGCGGCGCCTTGCTTTTCGCCGGTTGCATCCACGTCAAAGTGGACCCGATTCATGTCACTCTCGACGTCAACGTGAAGGTCGATCGCGCGCTCGACGACTTTTTCGGCGACCTCGATAAAAAATCCACCACGCTCTCGCTTCCGTCCGCTCCATGAAATCCCTGTTTTTCCGTCTTCTCCTCGTTTCCGCTTTCACGCTCGGTTGCGCCACGTTGCCGGCACAGGATCTCGGTGCTGTCCGTGCACGTATGGAGCAACGTATCCCCCAGATCGATACGCTTAAAAAAGCCGGTGCCCTCGGCGAAAACAACCGCGGCTTCCTCGAAGTTCGTCAGGCCTCCGGAGATGCTCAAGCCGTGTGCGATGCCGAGAACGCCGATCGTCGTGCGGTTTATTCCGCCCTCGCCTCGCGGACCGGCGCGACCGCCGAAGCCGTCGGCATCGCCCGCGCAAAACAGATCGCCGCGAACAGCGCATCCGGAGTTTGGATACAGCGCGAAAACGGCGAGTGGTATAAGAAGTAACCCGTCGCTTCTCTCTCGAAGCGCGTCTTAGAAATCCTGCAGACGTGCTTCGTTCGCTCCGCGCTCCGGCTCGATCCTGGCGAGGATTTCGCCGAGCAAATAAATCGAGCCCGTGACCACCACGGTATCATCCGGACCGGCCGCCGTGCAGGCTTGTTGCGGACTTGGAAATAGTTCCGTCACGCTCGCCCGCTTCACAGCACCGCGATAGCTGGCCGGTATCAACACCTCGAGTTCTTCAAACGAACACGCACGCGCTTGCTGCGGAATCACGAGATGCACTTCACGCGCGAAGCGACAAACCGTTTCCAGCAACGGACGCGCCCGCGCCGCGCCGAGCACACCGATGATCACCACGGGCGCTTTCTTTTCGTCCGTGACCAAACGCTCCAGATTGCCCGCGAGCGCCTGAGCGCCTTCGGGATTGTGCGACGCATCCAGGATCAAGCGTCGTCCGCCGAGCTGCATCGTCTGCCAGCGGCCCGGCCAGCGCACCTTTTGCAGCGCACGCCGAACCGAGGCTTCGGTCAGGCGCCACTTGGAGGCCAAAAGCTGCGACACCAACACGGCGGTTGCGGCGTTCACACGCTGGTAATCGCCAGGGAGATTGGTGTGCGGGTATTTGTCGGAAAATTCGCCCAGCGCTTCACGCACGCTGAAAACCGGCGAGTTCTGCGCCGCAGCAATTTCGCGCACAGTACGTTCCGCTTCGGCCGGCATCAGCCCGAGCACGACGGGACGCCCGGGTTTGATGATGCCCGCTTTTTCCGCGGCCACTTTCTCCAACGTATCGCCGAGAAATTCGCAGTGATCCAAGCCGATGCTCGTGATGACCGAAACCTCCGGCATCACCACATTGGTCGCATCGAGACGCCCGCCCATGCCGGTTTCCACAACCGCGATATCGCAGCGATGCCGGGCGAACTGCCAAAACGCCATCGCCGTCATGAACTCAAAAAAACTCGGGTGATCGTCCGGACTCTCGCGCGAAACGTCTTCGGCGATCGGGCGCAGTTCATTCGTGTAAGCGACGATCTCCGCTTCCGTGAGCAAGCGTCGCGACACCTGCACGCGTTCGCCCAAGCGCACCAAATGCGGCGATGTGTACAGCCCCGTGCGCCAACCCGCTTCGCGAAAAATCGCTTCGAGCATCGCTGCGGTGGAGCCTTTGCCATTCGTGCCGGCGAGATGAATCACGGGCGTGGCTTTTTGCGGATTGCCCAGCGCATCGACCCACAAGCGCATGCGATCGATGCCATACTTCACGCCCTTGGTCTTCAGACCAAAGAGGTAATCCTGCACCGCGGCGTAGTCATTAAGCACCTGGGCCATCGGCGAACCGGTGAATCACATTTCCGCCGGCACATGCTTTCCGAAGAGAGCGCGCCGGCGTAGTGGAAATTTCATTACGAGTCCGCGCGAGACGACGCCGGCTGCTTGCGCCGATACAGCACGGTGAGCAGATCGGCGATGCGATCGCGCATTTCGTGACGATGCACGATTTGATCGATCAGGCCGTGCTGCTGCAAAAACTCCGCCGTCTGGAATCCCGTCGGCAGCGTTTGTTTCACGGTGTCCTTGATCACACGGGCACCGGCGAAACCGATGAGCGCGCCAGGCTCGGCGAGAATCACGTCGCCCAAGGTCGCAAAACTGGCCGTCACCCCGCCCATCGTGGGATGCGTGAGAATCGAGATGAACGGCAGACGCGCCTCAGCGAGAAGTCCCAGCGCGGCGCTGGTTTTCGCCATCTGCATTAGCGAGAAAATGCCTTCCTGCATGCGGGCGCCGCCGGAAGCGCTGAAGATCAAACACGGAATCTTCTTCTTCAGGGCGATCTCGATCGTGCGCGTGATTTTTTCACCCACGGCCGAACCCATCGCGCCGCCGCAAAAACGAAAGTCCATCACCGCTAGCGACACGGGGATTTCGTGAATCTTACCCGTACCGCAGATCACAGCTTCGGGCAGTCCGCTTTCCTTGCGATAACGCTTCAAGCGATCCGGATAACGCGCGGAATCGACGAACTTCAACGGGTCCGCCGAGCGGAGTTTCGCGTCGGTTTCCTTAAACGTGCCTTCATCCAGCAAGGACGCGATGCGCGCATGCGCGCCGATCGGGAAATGGTAACCCGACTTCGGGACCACCATCAGGTTGTCCTCCAATTCCTTGTTGAAGACGATCTCTCCGGAAATCGGGCACTTCGTATAGAGGCCTTTCGGGATGTCCTTCTTTTTAGGGACGAGGGTCGAATACTTCGGCTTGCTGAACATCGACATGGCAGGAGGCGGATTAACCGTGACCGAACGTGAGGACGCCAAGGTTCAAACAGCCTGCACGGCGTAGCACGCCTGCGCAGCTGTTGAGCGTTGAACCTGTAGTGAAAACGTCATCGACGAGAATGTAACGGTGTCCGGGCGTTATGGGGGCGCCCGACCGCAGTGCAAAGGCATTTTTCAGGTTTGTCCGCCGCGCCTTTCGGTCAAACGCGGTCTGGGAAGCCGTGTCGACGACGCGCCTTAACAATTGCGCCGAACGCGTCCGGCCTTCCGTCGCACGTATCAACGCGTCCACCAAACACTCGCTCTGATTGTAACCGCGCTCGCGATGTTTGCGCGGATGCAGGGGCACCGGCACGAGCACTGCATCCTGCACAAACTCCATCACGCGCAACGACCGCCGAAAAATCTCCGCCAAATCCGCCAACACATACAGACCGCGATGATATTTCAGTTCGTGGATCAACGCACGCGCCGGACCCTTGAACAACACCGTCGTGCGTCCTTCAGCGTAGGCGGGATGCAAACCTTCGCAATGTGGGCACATGCGCTCGCCCTCCACTTCGCCATAAAACGGATGGCCGCAGGTCACGCACGCGGGCGACTCCACAAAATCCAACTTCGCCGCGCAGCGCACACACAGCGTGCGATAATCCGAATTTTCCACGAGCCCGCCGCAATTCACACAGCCCGGCGGAAACGCGATATCCACACCGGTCGCCAACCAGCTTCGCGCAAACACACGCTTCCCCGCTCCGATCGCCATGCGCGCACTCAATAAAAAACGCGCATCAGAAACAAGCCTTGCGGCGGTGCCGTTTGTACGCGCGCGACACGTCGTCCGGTTTCCAGCAACTCCTTCAAATCGTCTGCACTCAGATGGCCGTCGCCTACCGCGACCAGCGCGCCGACGAGGCTGCGCACCATCTTGTACATAAACCCATCCGCCTCCGCCGTGATATGCACGCGCCGTCCGCGTTTCGTCAGTTCGAAGCGTCGCAGATCGCGCACCGTGTCTTCTTTGGGCGGACCGTTGAGCGCGGAGAACGCGCGGAAATCGTATTTGCCCTGCAAGATCACCGCGGCCTTCGCCATCGCCCCCCAATCGATCGGTCGCTCGATCACCCACGCATACGGCCGCGTGAAGGGATCGGCATCTCCGTCGTGCAGATGATAACGATACACTTTTCCCGTCGCTGAAAAACGCGCATGGAAATTTTCATCCACCGCCGTCACCGACTTGATCTGAATCGTCGGCGGCAATCCCACGCGCAGCGCGGCGCGCAGTTTTTCCGCGCCATGCTTCCACGGCGCATCGAAGTGAAACACTTGTCCATGTGCGTGCACGCCGGCATCGGTGCGACCGCTCGCATGAATGCGGATCAATCGGCCAAACATCTTTTCGATGCGCGCTTCGATCACATCCTGAATCGCCACGCCGCCCGGCTGACTCTGCCAACCGGCGAAGCTCGTGCCATCGTAAGCGCACACACATTTCCACCGCGTGACGCCTGGCGGCAACGGCTCCGGCACGTGCGGCGCGCGCGGTCCACGCGGATCCGCATCGCTCATGGCAACTCCTCCGGAGGCGGCGGCAATGTCAGCGTTTGCTCCAGAAAATCCTGCAGGATGATGGTCGCGGCTCGCGAATCGATCAGCCCGCTCGCCCGCACATCGCGACGTTTCGATTTCGGAATGGACGACTCCGCTTCGTACGACGTCAGACGCTCGTCCACGAGATGCACGGGGAGTCCAAACTCGGCGCGAAGGCGCGTGGCAAACTTATCCACTTCCTTCGCTTTAAAGCCTTCGGTATCGTCCATGTTGAGCGGATAGCCGAGCACGATGTCGGTGATGCGACGTTGACGGATCAACTGGCCGAGCGCTGTCCAACGCTTCTCCGGATCACTATCGATCAACGCAGGCAACGGCGTGGCCACGCCGATCTCGTCGCCAAAACTCAGGCCGATGCGTCGCTCTCCATAATCGATGCCGAGGCACTTCATATCTCGCACACTCACCCTTCGTCGCGGCGCGATGTATCCACCGCGCCACGACAAACAGGCTCACAGCCATTTATTGCCGTTCTTCAGCGCTTCGATGCGTTTCAACACCGCTTTGATTTCCTGCGCTTTCGCTTTTGGTGCCACCAGCGTGGCGTCGGGTGTGTTCACGACGATCAAGTCGTCGATGCCGAGCACCGCGGTGAGATGACCCTCCGACGAAAACACGATGTTATTCTTGCCCTGCTCGATGACGGTGGCGCCTTTGGTGACATTGCCCGCAGGATCTTTCGGATAATGATCCGGCACCGCCGGCCACGAACCGACATCGCCCCAGTCAAACGACGACGGCAGCACCACCACGTTCGCGGACTTCTCCAGCAGCGCGTAGTCCACCGAGATCTTCACGAGCTTCGGATACACGCGCTTCAAGACCGGCGCCAATGGACGTTTCTCCGCGAGCGCGGCGCGGATGGGTTTGATGCCCTTCGCGAGCTCGGACGCGTGCGCTTGTAGTGCTGCGAACACTACAGAGGCGCGCCACACAAACATGCCCGCATTCCACACGTAATCGCCCGAAGCGAGATATTGCTTCGCGACATCGAGCGACGGCTTTTCGACAAAACGACGAACCTTAAACACCGGACGACGTTCGAAATTCCGCCACTTATCGCCGCGTTGAATGTAACCAAATCCGGTCGCGGGTTCCGTGGGTTCGATGCCGATCGTCACCATCACATCCGACGACGCAGCCGCCGCAAAGGCCGCGCGGAGATCGCGCTGATAGGCCTTGGCGTCGTGAATGATGTGGTCCGCGGGCAGCACCGCAAAAACGCCCTCGGGATCGCGCGCTTCGATCAGCGCCGCGGCCAGCGCCACGGCGGGGGCGGTGTCGCGACCGACAGGTTCCGCGATGATGTTTTCTTCGGGAAGCTTCGCACACACCTCGCGCACGGCTTTTTCCTGCACGGCACTGGTGATGACAAAAATGTTCTTGGCGGGAACAAGAGGACGCACGCGATCAAGCGTTTGAGCGAGCATCGGTTTGTTACCCACGATCGGCAGCAAATGTTTCGGACGATGAGCGCGGCTCTGCGGCCAGAAGCGCTCGCCCTTCCCTCCGGCGATGATGACAACGAATGATTGCGGCATAAGTAGGTGGCGGCGACGTATGGGGCTGTTGCCCCCACGGCGCAAATTCATTTGCGACATCGCGAATTTCGCATGTCTGTTCCCGCCATGTCCGCCACGACATTGCCCGATCTGTCGCCCGCCGAGCTTTCGCGCTACAGCCGCCACATCCTGCTCGATCAAATCGGACTCGACGGCCAACGCCGTCTCGCTGCGTCGCGCGTGCTGGTGATCGGCGCCGGGGGCCTCGGCAGTCCCGCGGCGCTTTATCTCGCCGCCGCCGGTGTGGGCACGATCGGCATCGCGGATTTCGATCGCGTGGAAGAACACAATCTTCAGCGGCAACTGCTGCACGACTCGCGCTCGGTCGGACGCCCCAAAGTCGAATCCGCCGCCGAGCGTCTCGCGCAGATCAATCCGTTTGTGCGGGTGAACACACACGCGGAAGGCGTGACCGTGGAAAACGCCGTGAAGTTGTTTTCTGAATACGACGTCATTCTCGACGGCACCGACAATTTCACCACGCGTTATCTCAACAACGACGCGGCGTTCTTCGCCCGCAAGCCGCTCGTTTATGGCAGCATTTTTCGTTTCGAAGGACAGGTCGCTGTCTTCGACCCCGCGCGCGGCGGTCCGTGCTATCGCTGTTTATTTCCCGAGCCGCCACCGCCCGGCGAAGTGCCCAACTGCGCGGAAGCCGGCGTCATCGGCGCGCTGTGTGGTGTGATCGGCAGCCTGCAAGCGCTCGAAGCACTCAAGTTGCTCGCGGGTTTTGGGGAACCGCTTCTCGGACGCTTGCTCACGTACGACGCGCTGAGTCAGCGTTTCAATACCATCAGTCTTCCGCGCGATCCCGATTGTCCGCTCTGCGGCTCGCATCCGCGCATTCACACGCTTCAACTCGAATGCGTTTCCTGCCAAACACCGGCTCCTTCTTCCATCATGTCCGACAACTCGGTCCCTCTCGAAATATCCGTCGAAGAAACGCATCAACTGCTCAAGAGCTCACCCGATAAAGTCCTGCTCATCGATGTGCGCGAACCGCACGAGGTCGCTATTTGTCGCATCGAAGGCGCGACGCACATTCCCATGCGCCAGATTCCCGAGCAGATCGACGAACTCCCGCGCGACAAACATCTGCTCATTCACTGTCATCACGGCGGTCGGAGCATGCGCGTGACCGAGTTTCTGCGGAGTCACGGCTTCACCGACGTCAGCAATGTCGCCGGCGGCATCGATGCCTGGGCCCTGCAAATCGAGCCCGGCATGAATCGTTACTAAAACGCGACGCTCTCGCGCTCACCAAAGCTTCAGATCCGGCCGCGCGTCGGCGTGTGCTTTTGCATAGTCGGCAAACACGCGTTTCAAGCGACGCGTCAGCGTATTTTCCCCGAGCGCGAAACGCTGTTCATCAATGGACGCGATCGGCGAGAGATCCTTCGTCGTCGAAAGCAAAAACGCTTCCTGCATCGTTCCGAGCTCTTCTGGTCGCACATCGGTTTCGACCACTTTCACACCCGCGGTCGGCGCGATATGATCGATCAAGACCTGACGCGTGATGCCTTCCAATATACCGGCGGAAAGCGGCGGCGTGAGCACGACGCCATCGCGGACGAACGCGATATTGCTCACCGCCGCTTCGGTGATGTTACCCGCGCGATTCAGGATCACCACTTCATCGGCACCGCGCGCGCGCGCTTCGCGAAGACACAAGATGTTGTTCAAATAATTACCCGTCTTCCACGCGGGATTGAGCGTGTCAGGAGCATTGCGAAACAACGATCGCGCGACAGAGAGCGACAAACCCGCTTCGAATTTTTTCGGCGAGAAAAGTTTATTCTCCTGCACCAGCAGCACGAACTCCGCGCGATCCGCGAGCGCGATATCGAGTCCGATCGGACCATAACCACGCGCGATCTGCAGACGGATATATACCTCCGCCACGTGTGGCTCGCGCGCGCGAAACGCGTCCACCGTACGACGAATCTCCGCGAAAATTTCCGCCTGCGTAAACGGCAACGTCATGTGGAGGGCCGCGGCCGAGCGTAGAAGACGGGCCCAATGTTCATCCCACGCAAAGATTGTCGCGTGATACGTGCGCCAGACTTCGTAGATGGCGTCGCCGTAAAGAAAGCCGCGATTGAGCGGTGCGAGCGATGGCTCGTCGGCGGGATGCAGGCGTCCGTTGGTGTTGGCTTGGATGTAGCCCATGACGCGAGGCTAAGAATTCACCTGCACTCGCAAGGGCGAAAAAAAAAGCCCGCGGGATGACCGCGGGCTTGGGAGAGCGTCGTGCGAAAACGATTACTTTTTGCGGGCCTTCACGAGGCCGAGCTCTTTCTTGATGTTCTGCACGCTGGGAAGCGAGATGCCGAGTTCCTTGGCGATCTGCGCACCGGTCTTGTCCTGGTTCACCAGCTCCTTCACGCGGGCCTTCACTTCCGGCGTGATGCGCGCGCGCTTGCCGCGCTTGCCAGCGGCCTTGCGGCCCGGCTTGCCGGCGGCCTTCTTGGCAGCGCCACGGCGGCCCGGACGGGCACCCGCGGCGGCCTTGAGGGCCTTGATGAAAGAGGCGAGATCATCGAACCCGTATTCGTAAGGCAGACGAGCGAGCTTTTGAGTGAGCTCTTTTTCGAGCGATTGCTCGAGCTCGAGGACCTTGGCTTTGGCTGCTTCCAATTCTTTGACAACTTCGATTACCATAAGGAAGGCCACTAAATAAATATTATCGCATTTTCGCAAGCTCTATATGAAATTATAGACAGGACATGCCGGATAATAGGCCATTCTGCCTAAACCGGATAATGCCATTTTTCCCTATGTTTACGGCCTCCCATCATACATTGGATGACTCCGTTTTAGTACATCGATGGGATAATACCCAGCCTCCCCGTATCACCATAAATCCGGGGGATACCATTAGCATCCGGACTGCCGATTCCAGCGGGTATCAGGTGAAACCCGGATGGTCTTCTGAGGATTTCGAGAAGTTATTCGACCCGCTTAAAGTCCACGCACTCACCGGTCCTATAGCCATCCGCGGAGCCGAACCGGGCGATCGTTTAGAGATCAAAATCATCGCCTATGAACATCAGGGATGGGCATGGACGAGTATTACTCCCGGCCTTGGTTTATTATCGGAAGAGTTTAGTAAACAATTTCTATTCATCTGGAAGCTAGACCGAAACCAGACGCGCTCCATCCCCGGCGTGACCCTCGATCTCCATCCCTTCGCGGGGGTGATAGGTGTACAACGCGCCGAGGCCGGCGAGTTTCGCACCCGCGCTCCCGGACCATTCGGCGGCAATATGGATGTGCGTCATATGACCGCGGGTACGCGTCTATATCTGCCGGTCTTTATCCCCGGCGGCGGGTTGCTCGTCGGCGATTGCCACGCGGCTCAGGGCGATGGCGAAGTTTGCATCAACGGCATGGAGGCGCCCATGACCGTGACGCTGCAGATAAACCTGATTAAAAACACGCCTCTGGCGGCTCCCTACGCGATCTGTCCGAACCCGCTCGTGCCGCCGCGTTATCAAACCGCGCCCTGGCATCTCTTCGTCGAATCCGACGAGCAACCGCGCGAAGCCTGCAAACGCGTGGTCCGCCGCGCCATCGATTATCTGACCAAGCGCCTGGGGATCAGCCGTGAGGTGGCTTATGTGCTCTGCAGCGTCGTGCTCGATCTGCGCATCAGCCAGCTCGTCAACATGCCGCTCACCACGGTCACGGGTTATCTACCCGAAGCTATTTTCAACTCGTGATCGTCGGCGCTCGACGCGGCTTCACGCCTAAAAATTTTCCGTGTCTTTACGGGCGGCCGATCCTTAGTTTCGTCGCCTCATGAGTCACTTGAATGGTCGCATCCTCGTCACTGGCGGCGCCGGCTTTATCGGCAGCGCCCTTATCCACGCCTTAAATCAGCGCGGCGTCACCGACATCCTTGTGACCGACATCCTGGGGCAGGATGAAAAATGGAAAAACCTCGTTCCGCTTCGCTTCACCGACTATGTGGAAGCCGGCCCCTTCCGCAGCCGCCTGCAATCGAACGCCGACGCTTTCGGAAAATTCTCCGCCGTTTTCCACCTCGGCGCTTGTTCGGCCACGACCGAAAAAAACGCGTCCTACCTCGCCGACAACAATTACGAACTCACCAAGGAACTCGCCGCGTGGACGCTCGCGCAAAACGGCCGCTTTATCTACGCTTCCTCGGCCGCCACGTACGGCGATGGCGCGCAAGGCATGGACGACACCTCGCCCGATCTTCACGCGCTCCGTCCGCTCAATATGTACGGATACTCGAAGCATCTTTTCGATCTGTATGCGCAGCGCCACGGCTTCCTCGACCGCATCGTCGGCGTGAAGTATTTCAACGTCTTCGGTCCAAACGAAGATCATAAAGGCGACATGCGCAGCTTGGTGAACAAAGCCTATCACCAGATCCTCGGCACCGGCCGTCTGCAGCTCTTCAAAAGCCACAAGCCCGAATACAAAGACGGCGAGCAGATGCGCGATTTCCTCTACGTGAAAGACGCCGTCGAAATGACCATTCATTTCGCCGATCGCGCCCCCAACGCCGGCGGTCTCTTCAATCTCGGTTCGGGCGAAGCCAACACTTGGCTGACCCTCGCCCACGCCATCTTCGCCGCGCTCGGCCGCCAGCCCGCGATCGACTTCATCGACATGCCTGAAGTCCTGCGTGGAAAGTATCAGTATTACACGAAAGCCGATATCTCACGCATTCGCTCCACCGGCTACGACCGTCCCATGACGCCTCTCGCCGAAGCCGTTCGCGACTACGTGCAAAACTACCTCATGACAGGAAAAAAGCTCGGCGACTAACGCCGAGCTTCGCATCCAAAGTTTGAATACACCGACGCGATCTCTGCGTCGGTGTTTTATTTTGCCGATCAGGCGCCGATCGATGCGCGCAACAATTCCAAGCGGCGCAGCGTCCGTTCGCGACCGAGCACGCGGAAAATCGACGTGAGCCCCGGACCGACATTGGTGCCTGAGACCGCGAGGCGCGCGACCGCCTGATAATCACCGAAGCCCAGATTATTGCGCTGAGCTTCGCCCTTGATGGCTTCTTCCAGCGCGCTCTCGTTCGTGAAGTCGGCTTGCCCGAGCACGGCAATCAGTTCGCCAAGGCGAGCCTTCGGATCGCCCTTGCCGAGGACTTTGGCGCGGACCTTTTCGTCGATGACGAGTTTGTCGTCTTCGACGAAGAAATACTTCGTGTACGCCGGCAGTTCCTCAATGCCTTTGATCTTCGGCTGACTGATCAGCATCACGTCGCGGAAATACGATTCGGCAGGATGCGCTCCGGCGGCAAATACACCGTGCTTCGCGAAATACTCCCGCGCTTTCTGCACGAACTCATCCGGCGGCAGCGCCAGCAGATAAGACATGTTCATGTGCGCGAGTTTCTTGTCGTCGAAACGCGCATTGCTCTGGTTCACGCCAGGCAGGTCGAACAGGCGAATGATCTCCTCGATCGGCATCTTTTCGCGATCGTCGCCGGGATTCCAGCCGAGCAGCGACAGGAAGTTCACCAATGCCTCCGGCAAGTATCCACGGCGCTGATACTCCTCGATCAACGCGCCTTGGTCGCGCTTCGACATTTTGCCCGGCCCATTCTGTTTCAAGATGAGCGGGATGTGCGCGAACTTCGGCGGTTCCACGCCAAATGCGCGAAAGAGCTCCACGTGTTTACTCGTGTTGGAGAGATGATCTTCGCCGCGGATCACGTGCGTGATCTTCATGGCGATGTCATCGACGACGTTCACGAAATGGAAAACCGGATTTCCATCGGAGCGGAAAATCACGAAGTCCTCGTCCTCCAGCCGCTCCACGCGGCCGCGGATAAGATCATCGATCACCGCCGGCGTATTCCTTACCTTTTCGACGGTCTTGCTGCGACGTTCGTCGTACACCTCGTAGCGTTCACCGAGCAGTTTAAACCAAATGGCGCCGTCCTTCTCGTAAGCACGGCCGGAAGCGAGGAGTTTTTGTTTATACTCTTCGTAGATCGCGGAGCGTTCGCTCTGACGATAAGGTCCGTAATCGCCTCCTTTGTGCGGACCTTCGTCCCAATCCATCCCGAGCCAGCGAAGGCTGTCGTAGATCACGTTGAGAAACTCTTCGCTGTTACGCTCCTTATCCGTGTCTTCGATGCGGAGCACAAACGTGCCGCCGGTGTGGCGCGCGTACAGCCAGTTGAAGAGCGCAGTGCGGGCGCTGCCGATATGGAAGAAGCCGGTCGGGCTGGGAGCGAAACGAACGCGAACGTGAGACATGGTGAAAAACTCGCGCGGCGGTCTCGTCGCGCGAGCCCGCCAGCAAGCAACATCCCCCGCTCCCTGTCAAAACCTCGCGCAAGCCTCCGGCGAGAGTCCCATGTATTCGCCGCAAAAGGCCATCATGTCGGGCGGCATCGGCGCACGATAGATCCGATCGACGCCAGCGCGTCGCAAATCGATCTCCGCGCAATGCAGCGCCTGCCGGCGCATCAGCAGTCTTTCCTGCAAGGCCGGCGTCCACCCGTGCTCGACAAACTCCAAATACAACCGCGCGTCGGGTCCGTAGATTTTGTCGCCCACCAACGAATGCCCGAGCCATTGCGCGTGCGCGCGGATTTGATGTTTCCGTCCCGTTTCCGTGGTCACACGCACCACCGTGAAGCCCCGGGCAACCGCAAGCGGACAAAAATGCGTGACCGCCTGCTGTAGTTTTCCCGTGGATACAACGCGACTCTTGATCGCCACCGGGCTATCGTAATCGTCGCCGAGCGGCTGATCCACCGTGACCGCCTCGTTCAACTCGCCGGTCATCAACGCGAGGTAGGTTTTTTCGTAGCGACGATTCTGCGCGGCCATCTGCAGTCGACGCGCCATCGCGGCGTTGCGCGCAAAAATCACCACACCGCTCGTCTCGCGATCGAGTCGAAAAACCAGATGCGCCGCCTCCGCGCCAAAATACTCCCGCACCGCGCCCGCGAGCGATGACCAGGGGCCGTCTTTCGACGGATGACACGGCAGCTCGCCCGACTTGTTGATCGCGATGATTTCGTCGTCAGCCGAGAGCACCCAACGCGCGAGCTCTTCCGCCGTGATTTTGTGCACGGTCTGAGGCGCTTCCCGGCGACGCCACGGACCGATGGGCTTTTCGTAATCGGAACTCACCGCGCACTCCTCCGGTCAACTCCCCAGCCTATGCACCGGGAGCCTGCCCAGAACCCCGAGAAACTTCGCCCATCGCGCGAATCCTCTTCAAGCCGTGCCTGTTTCGCGCCGAAGTTTGTAGGTGTCATGAGCCTCGCTGCGCCCTCCAGCTCCGCTCTCATCGTCGGTGAAAAAAATTTCATCCAACCGGCGCGCCTTTCGCGGCAATTCTGGCCCGGGATAAGCTCAACGAAAGATATGAGCGAAACACCGCCAACGGGGTTGCAAGCAGACGGGTTTCGCACCAGTTTTTCTTCACGCGCCATGAACCGTTTCCCGTGCATGGAAAACGCCCCGACCGCGAATATCGCGGCTAGCATCATCGGCGCATCGTCGAAGGAAAACATCCGCTCAGGGAGGCGGCTCATTTTCCCGTTAGTCAATACAACAACCAACGAAGGTCCCATGAACAGACATACTCCTCAGAACGAACTGATCGTCTCCGGCATCCACCTCGACCTCACCCCTTCCCTGAAAACCTTTGTCCAAGAAAAAACCCAGCGATTGTTCCGACATGAGGAGCGGATATCGCGCATACGCGTAGAACTCGAGTGCGATCCGAAACAGTCGGTTGCAAAACGTTTTTCCGCGAAAGGTCATATCACCATCACCGGGCCCACGCTCAACGCCGTGGTGGCGTCCGACGAGTGCCACAAGGCCGTGTCGCTCCTCATCGACAAACTCGATCGCATGCTCCATCGCCGCGCCAAGCTGTATAAGGCGCGTCGATACAGCTCCACCACCCGCGCGGAAAAACATCTCGTTCAAACCTGATCCCTCTTCCGCGCCGCTGCCTGACCCAGCGCTTTCAGCCCGCCTTTGCCGAGGCGGGCTTTTTCATGCGCCTTGCACACGCCGCATCCAACGGATGCCCAGTGCGATGAATACCAGATTCGGCAACCACAACAGCAGGTCCGGTCTGATCGCGGGATATGCTTCGAGCCACTTCGCCGATTCGCTGAGGAAATAATAACTGAGCGCCAAGATCACGGCCACGACCAGATTGGCCGAGGTTTCGCGTCGCGAGACCTTGATGCCGAGCGGCACCGCGACCAACACAAACGCCAGCACCGCCACCGCCTTCGCGAGTTTATCCTGCAAGACGATGCGATGCTTCGTGAGCGCCGCCACGCGCGCCGGCTCCGCGTCGGCGGGCACGGGTTCGCTCAAACGACGAATTTCTCCCAACAACGCGGGCAAGGTGAGCCAGTCGGGTTTTCGGCTGATCGACTGCTGGCCAAACAACTGCCCGATGGGAAATCTCACGCTCGTGCTTTCGTAGGGCGCCGTCGTGGGCATCTCGCGAAAATTTTCCGGCTGATCCGGATCGCGCGTTTCGATCACCGCATCGGTCGGCGTGAAAATCAGACTGTTCTCCGCATCGTCGTACGAGAGTTGTCCGCGCTGCGCTTTCAAAAAATACACCACGCGCGAATCGTGATCGAGTTTCCACACCCACACATCGCGCAACTCCTCGCCCACGCGTTCGCCCACGTACACCACCAAACCGCGGAAATCGCGGATAAATGTTTTCGGCACGAGCACCATGCGCGGATCGGTTCGCAACGCATCGACCAGCTCCTGTTTGTAGCGCACGCGCGCCTGCGGCATCATCTGCAGATTCACGTACAGCGCGAAGATCATGCCCGCCACGCCGAGCACATAAACGGGTCGCGCGATTCGCGTGAGGCTCAGCCCCGCGGCGCGCATCGCCGTGACTTCGTTTTCCGCCGACATACGCCCGAGCACAAGCAGCACGCCGCATAAAATCCCCAGCGGCAGCGCGTACATCACCACGTAGGGCAACAACAGCGCCAACAACTCGAGCATCATTCCCAGCGACAATCGCCCGGCGAGGAAATGGCCCACCAAATCCTTCAGCGCGTTCGCGGCCATCATGATGAACGTGAAGAAACCCACCGCTCCGAGGCAGGTCACGAGCACGTTCTTGAAAATATGGCGATCAAGGAGTCCCAAGATGCCCGCGCATCGTGCACCGACACCCCGCGCTGACAACAGGAACCTCGCGTCGCCCAAACCATTTCCGCGCTTCTCGCAAAAACGTGAAAATTCTCGCTTGCACTTCCTCGCGAATCATTGCTTTTTCTCGCCTCCTTTCAACGCAGCCGTAGCTCAATTGGATAGAGCATCTGACTACGGATCAGAAGGTTTGGGGTTCGACTCCCTACGGCTGCGCCAGTTTTCGAAAAACGCCGTCGCTCGACGGCGTTTTTTTTGCGCCCGCAGCACGCGATCATTTTTCGCGCATCACTCGCCGAAGCCTTCCGTCACGGTGCGGCACAGGCCGACAAACGTTTCTTCGCCCAGCGGCAGCCTCCTCCCGCGCAGATACACGACGCCCCAACGCCGTTTGAGCTTTCGCCGTCCCATTGGAAACGGCACGAGCGCGCCCGCTTGCAACTCCGCGCGCGCGATCCACGGCGAGATCACGCCGACCCCCAGCCCGATTTTCACCAGCTCCTTGATCGCTTCCATGCTCCCGAGTTCGATGAAGTTCGTGAGCGCGAGTTTCTCTTCGCGGAAATATTCGCTGACCAAACGAAACGTGTAGCTGTTCTTGTTGTACAAGATCAGCGTCTCCGTCGCGATCGCATCGCGATCCACGCGGCCCGCGCGCGCCCAAGGATGCAACGGCGCGACGAGAAATTTCAGTTCGTCTTCAAACAACGGCACGAACGTGAACTCTCCCTGCCCCACCGGCTCGAGCATGATCGCGAGATCGATTTGATTGCTGCGCAAAAGTTCGAGCTGCTCGCCGTGATCGCCAGGAGCGATTTTGATCACGCACTTCGGAAAGCTCTGCTTAAACTCGCGCAACACCGTCGGCACGATGTACTGACACGCCGTCGTGCTCGCACCGAGCCGCAAGCGACCGTGCCCCCAATTCGCGAGCGTATCGAGTCCGCCGCGCGCGAGTTCCATCTCGCGCAAAATCGCATCCGCGTGTCGCAGCAATTGCTCGCCTGCTTGCGTGATCAACACGCGCTTGCCCACGCGATCGAGAAGTCGGCATCCGAGTTCTTCTTCCAACGCTTTCATGGCGTGGCTGACGGCGGACTGCGTCAGGTAAAGGTCTTTCGCCGCAAGTGTGAAGCTGCCGCGGCGGGCGACGGTGGAAAATGCGAGTAGTTGCCGGCTGTCGAGAACGGTCCTCATGGATGAGCGCTGTTCATTATCGTGATGAAATGTTTGAGGAGCAGTAATCGGGCCACCACGCGGGCGTGGCACGACGCGCGCTGAACATCCGGGCAGTCATGCCCGACGTATCCACAAAACCAGATACACCGCTCCGCCGCCCGCTGCGCGTGGGTTTTCTCGCGCTCACCGATGCCGCGCCTTTCGCCGTCGCCGAGTCGCGCGGTCTCTTCGCGCGTCACGGCATCGAGGTCGAACTGCATCGTGAAGTGGGTTGGGCGACCATCCGCGAAAAAATCATCTACGGCGAACTCGATGCCGCCCAAGCGCCCGCGCCCATGTTGTGGAGCATGCGCCTCGGCATCGATTCCGTGGCGGCGCCGGTTCTCACGGCGCTGGTTCTCAATCTTCATGGCAATGCCATCACGCTGTCGGAGCGCTTGTGGGAAGCCGGCGTGCGCACCGCCGCCGATCTCCGCGTAGAAGCGCGGCGTCGCGTCGGCGAACGCAAGCTCACCTTCGGCGTGGTGTTCATGTTTTCCTCGCATCATCTGATGCTGCGCGCGTGGCTGCGCTCCGGCGGTCTCGATCCCGATCGCGATGTGCGCATCGTCGTCGTGCCGCCGGCGCAGATGTTCCGCAATCTCGCCGCGGGCACGATCGATGGTTACTGCGCCGGCGAACCGTGGAACTCCCTCGCGGTGCGCGAACACGCCGGCTGGTGCCCCGCCGTAAGCGCGCAGCTCCAACCCGCCCTCGTGGAAAAAGTCCTCGTGGTCACCGAACGTTTCGCGACGGCGCAATCGCGCGAACACGCCGCGCTCATCTCCGCGCTCACCGAAGCCTGCGCCTGGTGCGACGATCCCGCTAATCATGAAGCGCTCGCCAATCTTCTTTCCGGCTCCGCCTACATCAACCAATCCGCGCGCGTGATCCTGCCGGGCCTGCGCGGTGAGTTCGATCGCGGTCACGATCAACACGACACGCATCCAGGCTTCCTCGTGTTTCACCGCGACGGCGCAAATGCGCCCACCATCGCACGCGCCCGCATGCTTCAGCAAAGCCTCGTCGAAGCCGGCCTGCTTTCCGCCACGCGCGTTTCACCGAGCCTCCCTGCGCAATTGTTCCGCGAAGATCTTTTTCAACACGCACTCCACACGATCTCTCATGAAACCGTCACCACACTCCTCGCTTAATCGACGCCAATTTCTCACCCGCAGCGCCGGCGCAGCCGCTCTTTTCGCCGCCTTGGGCCGCCGCAGTTGGGCCTCCACCGTCGCGCCTGTTTCGGAGGCGCCCGAAGTCACGGATATCAACTTCGGCATCATCGCGCTCACCGATTGCTCGCCCATCGTGATCGCGCACGAAAAAGGCTTTTTCAAAAAATACGGCATCAACTCAAAGGTCACGAAGGGCGCCAACTGGGCCGCCATCCGCGACAATCTTTCCACCGGCTCCATTCAAGCGACGCACATGCTCATCGGCATGCCGCTCGCCTCGACGATGGGCCTGCAGGGTTCGCCGCGCAAACCGATGATCATCCCGTGGATCATGAACCGCAACGGCCAGGCAATCTCGTTGAAAGCCGAGTGGAAGGGCAAAGTCGGGGCCGATCCGCGCGCCATCAAACCTTTCGCCGAACAGGCAAAAAAACGCGGCGAACCGCTCACGTTTGCGATGACGTTTCCTCCGGGCACGCACGCGATGTGGATGCGTTACTACCTCGGCGCCGGCGGCATCCATCCCGATAAAGATGTCTCACTCATCACCGTCCCGCCCGCGCAGATGGTGGCCAACATGAAGATCGGAAAAATGGACGGCTTCTGCGTCGGCGAACCGTGGAACGCGCGCTCCATCGCCGACAACATCGGCTTCACCTCCGTGACCACGCAGGACATGTGGAAAGATCATCCCGAAAAAGTCTGCGCCTTCACCGAGGAGTTCGCGCTCAAGAATCCGAAGACCGTCAAAGCCGTGCTCAAGGCGCTGCACGAGGCCTCCGTGTGGCTCGACGATATGAGCAATCGTCCCGAGCAATGCGAAATCGTCTCCCGCGCCACCTACATCAACTGCGACAAGCGCATCATTCTCGGACGTCTGCTCGGCGATCTCGATTACGGCGACGGCCGCAAGATCACCGATCCATCGCCGATGCATTTCAGCCTCCGTAACTGCAACTATCCGCAGGCCAAACACGCCAAGTGGTTCCTCTCCCAATATCGTCGCTGGGGCATGGTCACGGGCACGCCCGACTATGACGGCGTCGTCAAACGCGTGATGCGCGCCGACATCTACGAAGAAGCCATGAAGGAAATCGGTGTGACCCACGGCGGTCCCGACGATTCGCCGGAAACGCTCTTCGATGGGAAGACCTTCGATCCCGCCGATCCCGAGGCCTACGCCACGAGTTTCGAGGTTCATAGCATGAAGGGCTGAGCGGGAGGTCCGGCGCACGGCCGGCTCATTGTATTCAAATATTAACTACATCATTACGCATGAAGTCTTTTCGTTTCGACTGGCTCGTTCTTCCCCTCATCGGACTCCTCATCGTCCTCGCCGGCTGGCAGATGATCGCGGGCAAAAAAATCGTCTCCACGGATGAGGAGGGAAACATCATCTCCGAAGAGCGCGTGGGACTTGTCCCCGCGTTGCCCGATATCCGCGACACGTGGGAAGCGAGCCGGCCGTACATCGTCGAGCCGATGGCCAAACGCGGCGAGCTCGATCAGGGCATGCTGCGCTTCACCTTCATGTCGCTCGGGCTCGTCGCCGTCGGTTACGCCATCGCTCTCGCGATCGGTGTGCCCATCGGCTTCTTCCTCGGGCTCTCGCCCGTATTCACGAAGATGTTCGACCCGATCATCCAAGTGCTGCGGCCGGTGTCGCCGCTCGCGTGGTTGCCGCTCGGGTATATCATCTTCATGGAGGCAGGTCGCGACACGGGAACACTCGCCGCGCTCTTCACCATCGCGGTGTGTTCGATGTGGCCCACCGTGCTCAACACCGCCGTCGGCGTGCGCGCCGTGCCGCAGGACTATTTGAACGTCGGTCGCGTGCTGAAGCTCTCGCGCACCAAGATGCTATTCAAGATCCTCATCCCTGCGACGCTGCCGTACATGTTCACCGGCTTCCGCCTCAGTCTCGGTATCGCGTGGCTCGTGATCGTCGCCGCGGAGATGCTCACCGGCCGTCCCGGCGTGGGCGGCTTCCTGTGGCAGGAATACAACTCGCTCATCTACGAGCACATCATCCTGTCGATCATCACCATCGGCCTCGTGGGTTTCATCCTCGATCGACTCATGAGCGTGGTCGAGAAGCGCTTCAAAACCGCCTGACGCATTCCATCATGTCGTTTCTTCGCATCGAAAACGCTTCGAAAGCTTACACGTCGGGCGGTCAGCGCACCGAGGTGCTCGATAATATCCAACTCGACATCGCCGAGGGAGAATTTGTCGCCATCGTCGGTTTCTCCGGCGCAGGCAAAAGCACGCTGATCAATTTTTTCTCGGGACTCGTCTCACCCGATTCCGGTTCGGTGACCCTTGAGGGAAAACCGATCGAAGGCCCTGGCCCGGATCGTGGATTGATTTTTCAAAACTACTCCCTGCTGCCGTGGCTCACCGTGTACGAAAACATCGCGCTCGCGGTCGATCATCTCTTCCCCGACTGGCCAGCCACCAAACGTCGCGAACACATCGAGCGCCACATCGCGATGGTGAAGCTCACCCGTGCGCGTGACAAAAAACCGCACGAGCTCTCCGGCGGCATGCGTCAACGTGTGAGCATCGCCCGCACGCTCGCGACTTCGCCGCGCATTCTGCTGATGGACGAACCGTTCGGCGCGCTTGACGCGCTCACACGCGGCGAACTTCAGCAAGAGACGCTGCAGATCTGGGAGCAGGACAAACGCACGGTCGTTCTCATCACCAACGATCCCGACGAAGCCATTCTCATGGCCGACCGCGTCATCCCGTTGACACCCGGTCCGCGCGCCACGCTCGGCCCGGCGATTCCGATTACGCTTCCGCGTCCGCGCATTCGCGCCGAGCTCTCCACGAACCCGGAATTCAAACGTCTGCGCGCGCAGGTCATCGACTATCTCCTCGAAGCCGCGGGCAGTCAGAAAACCACCATCACCCGTTCGCTCGTTCTGCCCGACATCGAGCCCGAAGATCTCACGCGCAAATCCATCTTCATCGGCCGTCGTCGGCCCGTGCGTCGCAGCGAGATCAAAACTGAAACCGTCGAAACATGAGCGCCTATCTCGAAATTTCCGGACTGAAAAAAGTTTATCCCACGCCCACCGGCCCCGCCGTGATCGTGCAGAACATCGATCTCAAGATCGAGAAGGGCGAATTCGTTTCAATCATCGGTCACTCCGGCTGCGGCAAAAGCACGGTGCTCATGATGGTCGCCGGTCTCAACCCGATATCCGCCGGCGGCATCGTGCTCGCCGGCAAAGAACTCGATGGCCCTGGTCCCGATCGTGGCATGGTGTTTCAATCACCGTCGTTGCTGCCCTGGCTCACCGCGCTGGAAAACGTGATGCTGGGAATCGAACAGGTGTTCTTCACCGCAAGCCGCGACGAGCGCCGCCAGATCGCGGAGTATTTTCTCACCGTCGTCGGTCTCGGCGACTCGATGGACAAAAAACCTGCCGAACTTTCCCAAGGCATGCGTCAGCGCGTCGGCATCGCCCGCGCATTCGCGCTGAAACCCAAGATGCTCCTGCTAGACGAACCGTTTGGCATGCTCGACTCGCTCACGCGCTACGAACTGCAACAGGTGCTCATCGAGCTCTGGCGCAAAAATCGCATCACCGCGCTGATGGTCACGCACGATGTGGACGAGGCGCTTTTCCTCTCCGATCGCATCGTTTGCATGACCGATGGTCCTGCCGCCGAAATCGGCGAGATCATGTCCGTCAATTTCCCGCGTCCGCGCGACCGCCAGTCCGTCATGGCGCATCCCGACTACACCACGCTGCGCGAACACTTGATCTCATTCCTCGAGGTGCGCGCCCACCGCCATCATCACGCGGCCGTCCCGGCGTAATTAAAAACTGAATACACCTTCGTCTTCGTCCGCGCGGAACGCCTCCGCGTGCCGGGCTCTGCCATGCCCGGAAAAGTCGCTTCCTCCTCAATCCTCACACACCATGAGCATCGCACGTACCTGTCGTCAGATCGTCCTTGTCGCGCTTCTCGGCGCTCCGCTCTTGCAGGCCCAATACGCTCCCCCGCCGCCTCCCCGTCCTTTTCCCGGATTTCTCAACGAAACGCTTCGCGCCCGCGATGTGTATCTGAGCGCCTGGGACATCGGCGTGAATGTCCGCGGACGCTACGAATACAAAGAAAACGCCGGCTTCACCGACGCCGGCTCCAACTGGGATTTCTCCACGCGTCCGCAGGACGACAACGACAACGCCTACTATCTCGTCCGTCTCATGCCGCGCGTCGCTTATACGAGCCGGCTCTTCGCGTTCACCGTCGAGGGTCGTTCCAGCTACTCGTTCGACGATGAGCGCTACGCCGGCGCCGCCGCCGGCCGCGGTCTCGCCGAGCGCGACGGGCCGATCGATCTTCATCAGGCATTTGTCTTCATCGGCAACCACAAGGAGTTCCCTGTATCCATAAAAATAGGACGCCAGGAACTCGCCTACGGCGATCAACGCCTCGTCGGCCATTTCCGCTGGAACAACAACGCGCGCACGTTCGACGCGATCAAGCTGCGCTGGCAAAACGCGTTCTTCGGCGCCGATCTTTTCACCGGCGGCGTGGTGTACAACGACCACAACAATCTCAACGCATTCAATCCGCAGGACACGTTCTCCGGCCTTTATCTCAATTTCCCCTCCGTCTCCGCGAAGAATCTCATCGAAGCCTATCTCTTCTCGCGCAACACGCAGCGCGGCATCGTCACCGACGATTGGTCCGGTGTCGCCGCTCCGTTCCGTTTCCCCGCGCCGCAGGACATCTACACCGCGGGATTGCGCATCAAATCGAAGCCCAACGCGTACGGCCCGTGGGACTACGGCGCGGAGTTGATGTATCAGACCGGAAATCGAGCCGCCGTTTTTCCCGCAACCGCACCGTCTGCTGCGCTCACCGCGTCGCGTCTCGATCACGAAGCCTGGGCCATGATTCTTCAACTCGGCCACACATGGTCCGACGTCGCCGGGCAACCGCGTCTCGCGCTCATTTATAGCCAGGGCAGCGGCGACAAAGACGCCACCGACGACAAGAGCCAGACGTTCCAAAATCTCTTCCCGACCAACCACCTTTTCTACGGCTACATGGATCTCTCGAGCCTTCAGAATCTTCGCGATCTGCGGCTAGCGCTCAGCGTGAAACCCAAGTCGACGCTCACGCTCGCGCTCGAGGGTCATGTGCAATCGCTGACACGCACTTCCGATTTTTGGTACAACGTTGCAGGCATCCCGCGCAACTTCACCGGCGCCGCTGTCGGCAGCGGCGGCGGTTATCGCATCAATCCGGACTACTCCGAAGATCTCGGTTATGAACTCGATTTTGTCGCAGGCTGGTCCATCACGCACTACGCGCAATTCGAACTCGGCCTGAGTCGGTATTTCCGCGGTGGATACATCAAAGATTCGTTGCGCACCGTCGGCTCACGCGATGCCACCTATGCGTATCTGCAACTAACGCTTACGCTCTGAGCGATTCGCCTTTCCGCTCCGCTTCGCGCCGGCTTTGTCCGGCGCGTTTTGTTTTTATGCGGACAATCATCTCGCCGCTGCGGAACGATGAACAACATTCATCATTTCAACCAAAACTATTCAGCCCGCCAATGACTCACCTCGTTGGCGGTGGCATCGCGAGTGCTGAATGGTGAAGCGTGTCCGTCACTCCCGATTTTCTTTCCACCGCCCAGCCGTTTTCGCCCGCGCAAAAAGAATACCTGCAGGGCTTCATGGCCGGCGTGTTTGCCTCCGGCGCGGTCCCCTTTGTCGGCACCAACAGCGCCGGCTTGATCACCGCCACGCCGGGCGATGCGTCCTCCGCCAATCTCGGCGCTTCCGCGGAGGAAACGTTTCACGGCACGCCGCTCGGCGATCTCTGCAAAGAGGAACGTTGGAAATACGATGAAGACCCGCTCGACGCCTGGGAGCGTTTGCTCAGCCACGCGGAGAACAATCAATTCCCCGACGCGGAAAACACGTACCGTTTCAAGACGCACGGGCTCTTCTACGTCGCTCCCGCGCAGGACAGTTTCATGATTCGTCTGCGCATTCCTGCGTGCGAGCTCAACGCCACGCAGATGCACGGTCTCGCCGACATCGCCGCGGAACTCGGCGGGGGTTACGCGCACATCACCACGCGCGGCAACATCCAGATCCGCGAATTCAAACCGCGCGACATCATCAAAGTCCTCACGCGCGTCCAGGAGCTCGGTCTCACGTCGCGCGGCGCCGGCGCCGACAACATCCGTAACATCACCGCCTCGCCCAACAGCGGTTTCGATCCCTCCGAGCTCATCGATGTGCGCCCGTTCGCCAAGGCGCTTCACCACTACATCCTCAACAGCCGCGATCTCTACGGACTGCCGCGCAAGTTTAACGTCGCGTTCGACAACGGCGGCTCCATCTCCGCCGCGGCCGACACCAACGACATCGGTTTCATCGCCTGCCGCGTCACCGAAAAATCGCTCGCTGCGGCCAATCAATCCTCCACCGAGCCGGGCGTCTACTTTCGCGTTCTGCTCGGCGGCATCACCGGCCATCAAGACTTTGCGCGCGACACCGGCTTGTTGATAAAACCTTCCGAGGCCGTCGCCGTATCCGCGGCGATGATACGCGTGTTTGCCGAACACGGCGATCGCACTAATCGAAAAAAGGCGCGGCTGAAATACGTCCTCGATCAATGGGGTTTCGAAAAGTTCATCGCGGAAACGCAGAAGAAACTCGCCTTCCCGCTCGTGCGGCTTCCCGCCGAGGCCTGCGAGCCTCGCCAGCCCGTCGTGAAACACGGTTGGCTCGGTGTCGCCCGCCAGTCTCAGCGCGGCTTCAATGCGATCGGCGTCGGCATTCCCGTCGGACGTCTTTCGCCGCGACAGATGCACGCGATCGCCGATCTCTCCGCAAATTACGGCAAAGGCGAAATCCGCCTCACTGTCTGGCAGAATTTAATCATCCCGCACATCGCCGACGCTTTTGTCGAAACGGTGAAGCGTTCGCTCCACCGCATGGGTTTCTTCACCGAGGCGGGCAGCATCGCCGCCGGCGTCATCGCCTGCACCGGCAATCGCGGTTGCAAATACGCGGCCGCCGACACGAAGGCGCACGCGGTTGAGATCATCAAAAAAATCGATCCGGCGCTTCGCCTCGATTCGCCCGTCAACATCCACTTCACCGGTTGTCCGCATTCCTGCGCGCAGCACTACGCGGGCGACATCGGTTTCGTCGGCGCAAAACTCGCCGACGGCTCCGAGGGCTATCACGTCGTCCTCGGCGGCGGCATGGACAATGAGCAAGGCGTCGCGCGCGAGCTCTTCAAAGGCGTCCGCGCAACCGAAGTGCCCGACCTCGTTCGGAAAATTCTGAGCACCTACTCCGACAAAAAATCGCGCGGTGAAACCTTCGTCCAATGGGTCCGCCGCCACTCGGTGAAAGAGCTTCAGGAGTTTTTCTCGTCGTAATCACGCCGCCCGCAATCTGCGCACACCTCCATTTCCTTCGATGTCCACGCAATCGATCCCTCTTCTTCCCGAATCCGCGCCGTTCTCGCCCGAGCAACGTGCGTGGCTCAATGGCTTCTTCGCCGGTTTGTTCTCACGTTCATCCGCGACTCCGACGCCCGCCGTCGCCGCACCCACGCTTCAGCCGTTGACCATTCTTTTCGGTTCACAAACGGGCACCGCCGAAAGTCTCGCCAAGCGCGCTGCGAAAGAAGCCTCCAAACGCGGTTTCGCCTCCACCGTGCTCGACATGGCGCAAACGCAGCTCGCGAATCTCGCCTCGGAGAAAAACGTGCTCATCATCACGAGCACTTACGGCGACGGCGAACCGCCCGACAACGCCCGCGCGCTCTGGGAGGCGCTCGCCAAAGACGACGCAGTGCCGAGTCTCGCGAGCATCCAGTTCTCCGTCTGCTCGCTCGGCGACAGCAACTACGCGCAATTCTGCCGCTGCGGCCAGGACTTCGACCAACGTTTCGAAAAACACGGCGCCACACGCATCGCGCCGCGCGTCGATTGCGACGTCGAATACGAGGAAAGGTTTAACCAATGGCTCGACGCCGCGCTGACGGCCTTCAGCCGCGGCTCCGTATCCGAATCTCCACTACAAGCGACCGCGACAAGCGTTGCGCCGGCTCCGGCTGATTCCGAGGTTCGTTACTCAAAGAAGAACCCTTATCCCGCGCTGCTCCTCACCAGCCGCGTGCTCAACGGCGCCGGCTCCGCAAAGGCGGTCCATCATGTCGAGTTCGATCTCGGCGATTCGGGTCTGATCTATGAGGCGGGCGACGCGCTCGGGGTTGTTCCCCAAAACTGTCCCGAGCTGGTCGCCGATGTTCTTATGCTGCTGGGCTTCGACGGCGAGGAAGCGGTGCCCGGTCCCGACAACGCGCCCGTCTCGCTTCGTCAGGCGCTCACGTCGTTTTACGATCTCGGCCGTCCTTCGCCTGATCTGCTCGCTTCCGCCGCGCAACCAGGAGTCGAAGCAGCCGCGTTTCATCACGTCATCGATGTCCTTCATGCGTATCCAAACAAAAAATACACGCCCGAGGGATTTGTAGCGCTGCTCAAAAAGATCCAGCCGCGGCTCTACTCGATTTCCTCGAGTCCGAAGGCCGCGACGGGTCAGGTTCATCTCACCGTAGGCGCTGTTCGCTACGAACTTAATGGCCGTCCGCGCAAAGGCGTCGCTTCGACTTATCTCGCCGAGCGCGCACGTCCCGGTGAGTCGCGCGTGGGCGTTTTTGTTCACAGTAACAAAGCTTTTCGCCCACCGGCCAATCCCGACGCGCCCATGATCATGGTCGGGCCGGGCACCGGCATCGCGCCGTTTCGCGCGTTTCTGCAAGAGCGCGCCGCCACCGGAGCGAAGGGCAAAAACTGGCTCTTTTTCGGCGATCAAAAAGCGGCCACCGATTTTCTCTATCAGGACGAGCTCACGGCGTTTCAAAAGTCCGGCGTGCTCACGCGCCTCGACACGGCTTTCTCGCGCGATCAGTCGGAAAAAATCTACGTGCAGCATCGCATGCTCGAGGCCGCGATCGAGCTCTACAACTGGCTCGAAAACGGCGGTCACTTTTATGTCTGCGGCGACGCCTCGCGCATGGCCAAGGATGTCGATGCCGCCCTGCACCGCGTGATCGAAATCGCCGGCAAGAAAACACCCGGGCAGGCGGCCGAACACGTGCAGGCCCTGCGCGCCTCCCGCCGCTACGCCCGCGACGTGTATTGAATCGCTGAATACGCGGGAGTTTTCCTTCACGTCCTTTCACCTTTCACTCTTCACCTTTCACCCTTCCTTGGTCGCACCTAACCACAACAGCACGCGCACGCTGATCGACGAATATCTCGCCGCACAGCAGCGCCTGCAGACGCCCGTCGCGCGCTTTTCTCAAACGCACGACAATCCGCCCGACCCGGCGATGGCGCCCGTTTACCGCGACCTCATTCCGCTTTCAAAACCGGGTCCCGGCGAGCAATACGCCTTCGAGGTCGATCTCGATGCATGCACCGGCTGCAAGGCCTGCGTCGCCGGTTGCCATTCGCTCAACGGTCTCGATCACGAAGAAACCTGGCGCGACGTGGGTCTTCTCGTCGGAGGCACACGCTCGCATCCGTTTCAGCAGACGGTCACCACCGCCTGCCATCACTGCGCAGATCCTGGGTGTCTCAATGGATGTCCGGTGCTCGCCTACGAGAAAGATCCGCTCACGGGCATCGTTCGCCATCTCGATGATCAATGCATCGGTTGTCAGTACTGCGTACTGAAGTGCCCGTATGACGTTCCCAAATACAACGAGCGCCTCGGCATCGTCCGCAAATGCGACATGTGCCACCATCGCCTCGCCCACGACGAGGCGCCCGCCTGCGTGCAGGCCTGTCCCACGCACGCGATCAAGATCGTCACCGTCACCACGCATGTGGACGGCAATCTTGTCCTCGACACCTCCGACTTTCTTCGCGGCGCGCCTTCGCCCGAATACACCTGGCCGACAACACGGTTTGTATCCAATCGTTCAATACCGCCCGAAATCATCGCCGCCGACGCCGCCTCGCTGCGCCCTCAGCATCCCCACTGGCCGCTTGTTTTTATGCTCACCTTGATGCCGCTGGCGGTGGGCTGTTTTCTCTCGGCGGCATTTTCGCCAGCCGGCGCCACGCCTCTTACTTTGCTCGGCTGGCTCGCGGGCGCCGCCGGGCTGTTCGCCAGCGTTTTCCATCTGGGACAGCCGCTGCGCGCGTGGCGCATTTTCCTCGGCTGGCGCCGTTCCTGGCTCAGTCGCGAAGCGATCCTCTTCGGTCTCTGGTTCGGACTCGCCAGCACAACCCTCCTCAGCGCTCTCCCCACAGCCTTTCCCGCCCTTCCGGTTCCCGCGCTCATCGCCGCGCCGCTCACCAAGCTGGAAGCGCATCGTCAGGTTTTTGTCGCCGCGTCCGCCGCGCTCGGTGTCGTCGCCCTTGTGTGTTCGTGTATGATCTACGTGGATACGCGCCGCGATCTTTGGCGCGCATCGCAAACCTTCCCGCGTTTCCTCGGCGCAGCCGTTGTCCTCGGCGCCGCCGCTCACTTCGCCATCGATCCAACGGGAACCCAGCTCCTCCCGCTTGCCGCAGTCATTCTTCTCAAACTCGCCGTTGAGATCCGCGTGCTCCGTCCGCTCGACAGCGATGACGACACTCCCACGGCGCCGCTCAAAACAGCCCGGTTGCTCACGGGATATTTCCGAACCGTCCACGGCATGCGCGTCGCGCTACCGCTGGCCGCGCTTTTTATCGGCGCACTTCTTGTATCCAATTTTCCACGACAACCGTTTCTCGCGTGGTTCGTGTTTGCGATGATCGCCACCGGCGAACTCGCCGAGCGTTATCTGTATTTCCGCGCGGTCGTCGCACCGAAGATGCCCGGCGTCATCTCCTGAAACGCCCTCCCTTTTTTCATGTTTTCGCCTCTCGAAGATCTCCTTCACGCCCGCCAGGGACCGATGACCAGCGAGCTCGTGTTGCGTCCCGGCGATTTTGGTCTCGGTCACGTTCCGTCGCGTCTGGCCCCCGTCAGCACGACCGACATGGTCTGCGGTTTTTGCAGCACAGGTTGCTCGCTCAAAGTCCATCTCAACGAACAGGGTCAGGCGATCAATCTGTCCGCGAATCGCGATTATCCGGTCAATCAGGGCATGGCCTGCCCCAAGGGCTGGGAGGCGCTCACGCCGCTCGCCGCGCCTGATCGCGCGACAACGCCATTGCTGCGCAATCGCGTGAACGGTCGTCTCGAGCCCGTCGATTGGCCGACCGCACTCGATGCGATGGTCACGGCGTTCAAGGGCATCCAACAGCGTCATGGTCCGGCCGCGCTCTCCTTCCTCGGCACGGGGCAGATCGTCATGGAGGAAATGGCGCTCCTCGGCGCGTTGGCGAAGTTCGGCATGGGCATGCGCCACATCGATTCCAACACGCGCCAGTGCATGGCCACCTCGCACGTCGCCTATAAACAATCCTTTGGCTTCGATGCGCCGCCGTTCTCGTACGACGATTTCGAACAAAGCGACGCGCTCATCTTCATCGGCGCCAATCCCTGCATCGCGCATCCGATTCTCTGGCAGCGTGTGATGATGAACCAACGCGATCCCGAGATCGTCGTCATCGATCCTCGTCGCACCGAGACCGCGATGGCCGCCACGTTGCATCTGCCGATTCAGCCCAAGAGCGATCTCGTGCTGCTCTACGGTATCGCCCACCTCCTCATCGCGCGCGGCGCGATCGATCGTACATTTGTCGACGCACACACCGCGCACTTCGCCGAATTCGCCGAGTTCGTGAAACCGTTCACGCTCGATCGTATCGTGCGCGAAACGGGCATCGAGGCCTTCACGATCGAACGTCTCGTCGAGATCATCGCCACGCGCGAACGTGTTTCGTTCTGGTGGACGATGGGCGTTAACCAAGGCCACGAGTCCACCCGCACCGCGCAGGCCATCATCAATCTCGCACTGATGACCGGCAACATCGGTCGTCCCGGCACCGGCGCCAACTCGATCACCGGACAGTGCAACGCGATGGGGTCGCGTCTGTTCGCCAACGCGACGTCATTGATCGGTGGATACGATTTCACGCGCAGCGATCATCGCGAACATGTCGCGCGCGTGCTCGATCTCGATCCCGCGGTCATCCCCGATCAAGCCGGTTGGGCGTACGACCAGATTCTTGACGGCATCGATCGCGGCGAGATTCGCGGGCTCTGGATCATCGCGACCAACACCGCGCACTCGTGGATCAACCAAAAACGTTTTCCCGAGCTCCGCGAGAAACTCGATTTCCTCGTCGTGCAGGACATGTACGCCACGACCGAAACCGCGCGCATGGCCGATCTCGTGTTGCCTGCCGCCGGCTGGGGCGAAAAGGACGGCGTGATCATCAACTCCGAGCGGCGCTTGGGCATCGTGAAAAAAGTCTCGCGCGCGCCCGGTCTCGCGCTCAGCGACTTCGCCATTTTCAAACTCGTCGCCGGCGCGTGGGGCTGCGGTCATCTCTTCGAGCGTTGGACGTCGCCCGCGGCGACTTTCCAGATTCTCAAGGAACTTTCCCGCGGGCAGCCCTGCGACTTCACCGGCATTCGCGATTACGACCACATCGATCGCGCCGGCGGTATCCAGTGGCCTTATACAGAAGAGGACGCGGCCAAATCCACCTCCGCTCCTTCGGCATCCGACCTTCCAGAATCGGCTCAGCCGCCACGCGGTCGTCGTCTTTTCGCCGATGGCAGATTCTTCACCGCCGATGGGCGCGCGCGTTTTCTTTTCGATGAACCGCGTCCCATGCCAGAGCCGCCCGATGCGGAGTTTCCGTTAATTCTTCTCACGGGTCGCGGTTCGTCCGCGCAATGGCACACCGGCTCGCGCACCGACAAGAGCGACGTCCTTCGCAAACTCGCGCCGCGCGAGCTCTACGTGGAAATCAATCCGACCGATGCCGCGCGTCTGCGCATCTCCGCGCACGATCGTGTTCGCGTCCGCTCGCGCCGCGGCGAAGCCGAAGCGCTCGCGTTCATCACCAGCACCGTGCAGCCCGGACAGATTTATCTGCCGATGCATTTCAGCACGGTGAATTGCCTCACCTTTCCGGCTTTCGATCCGCATTCGCGCCAGCCGAGCTACAAAGCCTGCGCCGTCCGTGTCGAAAAAATCACGAAACGATAACGCCGCACCACGCCGCGGCGCTCACCGCTTCAACCACGTGAGCACATCGGCGAGTGTGCGTGTGTTGAGCACATGCGCTTTTGTGAGCCAGCCTTTGCGCGCAGCGATCACACCGTGCGCCACGTGCGAGAGTCCGGCCGTGTCGTGCGCATCGGGATTGATCACACACAACAAACCGCGCTCCGCCGCACGTCGCCAATGACGCCAGTCCATATCGAGCCGCCATGGACTCGCATTCAACTCGATCGCCACCTGATTCGCGATCGCCGCATCGATCACTTTGCCCACATTCACTGCGTAAGCTTCGCGCTGGAGCAACAGGCGGCCGGTGAGATGTCCCAGCATGTGCACGTGCGGTGATTCGATTGCGCGGATGATGCGCGCCGTCATCACCTCTTCGGTCTGCGCAAACGCGTTGTGCACCGACGCCACCACGTAATCGAGTTGCGCGAGCGTCGCATCGTCGAAGTCCAGGCGTCCATCCGCGAGGATGTCGCACTCCGTGCCTTTGAGCACACGTACGCGAAATTTTCCCGAAGCGTTCAACGCATCGATCGCCGCGCATTGTTCCATGAGGCGCGCTTCGTTGAGACCGTTCGCCTGAAAACTCGCCTTCGAGTGATCCGCGATTCCGAGATAATCCCAGCCCAGCGCGTCCGCCGCGGCCGCCATTTCGTTGAGCGTATTTCGGCCATCCGACGCCGTCGTGTGATTGTGAAACGCGCCGCGCAGATCGCTTGGTTCGAGCAATTGCGGCAGCCCGCCTTTCTCCGCCGCTTCGATCTCGCCGAGTCCTTCGCGTAACTCCGGCGGGATGAAGCGCAGCCCCAGTCGCGCGAACAACTCGATCTCGTCCATCACGAGATCCTGACCGCCCGCCGCTTTCGCTTTCACCGTGCCTTCGCCTTCCGCCGGCACCAGGCCCCACTCGCTCAGACTCAAGCCGCGCGCGAGCGCACGTTGACGCATCTGCACGTTGTGATCCTTCGAACCGGTGAAATGATGCAGCGCAAAAATAAACTGATCCTCCGGCACGATGCGCAGATCGGCCTGAAGACCGCTTTCGTAGCGCACGCTCGCTTTCGTTTCGCCGCGGGCCGTCACTTCTTTCACGCCGGGCCGCGACACAAACCACTCGACTACCGGCGCGACCTCCGTCGCCGCGACGATAAAATCCAAGTCGCCCACCGTCTCCATACCGCGTCGCAAACTTCCCGCATGCTCCGCGCGACGCACCTGCGGCAGTTCGCGCAATCCCGCGAGGATCGGCTCCGCCACATCAAACGCCAACGCGCGCAAATGCCGCTTCGCGTACGCCTCACGATTGCGGATGCCCGCCAGAATTTTCTCCTGCGATTTTTCGCCAAAGCCCGGCAGCGCCGCGATCTTCCCTTCCGCGCACGCCTTCGCGAGCGCTTCGATCGTGTCGATGCCGAGTTGTTCGTTGAGCGCTTTGATCTTCTTCGCGCCGAGGCCGGGGATCTCCAGCATCGCCACCAGTCCCGGCGCCACGCTGGCTTTTAGATCTTCATAAAACTTCAATCGTCCCGTCGTGTGCAGCTCCGTGATCTTCTGCACGAGCGCTTCGCCGAAACCTTTGATTTTTCCCAACCGCCCTTCCGCGATCACCACCGCCAGATCTTCTTCCAACGCTTCGAGCGTGCGCGCACCCGTCTGATACGCGCGAGTCTTGAAAGGATTCTCGCCCTTCAATTCCAGCAGCACCGCGATATCGTTCAGCACATCGGCAATCTCGTTTTTGTTCACGGTTCCCAGAGAACCACGAAACTCACGAAAGCCACGAAAATTTCTCCAACCGCCGGGAGCTTCGGTGTTCCCTCCCGCAGCGCCCTCCCGCATGGCCGGAAACCTTCATCCACTCACTTGAACGTTACGCGTTAAACGTTGAGCGTTGTGCGTTCCCCATCCCCGTTTCGTTAATCCCGCCCATCCTGTCCAAAGCCATATGTCTCTGCTTCGCACCGTCCCTTTCCTGATCATCCCGGCGCTCCTCTTCTCCGCTTGCGGGAAAAAGCCGGCCAACGATTCCTCCGCCGACTCGTCCCGCTCCGCTCAATCGCCAACCAAAATCACGGTCCAGCTCGACTGGGTCGCCGAGCCCGAGCACGGCGGTTTTTATCAAGCGCTCGCGCGCGGTTTCTTCCGCGAAGAGGGTCTCGAAGTCACGTTGATCCCCGGCGGCCCCAACGCGTTCGCCACGCAAAAAGTCGCCAGCAATCACGCGCAATTCGGCCAGGCCGACAGCACCAACACCATCCTCGCCATCGCTCAGGGCGTGCCCGTCACCAACTTCGCCGCCGTTTTTCAGCACGATCCGTCCGTCCTGATGTTGCACGCCGACAATCCCCTTTCGCGCTTCGAAGAGCTCGACGGCAAAACCGTCATGGCGCGACCCGAGTGGGCGTTCCTGGCGTATTTGAAAAACAAATACAAAATCGAGTTCGGCATCATCCCGCAAAACTTCTCCTTGGCCAACTTCATCGCCGACAAAAATTTCATCCAACAGGCCTTCTACATCGCCGAGCCCTTCAACGTCGCCCGCGAGAGCAAGGGCACCGTGAAAACGAAATACCTTTATCCGTGGGAGGCCGGCTTCGACGCCTATGTCACCGTCATCGCCAACAAAACCTGGCTCGCGGAAAACCCCGACGCCGCCCGCGCGTTCTACCGCGCCTACGTTCGCGGCTGGCAAGACTACCTCGAAGGCGATCCAGCGCCCGCCCACGCGCTCATGAAAGCCGTCAACCCCGGCGCGACCGACGACTTCCTCGCGTTCTCCCGCCAGATGATCATCGACGAAAAACTCGTCGTCGGCCGCGACGCCACCGACGCCTCCCAAATCGGCCGCCTCTCCCCCGAACGTTTCCAAACGCAGCTCAACCAACTGCGCGAACTCAACATCCTCAAAAAAAACCTCACCGTCGCCGATGTCCTCGCGCCATCGTCGACGGAGTAGTTGGTAATGAGTAATGAGTAGTTGGTCGCATGCGTCTTCCGCCCCGCCGGCTGCATCCCAACGGTTAACTACCAACTACTAACTACCTCAGTGCCCACATCTCGGCCCGCCACTTGCTGATCTCCTTCAACTGTATCCTTCAACCCTCAACTCGCGGCGCGGCTGACGCCGCGCCGAGCCATGCCCGAACTCCGCGATTGTATCGTTCTTCACGGCCCTGACTTGGTGCCGCATCGCGCGCGACGTTTTGCCTGGGTTCACGATTCCATCACCGCGATCGAGCTCGACGCGCCTTGCCACCAACTCGATGACGGCGCGCTCGTCGTCATGCCGGGCATGTACAACGGCCACACGCATCTCGGCGACTCCGCGCTGCCCGATGGCGCCGCCGGCCTCACGCTCGAGGAAGCGTTCTTTCGTCCCGACGGCTATAAATACCGCGAACTCGCCCGCCTCTCCGCCGACGAACATCTCCCACATCTCTTCGCGCATCTCCGCTACATGGCACGCTGCGGCATCGTCGGTCACATCGATTTCCGCGAACAAGGCCTCGCCGGCGCCCGCCTTCTCCGCGCCGCCGCCAACACCGCCGGCATCGAGTCGATCATCCTCAGCCAATTCGATCGCCCTCCGTTTTCCGCGGACGAACTTCGCGCCAACAGCGCACCGCTGCCCGCTCCCGCACGCGACGAACTTCTCGCGATCCTCGAAGTCGCCGACGGTTTTTCTGAAAGCACCATCAACGACCTGACCGATCCCGCCTGGCGCGAAATCGCCGCAATCACCTCCACGCGCCACAAACTCCGCGCGATTCATTGCCTGGAAAACGCCGGCTATCGCGACACCTCCCTCGCCATCTCCGGACGCGGTGATCTCGCCCGCGCGCTCGATGTGTTCGATCCGCATTTGATCGTGCACCTCACCGTCGCCAACGCCGACGAGATCGCCCTGATGGCGCGTTCGCGAAAAACCGCCGTCATCAATCCCCGCGCCAACGCCACGCTTGGACTCCCGCTCCCGCCCGTGGCCGATTTGCTACGCGCCGGCGTGAACCTGCTCATCGGCACCGACAACGGCATGCTCAACTCGCCCGCGCTATTCGCCGAACTCGATTTCGCCTGGAAACTCGCCCGCTCCCAGGCCGGCGATCCACGCGAGCCCCATCCCGCCGCGATCCTCAAGATGGCCACGAGCAACATCCGCGCAGCGCTCGGCGGCGACCACTTCGGTTATCTCGCGCACGGACTCCCCGCGACTTTCGTCGTCCTCGATTTCCACGCCGAACACCTCCGTGCCACGCGCCACATTCACGCAAGCATCGTCGGCCGAGTCACCCCCGCCGACGTCCTCGCCACCTACCGTTCCGGCCGCGAACTCTGGCGCGCAGCGAGTTTTAATTGGTAGGTCAGAATTAACCACCGTTTCAGCCGGCTCTCCGCACCTCCGCGGCGAAAATTTCCCTTTGCCCTCCCGGCGTTCTTGCGCGGCCATCCCCCCATGCCGCAGCCGTCCGCACGCGATCGCTTTTTTTCTCTCCTCCGCAGTTCTCTCGCGGAAAACGCTCTCTCGAAACTCACCCTCGGGAAACATCGGGGCGCCGATACTTCGCTCAAGAATCTCTTCGTCCGCCCGGTCGTGCTGAAGTCCGGCCCGCATTTGAGCTTTCTCTACCGCCACGCGACGCGCGACATCACCAAAAACTTCCCGCACGACGAAGCACTCGCGCTCCTCGATCGCCTCGTCGGCACCGACTTCCTCGACGCGCATCTCTTCACGACCACACAAACCGCACAGCTCGCGACCGCCGACGACGGCAGCGCGCGCCTCTCGATCAAGCGGGTTAAACCCGCGCCCACTCCGCCCGCCTCGTCTTCCAACATTGCGTCCGTCGCTTCTTCGCGAGACACCTCCGCCTCTGCGTCCTCCGCGGCCGCCCACAACCGCACTCGCGCGTACCTGATTCCGGCCGATGCTCCGTGGTTGCGCGCACTGGGCGTCACCAACGATCGCGGCCAACCGCGCGAGGGCATGGCGTCGAAATTTCGTCAGATAAATAAATTCGTCGAACTGCTCAGTCACCTCGCCGCCGACGCCAACCTCATCCCCGCCGCCAAGCCGTTCGACGCCGCCTTCGCCACCGAACCTCCTTCGCTGTCATTTGGCACTTCGCCCGTGGAGCCGGGTACTTCCGCCCCGCTGCGCGTGGCGGACATGGGCTCCGGCAAGGGTTATCTCACCTTCGCCACCGCCGCATTTCTCGGTGCACGCGCCGAAGTCGCCGGCATCGAAGCGCGTCCCGAACTCGTCGATCTCTGCAATCGCATCGCGCGCGAAAACGGACTCGCCCATCTCCGTTTCACGCCCGGCACCATCGCCGACGCACCGCTCGAAACGCTCGATATCCTCATCGCGCTCCACGCCTGCGATACCGCTACCGACGATGCGCTTCATCGCGGCATTCAAGCCGGCGCGCGCTTGCTCGTCGTTTCTCCCTGTTGTCAGAAAGAACTGCGTCCTCAACTCACCGCACCGCCCGTCCTCGCCGACGCGCTGCGTCACGGCATTTTTCAGGAACGCCAGGCCGAGTTTGTCACCGACGCTCTCCGCGCACAGCTGCTCGAATGGGCGGGTTATAAGACAAAAGTCTTCGAATTCATCTCGACCGAACACACCGCCAAGAACCTCATGATCGCCGCCATCAAGACACGCGATCGCGGCACGCCCACCGATGCCACCGCCGAAAAGATTCGCGACTTCGCCGCCTTCTACGGCATCCGCCACCACCAACTCGCCACGCATCTCGATTTCCCCCTCCGATAAAATACTCCGCCATGCGCTTTTTCATCCTCTCCGCGCTTCTCGTGACACTCACCGCCCGCGCCGAAATCCAATTCGTCGGCGCCATCACACTCGCCGGACGCCAGCAATTCGCCCTCCTCGACACCGACACTCAAAACACGGGTTGGACCGCTGTCGGCGAGTCCTTCGCCGGATTCACGGTCGAATCGTACAAATCCGAAGAGCAAATCCTCACGGTTCGGAACGGCGATGCCGTTCAACATCTCGAAATCCAAACACCTTCCCTGGAAGCCGAAGAACCTGTCGCGCCGCCGCAGCCCGAATATCACACCGTCCGCCCCGGCGACACGGGCTCCAAGGTCGCTCGCGAGTACAAAATCAGTCCCAAGGAACTGCTCGCCCTGAATCCCGACGTTGAATTTCACCGCTTGAAAGTCGGCCAAAAGCTTCGCGTGAAATGACCTGGTCCGATCTCGACTGGTCCGCCCTCGATCGTCTTCGCGACGGCTTTCTCTCCGGCACCGCCGCCAACGGCCCTTACTGGCGCTCGCTCTCCGATCTCGCCAGCTACGATCTCACCTACGCCGAACGCATTGGATGGAAATGGGACGCCGTGCTCGCCGAGCTTCGCCGCCGCGGATGGACGCCGCCTTCACGCACCTTGCTCGATTGGGGCTGCGGCAGTGGCATCGCCGGCCGCCGTGTGCTGGCGGCGTTCGGTAGTGAAAATTTCGATACACTGCTCGTCTGGGATCACTCGCCGCTGGCGCGCCAATTCGCCGCCAACACCGCGCGGGAGAAATTTCCCTCGCTCAACGTCGCCGAGCTCACACCGCCCGCCCCCGGCACTCCGTTCACCCTTCTCCTCAGTCACGTTCTCAACGAGTTGCCCGAAGCCGCCCGCAGCGAGCTTCGTCGCCTCATCGCCCGCGCCGACGCCGTTGTCTGGATCGAGCCCGGCACGCACGCGGTGAGCCGCGATCTCGCGAGCTTTCGCGATCAACTTCGCGAAGACTTCACGATCATCGCACCCTGCACGCACGCGCTCAACTGTCCGCTCTTCGCGCCGGAAAACGAGCGACACTGGTGCCACTTCTTCGCGCCCGCGCCCGCCGGCATCTATGCGGACTCCGATTGGGTGAAATTCGGCCAGCGCGCCGGCGTCGATCTGCGCGCACTCCCGTACAGCGTGCTCGTGCTGGAACGCAAAAACCTACGTCCGTCCGCAGCCGACATTCCTGAAGGCTCAAGCCGCGTGCTTGGACGCGCCCGCGTGCACAAAGCGCATGCCGATCTCCTCGCGTGCGACGCCAGCGGTTTGAACGACCTGAAACTTTTCAAGCGCACCGATCCGGCTCTGCACAAAAAGCTCGATCGCAATCCGCCAATTCCGCTCCACCGCTTCGAGCGCGAAGCCGGGAAGATCACCGCCGCCGAAACACTGTTCCCCTGACGCTGCGCGCTCTATCATCGCGGCGTATTCAGTTTTTGAATGCGCTCCACGCGTTCGATGATTTCCAGGCACGCGCGCGTGTTGTGATAGGGACATTTCCACAGGCTGATCTTTGGCTCCCGCGAGACGCTGCCGTCCGGCCGGGTCGAGTGATACCATTCGCCGCCCGCGCGATCGACGAGGTGCTTTTGGATAAACGCCCAACTCGCTTCCGACGCTTCGAGGAAACGCATGTCTCCAGAAATCTGATACGCATCGAGGAATCCCACAGCCGCCTCCGCCTGCGGCCACCATTCGCGATGCGTATCGATGACGCCTTTCGGACCACCTTCATACACGATGCCACCGTCGCGATCACGCCCTTCCGCGAGCGTCACCTGCGCAATCTGCGCCGCCGCGGCACGCGCCCGTTGATCGAGCGCCGCGTCTCCCAGCACGCTCGTCGCTTCCGTCATCAACCACGCAGCCTCGATATCGTGCCCATACGAAAAATTCTGCGACTGCGGTTTCCACGCATCGTCCAAATACAAGTGAAGATGACCCGTATCCGGATTCCAGATACGCCCGAGCATGATCCCCACCATCTCCTGCTGCGCCGTCCGCACACGTTCGTCCGGCCAGACGCGCAGCAGCGTGGTGTAGGCCTCCATCACGTGCAGATGCGTGTTCTGCGATTTCGTGGAAACGCGGTTTACATGACTCTGCGACGCCCGCGCTCGTTTCCATTCGCGGCTGAAAACTTCCCAATAGCCGCCTCCCGACGGATCCCGTCCGTGTTTCTCGATGAGTTCAAACAACAGGATCGCACGTTCGCGCGCCTCCGATTCTCCCGTCGCCCGATGGAATTCGCTGAGCGCGTAGAGACCAAACGCCTGCGCATAGATCTGCTTCGTGGCGTCGAGCGGTTTCCCTTGCGCATCCGTGGTCCAATAAAGCCCTCCATGCTCCGGGTCCCAGAAACGCGTCCAGAGATCATCGTACGCACGTCGCGCCATCGCCAGATAGGCGTCGTCTCCATATTTTCGATACGCCGCGGAAAAGCTCCACAGAATGCGGCTCGTGAGCAACGCACCGCGCGGCGCATGGGGGATAGGTTTCAAATCGACGCCCACGGCGCCGTGAAAACCGCCATTCTTGTCGTCGGGCGCATATCGCAGCCAGAATGGCAGGATGTTGTTTCGCAGCTCGTCGTCCGCACTCGTCGCCAGGGCCGCCAGACGCTCCTGCATCGCACCGCGCGCAGGCGTTTGTTCGGCGGCGGCGACACCTTCCGGCAGCATGGGCAACGCAAGCGCCAGCATCATGACGGAAAATTTTCTCGCGCCCTGACTATTGTATCCAGAAAGTGGATTCATTGGAGAAAAACGGTTCGTCATCGATCGCGCGGTATTCAGTTTTCCAGGAGAAGCTCGAGCATCTTTCGGTCGAGCTTGTGCCCGCGAAAATCCTCGTAGGCCACGTCGGCGCGCCCGCTGTCGAGAATACCGAAGCTGCCGCGCAGATTCCACATCGCCCAGCCCCAGCCCATCTCCCTCCACAGCGCGAGCAGATCGCGCATCCACGCGAGCGCCACGTCGTGCGGGGTCTTGATGTAACAGCCCCATTCGCCCACGTGGACGGGCACGCCGCTCGCGACCAGCGGTTTCCATTTCTCGATCAACTCCGCGCGTAGTTTTTCGCGATCCCAGCGCACGCCGTTTTTGTCGGTCATCGGCCACTTCGGTGTTTCGAACGACTCAAATTCACTCTTCGGCACCCACGTCGCGGTGTAGTGGCTCACCATCTTGGGCAGATAGCCGCGCGTGCTCTGCACGAGACCTAGATCGATGAGTCCTGGCACCGGCGTTTGTCCGATGTCCGCGCCGTCCGCGACGATCAATCGCTCTGGATTCTCCTCGCGGATCGCCGTCACCAGCGCTTTTGCCACGTCGAGGTAGCGAGTGTGATCCGCCATGAAGGGCGGTTCGTTCAAAAGATCGAAACTCAGCCGCTGTGGCGAAACGCCGCGATAGCGTTTCGCGAAAAATCGCCAGTGATGGACCGCCGCGTCCAACGCCCGCGCCATCGCGTCCGGCGTGCTGTCAAAGAGCAGATGCGGCTCGAGCTCGCGTTGATTGACGCAGTAGCCGGGGATGCGGTGCAGACAGAGATTCACGTGTACGCCGTATTGACGGCCCCACTCGATCGCCTCGTCGATCGGCGCGATCGCATCTTCATCGATCGTCATCCAATCGCCCGGCGACGACCAGGCCCAATACGAGAGCGGCAGTCGCGCGAAATTAAACCCCCACTCCGCCATCAACGCGAAGTCAGACTCACGAAAACGTCGGCCGCGTTCGCCGCCGGTGAGTTCGGTGAGATTGAAGCCGCGCCAGAGCGGGATCTTCGGTTGGTTCATCTTCGTCGTTGTAGTGGCTGCGGCACTACGCGCATTCAGCAGCGCGCCGGCCGCAAGTGCCGTGGTTGTGAGAAGAAAATCGCGTCGGTCCATGACTGTTGGGGAGAAGTGCAGAAACGGTTTTCGTACCGTGCGGTTTCGAGTGGGGTCGCCGCGTAATCAGTATAGGCGAACCGGGCGCGCGCGCTCATGAGATCCTTTCTCCAACAGTTGAGGAAACGCGTCTTTGCATTGTCTGTTTCGCGCGCGAGGTATGCGGTGCCTTCCCCCTCTTTCCCCATGAAAACTTCCCGCCCGGCCACACGTCTTCGCCGTCTGTTGGCGGCGCTGGGACTTCTCGTTTCTTCGATGACAAACGCCGCTCCCGATTCCCTCACGCTCAACGACCAGGAATATCTCGAGATGCCCGGGCTCAACGTGATGCTCGCGCACGACTTTTATCCCGAGAGTCATCAGGGCGGCGTCGGCATCATCCAGCACGGGCTGCGCGTCGCGACCAACGGCGATCTACGGCTCGATCCCACGCCCGGACAGTGGCAGCCCGTGCCCAGGGTCGGTCCGCGCGTCGTCGATCGCACCACCGGCGAGATCAGCGTGCGCATGCAGTATCCGGATCCGGAAAAAGACCGCCGCGGTTTTAATCCGATCGTGTATCCAGATTTCCACTTCAGCTACGTCGTGCGCGTACGGCCCGAAGGCGCGGCGTTTCGCATCTTCGTGGATCTCGATTCGCCGCTGCCGGCGGAGTGGGTCGGTCGCGTCGGATTTAACATGGAGTTCTTTCCCGGCATCTTGTTCGGACGCTCGTTTCAAGCCGGCGAAACAACCGGCATTTTTCCGCGTCAGCCCAATGGACCGGGTGCGATCGATGCTCACGGCGATTATCAACTCGCGCCGCTCGCGACCGGACGACGTTTGGTGATCGCTCCGGAAATCTCCGAGCAACGTCTCGCCATCGAAGCCGTGCGCGGCGGCGAACTACAATTACTCGATGGTCGCGCCCAACACACCAACGGCTGGTTCGTCGTGCGCGCGCTCGTGCCCGGCGATGTCGCGCACGCGGCGATCGAGTGGCTCGTCACGCCGCACGTGATTCCCGGCTGGAAGTCCGCGCCCGTCGTACAGATTTCCCAGGTGGGTTATCATCCGCGTCAGGAAAAAATCGCGGTGATCGAAACCGATGCGCGCGAGAGCGACCAACCGGTGGCGCGATTGCTGCGCGTCACGCCTTCGGGACTGGAAACGGTTCTCGAAAAACAACCACCGGTCTGGGGAAAGTTTCTGCGCTACCGTTATCTTCAATTCGACTTCACCGAGATCGCCGCACCGGGCGCGTACCTCGTGGAGTACGGAGTCTTTCGCACATCGGTGTTCCAGATTCGAAGCGATATTTTTCAACGCCACGTCTGGCAGCCGACGCTCGAGTATTTTCTCCCCGTGCAGATGTGCCACATGCGCATCAACGATCGTTATCGCGTCTGGCACGACTGCTGTCACCTCGACGACGCCCGCATGGCGCCGGTCAATCACAACCATTTCGACGGCTATGTTCAGGGACCGTCCACGCTCACGCGCTTTGCGCCTGGGGAACCGGTGCCGGGTTTAAATCGCGGCGGTTGGCATGATGCGGGCGACTACGATCTCCGCGTCGAATCCCTGGCCGATACCCTCGGCGGACTCGCGCTCGCCTATGAGTGTTTCAACGTCACCTACGACAACACCACGATCGATCAGGAGAAACGCGTGGTCGAAATCCATCAGCCCGACGGCAAACCCGACATCCTCCAGCAAATCGAGCACGGCGCGTTGTCATTGGTTTCTGGATACAAGGCACTCGGCCGGCTCTACCGCGGCATCATCGAACCCACGCTTCGTCAGTACGTGATGCTCGGCGACGCCGTCAGCGCGACCGACAATCATGTTCATCAGTCCGGCGATGGCTCGCCCGCCGACGATCGCTGGGTCTTCACCGAAGACAATCCGCGCCGCGAACTCGCCGTCGCCGCGCAACTCGCGGCCGCTTCACGGGCGCTGAAGGATTTTAATCCCGAGCTTTCGCGCGATTGCCTCACGATCGCGCAAACATTCTGGCGCGATCCGCGCGAACCCCAAGCGCTCGGACGACTCTCGCTCGCGACGGAGTTGTTGATCGCCACCGGCGACCGCGAATACGCGGATTGGATCGTCGCGCACGCCGCGCTCATCGCCGAACACGTCGAACACACGGGCTGGATCGCGGCTCGCGCGCTGCCTCACATCGACAACGATGATTTCAAACAAACGCTGCGCGAGGCGGTGAAACGTTATCGCGCGCAGGTCGATGCGCACGGTCGCGAAACGCCGTATGGCCTGCCGTACAAACCCGACATCTGGGGCGCCGGCTGGGGCATTCAACAATTCGGCATGCGCCAATATTTCCTGCACACCGCGTTTCCCGATATTTTTCCCGACACGTATTTGCTCAAAGCGCTGAATTTTGTGCTCGGCTGTCATCCGGGCCCCAACACCGCATCGTTTGCCTCGGGCGTCGGCGCCCACTCGCTTACGACGGCCTACGGTGTGAACCGCGCCGATTGGTCCTACATTCCCGGCGGCATCGGCTCGGGAACCGCGCTCATTCGTCCCGACTTCCCGGAGATGCTCCACTGGCCGTTTCTCTGGCAGCAAACCGAGTACTGCCTCGGCGGGCCGACGGTCGACTACCTGTTCCTCGTTCTCGCCGCCGATCGCGTGCTTAATCGCGAATAGGTATCCGATAAACGGATACATCGCATCGCGCCGTTTATTCGTCGTCGTAGAAACGATGACGGAAGGGTTTTGCGTGTTCCGCGTTGCGCTGGCGGCTGGGTTTATTGGCCAACGCACCGGGCTTTTTCGGTGGCGGCAGACTCGCGGCCTGTTCCGCCTTCAGTTTTTTGTAGCTCTCGACGCGCAAAGGAGAAAGTTCGCCGCTCTTCAGCGCTTCGCGCACAGCGCAGCCCGGTTCGTTTCCATGCGTGCAGTTGGTGAAACGGCAACGCAGCGCCACGGCCGCGACATCCTCGAAAGCTTCGTCGACACCCTCCTCCACGCCCCAAAGCTGCAGCTCGCGCATGCCCGGCGTGTCGATCACCAGCGCGCCGGAAGGCGTCATCACCAGCTCGCGGCGCGTCGTCGTGTGCCGGCCTTTGCTGTCTTTCTCGCGCACTTCGCCGACAGGCAATGCTTCGTCCCGGACGAGCGCATTGATCAGCGACGATTTTCCGACGCCCGATGATCCGATGAAGGCCAGCGTGCGCCCGGGACGCACGTATTTCGCACCAAGTGCCTTGAGTCCTTTGCGAGTAACCGCGCTGGTCATATACACCGGTACGCCCGGCACGAGCGTCTCGATTTCTTTGAGCACTTGGGCGGCATCGTCGCAGAGATCCGATTTGTTCAAAAGAATCACCGGCTCCGCACCGCTCTCCTTCGCGGCGACGAGGAAACGTTGGATGCGTTTCGGGTTATAGTTTTGGTCGAGCCCGCTCACGAGAAACACCGTGTCGATGTTCGCCGCGACGATTTGCTCGATTTCTTCGGAACCCGCGGCGCGTCGTGAAAACTTCGTCGTGCGCGGCAGCACCGCATACAGATCCGCGCGCGGTTCGCCGCGACGTTTTTTCACCGCCACCCAATCGCCCACCACGGGAAATTGATCCGGGCGTCTGGCGGTGTGGAAAAAACCGCCGCCGCATTCCGCGAGCACTTCGCCTTCCTCTGTCTGCACCGCGTAGAATTTTCGCCGCAGCTCGCAAACGACGCGCGCCGGCTCCAGGCCTTGGGCAGCGTACGGCGCAAAGGTCTGAGCAAGGACATCCGTCCAACCATAATCGGCGAGAGTCATTCGCCGCATTGTGCCAGAATCCGCGGTCACAAATCCAGCGCGCAAACGCTCAACGCAAAGCCCTCATCCGCACGCGGGCGAATGAGGGCTCCTTCTCAGAGAGAAAAATCGTCCGGAATTGGACGGCTTTCCTCAATTAATCACGACGGCCTATGGCCGACGGCGAAGCAGCAGGATCACGATCAACACCAGCAGCGCGACCACGATGAGCCACAGCCAGCGCAGCAGCGGGCACGGCAGGCAACCATCGCCACGGCCGTCACCGTCGCCGCGTCCGGGCGGATCGCGCGGCGGCGGCGTCAACGAAACGTAGCGCGTCGCCTGACGAGGCGCGAGTTCCCCGCGATCGTTTCTACCGATGGCGTTGAAGAAGAATCTGTAGCTTCCTTGCTGCGTCGTCTGCGCGAACTTCCCCGTCCACGTGCCATCGCCAGCGGCCACATCGCCATGCGTGCCGTCATCGTAGAGTACAATGCCGCTCACGGTTGAGCCATCGGGTTTCGTCGCATCAACGGTCACCGTGCCGGTCACCGACGGCCAGCCGCGATCAGACAACTCCGCGGTGAGCGTGATGGTCGCGCCAGGTTCGTAGTTGGGCGAAGCGATGGCATTGGCCTTCAAACGATAATTCGACGCCACGGCCGCGCCGAAGCCGATCGGCACGAGTCCGTTGTAGCCGTTGAAGAGCGGATCGTTTCCTCCCGCGGGCGGAACGTTGTGCGTGGCGGCGCCCGGTGTGCGCGGTTTCCATTTTCCGTTCGGCACCAGCATGAGTTTCCATTCGCCCACATAGCTCGACGCAAATGCGAGGTCCGGGAAGACCACTTTGATGATGCGGTAATTGTCGCGCTCGCTCACTTGCACCGGCACGCCGCCGACCGTCGTGCCGACGACGATCACGTTGTTGTTGGGATCGATCAGATGCAGGTCGTAGTACGGACGCAGTCCCGGTTCATCCATGATCAGGAAAATCGCGGAAAGATCCGAACTGCATACATCCGCCGTATCCACGAGCTGGGCCGCCGTGGAGCTGAGATCCACGGCGAAGGTGGGATCGACGACCAGCTGCCAGTCGATGCTGTCCACGAAGATTTTGAAATAAAACGTGTTCAGATCGAAACGCTGCGCGCCCGAGAGATCGCCGGTCACTTGATGGAAACCGTGCTCGGACGATTGGTTCGTGATCGACTGCAGCTTCGCCAACTCGAGATTATCGCCCAAGCCCAGCGAATAGATTTTCAAGCGTGTATCCGCGGCGGTGATACCAGGGAGCACGTCGCTAATCGAAGGTGTGCGATTCTCCATTCCGTCGGTCATCACCACGAGCACGTGTTTGCGTTCAGGCGTGCCCGGAGCTTCCAACGGATTGTTTCGCAACATGTCGGCGCCCCGCTGCATCGCGCCGCCGATGCCGGTGTCATTATCCGGTTTCAACCGCGCCAGATCGCCCAGCGCGGCGGAGTCGAGATTGTTCAAAATATCATCGCGATACGCGGCCGTGAGGAGTTGGAGCGGCTTATACTCTTGGTTCGTGTGATTGTATTTCACGAGACCGAGCGCATCGCCGAGTCCGGGATTTCCGGACGTCTCCAAACGCAACAGCGACGTCCAGATACTCGCGGCGTTGCCGAGTGCGGCGATCTTGGAAACCGGCCCCGCGGAGTCGGCCATGCTGCCGCTGCGATCGAGCACGAGCACGCTGTTGATCGGAATCGGGGGAAGGCATTTGCCCGTCAGCATCACCGTCGCCGGCGGCGGCAAGGTCGAGTGATTCGTGCCCACCACGCTCAACGAAATCGAATACGGCCCGCCCACGATCGTCGGCGTGAACGTCATTTTGTGCACGCTGTTTCCTCCGGGCGCCACGGTGACGCCGGTCTGCGTTTCGAGATTCGACCATTGCGGACGATCGGGATCGGCGGGATCTACTTCGGTGATGTTGAAGACCAACGGAGCGTCACCGTCGTTGTGGACGATCACACCGAGATCGTACGAGAAACCGATTTCGACCTCGCGGTAGTCGAGAAGCAGGTTCTGCGGTTCGATGCGGATTTTCGGTCTCGGCTCATGTGCCGTCGCGGTGAAATTGCACAACAACACCGGTTCGTCGGGATCGTTGGAGCTCACCACGAGATGTCCGGCAAACACTTGATCCTGATTCGCGGTCGGCGGCGGTGTGAAGGTGATGGCGATGTCGCGCGTGGCGTTTGGCGCCAACGGCGATATCGACGGCACGCCCGAAAGCGCAAAGGCATTTCCCGCACTATCGTTCACCAGTTGGATCGGTGCGGTAAACGTGAGCGCTTCTGTACCCAGATTCTTGATACGCGCGGTAAAGTTCGCGGTCTCACCCGCGACATGATTCGCGCGGATCGTCGACGGCGTCGTGCCTTGATAATCGATGTCCGGCACGCGTTTCACCGTCGTACCTTTCACGGTAAGGAGCACATCCGGAACCGGGGTACCCACGGGATCGCTGATGCCTTTGACGCGAACAACCGCGCTGCGAAGAACTTGGGGCGCCGACCCGCTGATCGTGCCGGCGTTAAACCTCACGTTAAACGACGTCGGCGCATCATCGCTCGGCGATGGCAATGAACTTAGGCTGAAATACGCCGCGTCCGCGCCCTCCAGAGCCGCGGTGATGTTGTTCACGTCGAGATCGCCGGTCTTCGTGACCGTGATGCTCTTGTTGGACGAGGAATCGTTTTCGAGCTCCTGCCCGAAATCATGCGTCGACGTGGAAAGCCCGATCGTCGCGGTGCGGTTGAACGTCACGCTGTACGTTCCGCCGCCCATACCAAAATAGTTGATACTGATATGGTAGGTGCCGGGATTGAGGAAATGCGTGCCGCCCAACCCGCCGCTGGTCGTGAGCGGGATCGCCGTGAGATTGCCCGGATCGGTGTGCAGGTAGAAGTCGTTTCCATTGCACGGCGATCCGAACGTGTACGAAGCCGACCACTCGATGACTTGTGGCGTGGAGATCGTGAACGTGCTCGTGCCACTCACCGACGCGGGCTGACCCTCCATGCAGGTTTTTGTGACGCTGATCGTCTGCGCTGCTCGCGATGCCGGCAGCAACGCGAACACGACTGCGCTCAATATAGCCCAGGTAAACGCGAACAAGGCGCGTGGTCGCGGCTTGTGCGGAAGCAAACAAGAATCCGAGAAGGATGTATTCATGGGGATGACGGGGAACCAATCGCTGCGAGGACAAGCCGGACCTGATGGGCTGCTTCCCAAATTCCTCCTGCAAATTTCATTAGTCCCGACATTCCTCTTCACGTTCGGGGACTCCCTTACATCCGCACGCAGGCTGGCCGTAGGCGCCCCCACACGACACGCTCTTGACTCCGCTACGGCGATTCTCGCACTCTCTCGCCTCTCAACACCTTTCCCATGGGCAAACAATACAACAAGATCATCAAGAAGAAGCGCCGCATCGCTTATCTCAAACGTAAGAAAGCCGCCGCCAAGGCATCCGCCAAGAAGTCGGCCAAGAAATAAGCCCGCAGCACATTCTCGACTCTTTTAACCGCGGCTCTCGGCCGCGGTTTTTCGTTTCAGTCCCTCGTCTTCGCGACCGTTGTTCCTTTTCCCTCCCGTCGCCCGCACGCCATGATCAAAGTCAGTCTCATCTCCCTCGGTTGCGCCAAGAACCTCGTCGATAGCGAGATCATGGTCGGCCACCTTCACCAAGCCGGCATGCAGGTCATACCCGATGCGGAAAAAGCCGACGTCGTGATCGTCAACACCTGCTCCTTCCTCAACGCGTCCAAGGAAGAATCGATCAACACCATCCTCGAGCAGCACGAAAACCGCGGCATGCGCAAACGCCGCAAAGAGCAAAAGCTCATCGTCGCCGGCTGCATGTCGCAGCGTTTCTCCAAGGAACTCCCTGATGCGCTTCCCGAGGTCGATGCGTTCATCGGTCTCGATCAAGTGACCAAGGTCGCGCCCATCATCGAGGGCATCTACGAAAAAGAACGCGGCAAAAAGGACCTCCCCGAAAACTTCGTCACAGGTCGCTCCACCTACATCCCCGATTACGACACGCCGCGTTTCCGCCTCACGCCGAAACATTTTGCCTACATCAAGATCGCCGAGGGCTGTAACCACCCGTGCGCGTTCTGTATCATTCCTCAGATCCGCGGACGTCACCGTTCGCGCAGCGTCGAGAGCGTCGTCGCCGAAGCGCGTCAGCTCGTCAAAGAGGGCGTCAAAGAGATCAATCTCATCTCCCAGGACACGACTTACTTCGGCATGGACACGTGGGAACAACGTCCCAATCCGCGCACGCCGGTCGACTCCTCGCGCGGCACCGCGCTCACCACGCTCTTGCGCGAGCTCAACGCGATTGAAGGAGATTTTTGGATACGCCTGCTCTACACGCATCCCGCGCATTGGAGCGACGAGCTCATCAAGACCATCGCCGAGTGCCCGAAGGTCGCCCGCTACGTGGACATGCCGCTGCAACACATCAGCGATCACATGCTCACCGAGATGCAGCGCGAAACGTCTTCCGCCTACATCCGCGATCTCGTGAAACGCATTCGCGCCGGCATCCCCGGCATCGCGTTGCGCACGACGTTCATCGTTGGCTTCCCCGGCGAAACCGACGCCGACGTCGATGAGCTTTGCGAGTTCATGCGCGAGGTGCAGTTCGAGCGTCTCGGCGTCTTCCGTTATTCGCAGGAAGAAGGCACCAAAGCCGCCAAACGCACCGATCAGCTTTCGGAAAAAGTCAAAGAGGCCCGCTGGCACCGCACCATGGCGCTCCAGCGAGACATCGCTCGCGAAGTCAGCAAACGCTACGTCGGCCGCACGATTCGCGTGCTCGTCGAAGAACCCGGCGTCGCCCGCGGCGAAGCGGATGCCCCCGATATCGACGGCCGCGTGTATGTGCCGCGCGAGCTGCCCGTCGGCTCGTTTGTCGATGTCGAGATCACCGGTTATCAGGATTACGATTTGCTCGCGCTTCCTCCGGGCCAAAAACCCGCTGAGTTCAAAGTCGCTAAACAAGCGCAGTGATTTTCGGCTCGCGCCTTCCCGGCGCACTCATGGAATCCGCTGCTAGTCCGGCGGTACCCCATGAAATACATCCTCGTTCTCGCATTGCTCGCGCTGCTCACAGGCTGCGCTCCGAAAGATCCGTTCGATCGAAAAGTCAAAGCCTCCACCCCTCACCATCTGAGCCAGTGGTGGGAGCACACTCGCGACGACTTCTCCGAAGCCGATCAGGAAGAAATCGTCACCGTCATTCGTTTCCTGCAGGACTATACGCCGCGCCTGCGTCCGATGACCGCGCTCGATCCCTACGATCCGTTGTGTAAACAGATCAACGGGCTCCCGCTGCGCGACGTGCTCGCCTTTGGCTATCGCGAACATAATCGCTACCTCCGCAACCAGCTGCTGAACGACACGCAAAATCTTCCCCGATTCACGAAGACCTTGGAAGAAACCGAAGACGACGCGCTGCGCGAATACACCACCAAGCTTCTCGAAAACACCCGCAACCGCATGAACCAGACCGACGCGCGCATCGCCAAAAACAACCGGCGCATCGCCGAGCTGGGGAAAACGACGCTTCCCGAAAACGCACCGAAATCATGACGGCATCCGCTCCCGCGTTCAAAGAATGGCAGATCATCGTCAACGCACTCGGCGCCGGCGAACAGATCCTCATTCTGCGCAAGGGCGGCATCGCTGAGGGACGCGGCGGTTTTCAAATAAACGCCTCGCGCTTCTGGCTTTTCCCGACGCAGTTTCACGCGCAGCAGGAGAAAACCAAACCCGCCGCAGCCCGCTGGTTCACGGACGCAAGCAACGACGTATCCACAATCTCCCTACGCTACTTCGCGGACGTCGCGAAATCCGTCTTTCTTGACCGCTGGGGCGATGTTGCCCGCCTCGATCCGCATCATCACTGGACCGAAGCGACCGTGCGCGAACGTTTCGAGTGGAGCCGTCCCGCGGGCATACACGCGCTGGTTGTTCGCGTCTATGCCCTGCTCACTCCGATCACCCTCGCCCGCACATCCGAGATGGGCGGTTGCAAATCGTGGATCGAGCTTCCGGTCACTTTCGATGCGCAACCGTCGCAACCCGTGCTAACCGAAGACGTTTTCACGCAACGTCTGGCCACCTTGGCGCTTTAGTCGTTCGTCCGACGAGTCGATACACCGGGCAACTGTCCGCACTTTTGTGAGGATAGTTGCGGGCACGCCCGCGGGCCAATGACGTTTCTGCACACGCTCCTCTCCTATCGCCTCGACGGCGTACTTTTCGCCGCCCTCACGGTGGCCGCGGCGGCCTTGTGTCAGACGCTCGTGCGTCGGCGTCGCTCCGGTTGCCGTCTGGGGCAGACCACGTGGTTTATCGCCGGCGCTTTTATCATCGTGGGTTTCGCCGCAGCCGAAGGCGCGGGCTGGATGCGCTCGCGCTCGCTGCAACTGGCCTATACCAATCTCGGCACCACGTACGCGCTCGAGCTGCAAAAACTCGGTCATGCGCAAATCGGTCCCGACACACCACCCGATGATCCGGTTTATCTCCGCATCATCGAAGCGCAGAAAAACTGGCTGCGCGTTAATCCGTTCATTTCCGACATCTACACGTTTCGCCGCCACGATGACCGCCGCGTTGTTTTCATCGTGGATTCGGAAACCGACTACAACCGCGACGGCTTGTTCGACGGCTATCGCGAAGCGCGCACGCCGATCGGCGAGATTTACGAGGAAACCACCGAGCATTTCTTCGCCGCGCTGCGCGGCGAAACGGCGTTCGACGCCACGCTGGAATCCGACCGCTGGGGCACTTGGGTTTCTTCGCTCACGCCTATCTACGATGATCAAGGCCGGATCGAAGCCGGCGTCGGCATCGACTATCCCGCGGAGAATTGGATCGCCGGCGTCGTCTCCGCACGCGCACTCGCCCTCGCCGCGATGCTGATCCTTGTGGCGGTTTTTCTTTCCCGCGAAACCGCGCTCATCCTCCTGCGTGCCGAAACCTGGCAACGCCGCGACACCGAGCGCGCGCTGCAGCAAGCGATCGAGTCCGTGCATCGCGCCAACCACGCCAAGAACGAACTCTTCGCGGCGATGGATAACGAATTTCGCACTCCTCTCACGGCGATCTTCGGTTTCTCCAATCTCCTTTCCGAAACCAAACTCACGCCCGAGCAGCGTCGTTATCTTTCCACAATCTCCACCGCGGGCGAACGTCTGCTCCTGATGCTTAACGCCCTCGGCGATCTCCGTCGTATCGACGAAAAACGGCTCATCCTCGATCGCCAACCTTGGTCGCCCGCGCGCCTCATTCACGAGCTCGTCGAACACGCGAGTCCCACCATCGTCAGGAAGAAGCTCGAACTCCGGGTCGAACAAAACTGCCCGCACAACTTGAGCGTCGAAGGCGATGCGCCGCGCGTTCGCCAGATTCTCCACCAACTCCTCGACAACGCCATCAAGTTCACCGATCGCGGACACATTCGCCTCGCGGCACGCTGGCTGCCCGACGACACCGGCGAGAACGGACAACTCGTCTTCGACATCGAAGACACCGGCATCGGCATTCCCTCGCGAAAACTCACCGCGCTCCAAAACGCTTTCCAAGAAACCGGGGCATTGCGCGCCTACGCCGGCGCCGGTCTCGGCCTGCTGTTGAGCCGCCGCCTCATCGGACTCATGCAGGGCTCGTTCACGATCGAAAGTATGCTCGAAATGGGCACGCATTGCACCGTCAGCTTGCCGCTGCGCGCGATCGCGGAGTCTGAACCTGCCTCGTCACTCGCAACCGCAGACGCAAACTAGGCCTCCCCAGCCCGCTCGCTGCAGTCTTTCCATCTAGCGCGCTTCCTGCTTTCTTTCGCACGATGGCTTTCGTTTACCAACGCACGATTCACTTCCCCGACACCGATGCCGCCGGGGTCGTTTTCTTTCCCAACTACCTCGCGATTTGCCACGAGGCGTACGAGGAAGCGCTCGCTGCCGCAGGCATCAACGTCCGCGCTTTCTTCTCTCAAAATACCGTCGTCGTTCCGGTTTCGAAAAGCTCCGCCGAATATCTGCGTCCACTTTTTTGTGGCGATCGCATCGAAGTCTCCGTCACGCCTTCGCGCCTGACGCCCGAAACCTATGCGATCGATTTCGAGATGACGCGCCGGCATCCGACGCCGCAAAAAGTCGTCGCACACGTCCGCACTTGTCACGTCTGCATCCATAGCGATACCCGCGAACGCACCGAGCTGCCGCCCGAACTCGCCGCCTGGGTGGGCGACCTCCCGGCCTCGGATCACTGATCGCTGCTCGTCGCTGCGGTCTCCGCCGCACGCCGCAAAGCATCCCGGTTCACCTTGCCCTGCGCATTGCGGGGCCAGTCTTTGATTTCCAAAAACTGTTTGGGACGCTGATAGGCCGCAAGACCCGCCAGCGCTGTATCCATTTTTTGGATATCGATTGAACGAGCCTGCGAGGGATGACACGCCACCACGCGCTGTCCCCATTCCGCATCGGCCATGCCGATCACGACGACGTCATCGAACAACCCCGTCGCGCGCAGCGCCTCTTCCACATCCGACGGAAATACTTTCTTCCCTCCGGTGATGATCACCGCATCACGCCGTCCAAAAATTTGCAGTCCGTTCTTGTCGAGCGCGCCAAGATCGTTTGTATCCAAAAAATCCCTACGCCGCTGTTCAGGGAAATAACCGCGATACAGACTCCCGCCCCCCACCTGCACCAATCCCCTTTCTCCGGCGGACACTTCACGCCCTGTATTCTCATCGACAATCCTCACGCGCGCATGCGGCATGACCTGCCCGCAGGTGCGCACGCCCGTCGCAAATGCCGAGGGCACGAGCGCAGTCACCATCGCCGCTGTTTCGGTCATTCCGTAACAAATCGAGATCGGCAGTTTCTCCTTCGCCGCTTGCTCCGCCAGCTCCGGCCACGCCGGTCCGCCGCCGAGAAAGATCACGCGAAATGCCCTCAGCCACACGCACGCTTCGGCCGAACTCAGCAGCCGCTGCAATTGCGTCGGCACGAGCGAAATTACCCAACCATCCTCGGTCTCAGGCAGCTCGGGGCGCTCACCGCGTTCGAGCGCTTTCCAGGCCCACTCGATCCGCTTTCCTCGCGTCGCCGCGCTGCGCACGCGCGCCATGAATCCGCTCACATGATGCGGCGGCAAAACATCCACCGCATTCACACGCGCGAATCCAAAATGCCGACAAAAACCCGCCACAGCTGCGCCCAGCGTTTCTTCGTCGTGCATCGCAAACTTCAGCCGTCCGCTGGTGCCACCCGACGGAATGCACAGCCAGCCGCGCGGCCCTTGCAGTGGTAGCGATTGCGACTGCTCCAAGATCGCCGCGAGTTCCGCGCGCGTTGTTTCGCTCGCCTGCGGATCGCACAGAAACCAGCGTCCTCCGCTCTCGCGCGCGCAACCCGTGGACTCGACGATCGCAATCAGTTCAGCGCGTTCCATACGACCTCCGAATTGATGCGCTCGACATCCTCTCGGCGCACAAACGGCGCCGCGGTCGGTCCGTCGAAGCGCGCATCTTCAAAAAGCGGCCACACGCCAAAACCCAACGCGCAATTTCCGCCCGTCTGCAGCGCGAGTCGCAGCGCCGCTTGCGCGCCGATCGCGGTTTCCAGCGCGGATGAAAAAGCCACGCGCGCTTGTCGTGCCTGCAGTCGCGCGATCACCGCCGGCGGATCCGACAACAGCGAAGGTTTGATCACAAAAACCCCCGGCCAGCCGACATCGAGCCAGCGATCCACATCGCGATCCGACGAAACCGATTCGTCCAAACCGATGGGCGTCGGATAATCGTTGGCGAGCCCGAGCAGCCAATCGCGCGCTTCGCGGCGATTCTCCGTCAGCGGTTGTTCGATCCATTCGATCGGGCGTTCCGCGCAACGCGCAAACCAACGTTCCGCCACGCGCGGTTCCCACGCGCCATTCGCATCAAGGCGCAACTTGGCGCCGCCGGGAAGTCGTCCGAGCAGATCGTCCAACTGCGCGAGTTCATCTGCCGCGTCCGCGACGCCGACTTTCCACTTAAAACTGCGAAAGCCCGCTTCGACTTTGGCATCCACAATCGGCAACGCCGCGCGTCCCGCCGGAAGCAGAGCCGCCACGGGCAAATAATCCGCGCCACTTTCTTCCGGGGCTTCCAGCGAGCGCCTGGCCATCGCGAGCGCTCCGCGAAGCACCCCCGTCGATTCCGCGAGAGCGTCGAGCCGTTCGTCTTCAGCGTGTTCGCCGATTTGCCGACACCGCTCCACGATTTCTTCGACCGTTTCCGTGCCGAACCAGTGGATGGGCGCGGCTTCGCCGTAACCGACGCGGCCGTCTTCGCGTGTCAACTTCACCCAAACGCCTTCACGTGTGGACCATATTCCGTGCGCCGTCCGCACCGGCTGACGAAACGGCAGCGCATAACGTCGAAACTCGAAGCGGTACTTCACCCTTCCACACTACGCGCCCCATTTTGCACGCAACGCAAATTTCCAAGCCGGTGCGCTCGAATGAGCAACGCCGCCTCGGCGCGCCCGCTCACGCGCAGTCGTCGGAATTTCCCCTTGTGATTTTGCGCCCCCGCATTAATCCGCTAACGGCATCTATGACCAAGGCTGCCACGTCCTCCATCAACGCAATCGACAGCGAGTTTTATTTGGATGCCGATGCGTTTTTCCACGCCAACTTGCCCATGGCACTCACGTTCGATGACGTGTCGCTGGCCACCCTTTACTCGGAAATACTCCCGAAAGACGCCGATATCTCCACCTCGCTCTCCGAGACGTTGAAGCTCCAGATCCCGATCGTGTCGTCCGACATGGATACGGTCACCGAGTCGCGCATGGCCATCGCGATGGCCCTCAACGGCGGCCTCGGTCTGATCCACTACAACATGACCCCGAAGGACCAGATCAAGGAGGTCGCGCGCGTCAAACGTCACATCCACGGTCTCATCCAAGATCCCATCGCGGTCTCTCCGAGTTCGCTCATCGGCGATGTGCTCGCGATGATCGAGCAGAAGAAATATTCGTTCTCCACGTTCCCAGTCACCGACGAAAACGGCATCCTCGTCGGCCTCCTCTCCGGCAATCTCGTCAAAGAGCGCTACAAATCCAAGAAGGTCGCCGATGTCATGACCGCGCGCACCTCCCTCGTCACCGAACACGAGCGCAACGTCGCCAAGGATCCCATCAAAGCCGCGGACGCGTTTTTTAATCAACACATCGGCATCAACAAAATGCTCGTCGTGGACGACGCCGGACATCTGCGCGGTCTCGTCACCAGCTCCGACGTCGAACGCATCACCGCCGAAGCCAAATCGCGCCGCAAGCCCGCTCGCGATGCACATTTCCGCCTCGTCGTCGGTGCCGCGCTGGCTCCGATCCGCAAAGCCTCCGGCGAACTCGATCGCGACAAGATCATCACGCACGTCGGCAATCTCATGGATGAGTCGATCGACGCCATCGCCATCTCGACCGCGCACGGGCACACCGCCGGCGTCGGCGACATGGTCCGCATGGTGCGCGATGCGTTTCCTTCGATCACCATCATCGCCGGCAATGTCACCAGCGCCGCGGGCGTCGAGTTCCTCGCCGATTGCGGCGCCGATGTCGTCAAAGTCGGCCAGGGCCCTGGCTCGATCTGCACCACGCGCATCGTCGCGGGCGTGGGCATTCCGCAACTCACGGCTTTGCACGTCGCCTCAAAAGGTGCGGCGGCGAAGGGCGTCAAGATTCTCGCCGACGGCGGCATCACCAAATCGGGCGACATCGTCAAAGCGCTCACCATGGCCGACGCCGTCATCTTGGGCGGTCTCCTCGCCGGTTGCCGCGAAGCTCCGGGCGAAATCATGGAGATCAACGGCAAGTTGTATAAGCAGTATCGCGGCATGGGCAGTCTCACGGCCATGAAAGCCGGCTCCGCCGCGCGCTACGGCCACGACAAAAACGACACCACGCGCAAGCTCACTGCCGAAGGCATCGAAGCGCTCAAGGAAGTCTCCGGTTACGCGGACGATGTCCTCGCCAATCTCATCGGCGGCATCCAAAGCGGCATGGGCTATCTTGGTTCAAAAACGCTCGCCGATCTCCGCCGAAACGCCCGCTTCATCCGCGTCAGCCCCGCCGGTCAGAAAGAGGCTGCGCCGCACGACGTCATCGAAGTTTCGACGCGGAAAAACTGAGCGCCGCTTGCGACGAAATTTCACCTGCATCCGTTGTAACGACACAGCGGACTCAGGAGTATTCTCCCGGCGCCACTCTCATGAAAGTCCTCCTCACACTCACCTGCTGGATGATCTTGTTCATCCTTTGCTGGCCGCTCGCCTTCTGCGTTCTGCTGGCCTGGCCGGTGGTGTGGCTGCTTTCGATCCCGTTCAGAATCGTCGGCGCATTGGTCGGTGGAGTCGTTTCGCTCCTCGTCGCGATCTTCACGCTGCCCGCGCGTTTGCTCGGACAGCGCGCTTAAAAGATCTCAGCGTTTCAAAAGGAAACGCACGGCCGCGAAATAACCTTCGAGGCCCAAGCCCGTGATCACCGCGATGCATGCGGGCGCGGTGAGCGACTGATGGCGAAACTCTTCGCGCTTATAAATGTTCGAGATGTGAACTTCGATCGTCGGCAGATGCGCGCCGAGCAACGCATCGCGGAGCGCCACGCTGGTATGCGTGAACGCGCCGCCATTGATCACGATGCCGTCGAACTTCGCGTCGGCCAATGAAGCGATCTTGTCAATCAGCGCGCCTTCGTGATTCGACTGAAAAAACTCGAGCTGCGTGGCACCGCCAAATTCTGCGCGCAGCTGCTCCTCGAGCTGCGCGAGTGTCGTCGATCCGTAGATCTCCGGTTCGCGTTTGCCGAGGCGGTCGAGGTTGGGGCCGTTGAGGATCGCGATCTTCTTCATGGGTGGGTGCTTGTCATCCAATGCACGAATAACGGTGCGACGCAGCTGTTTTTTCGCGGCGTTCGTTCAAAGCGGATTGTCCGTCGCGATGAAGGTCCACGGCAGGCCGAACTTCTCCGAAAGCTCCGCCGCGAGCGCCTTCACGCCGTGAACTTCCGTCGCGTAGTGGCCGCACAAATACAAGTTCAACTTCTGCTCCTGCGCAGTGTTGAACCACTCTTCGCGCAGCTCGCCCGTCACGAGCGTATCCACCCCTTCGCGCAGCAGCTCCGGCACCGCGCTGTTGCCGCTGCCGCTGCAGAAGGCGACGGCCGACGGTTTATCGCTGCCGTATTCGATCGCAACCACGCGTCCGTACAACGACTCCAGGCGCGCGCGAAGTTGGGCGCGCGTTTCCGTGTGCGTCGCGATCCACCCCACCGGTTCGCCGTCGCGCACGAGAAATGGCCGTGAGGGGTCGAGTCCAAGTTGGCGCGCGAGCAGTGCGTTGTTTCCGAGCTCCGGATGCGCATCGAGCGGCAGGTGATTCGAGTACAGCGCGCAGTTTCCTTTCAGCAACGTGGCGATGCGCTCGTACACCGGCCCCGTGATCGGACGCGGCATGTCCCAATACATGCCGTGATGCACGATCAGAAAATCCACGCCCGCCTCCACCGCCTTCTGGAACGGAATCAATCCCGCATCCACCGCCGCGCCGATCTTCGTGACACGACCGTCGTTCGCCACTTGCAGACCGTTAAACGCACCCGGTGCGTCCTTGATCGCGGCGCGACGCGTCCGCTCGTCACAGTAGTTAACCAGTTCCTGAAGCGTTGCCATGCCGCCACTACGGCGGGCGACACTCGCGCGGTCAATCTCCGCGCCGCCTCAGCGTTGGGCCGCAGCGAGGGCGTTCTTCGCGCGCACAAACTCCTCCTCGAGTCCGAGCTCGATCGCGACGTGCATGCGTAAACGCAGTGCCGGCTCCGTGTTCGCCCATGCTTCCGGCAGGCGCGACAACGCCAGCCACGCGTCGCCCGCGCGCACCGGGCGTTTCGCGAGTGCCTGCGCCGCTTCGCACAACAAATCCATCGGCGCTTCCGGAAGCTCGCCTTCCGCCGCTTCGTGCGACACCAGCAAACGCGCAAAACCATACATCAACGTACTGCCGCGCTCGCGCACATGCACTTCGTACAAACGGTCTCGCATCAGCGGGCGTCGTTGCGGCGGCCCTTGCAGCTCCTGAAACTTCAGCGGCGGGCGCGCATGGTCCGCCACGCGTGGGGGTGCATACGGATCCGTCGGATCAATGATCGCCAGCTCGTACTCCGCTCCCGGTCGCGTGATCCAAACGATCTCCGGGTTGGTGAAACGCGTCACTCCAGCCGGCGACACCAACCGCACATCGCCAACCACCGTCTTTGTATCAGAAAACTCAATACGCGCGATTTCTTCCGACGTCGCCGCCAGTAGTCGGTCAATCACTTCGCCACGTCGCGCGGGTGCGGTAGGTGCAAGGGTTTGCGCCCCCTCAATGTCTTCCGTGCGCCCGTCGGGGAACAGCACACGCACCTTCGCTCCCTGGGGGACTTTCACCGTTTCTCCTTCGGTGATCACCGACACCGGATTCAGCGGCCGGGCAAACCATCCGCCGAGACGGCTGCTTTCATCCACCGCCAGCACATACGCCGCGATCGCCTTCGTCGCGCGATCGTCACGTTTCCCCGCGAACAACAAAACCGCTGTCGCCACCAACAACAAACCTGCTGCAAAGAACCAAAATCGACGGGATGAGAGAACATGTTGTGCACGCATGATTCCTGACTCGGGATTAGGGATGACGTCGTTGACAATGACTCGTGGCTGATTGCTCCACGATCATTCGCCGCTGGGACAAGCTTCGGCTCTTTATTCGGCGCGAACGCGCTTCACGCCATCCGAAAATTCGATCTGAAGCGCCTGCCCGTCGCTCACCGAACCCTTCCGCATCACGGGCGTGCCCGTCTCGTCGCGCACGATCGCAAAGCCTCGTTTCAACACCGACGCCGGACTCACCGCTTGCAGTCGTTTCCAGAGCGCGAGCAATCGATGCGAATCTTGCTGCACGCGAAACTCCGGCGAACACCGCGCGAAACGCGTCGCCGGCAGAGCAAGCTCATGTCGTTTGTGATTCAGCGTCCGCCGCACAGCCAAATGCAGACGCGCCTGCAAATCGTCCAGACGCAGGAAACCGCGCTCCACCTGCGCGCGCGGCGAAAGCAGACGCAAACGACTCCGCGCATGATCGAGGCGCTCGGTCGCGGCTTCGAGCCGACGTCTCACGAGATTCGTCATCGCCTCCGCAGCCGCCTGCGCGCGTTCGGCCGCCTCGACAAAATGACTCGAGATCAACTCCGCCGCGCCGCTCGGCGTTTCCGCGCGCACATCGGCCGCGAAGTCGCAAAGCGTCACATCGATTTCATGACCGACCGCCGAGATGATCGGAATGCTGCACGCCGCGACCGCGCGCACGAGCGGTTCTTCGTTAAACGCCCACAAATCCTCCAGACTTCCGCCGCCGCGTCCGATCACGAGCAGATCGATAAAACCAAGCGACTCCGCCGCGCGCAGCATCTCGACCATCTCGCGCGCCGATCCCTCGCCTTGCACTTTCGCAGGGAACACAATCAACCGCCCGCGCCAGCCGCGACGTGTGAGAATGCGAATAAAATCCTGCACCGCCGCGCCCGTCGGCGATGTGATGAAACCAATCGTCGCTGGCAGCGCGGGCAGTGATTTTTTTCGCTCCGAATCGAAAAGGCCTTCTTCCGCGAGACGTTGTTTCAACGCCTCGAATTCACGCTGCAAACGGCCCACGCCATCCTCCAGCACCGCGCGCACGATGAGCTGATACTGGCCGCGCGCTTCATACACGCTCACTTCGCCGTACACGATCACCTGCATGCCATCGCGCAGCTTCACTGTCTGGCGCATCGCATCGCCGCGAAACATCACCGCCGACAGCTGCGCGCCCGCATCCTTCAGCGAGAAATAAACATGACCGCTCGCCTGCGCGCGTAGATTGGAAACTTCACCGCGCACCCAGCCCGCACGCAGTTGCGTTTCGAGCAAAACTTTCACACGTCGCGTGAACTCGCTCACGCTTTGCACGCGCTCGTCGCCGGCCTCGGCCTCTTCTCGCCACGAGCTCATGCGCGTGTTTCCTCCCCGCTCGATTCAACACCGGCTTCACGGCGACGCTTTGCCATGCGTTTCCGCACGAAGCGCAACCCTGCTCCCAATGCGATGAGTCCGCCCAGCGCGATCAACGCCAGCTTGCCTTTGCCCTGCGCGAGGGAGTCGCCGAAATAAATAAACATCACGCCAAACGCCATCGCGATGGGCCACGAACCGAGCAGATACGTTTTGAACGGAATCTCCGCGAGCCCGAGCAGATAACCTTGAATAAAAAACGGCGGCCCCGGCGTCACGCGCACGAGCACCGTCACCGCCATCTGATCGTCGCGATTCACGCGCGGCAGTTCGTAACCGAGTTTGCGCACTAGCCACGCCAGCGGCGGACGACATGCGTATCGAGCAATCCAATACGTGAGCACCAAGTTGATGAACAGACTCGTCCCCGCGCAGACCACAACGGCGGCGAATCCCATCGTCGGCGCAAACACCGGCCCCGCCGTCAGCCAAAACGGCGACAGCGGAAATCCAAACGCGGGCAACACCGCCATCGCGCCGAAAAACGCCCACGGTCCCACTTCGCGCATGAGCGCAAAGATCTCGTCGAGCCACACGCGCACATTGAGTCCGCGCAGCACGAACCAGCCGACGAGCACCAGCGCAACTCCGCCCATCGCGAGTTTGATCAACAACGCTTTCTTCTGAGCGGGGGTAAACGTTTGCGACATGCGCGCAGATGATGCGGCTCCGCGTCAGGTGACAATCCTTTCGTCGGCGTCGTTGCCGCGCGTCACTTGTGATCCCACGGCAGATCGACCTTCAGACGCGGATGCTCCCATACCTTGAACACCTCGAACATTTTTCCCGGATTCAAGATGCCATTGGGATCGAGCGCGTCTTTCACCGCTTTCATCGCGCGGATCTCCGCCGGCGAATGCTGCAGATGCAAAAACGGCGATTTCGCGAGGCCGATGCCGTGCTCGCCCGAGATCGCTCCACCGAGCGCGACCACGCCTTTCATGAGTTCGCCGACGGCTTTTTCCGCGCGCAAATACTCCGCGTGATTATCGCGGTGATACATGATGTTCACGTGCAGATTTCCGTCGCCGAGATGGCCGAAGGTCGGGATCGGCAGTCGCGATTTTTTGCGGAGCTTGTCGAGAAACACCGCGAACTTTTCGTAGCTGCGCAGCGGCACCACGATGTCTTCGTTGAGTTTCGCATCGCCGAGCGCAAACATCGCGCCCGAGCACTTGCGGCGCACGCTCCAGAGTTCCTCCGCTTCCGCGCGGTCGCGCGCTTCGCGAAACGCCGAGGCATGTGTCTGCGCCCACGCGAGTACTTGCGCTTTCTGATCGTTCACTTCGCTCGGCGTGCCCGCGAGCTCGATCAACATCACCGGTTTTCCCGCCTGACCTTCAAAGACGATCTTCCCCGTTTTGGCCTCCGCGCATTGCACGCTGTGACGATCGAGAAACTCGCAGATCGCGGGCTGCACGCGCTGCGCGAACAAAACTTTCACGGCCTTAAACGCCGCCACTTCGTCGGAGAACGACGCGAGCAACGTCCATCGCGCTGGTGGCAACGGAATCAATTTCAACGTCGCTTCCGTGATCACGCCGAGCATGCCTTCGCTGCCGATCCAAAGATCGCGCAGATTAAAACCCGCGGAAAATTTCTTCGTGTCGCGTCCCCAACGCACGTACTCGCCCGTCGGTAGAAAACCTTTCAGCGCGAGCACAAAGTCGCGTGTCACACCGTAACGACCGCCGTGCATGCCGCCGGCGTTGCACGCGATGTTGCCGCCGATCGTGGAGTATTGTTTCGACGCCGGATCAGGCGGATAAAACCAGCCCGCAGCCTCCGCTGCCGCGTGGATCGCGGCTATCTTCGCCCCCGGCTGCACCTTCGCGAGCCCCGCTTCCGGATCGATCGCCACCTTCTGCCATTTCGAAACATCGATCACCCAGCCGCCACCGACCGGCGAACCCGAACCCGTCAACGACGTGCCGCCGCCCCGCACCGTCACCGGCACGCGATGCCGATTGGCAAATTCCAACACGACACCGATGTCGGCCTCTTTGCGCGGGAAAATCACCGCCACCGGCGGGAACGACAATTTGCTTCCGTCGAACGACGCCGCGAAACGCGCGTCCTCCGAAGTCACAACACGCGTCCCCAATTTGCGCCGCAATTGCACGGTGGCCTGTTCCAATTTCTTCGAAATCTTCATGTCGGTCGGAGCGCTCAGCAAAGCACGCCGCGCGGCCAGCGAAAGCCCGGACTTCCTCGCTCGCCGCGAAACGGGGTCCCGTCTGATCACATCTCTTTTTTTATCAGATAATTATAAACGAAAAAATCTTGGTCGGCGCTCGCCTAAATGCCGCTTTTGTCTTTCCTCGAAGGGTCCCTTCGGTTTTGAAATCCCTCCCCATTATGACACGTGTCCTTCTCACCACCACCTCGTTTCAAGATACTCCCGGCGTGCATCACGAGATGCTGGCCAAAACCGGCTTCGAGATCGTCCGCGAACGAGGCCCCCTTCCCGAGTCGCGTATGCTCGAGCTCGCTGGCGAGTTCGACGCGTTCATCTGCGGTGACGACGCCATCACGCGCGCCGTGATCCAGAAATCGCTGCCCCGCCTCAAGGTCATCAGTAAGTACGGCATCGGCCTCGATAAAATCGACGTCGCTTCCGCCACCGAATTTAAGATTCCCGTTCTCTTCACGCCCGGCGTCAACCACACCACCGTCGCCGAGCACACCTTCCTGCTCCTGCTCGCGCTCGAGAAAAATCTCCTCGCGCACACCGACTCCACCCGCAGCGGCGGCTGGAAACGTCACACCGGTCACGAGCTGCTCGACAAAACCATCGGCATCGTCGGCCTCGGCCGCATCGGCAAGGAGGTCGCCATCCGCGCCCGCGCCTTCGGCATGAAGGTCATCGCGTTCGACGTGTATTGGGATGAAGCATTCGCCAAAATGCACGACATCCGCCGCGCCGCGACCAAGGAAGAGATCTTCACCACCGCCGACTACATTTCTCTCCACACGAACCTGACGCCCGAAACGCGCGACATGATCAACGCCCGCAGCATCGCCACGATGAAGAAAGGCGTGATCATCCTCAACTGCGCCCGCGGCGAAATCGTTCACACCGCCGACATGGTCGAAGCCCTCAAATCCGGCCAGATCGGCGGCTACGGCACCGACGTGCTCGATCAAGAGCCGCCTCCCGCCGATCACCCGCTCCTCAAGCTCCCCAACGTCGTGGTCACGCCGCACGTCGGTTCCCGCACTCACGAGAGCGTGCAACGCCAGGCGAGCGCCGCGGTGGAAAACCTCACCCGCTATCTCTCGGGCCAGAAGCCTCTCGCTCAGGCCAATCCCGAGGTGTCGGCGAAGTAAGAATTACGAATGCGGAACGACGAATGACCAACCGCCTTCAGCGGTTTCATCAGTCGAACCTCTGCCGCTCATTCTTAATTCTACAGTCTTAACTCAAAACTCCTCCTCCCATGCCCGACACCTACTACGTTGTTCCTGAATCCCAGCACAACGCGCTCGTCCAAGCTGCGTATCAACATCGTGGATACCTCGCCGACGAAGCCGCCGAAGGCGCGCGCTTCTGCGCAGAAGCCTCCCGCCACGGCATCCGCACACACAACGGCATCAAGGCTCTCCACCTCGATCATCTCTTCGGCTCCGGCTCGAAGGGCTGCGTGCCCGGCGCGCAGATCGAAGAAAAGCCCTCGCGTTTCGAGGCCGCCAAGATCTGGAACGCCAATAAAAAGCTCGGCCAATCCACCGCCTACCGCGCGCTCGATGAAGCCATCCGCCTCGCCGACAAATACGGCGTCGGCACCGTCTCCGTCGACAACGCCTTCCACTATCTCTGGGGCGGCGGTTATGTGATGGAAGCCGCCCGTCGCGGTTACATCGCCTACACCAACTGCACCGCGGCGCTTGCCGAGGTCGTGCCGTTTGGCGGCAAGTATCCGACCCTCGGCACGAACCCGCACTCGTGGGGTTTTCCCACAACCGACGCCGTCGGCTTCCCCATCGTGATCGACTGGGCCACCTCCGTCGTCGCCATGGGTCGCGTGCAACAGCTCGCCCGCGAAGGCAAACAGCTCCCGCCCGACGCCGCCGTGGATGAAAACGGCGTCGTCACGACCGACCCGACGAAAGCCAAATACCTCATCCCGTTCGGCGCGCACAAAGGCTACGGTCTCTCGCTCATTAACGAGATCGTCGGCGCTTTTGTCGGCGGCTCTCTCCCGACCATCCGTAATCGCTGGGAACAGGCCGAAGGCGATAAGGGCACCTGCGTGTTCTTCTTCCAAGTCATTCATCCCGACGCGATCAACGGCGGCGCGTTCGCCAAAGGCCGCAACCAGAAGGAAAACGTGAAAGCCGTCCTCGCCGACGTCCTCGGTCACGGCAACGAGAAGTGCATTCTTCCGGGCCAGATCGAAGCCGGTTGGGCCAAACACACCGCCGCTGCGGGTGGCTTGCTCTTCACCAAGGCCGAAATCGAGGCCTTCAACGAGCTCGCGACCGAGGCCGGCCAACCGCTCTGGAAACTCGAATCGTTCAAGACCTACACGGTCTGATCGTCCGTTAATCTTCGCCCGCTTGAAGGCGGACCGGCGCTTGCGCTGGTCCGCCTTTTTCGTTCCCCTCCGATCACGAAAAACTCAAGTGAGCGGGGACTTAGCCGATTAAGAGACCTAATCGTACGACTGCCTCGCGTCAGACGCGGCCATGCACCGCGTCCGTCCAGCTAGGTCCCCATGCCCCCATCCGCCTCGATTATCATGCCTTCCGCCACGCGCGAAAAAAATCGCCGGATACTCATCGTCGACGATAACCACGCCATCCACGAAGACTTCGCGCGCATTCTTCGAGGGAAAGACGCCCAGCAAAATCAACTCGATGATCTCGAGGCCGAGCTCTTCGGCGCCCGTCGTCCTTCTGCCAACGTCAGCTTCGAACTGGTTTCCGCCTTCCAAGGGGAAGACGGCGTCGCGCAAGTTCGCGCCGCGCTCGAAGCCGGCCAGCCGTTCGCGCTCGCGTTTGTCGATATGCGCATGCCGCCCGGCATCGACGGACTCGAGACGCTTGAGCGCATTTGGCAAATCGACCCCGACATCCAAGCCGTCATCTGCACGGCATATTCCGATTATTCGTGGGACGAGCTTCTGAGCCGACTCGGTCGTAACGATCGACTGCTCATTCTCAAAAAACCTTTCGACAATATCGAGGTGCGCCAGATGGCCGGCACACTCACCGAAAAGTGGGCGCTCCAACGCGAGCACCACGAACGCCTCAGCTCGCTCGAACAAGCCATCGCCGAGCGCACCGCCGAGATGATGGAGGCCAATCGCAAACTCACCTCCGAGATCGTCGAACGCGCCAACATCGAAGCCGAGCTCCACAAAGCCAAAGACGCCGCCGAAGCCGCCAACGAAGCCAAGAGCATGTTCCTCGCGAACATGAGCCACGAGGTGCGCACGCCCCTCAACGGCATCATCGGCATGGCCGACTTGCTCCTGCAAACCGAGCTCACCGCGCTTCAACGCGATTTCGTGCAAACACTCAGTCGCAGCGGCGAAGCGCTTCTTTCCGTCGTCAATGAGATCCTCGATTTCTCCAAAATCGAAGCCGGCAAAGTCACGCTCGAGCACATCGATTTCCCGCTCACCGAAGCGATTCACGCCGCGCTCGATCTCCAAGCGCAACCCGCCGCGAGCAAAAAACTCGAACTCGCTTTCCTCGTCGAATCCGACGTCCCCGCGCGTCTCTTCGGCGACCCGACCCGGCTCCGCCAGATCCTCTTCAATCTGCTCGGCAACGCCATCAAGTTCACCGAGGCGGGTGAGATCTTCCTCCACGTTTCCTGCGAACAAAAATCGGAGCGCGATTGCACGCTGCGCTTCGACGTGACCGATACCGGCATCGGCATCTCGCGCGAAATTCAGGAAACCCTTTTCCAACCGTTCACACAGGCCGACAGCTCGACGAGTCGCAAATACGGCGGCACCGGCCTCGGGCTCACCATCTGCAAACGTCTCGTCGAAATGATGGGCGGCCAGATCGGCATCCGTAGCGAAGCCGGGCGCGGCAGCACGTTTTCATTCACCGCGCGTTTCGCGCGCCCCACGACGTCCACGCTCAGTGCCGCTCCGTTTCCGCAACCCGTGCGTCGCGCACTCATCGTGGACGACAACCAAACCAGTCGCCGCGTCCTGCATCATCATCTCGCGTACCGGCAAATCCCGCACGAAGAAGCCGACAGCGGCACCGCCGCGCTCGCCGCGATTCGACACGCCTACTTGGAAGGTTCGCCTTTCGATCTGGTGCTGATCGATCATCACATGCCCGGCATGGATGGTCTCGCCCTCGCAGCGGCGATCGCCGCACTGCCCGATATTCCGCAGCCGGCGAAACTCTTGCTCACCGTTCTTGGCGACAAGTTCGCGCCCAACCAACTCGAGTCGCTTTGCATCGGCTACTGTTTGTTGAAGCCTGTTAAAGCATCGCCACTCGTCGAAGCGATCCGCTGCGCGATGGAGAAGCCTCACCCGGCGGTCGATCCCGCCGTCGAGGCGGAGGATTCTCCCACGCTTCACGACGCCGTCCGCATCCTCGTCGTGGACGACAACGCCATCAATCAAACCGTCACCGGCCATCAACTGCTGCGACTCGGTTACCGCGCTGATTTCGCGAACAACGGACGCGAGGCGATCGACGCGCTGAAACGCCAGCCCTACGACATCATTTTTATGGACGAACAGATGCCCGTCATGGACGGCATCGAAGCCACACGTCTGATTCGCGCCGCCCAAGCCGATCGCGATCCGCGCACACCACGCCACCTGCGCATCATCGCCCTCACCGCCAACGCACTCCCTTCCGAACGCGAACGCCTCCTCGCCGCCGGCATGGATGATTATCTCTCCAAGCCTGTCACCACGACCGCCATTCGCGAGACGTTGTTGCGAAACATCGAATTGCTCCAAGCCAGCCGCAAAGCGACGCGCAGCCCCTTTCACTCATGAGTACGTCCGACGCCGCCCCAGCAGTCCCGACGGCCACCACCGGCTCGGGATCGCCCATACCCCAATTGGAAAGCATCCTTCTCCAGGCCTTTCTCTCCGCCATCCCGGACCACATCTACTTCAAGGATCTTCAATCGCGCTTCCTCGCGGTCAGTCGCGCCAAAGCCGCGCGCGACAATCTCCAACCCGCCCAACAAATCGGGAAAACGGATTTCGACTTCTTCGACGAAGCGCACGCGCGCAAAGCCTACGACGACGAACAAGAGATCATCCGCACCGGAAAACCGATGCTCGATCGTCTCGAGAAAGAAACCTGGCCCGACGGACGCATCACGTGGGTGCTCACCAGCAAGCTGCCGCTGCGAAACGAAAGCGGAAAAATCGTCGGCACTTTTGGCATCAGCAAAGACGTCACCAAATCCGTCGAAACGCAGAAAGCGCTCGAGGAAGCCAATCGCCAGCTCATGGAAGCCACGCGCCAAGCGGGCATGGCGGAGGTCGCGACCGGCGTTCTTCACAACGTCGGCAACGTGCTCACAAGTATCAACGTCACCGCCAATCTCCTGTCCGATCGTCTGCGCGATTCGAAGGTCACCAGCATTTTCAAAGTTTGCGCCCTCCTCCGCGAAAACGCGCACGATCTGCCCGGCTTCTTCGCCAACGATCCTCGCGCCGCCAAGCTCCCCGCTTATCTCGAAAGCCTTGCGAACACGCTCGAGCAGGAGCGCAACGAAACGATGTCCGACCTTTCCACGCTGCTCAAAAGCATCGATCACGTAAAAGACATCATCTGGACCCAGCAGAGTTACGCATCCGTTGCCGGCGTCGTCGAACCGCTCGCGTTGAACGAAGCGATCGAAGACGCGATCAAACTCAGCAACAACGCGCTCCTCCGCCACAACGTCCACGTGATTCGCGAATTCGGAGTCGCCCCGCCCGCGCGCGCCGAACGCCACAAGGTGCTGCAGATTCTCGTCAACCTCATCAGCAACGCAAAGAAAGCGATGGACGTGAAAGAACCGTCGCAACGTCGCCTCACGCTGCGCATCGAAAATTCGCCGCGCGACACCATCCTCGTCAAAGTCATCGACAACGGCGTCGGCATTCCCGCGGAAAATCTCACGAAGATTTTCTCGCACGGGTTCACGACGCGCAAAGACGGACACGGCTTCGGCCTGCACTCCAGCGCCAATGCCGCCAAACAAATGGGCGGCTCGCTCACCGCCCATAGCGATGGTCCGGGCAAAGGCGCCACGTTCACGTTGGAACTGCAACGCTGGAACGATACGCCGCCGGCCAAAGACATTCCGACCATCAGCCCGATCGCCATCGCACGCGCGTAAGCAGATCAGGCCCCTATGATGTATTCATGATGTGAATACATTCGATCTTGCAAAAGAAAAAGCCGCCTCTTTTCGGAGGCGGCTTTGTTGTGAATCGTTAATGCGATCGCTTAGATCTGCGCGCCGGAATCGGCGGGAGCGCTCGGCTCGCTGGGTTCTTGCTGTTTAAACTCCAGCACATCGCCGTTGCGTACCACGAGGACCGCTTCGCCGTCCTTGATGTCGCCGCGCAGGATCGCCTCCGCGAGCGGATCCTCGAGATAGTGTTCGACGGCGCGACGGAGCGGACGAGCGCCCATTTTTTCGTCGTAACCTTTCTCGATGAGCAGCTCTTTCGCCTCGGGCGAAAACTCCATCGTGATCTTCCGATCGACGAGACGTTTCGCGAACTTCTCGAGCTCGATGTCCACGATCTTTACGAGGTCGTTCTTATCGAGCGGGCGGAAGAAGATGATGTCCGAGATACGATTGAGGAATTCCGGTTTGAAGACGCGTTTCGCTTCTTCGAGCACCTTTTCGCGCATCTTCTCGTGGTCGCTGAAACCGCTGCCGACCGCGCCGAAGCCCATCGTGGTCTGGCGCTGCAGCAAGTGAGCACCGACGTTCGAGGTCATGATGATGATCGTGTTTCGGAAATCGACCACGCGACCGAGCGAGTCCGTCAGACGACCGTCTTCGAGAATCTGCAGGAGGAGCTGCAACACATCCGGGTGAGCCTTTTCGACTTCGTCGAAGAGAATCACGGAGTACGGCTTGCGGCGCACCGATTCGGTGAGCTGGCCGCCTTCTTCATAACCGACGTAGCCGGGAGGCGAGCCCACGAGGCGCGACATCGCAAACTTCTCCATGTACTCGGACATGTCGATTTGGATGAGCGCGTCCTGATTGCCGAACATCTGCGCAGCGAGCTGCTTTGCGGTCTCGGTTTTGCCGACACCCGTCGGACCGACGAACATGAACGAACCGATCGGACGGCGCGGGTCCTTCAAGTCGGCACGCGAACGGCGCAGCGCACGCGCGATCGAGGTCGCGGCGACATCCTGGCCGATGACGACTTTCTGGATCTCCTTTTCGATGCCGAGGAGTTTCTCGCTTTCCTTCTTTTCCATGCGCGAGAGCGGAATGCCCGTCCAGTCGGCGACGACCTGCATCATGAGGTCTTCGTCGATGGCGACACGTTTCTCTTCGCGAGCTTTCTTCCAAGCTTCGGTCGCGGCTTCCTGACGAGCGCGGAGTTGTTTCTCCGTGTCGCGGAACTTCGCGGCTTCTTCGAAATGCTGCTTGGCGATAGCCTCTTCTTTCTTCGCACAGACTTCCTCGATCTCCTTCGTGAGGTCTTCGATTTCAGTCGGGCGATTGAGAGACGCGATACGAGCGCGCGAACCGGCTTCGTCCATCACGTCGATGGCCTTGTCGGGCAGGAAGCGTCCGGTGATGTAGCGGTCGGAAAGTTTCGCAGCCGCCTCGAGCGACTTGTCGGTGAAGGTCGCCTTGTGGTGATCCTCGTACTTTCCGCGGATGCCTTTGAGAATGATGATGGTGTCTTCAACCGACGGCGGCTCCACCTTCACGGCTTGGAAACGACGATCGAGCGCGCTGTCTTTCTCGATGTACTTGCGGTACTCGTTGAGCGTGGTCGCGCCGACGCACTGGAGCTCGCCGCGAGAAAGCGCGGGCTTGAAAATGTTGGACGCATCCATCGCGCCTTCGGCGGCACCGGCGCCGACGATCGTGTGCAGTTCGTCGATGAAGAGGATGATGTTCTTCGCGCGCTTGATTTCGTCCATCACGGCCTTGATGCGCTCTTCGAACTGACCGCGGTACTTGGTGCCCGCGACCATGAGCGCGAGATCGAGCGTGATGACGCGTTTGTCGGCGAGAATCTCGGGCACGAGGCCGCTGGCGATCTCTTGGGCGAGACCTTCGACGATGGCCGTTTTGCCAACACCCGCTTCGCCGATGAGCACCGGATTGTTTTTCGAGCGACGGCAGAGAATCTGGATGACGCGGCGGATCTCGTTTTTGCGGCCGACCACCGGATCGAGTTCGCCCTTGCGAGCGAGTTCGGTGAGGTCGCGACCAAACGCCTTCAGCGCGGGCGTCTTGACCTCTTTCTTGCCGTCATCGGCGGCGCCACCGCGCGGCGACGAACCACCGGCCGCGGCCTCTTCGCCGCCACCAGAAGCGCCGCTCTCGCCGCCGGAGAACTGCGGATCGAGCTCGCGGAGGATTTCGTTGCGCGTGCGTTCGATGTCGATGTCGAGCGACTTGAGGACGCGGGCGGCCACGCCTTCGCCTTCGCGAAGCAAGCCGAGGAGAATGTGCTCGGTGCCGACGTAGGAATGATTGAGCGCCTTGGCCTCCTTGCCCGCGAGCGCGAGAACCTTCTTCACGCGCGGCGTGTAAGGAATGCTGCCGGCGGTCTTGGTCTCCTGGCCGGTGCCCACTTGTTTCTCGACCGCGCCACGTACAGTTTCGAGATCGAGCCCCATCTTCTGGAGGACGCTCACGGCCACGCCCTGGCCGAGTTTGATGAGGCCCAGCAGAATGTGTTCGGTGCCGACGTAGTTGTGGTGGAAACGGTCGGCCTCTTTGCGCGCGAGGGCCAGCACTTGCTGGGCCCGCGGAGTGAAGTTGTTCATGGGTTCCATGTGAGTGGGCGTAGAGCGGGCGTGTTAATTTAAAGGACGTTGATCGGCGATGAGGTGGACCTGGCGCCGGTTTGGTTAATTTTGACTATTACGAGAGAAATCAGGTTTCGCGAATGCGGCAAACTCCGCGCGCAGACGTTCCGCACGGAGGATGTCGCGTTGGTTGGTTTCGAGATCGTGTTGGCTGGCGTGCTGGATGTGACCCGGCTGCGCTTCGATGAAGAGCCGGTCGATGACCGAGCGGCTTTCGTCGGGGAAAAGTCCGAGATCGATGCCGAGTCGTAGCAACGAGAGCAGATTCATGGCCTCGCCCGAGCTGAGCAGATGGCTGTGCTGGAGGATGCCGTATGCACGGCCAATCTTGTCGTAGATCTTGGCGGCATCGCTCTCCATGAGCTTCGCGCGAGCGTTTTGCTCGTGCTCGATGATGGAGTTAAGGACGCTGCCGAGGCGCTTGATGATCTCTTCCTCGGACTCGCCGAGCGTCGTTTGGTTGGAGATCTGGAAGATGCTGCCGCTCGCGTCGGAACCTTCGCCGAACAAACCGCGGACCACCATGCCCAGCTGGTTCACCGCGCGAACGACTTTTTCCATCTGATTGGAAATGACCAGCGCGGGCAGGTGCATCATCGCCGACGCGCGCATGCCGGTACCGAGATTAGTCGGGCACGCGGTCAGGTAACCGAGCGACGGCGAGAACGCGTAATCGAGCACATTCTCGAGCGCGGAATCGAGGTCGTTGATGGCGTTCCAGGTTTTCTTGAGCTGGAAGCCGGCGCGAAGCACCTGAATGCGGAGATGATCTTCTTCGTTGATCATCACCGAAAGCGTCTGGTCGCGGCTGATGACGACACCCGCGGCGGATTTTGCGCCGCTGAGTTCACGGCTGATGAGGTGGCGCTCGACGAGGATCTGTTTCTCAAGATCGCTGAGTTCATCGATGGCGACGTTGAGGCCGCGCTTCATCTGCGGGGTCGCCGCAAGCGCTTCGCGGCACGTTTCGAAAACGACACCGCGTTGTCCTTCGCGCGCCCAACCGGGGAACGGATTGCCCGCAAGATTACGCGCCAGCCGGATGCGCGTCATCAGGACGATCGCGCATTTGCTGCTGGCGGTATCAGTCAATTCGGACGGCGTAGCGATGAGCGACGCGATCGTCATGGGCTTAACGCGCGAGCTTCGCTCCGAAGGCTTGTTTGACTTGGTTGATTTCATCGCGGTAGCGGGCGGCGTCTTCGTAACGCTCGGATTTGATCGCATCGTCGAGGCTCACTTCGAGCTGCGTGAGGCGATCGTGGAGATTTTTTCGTTCGAGGGCTTTTTGCGGGACTTTGCCGGTATGGACCGTGCCCTTGTGCATGTTGTCGAGCATGGGCTCGAGCATGGCACTGAAGGTTTCGTAGCAATGCGGGCAACCGAAACGGCCGTGCTTCTTAAAATCGTTTTGCGTAAACCCGCAATGCTCGCAGCGCATCGTCTCCGAAGCGGCCTCGGGGTTGAGCGAGGCTTTCAGGAGAAGATCCGATAGCGAAAAACCGCTGGGGTCCGTCACGCCTTTGGCTTGGGCGCAGGCTTCGCAAAGGTCGACCTTATGGATCTTGTTATTAACAATCTGCGTGAGATGGACCGTCGCGGGTTTCGAGCAAAGATCACATTTAAGAGGGCTGGCCATGGATAAAATATAGCACGTCCACCCCAACTATCGACACGGTGGACTGAAATTATGACGGGCGATGAGCATGGATGGATGCATCTTTCTGCACCAACCATGCCAGCGCGTTCACCGCTGGCAAGACCTCGGCTTCCATCGAGGGCCGTATTTTCCCGGCCCCAAAAGCGTGCCATCGGCGCACAGTCCGCGAGCGCGTCTGCGCGAAAATGGCACGTTTGCCCGCCTGGCGTGAACGTGCGGATGCGTGCGGCTTAGATGCGAACGCCTTCCACGAGCACGCGGCGGCGGAAAGCATCGAGCACTTTGCGGAAAATCGGACCGGGCGTGCCGTTGCCGATTTCGCGGCCATCGAGCTTCACCACGGGTATGACTTCCGCGCCGGAGCCGGTGAGGAAACACTCGTCGGCATTCCACACGTCGTAGCGCGTGAGATTGGCTTCGCGGATCGGCACGCCGATTTCCTTGGCGATATCGAAAATCGAATCGCGCGTGATGCCCTTGAGCGCGCCTTGCGAGGCGGCGGGCGTCACGATCTCGCCCTTGTGAACCGTGAAAATGTTATCGCCGGTGCACTCCGCCACGTAGCCTTGGTCGTTGAGCATGATGGCTTCCTGCACGCCGGCCTGACGGGCTTCGATCTTGGCGAGGATGTTGTTGAGGTAATTGAGCGATTTCACCGTGGGCGGAAGCGCCGCGGGATTGGTGCGACGAGTCGCAACGGTGACGATGTCGAGTCCCTTCGTGTAGTACTCGGCTGGATACAGGGCGATCTTGTCGGCGATGATGAAGATCGACGGTTTCGGGCAAAGCCACGGCGACAGGCCCAGATCGCCGACACCGCGAGTAACGACGAGGCGGATGTAACCATCTTGGAGATTATTGGCCCGACAGGTTTCGACGGTGGCGTCGATGATCTCCTGACGCGACCACGGCATCTTCAGGAGGATGGCCTTGGCCGAATATTCGAGGCGCTCGATGTGTTCGACGAGGCGGAAAATGTTTCCCTGATAGATGCGGATGCCTTCGAAGATGCCGTCACCGTACAGGAGACCGTGATCGAAGACAGAGATCTTCGCATCGGCTTCGTCGACCAGTTTCCCATCGAGATAAATCTTCATCGAAGCACGGTAGGAACAGCCGCTGGAATTTGTCCAGCCTCCGCCACCGCCCCCGTGCAACCACACTTGCCTCCCGGCGAGGGGCAGCCTTGCCTCCTGCGCCATGCGTTCGCCCGTCAGCTTCAGTCGCACTGAGGCACTCACCTTGCTGTTACTCCTCGTTTTGTTGATAGCTGTATACATTCCTCGCTGCCGGCAAACAGCCGACGCCCGCAACGCGCCCGCGTCTTCGCACATCGAAACGCCGCTGAATCCGTAACGATTCTTACCGTACTCCCCATTTATCCGTGAACCAGGCCCTCAGGTTGCTTTCCTAACGCCACCTTCACATTTTCCCAGCCACAGATCCTTGCATGACCGCCGCCCCTTCCGTCCCCGCGCCTAATACCACCTATGTCGTGGGTCACAAAAATCCCGATGCCGACGCGATCTGCTCGGCCATCGCGTATGCTGCTTTCAAAGAAGCGCGGGGCGAACGCGGCTATGTCGCGGCGCGTTGCGGCAACTCCAACGCCCGCATCGACACGATCCTCAACAAATTTCGCCAGCCCCTTCCCCTTTATCTGAGCGATGTCACGCCGCGCGTCCGCGACGTGATGGTGACCAAAGTCGTCTCCGTCACCACCAACGCCACTTGCGCCGAAGCCCTCGAGCTCATCGACGAATACGACGTCCGCATCCTGCCCGTCACCAACAACGAAAATCGCCTCCTCGGCACGCTCTCGGTTTTCCAACTCGGTGGACACTTCATCCCGCGCCTTCGCGAACCGCGCGAGATGCGCAAAGTCCGCACTTCGCTTGCGCATGTGACGCGCGCACTCAAAGGCCGCGTCGTCCACATCACCAATCCCGATGTCTGCGAAGACCTCTACGTGCGCATCGGCGCGATGGATGTCCGCTCATTCGGCAAAGTTTCCGAACACGAAGAAATCCCCGCCAGCAGCACGGTGATCATCGTGGGCGATCGTTGGGACATCCAACAACGCTCCATTCAGATCGGCGTCCGCGCGCTCGTCGTCACCGGCAACCTGCCCGTGGATGAAGAGGTGGTCCAACAAGCCAAAGCCGCCGGCGTGAGTCTGATCGTGAGTCCGTTCGACTCGGCCACGACCGCCTGGCTCGTACGCACCGCGTCGACGATCGACGAGATGATCGATCGCAAATTCGCTTCCGTCTCCGCTGAACTTCGCCTCAGCGATCTGCGCAAAAAAGCCGCCACCTCGACCGCGCCGGCTTTCATGGTCTTGGACGATCACGGCAAACTCCAAGGCATTCTCACGAAGACCGACATGCTCAAGCCCGTCAAAACGAGGCTGGTGCTCATGGATCACAACGAGATGTCGCAAGCCGTCACCGGCGCGTCCGAGGTCACCATCACCGAAGTCATCGATCACCACCGCCTCGGTTCGCTGAACACGCAGCAACCGATCCTCTTCATCAACGAACCCGTCGGCTCCACTTGCACGATCGTCGCCGATCTTTTCCGGCGCGAAGGCATCCTGCCCTCGCCCGACATCGCGGGCATCATGATGAGCGGCATCATCTCCGACACGCTTCATCTCAACAGCCCGACCACGACCGAAAAAGACGGCGTCATCCTCTCGTGGCTCGCCGGGATCGCCGGTGAAAATCCCCGCGCGCTCGCCGATGCGATTTTCTCGTCCGGCTCCGTCATTCTCGCCAACTCGCCCGAGAAAGTCATCCGCAGCGACTTCAAAATCTACGACGAAGACACCGTTCGTTTCGCCGTTTCGCAGGTCGAAGAACTCGGTTTCGGCAACTTTTGGAAACACGCGCGCGAACTCTGCACCGCACTCCAGAAACTCTGCGAAGATGAAAATCTCGCGTTCGCTTGTCTCTTGGTGACGGACATCAACACGCAAAATTCCCTCCTCCTCGTGCGCGGCGACGCCGATTTCATCAGCCGCATTTCTTATCCGCACGTCGAGAAGGACGAGATCTTCGATCTGCCCGGCATCGTCAGCCGCAAGAAGCAGCTTATCCCGTACATCACGTCGCTGCTCCGCGAGTTACAAGCCGACGGCATCACTCCGCGCGCGCGCCGCGCCCACGATGGCCGACCTTCGTCCGACGCGAACGCACCGCAACCCGCCGAAAGCACCGCTCGCGTTTAACCGTGAGCCCAAACGCACCGCACGCGCGCAAAAGCCATTGCCTCGCGCGCACCGCTCGTCGTTAGCTCGTGCTCTTCATGGCCGACGAAAACCACGCGAATTCCGACACGAACGCATCCGCGCCCAGCGATTTCATCCGCGACATCGTTGCACAACATGTCGCCGAGCGGCGCTACCCGAAGATCGTCACGCGCTTCCCTCCCGAGCCCAACGGCTACCTGCACATCGGCCATGCGAAATCGATCTGCCTCAACTTCGGCATCGCCCGCGAAAATAACGGCCAGTGCAACCTGCGCATGGACGACACCAATCCCACGAAGGAGGATGCCGAATACGTTGATTCCATCATCGAAGACGTTCGCTGGCTCATCGCCGGCTGGGCCGATCACTGCCTCGGATTCAAACCCAAAGGTGCTTCGCCCGCCGCGATGTCGGTCGACGGCAAACCCGATTATTATCTCGCGCCCGTTCCCGCGTCAGCTGACTCCGAACCTTTCTTCGCCAGCGCCTATTTCGATCAGCTCTACGAATACGCAGTCGCGTTGATCAAAAAAGGAAAAGCCTTCGTCTGCGATCTCAGCCCCGAAGACACCGACAAATACCGCGGCGCTCCCAACGAGCCCGGCCGCGAATCGCCTTTCCGCAATCGCTCGATCGAAGAAAACCTCGATCTCTTCGCGCGCATGAAAGCAGGCGAGTTCCCCGACGGCGCCCGCACGCTTCGCGCAAAGATCGACATGGCGTCGCCCAACATCTGGCTGCGCGATCCGCTCATTTATCGCATTCGCCACACCGCTCACCACCAGACCGGCGACAAGTGGTGCATCTATCCGCTCTACGATTTTGCGCACTGCCTGAGCGATTATCTCGAAGGCATCACCCACTCCATCTGCACCGTGGAGTTCGAAGTCCACCGTCCGCTCTACGACTGGATCCTCGAAAGCCTCGATCTGCCACGGCCGCTTCCGCATCAGTACGAATTCGCGAAGCTCATCCCGAGCTACATGATCGTTTCGAAGCGACGCCTCATCCAGCTCGTGAACGAGAAAATCGTCACCGGCTGGGACGATCCGCGCATGCCCACGATTTCCGGCCTGCGGCGGCGCGGTGTATCCGCTCCGGCACTACGCCGTTTCGTCATGGGCACCGGCGTCACCAAATTCGACGCGCTCACCGACATCGCGGTTTTCGAACACGCCGTCCGCGAAGATCTCAACGCCACGGCCCAGCGCCGCCTCGCCGTCCTCAAGCCGATCAAACTCGTGCTCACCAACATCCCCGAGGGCGAAGTCATCGAGGTCGATGCGACCAACAATCCTCAGGACGAAAATCCCACCACGCGCAAAGTCGCGCTCACACGCGAGGTCTTCATCGAGGCCGACGACTTCGCCGAGACTCCTCCGCCGAAATATTTCCGCCTCAAACCCGGCGGCGAAGTGCGCCTCAAGTACGCGTGCATCATCAAGCTCGACGAGATCGTGAAGGACGCCGCCGGCAATCTGCTCGAACTGCGTTGCACCGCCGACCTCTCCACACGCACCGGCGGCCCCAACGCGGACCGCAAGGTCAAGGGCACGATCCACTGGCTCAGCGCCACGCGCTGCCTCGATGCGGAAGTACGTTTGTACGATCGCCTTTTCACGGTTCCTGAACCCGGCGCCGAGGAAAACTTCCTCTCCGTCGTAAATCCTAAATCGCTGGAGGTCGTCACCGCCAAACTCGAGACCTCCCTCGCCACCGCGCGTCCGGGTGAATCGTTCCAGTTCGAGCGACTCGGCTACTTCACGCCCGACTCCAAAGACTCGCGCGAAGGCCATTTGGTTTTTAATCGCACGATCACGCTCAAGGACGCGTGGGCACCTGCGAAAAAATAAAAGCGCGCTCCGTCGCATAAGCAGTTTCCCAACGAAAAAGCGCGTCGTTACTGACGCGCTTTTTTTCATTCTCGCGCGAGCCACGATCCACGCACTCGCCCGCTGATACAGCAAAAATGGCCCTTAGTTTCGAGCGTCCTTCAAAGCCGTCGCGAGATCCACGCGTTTCTCGTAGATCGCCTTGCCGATGATCACACCATCGAGATTCGCGTAACGTTTCGCCAACGCCGCGAGCGCGCCGACATCGCCTTGCTGCGAAACACCGCCCGATGCGATCACGCCGCACTTCACCGTTTTCAACATCGCTTCCTGCGCCGCGAGATTGGGCCCGGTCAGCATGCCATCCGTGCCAATATCGGTATAAATGAGCGTGGGCACGCCGATCGCATCCATGCGCTGGGCCAGCCCGAGCGCGCTCGTGCCCGTCGTATCCACCCAACCTTTTACGGCGACCTGGCCGTTTTTTGCGTCGATGCCGACGGCGATTTTTTCACCAAAGGCTTTCACGAGTTCGCTAACGAACTCTTCGCTCTCCGCCGCGCGCGTTCCAATGACCACGCGACTCACCCCGAGATCGAGCGCACGTTGGACCGCTTCGCGCGAACGCATGCCGCCGCCGAGTTGAACTTTCATGCCTTGCGCGACGATCGAGCGAACGACTTCGAGATTTTGCGACTGACCCGAAAACGCGCCATCGAGATCAACCACGTGTACCCAAATCGAACCCGCGGCTTTGAACTGCGCTGCGACCTCTGCCGGGTTTTCGGAATAGACGATTTCCTGATCGGCACGTCCTTGCGTGAGGCGCACACAACGGCCGCCCTTGATGTCGATGGCTGGGTAAATGATCATGGTGAAAGGTCCAGCAACTCACACCCGCCCGCCTCAACGCAAAGAAAAATCTGCGCCGCCCGCTCCGCCCTCTCGCGTCCTGCTCATTCTGCGATCCTCTTCGATCTTCCCGCGACAAAACACATTTGCCGCCATGGCACTTTCACCAACCCTTTCCCCCATGTCCAAGTACCAAGCTCCCAAATTTCTCACGTCGCTTCTCGAGGCGCGTTCGCCGTCCGGCTACGAATTTGAAGCGCAAAAAGTCTTCGATGATTTCGTCAAACCCGTCGCCGACGACTACGCGAAAGATGCGATCGGCAACCGCCTCGCGACGCTCAACCCCGCCGGCGATCCCGTGCTCATGCTCGCGGGCCACATGGACGAGCTCGGGCTCATCATCACTTACATCAACAAAGACGGCTTTCTCTATTTCGACACCATCGGCGGCCACGATCGCGTGATGATCTCCGGTCGTCGCGTCGTTATCCAAACCGCCAACGGTCCTGTGAAAGGTGTGACCGGCAAACGCGCCATCCACCTCATGGACGAAGCTGATCGCAAGAAAGCGCCCGAGATCCACGACATCTGGATCGATATCGGTGCACGCTCGAAGAAAGAAGCGCTCGAACGCGTCTCCATCGGCGACGTCGCCACCTACGATCAAGGTTTCGAACTCATCCACGGCAGCGTCGGCACGGCTCGCGCATTCGACAACAAAGTCGGCGCGTACGCCGTCGGCGAAGCGCTCATCCGCCTGGCGAAAGAGAAAAAACTGGCCGCCAAAGTTGTCTCGGTTGCGACCGCTCAGGAAGAAATCGGCGTCCGCGGCGCGACCACCGCAGTCTATGCGGTCAACCCGCACATCGCGCTCGCGGTCGATGTCGGTCACGCCACCGATCATCCCGATTGCGACAACCGCAAATACGGTGAAACCAAACTCGGCGGCGGCCCCATCCTCTGCCGCGGCGCAAATATCAATCCGAAGGTTTTCGAGCGCCTCGTGAAGTGCGCGAAGAAAGCCAAGATTCCGTATCAGCTCGAGGCCGATCCGCGCCCGACAGGCACCGATGCACGCGCGATTCAAATGGGCCGCGCCGGCGTCGCCACCGGACTCATTTCGATTCCGCTGCGCTACATGCACACGCCGAGCGAAATCGTGGATTTGGAGGATGTCGAAAACTGCGTGAAGCTCCTCGTCGCCTTCGCGCTCTCGCTCGAAAAAGGCGATTACCACCACTGGTAAGCACTCGCAGGGCTCGCACGAAAAAGCCGGTCATGAGACCGGCTTTTTTCATGTCATCTCCAAATCACGGAGAGCGTTTAAGCGGCGTCCTGATTGCTCTCGCCTTTCGGGAGGCGCTTGAGCGTCGGCTTACGTTTGCCGGCGACGACGGCGGCGTCGATGATCACTTCGCTCACGTCGTCGCGCTGCGGGAGTTCGTACATCACTTCGAGCATCAAGCTCTCGATGATCGAGCGCAGCGCGCGCGCGCCGGTTTTGAGTTCGATCGCTTTTTGCGCGATTGCTTTGATCGCATCGGCGGTGAAGCGCAGACGCACACCATCCATCGCGAACAGTTTCGAGTACTGCTTCACGATCGCGTTCTTGGTGCGCAGGAGAATCTTTTCGAGGTCGGCGATCTGCAGCTGATCGAGCACCGAGACAACCGGCAGACGTCCGATAAATTCCGGAATCATGCCGAAACGAATGAGGTCTTCCGGAGCGAGCGACTTCATCATCTGCTCGGGATCCATCGCCGTCACTTGCTGATCGCGAATGGCCGAATAGCCGACGCTGCGATGGCCTTTGCGGCGTTGCACGATTTGATCGAGACCGACGAAAGCGCCGCCGCAGATGAAAAGAATGTTGCCGGTGTTCACCTGCACATACTCTTGGTTCGGATGTTTGCGGCCACCTTGCGGCGGAACATTGCAAATGGTGCCTTCGAGAATCTTGAGGAGCGCTTGCTGCACACCTTCACCGGACACGTCGCGCGTAATGGAGACGTTTTCAGTTTTGCGACCGATCTTGTCGATTTCGTCGATGTAGATGATGCCGCACTCGGCCTTCTTGACATCGTAATTGGCAGCTTGGAGCAGGCGCAGGACAACGTTCTCAACGTCTTCGCCCACGTAGCCGGCCTCGGTGAGCGTGGTCGCGTCGGAAATCGCAAACGGCACGTCCAAAATCTTCGCGAGTGTACGCGCGAGCAACGTCTTACCGGAACCCGTCGGTCCGACGAGGAGGATGTTGCTCTTCTCGACTTCGACGTCGTTGAACTCGGGAGAAAGCGCGACGCTTTCCTTCGGCGACTGCGCCGCATCGAAGAGAAGTCGTTTGTAGTGATTGTACACCGCAACCGAGAGCACCTTTTTTGCGTGATCCTGACCGATCACAAAATCGTCGAGCGTGCGTTTGATCTCGGAAGGTTTCACCAATCGCACGGTGGGCTTGCTGTCCACCGCGGGCTGTTTCACTTCGCGATCGATGATCGTCTTGCAGACGTTGACGCACGAATCGCAGATGTACACGCCAGGTCCCGCGATGATCTTCTTCACCTCTGCCTGCGATTTTCCGCAGAAAGAGCATAGGGTCATGCGGGAGGATTTGGCCATAGGCGGTAAGTGAGTTCGGAAAGAAGACGCTGTCGAGAGACTTTAACCTGTCAGTAACGACACAATCAGACAGCCGTTAAGCGGCATGTTCGTTTTCCCTTTCCGCGTGAATAAAATAAAAAGGGCCAAGCGTTTGCTTGGCCCCAATGGGTTCGCGGATCAGGCCGCTGCGTTGTTGAGAGCCGTTTGTTTCGGCGATTCGAAGACGTGATCGACGATTCCGTAGGCCTTCGCCTCCGCCGCGGTCATGTAGTAATCGCGGTCGGAATCTTTCTCGACCTGTTCCGCCGTCTTGCCGGTGTGCTTGGCGAGCACGTCGTTGAGGACGCGGCGCCAGCGCAGGATTTCCTTGGCGGCGATCGCAATATCGGCCGCCTGACCGCCGGCACCGCCGGACGGTTGATGGATCATCACACGGCTGTTGGGGAGCGCGAAACGTTTTCCTTTCGTGCCGGCGCTGAGCAACACGGTCGCCATGCTGGCCGCCATGCCGATGCAGTACGTGACCACATCGCATTGGAGGAAGTTCAGCGTGTCGTAGATCGCCATGCCATCCGTGACGCTTCCGCCCGGAGAGTTGATGTACAACTGGATGTCCTTCTTCGGATCCTCCATTTGGAGAAACAGAAGCTGAGCAATGGTGTTGTTGGCGACGACATCATTGATCGGCGAACCGATGAAAATGATGCGATCCTTCAACAAGCGGCTGTAAACATCCCAATCGATCTTTTCGCCGCGACCAGTCGTTTCAACAACTCTCGGTAGATAATAGCTCACGGATTCCTTGAAGTTTGCAGTCGTTTAAGCCTTCGGTTCGAGGGTCGTGACCTTAGCTTTAGACACGAGCAAATCAAGGGCCTTATCGAAAATGATCGACTGCTGGATGGCGCGGAGGCGGTCGCGGTTCTTGGTGAGTTCCTTCACCAGCTTGTCCGGCGCGGTGTTGGTCATCATCGATTCGCGATAGATGAAGGTGTCGATGTCCTGCTCGGTGACGGTGATCTTTTCCTGCTCGGCGATCTTCGCGAGCACGAGCTGAGTCTTCACGCGGGCGGCGGCGGCTTTCTTGGCGCCTTCGAAGAGCTCCTTCTTATCCTTCTCGAACTGCTCCTGCGGCACGCCGCGGCGCATGTTTTCCTCGATGAAGTTGCGGAGCACGTTCTGGGTCTCGCTCTCGACGAGGCTTTCCGGAACGGGGAAATCGACCTTGGCGTTGATGGCTTCCGTGATCTGGCGGCGCTGCGACTGGCGGTTCTCGTATTCCTTACGGCCTTTGAGATTATTGCGCACTTTGGCCTTCAAACCATCGAGATCGTCCACCTGCTGCGCTTTGTAGAACGCTTCGTCGAGCGGCGGGAGCACACGCTCACGGATCTCGAGGATTTCCACCGCATAAACGGCGGTCTTGCCAGCAAGGGCGGGCACCGCGGCGAACTCGGCGGGGAACGTAATCGTGATGTCTTTTTTGCCGCCGGTCTTCAAACCGCCCAGCTGCTTGCCGAGGCCGGGGATGAGACCTTCGTTTTCACCATCCACTTCTTCCCACGTCTGCGGGACTTTGCCATAAATCTGTTTGTCGGCGACGATTTCGAGAATCGGCTGACCGTCGATTTTGCCCTCGTAGGAAAGCTTCACGTAGTCGCCCTTTTGGGCGGGGCGCTCGGCAACCTTAAAATCGGCGCGCTCAGCGCGGAGCTGTTCGATCACCGCATCCACCTCCGCGTCGGTCGGCTCGGTCGGCGCGATTTGGGTTTCGAGGCCGTTGTACTCCGGCAGCGTAAACGCCGGGCGGATGTCCACCGTGATCGAAATTTGCGCGGGCGCATTGGCTTCGACCGTACCGGTCTCGAGATTGGTCACGCCGAGGACGTCGAGCTTCGATTGCTCAAGGCCGCCGCGGTAGGCCTTGTTGACGACCTTCTGTTTAAATTCCTCCTCGATCTCCTTGCTGAAGCGTTTGGCTACGAGCGCCTCAGGAGCTTTGCCCGGACGGAATCCCGGCAGGCGTACCTGACGGCCGATTTCAGCCACCGTGGACTTGTGCTCGGCGGCGACTTCGGCCTGGTCGAGCGAGACCACGAGCGTTTTGCGGGTTTCGGAGACGTCTTTGATTTCGATGTTCACGGAGGAAGATTCGGAAGGGTTCTGTACTGTGGAAACCGGCCACGCTAGGTTTCGCGCGTAGCGGCGGTCAATGCCCGATTCCAAATGCGCTGCGATGTCGCTCGTTGCACGGACACCCACCCGGCCGTTGCGCGCAGCCAACAGAGTCAACCGCGCCCCCGTCCCCTCGCCCTCCCGCCGACATCCGCCGCGACTATCCGCAACTGTGTAGTGAAAGCGTGAATACGCAATCAGCGGCCTTCCCGCCGCCGCGCGCTCACGGCCACCAAGGGCTGCCTTTTTCAGACGAGATCGACGCGATGGGCGTCGATTTACCGGTCTCCGTATCGAGGATGCAGAGACGGCGATGATTGGCCGAACGCGCGGTGTAAACGACGTGGCGTCCATCCGCGAGCCACGAAGGTTCGACCGCGTCGAAAGGCGCATTGGAAACCTTCTTGCTTTGCCCTGTGCGCAGATCGAGCACCGCGATCTGGAAGCGACGGCCGTCGCGCATCGTGAAAACGATTTTGTTCGGATCCGTGCGGCTCCAATCCGGTTCCGCGCAGTAGCTGCTGAATCCAGACGGCGAAACACGCCGCGCCGCGCCGCCCGCCGCCGGCATGATGTAGAGTTGCGGTCCGGGTTCACCGGCAAAAACGATCTGCGAACCATCCGGCGAAAAACACGGCGACGATTTCACGCCGGGCGTGGTCGTGCGTTTGCTCACGTTTTTACCCGCCGCATTGGAAACATAGATATCGGGATTACCGCCGCCGCTCAGTACCATCGCGACACGCGAGCCATCCGGGCTGAAACGCGCACCGCTGTTGGTGCCTTTGAAGCTCACAAAAACGTTCCAGCGCTTCGCCTGCAGATCGATGAGAAAAATATCCGGAAAACCCGACCTAAAATAACTTGTATAGAGAAGCTTCGTGCCATCCGGCGACCAACGCGGTGTGAGGACGTTGGACTTCTGTTGCGTCACCGCTTCCACTTCGCCGAGGAAAAGATCGCCGACATAAATCTCATCACGTCCGGTGCGATCGCTCACAAACGCGAGCTTCGCCGCAAAAAATCCTTCAAGACCGCTGGTCGCTTTCACGGCGAGATCGGCCGCGCGGAAAAGCGCGTTGCGCGTAGTCGCTCCACTCACCACCTGGCTCAACACCGACGAACTGCCGCGGCGAACATCCACGCGCACTTGCGTCGGGGAAATCGCCGTAAACGCCAACTCAAACGCCCCGCCGCTCGCCACGCGGCGATAACGTCCGTGAACATCAAACGCACGATTCGCGAGCTGCACCAGCTCGCCCGTGCCCGTGATCGAAATCGCGATCGTATTCGCGCCCGGCACCGTGATCGGCCCGATATCACGTTGGGCATTAGCGAGCGGAGAAAGAATCACGAACCCAAGCAGCGCGGCGAATAACGTAAGAAATTTTTGCATGGAAGAAAGGGAGCTAAACAGTGCGGGATGTTCGGGCATTTCTATTTACAGCCCGACGAGCCATAACAACGTCAAAACCGACTTCGTCTTTAAAAACTACACGCTGCCGTGACACCCGACTCGATCAAAGAGATCCTCAAGCAAGTTAAATATCCCGGCTTCAGCCGAGACATCGTCTCGTTCGGTCTGGTCCGCTCCGTCGCGTTTGCCAACGGCGTCGCGAAGGTCTCGCTCGCGCTCAACACCGCCGATCCGAAGATCCCGCTGCATATCAAAAACGAGGTCGACAAATGTCTCCGCGCGCAGCCCGGCATCACCTCGACGTTGATCGATGTCGCCGTGACCGCACCGAAAACAGCGACTGGCGGCAATCTTGCCGGCGGCAAACCGGCCGGCATCGCCCACTCCGTCGCGCTCGCCTCCGGCAAAGGCGGCGTCGGCAAATCGACTTTCTCGGTCAATCTCGCTTGCGCGCTCGCGCAGTTGCTCTCCGCCCAAGGCCGCCCCGGTCGCGTGGGGTTGATGGACTGTGATATCTATGGTCCATCCGTGCCATTGATGATGGGTATTCACGAGCGCCCGATGGTCGAAGACGACTCCATCATCCCGCTCGAAAACCATGGCGTGAAAGTCATGAGCATGGGCTTCCTCGTCGACGACAACACGCCCGTCGTGTGGCGCGGGCCGATGATCATGAAAACCATCCAGCAGTTTGTCCAAAACGTGAAGTGGGGCGAACTCGACGTGTTGCTTGTGGACCTGCCGCCCGGCACCGGCGACGCGCAGCTTTCGCTCGTGCAAACGATGCCGCTCGATGGTGCCATCCTCATCACCACGCCCCAACTCGCCGCGACGCAGATCGCGCGCAAAGGCGGCCTGATGTTCCAGAAAGTAAACGTGCCCCTGCTCGGCGTCGCGGAAAACATGAGCTACTTCGTCGATCCCGCGGGTAACCGTCACGCCGTCTTCGGCGAAGGCGGCGGCGCCAAGACCGCAGATACGCTCGGCACGTCCTTGCTCGGCGAAGTGCCGCTCATCCCCGAAATCCGCGCCGGCGGCGACACCGGTGTTCCCATCGTTGTGTCCGCGCCCGACAGCGTCGCCGCTCGCATCTTCCGCGAGATTGGCAGCGGACTGCTGCATCGCCTCAAAGTCCCGTCCACCGCGGTTTGATTGAACAACGCTTGGTGTAGGGCTGCCGTGGATACACGCCCCTTGGTGCGCCCTCGGCATTTCCCCTACGCCCGGCTTTCGATTTCCCGCGTACAAGACCAGACTTTTTCCACAAAATTTTCCGAGGAACCCCGCGAGGTTGACAGGCCTTGTCGCGGACCTACTTTTGGTGTCAGCAACATGAACACCTTCGCACCGGTCTTCGCGGGCACCTGTCCGCTCACTGACGCAAGGCACGTAACCACAGGTTTTTTTCAAACTAGCTCCCTGCTAGTGGACGGTCGTTACCAAGCGACCGGTCTGCGTCCCGCTCGCGATGTTCTCTGTTGTAGCAAGCGATCAACGGGCGAAGCGCAGCTCTCCCACTCGCTTGAGACCATTTAAACTCACTCGCGCCGTGGCCGTCATGACCGAACATTCTCCTCAGCCGACAGAACCCTCCCGGGACTTCGTAAAACAATCGAGCCTTTACCAAGAGTTCCTAGCCGAGCGAGAGGAGATCTTACGGCACAAGTGGATCGAATCCGAACGCCTCGGCCACGACATCGGTTTTGAACGCGCTCTGCTCGACTGGATCCGCAAGCATCGCGAAGGCTGGCGCGCCGCCCGCCGGGCCCAGCAAGCCTCCGGCGCCTCCCAGCAGCCGGCTTCCTCCACAGCCCCCACGCACTCTCAATCCTGAGGCTGCGCGATTCCCCGCCAAAAGCGTTTCCCTAGGTCCGAAACGCAGAAAACAAAAAACCCGGCCAGTTGCGGCCGGGTTCGAAATTTAATGAGACCAGGGGATTACTTGATCTCCTTGTGCACCGTGTGGCGCTTGAGGAAGGGATTGTACTTCTTCTTCTCGATGCGCTCGGTGACGGTCTTCTTGTTGCGCGTGGTGAGATAGCGCGAAACGGGCTTACCCTCTTTCTTCGCTTCGGTGCATTCCAGGGTGACGACTTCTTGCATGGTTTTAAAAAGTTGAAAGGTCGAAGAAACTCAGGGCCTTTGACCGGTGCAATCACAATCTTCGTGCGACGCGATCCCACGCGAAAGAAAAGAGCTTCTTCCAGCCTCCCCGCAGTCCTTCGGTCACAGCGCCCAAAATTCCGATGACCACGAGCAGTCCCGCCAACACTGCCCCCTCAAGCCCTCGCACAAAAATCGGCGGTAACACCGCCGACACAAAAAGCACCAGCGGAGCGTGATAGAGATAAAGCGAAAAGGTGTGCCCAGCCAACCAGCGCACGGGCCGATAAACCACGTTCGGAATTTGCAGCGCACCCGACGCGCGGTTGAAAAACCAGATCATTGCCGCCCAGCCAAGTGAACTGATCAGATCGCTGATTGCCGCGCCCGCAAAATACCACGGCGCATCGCCGACCTTCGTGGGCCAATCAGGAAGCGAACGCAAGAGCCAGAACGTGCTGACTGCTGCGACGATAAATCCGCTCCACGCAGCCCCGCGCGGTAGTTTTCCCATCTCACGCCAGCGATAAGCGGCCGCGCCGATCAGCCAAACCGGGAGTAACATCAGGATATTCGGCCCTGCCAGCAGAGCCGCGAGCACGAGCACCGTCCATTTCATCGCCGACCGACGAATGAACAGCGCCAGACCGAAAAACAGATAGTACCACGCTTCATAACCGAGCGACCAAAACGGCGTGTTTGCCGGCGGCGAGAGTTCCATCATCCAAACCGAATTCAGAAACGCTCCGCTGGCCGCGAAGCGCAGCCATGGATACGCCCGCTCGTGGTTCGCATACAGATCCGGATCGAGTCCGCGTCCCGCCAGCCAAAGCACCGCCGTCAACACCAGCGCCGGCGCGACCACAGAGTATAACCGCGACAAGCGCGCGACGACATAACCGCGCGCATCGCGTTCGCCTTTTTCCGTCGTGTACGCGATCACATAGCCGGACAGCACAAAGAACACGACCACCGCATCGTGCGCCCAGGCCTGCATCGCCCAGAGCATATCGGGATTCCAGTAGTGCGCCGTGTGCGCCGCAAAAACCACCAGCGCCGCGCTCAACCGCAGCACATCGAGAAACAACGAAGTCGCGCGTGTCATAGCCGGCGGCTCCGTCGCGTCCTCACTTCAAACCCATCCCTTTTTCCATCAACGGCAGCATCACGCCCCGTCGGAAAAGTGTCACCTGGCCCGTGCTCGACGAAACCACGATGGCAATCGCTTGCGTGGCGACCGATACCGCGGCGCCGGCGGCATGACGGCTGCCCAATCCACTCGGCAACGCATGATCGATATCCGTCGCTTGCAACAGACTGCCGGCGGAAATCACCACGCCATCACCGCGAATGACAAACGCGCCGTCGATCGAGGAGAATTCCTTCACCGTCTCGTCCATGAACGGATTGAGGATGTTGCGATCCTCCTCCTTGTATCCATAAAATGGATTCAGCACGAGGGGCTTGGTGAGTTTTTCGACTTCGTCGGTGTCGCCGACGACAAACAAACAACCGACCGGTTTTCCTTCGCGGCCTTCGACGGCGAGCTCGGTCGCCACCGCGATCACGCGTTCGAGCACTTCGGGTTTCACGTCGCTCGGAAGCAGATCGGTCTGGCCCGTGAGCAGCGTCTGGAACTCTCGCTCCACATCGACCACCACGATCGTGTCGAATTGATTGCTGCCCGTGATGCCGCCGATGCAGCAGATGCGATCGTTGAACGAAATCACGCCACGCGTCAGCGCGACGAGCATCGCACTGCGCAATTGCGCGAGGCGCTGACTCGAGAACGAACGGACTTGAATCACTTCGTCGAAGCCGCCGACGCCTTCGCCGGGATCGACGAGATTGCGCGTCACCAGCAACGCCTTCGAAGCCGATTTCCAATAATCGCTTTCGATGCCGCCGGTGAAAACATCGCCGAAAACCATGATCGCCGAGCACGCGGTGCCTTTGGCAACGCGCTCAGCCTGGCGCACCATCATCTTGTTGATACGACTTTGCTGAGCTTGGGCCGGCCGAGCCGTGATGCCGCCGAGCGCGGCGATGAGGCGATCCGTGAGGTCGTCGAGCGTCGGCGCTTCGATCAGCGAGTCGACCACTTCGCGGTCTTGTACGAGCCGGGCGATGGACGCCAGCACTTGCAAATAATCACGCGCCTTCTCGTCCGCGAGCAGCATCAGGATCAACCGCACCGGTTCATCCGATTTCGTGCGCTCATGCTTCACGCCGTCGCGACTGCGTCCGATCGCGAGGATGTAGCGACGATTCATTTTCGTCCGCACGTGCGGCAACGCAACGCCCGCACCGAGATAGGTGGTCATCGTGCTCTCGCGTTGGAGCAATCCGCGCAACAGCACATCGCGTCGCAACTCCGGCGAACGCGTGATGGAAACATCCAAAAGCTCTTCGAGCGCGCCTTTTAGCTCAGTGCTCCGCAGATCAATGATGCGGCTGCGGGCGATGATCTTCTCCAACCGCATGAATAAGGGGTACCGGAGCCTGGCTCGAAATTACTTTTCCCAATCCAGCGCGCCTTTTTTCACCTCGTAAATGAGACCGAGGACAAGCACGCCGATGAAGAAGAGAATGGGACCGAGAATCGAGAGGTTGTTCGCCAAGAAATCGCGGTAGATAAACGCCCACGGAATCAGGAAGACCACTTCGATATCGAAAAGGATGAACAGCATCGCCGTGACGTAGAACTTCACGGAGAAACGCGCGTGGCTGGATCCCTCGCTCTTCACGCCGCACTCGTACGGCGAATCGTTGATCGCATTGCGCTTGGCTCGCTGGCCGATCAGATGGCTCGCGCCGATGACAAGAGACACCACCGCGGCAGCGAGGCAGATCTGGATCAAAATCGGAAGATAGTCAGCTTGGGACATGTCACCTTCAGAAATGGGCTTACTCGCGTGTGGGACTCAAGGGAATTTCCGCGGGAATCTGTCGGGATAACCGAGTCTTTCTGCTCCAATCAGTCGTTTAATCTCCCACGCGCACGATCCGTCCGGGAGCGATGTGTGACGAACCGACGCCGAGCGTCTCGGCAAAATCCAGCGTGCGGATCTCGTCGGAAATGGGTTTGAAGCCCGCGCGTTCGCGCCAGCGATTGATGCGCATGAGGGCGAGCGTATCGAGCGCCACCGGATCGGCGCTCAGCCAGACCACCGGCTCCGAGACTGTGTAGAGCGAGTTAAAATACGGGCCTCCGATAAATTGATAGTGCTGCAAACTCACGATGCTGCACACCCAGGTCTGCCGCAGTTCCGGGATCGCGCTCATCTCGGCGACCGCCGCCGGCGCATTGGCCGGACTGCGGAAGAAGCGCGCGGTGTTGCTGGCGTTCCATAGCGTCGCGTTCACGAGCGCGCCGTTCACGCCAAGGTATTGGTGATCGGTGTAAACCGGCAGGTTAATCCAGAAGTCAGCGTCCAAAAACAATGGTGTCGCCAGGAAGCTCTTGCGGTCCTGTTCCTTCGTCGTGTTGGCATCGACACCCTCGACACTTTTTTCGGCAAAGATCGGATCGAAACGCGACGGCAGCGGGCTGTCGTAGAACCACACCGGATCATAATAACGCCCGGACTCCAAAACATAGAACGGATGTCCTTTGAACGGCGTTTGTCCCGTCACGAGCGACGGCAGATAACCCGTCATGCGCAGCCGCAACTGATTCAGCCCAACCAAAAAGATATTCTCTTTCTCAAATCCACGACGCTCCAGCGCACCGATCACCGCGCGCACCAGCGGCACCGGCGTCGCCATACCCGGTCCGGAGTCGGTGTAGATTTTGAGTCCTACTTTCTTCTTCTCGCCCGGCACGAGCTTACGACCACTCGCGGCCTCGAACTTGGCGATTAACAACTCAACTTTCGCCGCGTAAGCACCTTCATCGAAAGACGGAAGCGAGGCTTCCCACACCGGCAGCAAACCTTCCTCGGCTGCCACCGCGCGCCCGCCCGCCAGCAGTAGCGCGATCACTCCAACGAAAACGAAACGAGCGGACCTCAACTTGAGAAAATACATGGATAAATGGGTAGCCAAGCGCGGCAAAAAGTTTCGCAAAACCGCGGTACTTGACAGAACCCCCTCCGGGTTAAAAGTGCAAACTTCACCGCGCCGGTCCGCGCTTCGACTCGTCCTCCATGCCCGCCATCAAACCCACTTGCGTCCGCGATCTGAAATTTCGCGTGAACATCGTGGATGTGATCTCCCGGGTGGCCACGCTGCGCAAGGCAGGCTCGCGCTTCAAAGCGCTCTGCCCTTTCCACCAGGAAAAAAGCCCGTCGTTCCATGTCGATCCCGACAAGGGCTTCTATAAATGTTTCGGCTGCGGCAAAGCCGGGGACATCATTTCGTTCGTCCGCGAAACCGAACAGCTCACGTTCACCGAAGCGGTCGAAGCGCTCGGTCAACGTTTTGGCGTGCCCATCGAATATGAAGAAGGGGTCGGCCCCACGCGCGAAGAGCGTTCGTTACGACAGGAGTTGTTCGATCTGCACGAAGCCGCGACGGAGCATTTTCACCAGCTGTTCAAGTCCTCGCATGCCACCGGCGATTTCATGCGCGAGTATTGGCAACAATGCCGACGTTTCCCGCTCGAGCTCGCCGATGAATTCAAAATCGGCGCCGCCGATCCCAACGACAATTCCCTCGCCGCGGCGCTGTTGAAGAAAAAGTTTTCCGAAGAAGCGCTGCGTCAGTGCGGACTGTTTTTTATCCGCGACGATGCGCTCATCACGCTCGGCGCGCTGCGTCCGCGTTTTCGCGGCCGGCTCATGATCCCCATCCGCGATCATCAAGGTCGCGTCGTCGCCTTCACCGCGCGTCAGACCGATCTCACGCCCGCCGACGATCCCGCGCGCGAAGCGAAATACGTCAACTCCCCCGAAACGCCGGTTTTTTCGAAAGGACATTTGCTCTTCAACCTCGACCGCGCGCGCACCGCAGTTGGCGACGGCCATCCGTTCGTCATGGTCGAAGGTCAGCTTGATGCGCTGCGTTGCTGGCAAGTTGGCCTCAAAACCGCCATCGCTCCGCAAGGGACCGCGATCACCGATAGCCAGCTTATCCTGCTGCGCCGTTATCATCCGCAGGTGGAGTGTTTCTTCGACAGCGATAGCGCGGGACAAAAAGCGGCGCTTCGATTCCTTCCGCTCGCGCTGAAAGCCGGCCTCGAAGTGCGTTTCCTCGCAGCACCCGGCGAAGGCAAAACCGATCCCGACGTGCTCTTTCTCGAGCGCGGACTCGCTGCCTACGACGAAGTGAAACGCGGCGCCACCTCCGCGATGGCCTTCGCCAGCCGCAGCATTCTCCCGTCGCCAGAATCCGCATCGGCAGAACAAAAAGCCCGCGCCTGTCAGAGCCTTTTTGAGATCATCGCCGCCGCCGATTCCGAGATCACGCGCGCTCAATTTCTCGAAGAAGTCGCCGCCACGCTCAAACTCCCGTCGTCCGCCGTCCTGCGCGATTTCGATGCTTTCAAACGTCGGCAGTACAAAGCCGGGCCGCTCGTTCCCGCCGAAGCCCCGCCGCCCCCGGTCACGCGTTCGGTCGATGCCAGCAACACGCCCGAGCATCACTTGTTGATGCTCTGCCTGCATTTCGAGGAACTCGGCAAGCCGCTCAGCAGCATTCTCCCGCACGATTGGATCGACACGAGCCATCTCGCCGGTTCTCTGCTCAACCGCTTTCTTGCTGAGTTCGAACACGACGCCTGGCCCGGACGCGATCACTTGGACTCTCTTTTAGAGACCTCCGAAGAAAAAACACTCGTGGCCTCGCTTCTTTTCGATCCTCCGCGTACAGAAGAACCGATTCGTGCCGTTAATCAGGCTCTCACTCAAATCCGCACTCGCGTGCTCGAACCACAGCTCCGTCAAATAGAACTTGCTCTGGCCGCGCACCGTGCGGACAGTACCGTCGACGCAATTTCTCTCATAAAACAACGCACTGACCTTCAGCGACAGCTGCGCGCGCCCATCGGGCTGCCCGCCGCTGTCTAATTGTATTTCCTAAGTCCTTCCCATGCCGCGCAAAGCTAAGTCCGCCGACACCGATACGCACTCTGAAGCTGTAGAACACGCTCTCGAACGCACTCAAAACGCCTCCGACGGCGGTTCAGGAGATCTCGCGCCCGGCGGCATCAACGATAAGATTCGCAATCTGATCCGCCTCTCGAAGGAACAGGGCTACCTGACGTTCGACGACATCAACGACGCGCTTCCCGAGTCGGTCGAGAATCAGGAGGAAATCGATAACGTTCTGTCGATTCTCCAAAATCTCGAAATCGAGATCCTCGAACCCGATCAGGTCGAAGACTACAAGCAGCGCCAGGAGGAGGCCGAAGAAGAGGAATCGCGCTCGTCGCAAAACGACATTCTGGACGACCCCGTCCGCATGTACCTCAAGCAGATGGGCCAGGTCCCGCTGCTGACCCGCGAACAAGAAGTCGAAATTTCCAAACGCATCGAAAACGCCGAGCTCAAGGCGCAGGAAGCGCTTTTCGAAGCCGCCATCGTCGGCCGTTACATCGGCAATCTCGGTGCGAAGCTTCTCAACCGCGAAGAGCGCTTCGATCGCATCGTCATCGATAAGAAAATCGAGAGCCGCGAAAACTATTTCAAGAACCTGCCCAAGCTCGTCGAGGGCACCCAAAACGGCGAAGCCAGCGTCGCCGAAGCGTGGGAAGAATATCTCAAGACCAAGGACGAAGCCGGTAAGAAGCGCGTCCTCGCCAAGTTCAAAAAGCGCGAGACGGCGCTCAAATCGCACTTCTCGAAGTTCTACTTCAAGCTCAACGTCTACGAAGAGTATCTGAAGCAGATCAACCCGTTGATCACCGAGATCGAGCAGCTCCTCGCCCAACTCGATCGCGCGAAGCATCCCAAGACCAAGAAAGACGCCGCCATCGACACGAAGGCGATCAACGCCCGCCTCAAACAAATCGAGGCCGAGCAACGCGTCGCGCCCACTCGTTTACTGGAGATCGTTCGCCAGACCAACGTCCACATCCGCGAAGCGCACAAAGCCAAGACCGAGATGGTCGAGGCCAACCTCCGCCTCGTGATCTCCATCGCGAAGAAATACACCAACCGCGGCCTCTCCTTCCTCGACCTCATCCAAGAAGGCAACATGGGCCTCATGAAGGCCGTCGAAAAATTCGAATACCGCCGCGGTTACAAGTTCTCGACCTACGCCACCTGGTGGATTCGCCAGGCCATCACCCGCTCCATCGCCGACCAGGCCCGCACCATCCGCATCCCG
>CALFXL010000037.1 GCA_937958045.1 uncultured Opitutaceae bacterium | reverse complement strand
CCGCGCGGTGTGCCGCAGATCGAGGTCACGTTCGACATCGACGCCAACGGCATCCTCCACGTCTCCGCCAAGGACCTCGGCACCGGCAAGGATCAGAAGATCACCATCACCAATTCCTCCGGTCTCTCGAAGGAAGAAGTCGAGCGCATGACCAAGGAAGCCGAGATGCACGCGGCCGAAGACAAGAAACGTCGCGAAGCCGTCGAAGCCCGCAACCAACTCGACAACTCGATTTACCAACTCGAGAAAGCTCTCAAGGACGCCGGTGACAAAGTTCCGGCCGACCAGAAGTCCAAACTCGAATCGGCGCTCGCCGACGCGAAGAAGGAACTCGAGTCCAACGACACCGATCGCATCAAGGCCGCGTCCGAAAAACTCACGCAGCTCGGCGCTGAACTTTATCAGCAAGCGCAGCAGGCCGCGGGTGCCGCCGGCGCTCAACCGGGCGCTGATGCCGGTGCTGCCGACAACAGCTCCAAGAAGTCCGAGAAAAAGGCCGACGTGGTCGATGCCGACTTCGAGGTCGTCGATGACGACAAAAACAAGGACAAGAAGTAATCTTTCCGATTTTCACGCGCTGCGGTCCTCGTGCACCGCGGCGCGTGTTTTCTCCGAAAAAATCCCACTACCTTCCTCAAACCCACAATACACAAACCCATATGGCTAAAGTTAAGATCAAGCCCATCGGCGATCGTGTGCTCGTGAAGCACATCGAAGAAAAAGAACAGATCCGCGGCGGTATCATCATCCCGGACTCTGCCAAGGAAAAGCCGCAGGAGGCTGAGGTCATCGCTCTCGGCACCGGCAAGAAGGATGAGAAAGGCAACGCTGTCCCGTTCGAAGTGAAGGTCGGCGACAAGGTGCTGATCAGCAAATACGGCGGCACCGAAGTGAAGATCGACAACGAGAAATTCACGCTCGTTCGCGAAGACGACATCCTCGGCGTCATCGGCTGATCCCGTCGTATCCGATTTATCACTACAACTTAATCCCGTTTATTTAATCATATGCCCGCCAAACAAATTCTCTTCGACGAAGCCGCCCGTCAGAAAGTCCTCCGCGGCGTCGAACTCCTAGCCCGCACCGTCAAGGTCACCCTCGGACCCAAGGGCCGCAATGTCGTCATCGACAAGAAATTCGGCTCTCCCGCCGTCACCAAGGACGGCGTGACCGTCGCCAAGGAAATCGAGCTCTCCGATCCGTACGAAAACATCGGCGCGCAGCTCGTGAAGGAAGTCGCGTCGAAGACCAACGACGCTGCCGGCGACGGTACCACCACCGCGACCGTGCTCGCCGAAGCCGTCTACAAGGAAGGCCTCAAGCACGTCACCGCCGGCGCCAACCCGATCTACCTCAAGCGTGGTATCGACAAGGGCGTCGAAGCCGCCGTGGCCGAACTCGCCAAGATCTCCAAGAAGGTGAACGCCTCCGAGGAAATCCGTCAGGTCGCCACGGTCTCCGCCAACTGGGACGCCGAAATCGGCAACATCATCGCCGAAGCTCTCGAGAAGGTCGGCAAGGATGGCACCGTCACGGTTGAGGAAGCCAAGTCCATCGAAACCACCCTCGACGTCGTCGAAGGTATGCAGTTCGACAAGGGCTACATCTCGCCGTACTTCGCCACCAACGCCGAGACCCAGGAAGCCGTTCTCGAGGACGCCTACATCCTCATCCACGAAAAGAAGATCTCCAACCTCCAGGAGTTCCTCCCGCTTCTCCAGACCACCGCCAAGAGCGGCAAGCCCCTCCTCATCATCGCTGAAGATGTCGAAGGCGAAGCCCTCGCTGCCCTCGTGGTGAACAAGATCCGCGGCACGCTCAACGTCGTCGCCGTCAAGGCTCCTGGCTTCGGCGATCGCCGCAAGGCCATCCTCGAAGACATCGCCATCCTCACCGGCGGCCGTCTCCTCTCCGAAGACCTCGGCATCAAGCTCGAGAACGTGCAGCTCTCCGACCTCGGCCGCGCGAAGCGCATCGTCGTGGACAAGGAAAACACCACGATCGTCGAAGGCGCCGGCAAGTCCTCGGACATCCAGGGCCGCGTGAAGCAGATCCGTCGTCAGATCGAAGAAACCACGTCCGATTACGACCGCGAAAAGCTTCAGGAACGTCTCGCCAAGCTCGCTGGCGGTGTGGCCGTCATCAACGTCGGCGCCGCGACCGAGTCCGAAATGAAGGAAAAGAAGCAGCGCGTCGAAGACGCTCTCCATGCGACCCGCGCTGCGGTTGAGGAAGGTATCGTTTCCGGTGGTGGTGTCGCGCTCCTCCGCACCGCCAAGGCAGTCGACGCCGTCATCAACTCGCTCGAAGGCGATGAAAAGCTCGGCGCTCAGATCGTCCGCCGCGCGGTCGAAGCTCCGCTCAAGCAGCTCTGCTCCAACGCCGGCATCGAAGGTGCCGTCGTCGTTCAGCAGGTCCTCGCGAGCAAGGGCAACAACGGCTACAACGTCGCGACGGGCGAGTTCGAAGACCTCGTCAAAGCCGGCGTTGTCGACCCGACCAAGGTCACCCGCACGGCCCTCCAGAACGCCGCCTCGATCGCCGGCCTCCTCCTCACCACGGAAGCCATCATCACGGACGTTCCGGAAAAGAAGGAAGCCGCTCCCGCCCATCCTCCCGCGGGCATGGACTACTAAGTCCGCGGGTTCATCCCGATTCCTAATCGCTCATCAAGGCGCGCCCAACAGGCGCGCCTTTTTCTTTGATCGTTGGGGGGGCGCCGGCAATCTCCGATCAATTGGCGGGAGCGGCCGGCGCTTTTGATATCCTCGATCAATTGGCTGCCGTCGAAACGCCGATGGGCGAGGAGAGACGCGCGGCTTTTTTCTCGAAGTATTTTTTGAAGATATAGCCTGCGACGGGCGCCGCGTAGGCGCCGCCGCCAAACTCATCGCCGGGAGCGCCACCTTCGAGAAGGATGGCGATGGCGATCTCGGGATTGTCGTACGGCGCGAAGCCGATGAACCAAGCGTAGTTCAGACGTCCTTTGTATTGGCCCGCTTCATACACGTCTTGTTGGGCCGTGCCGGTTTTGCCGGCGATTTTTGCCGCCTGAAGATTAAACGGCGGCTGGATGAGTTTGCGACCGGTACCCGACTGGATGCAGCGCTTCATGCCTTCGATCAAAGCCGCGTAATGACTCGGTGAGAGACCGATCGGCTCGGTTTGTTGCCGGGGATGTTCGGGATCGTGAACGAGCGTCGGCTGCGTGAACGTTTCGCCGCGAGCGACGGACGCGATGAAACACGCCATTTGCAGCGGAGTGAGTCCAAGCGCACTTTGGCCGATGGCGTAGTTGGCGGTCTCACCTGCGGGCCAGGGTTCGCCGCGGACGCGTCGCAACCAGGCGGGATCGGGCACGAGCATGCGTCGGGTTTCGTTGGGCAATTCGATTCCCGTTCGGCGATCCAAGTGAAAACGGCGTGCTTCCGCGGCGATCGCGTCGGGGCCGAGTTTCAGGCCGACGTCGTAAAAGAAAATATTGCAGCTCTTCTCCAGCGCGGTGCCGAGGTTGATGATGCCGGGGCTGGCGTTGTGATTATTACACACGAAGCGCCGCCGCCCGATCATGTAAGAACCATGGCAATCGACATGCGATGTGGCGGGATCGATGAGGCCCTGGCGCAGACCCGCGATCGAAGTGAGGACCTTGAACGTGGATCCTGGAGGATAAATACCGCTCGTCGCGCGGTTGATCCACGCGCTGTTCTCGGTCATCTGCGCGGCGTCGGCGGAGCTGAGGCGCGGACTGAAACTATTTAAGTCGTAATCGGGCGCGCTCACCATGGCGAGGACCTCCCCCGTCCGCACATCGATCGCGATGGCGGCGCCGGCCTGAGGGCTGCCTTCTTCGTCGTAATCTTTGATGGCCTTTTCGGCGACCATCTGGAGATCGATGTCGATGCTGGTCACCACATTGCCGCCTTGAACGGGAAGGCGTCGCTCGATCGGAGTTTCTTGGCGATAACCTGACGGATCGACGCGGTAGATCGCGCCACCGGGTTTGCCTTGCAGCACGTGGTTAAACTGCGCCTCGAGCCCGTCTTTGCCGATGGTGCCGCGCATTTTGAGCGTCACGAGTTCGCTGCCGGGAAAATCGTCTTCGTTGAGCTCGTCGTGCGAAAGCACATAGCCGAGCACGTGCGCGGCGGCGTTTTTGTACGGGTACTCGCGGGCGCTCGTGGCGTAGAGTTGGATCGGCGAGTTGACGTCGACCTGCTCGGTGAGACGCGCGTATTCCTCGGGCGTGAGTTCGTCGGCGATCACATAAGGCAGCAAAAGCTGGCTCGCGAAATGCCGCTCGAGATTGGCGGCGTCGACCTTGGCGCTACGACCGGTGAGCCGATTGACTTCATCCATGTAGCGCTGCACGACGGAGACGCGCGCGATGCGGCGGATCTGCGCGTTGGTCGGCATGAGACGACTGTCGAGGTCGCGGTAATTGCGGCCGACGCGAATGACTTCGTTGCGAAATTCGAGGCGCAGCTCGTCGAGGTTGATGGCGGCGTAGAAACGCGCGCGGTTTTTCACGAGCAATCGGCCTTCGCGATCGTAGATGTTTCCGCGCGGCCCGGGCGTGAGGATGCGCCGCTGATTTTGCTGACGCTCTTTTTGGTGATACTCGTCGGTCTTGAAGAGCTGCTGGTAGGCGAGGCCGCCGATCAGCACGACGAGCAGCAGAGCGATGGCGGGATAAAAAAACAGGATGCGCAGATCGTAGCCCTTGTGGGACTCGACGAGGCTGTTGGGACGATCGGTGGAGCGCTCGGCCATGGTTGCGGGTTATAGCAATCCGCGTTGCTCGCGGCGCAAGCTGACTCCGGCGATTTCGAGCGCACGTTCTTGCATCGCGAAGAACCACGGCGCCACGAGGGCGATGAACAACTCCGACATAAACAGATCGAGGAACATCGCCGGCAGCGCCGCGAACGGCGTCGGATGCCGCTCGATCATCGCGATCGTGAGCACGAGAAAAATGGCGGCGTTGGCAATCAGCGCGACCGCGACGCCCAAGGTTGTTTCCTCGCGAGGGAAACGGTCGCGGAAGAAATGGATGAAGGTGTGCGCGGCGAGAAATAGCACCGCGTGAAGACCGAAGCGAACGGGTGCGGTCGCATCGCACCAGAATCCGAGGAGAAGAACGATTTTCCAACTGTCGCGTGAGCGCAGTCGCAACGCGGGAAACGTCACAAGCAATCCGCCGATAAAGAGGCTGATGTACCAATCGGAGAGGTAGTGATTGAGCTGCTCGAAGAGCGTCCAAAACAAAACGCCGATGGCGAAAACGATGGTGACCGTCCGACCGCTCATGGTGTCTTGTTCAGCGGGATGAGCACAGTTACTTCCGTGACGGAAGCGAGGCGCGGATCGAGCTCCACTTCGCCGCGTTGAAAGAGGCCATCGGAGTCGAGATCGAGTTTGGTGATTTTACCGATGACCAGACCGGGCGGATATGTGCCGCCGAGGCCGGACGTGACCACACGGCGCGGCGTCACGCTGTTCGCAAAAACATCGAGCGGCACGTACTCGATCACGCCGCCAAAAGGGCCGAAGGCTTTCTTGCTCGCTCCGTGATAACTGATGGGGCGCGTGTCTCCCTCGAGCGTTGCAGCGAGGCGAAGTCCCGGTGTGCTGATGAGATCGACTTCGGATTCGTACAAACCCACTTGAGCCACGCGGCCGACCACGCCGCCGACAAAAATCACCGGAGCACCTTTCACGATGCCGTGCTTCGAACCTTTGCGGATGGTAAGTCGATGCCACCATGTGTCGAATGCACGACGCGACACGCGTGCGCTTTCGGGACGATATTCCGCATACACCGGCATGCGGAGTAGTTCTTCCAAACGATGAATCTCGCTTTCGAGCGCGGTGGTTTTTTGAAGCGCGACTTCGTAGGCGGCATTGAGGCGCGACAGTTGTTGTCCGGCTTCGATCAGATCGTTTTTGGAACGCGTGCGCAGCGCCCAGAACTCCTGCAGATCGCGCACCGCGGAGGCGGATACATTGATCGGCGCTTGGAACTCGAAAAACGACGCGCGCGCGAATCGCTTAAAAATCGCAGGGACAAAAAGCCAGACGGCGAGGACGACGCCGAGCAGGAGAAAAGGTCTGGCTTGATCAAAACGTTTTGCGGGCACGAGAAGCGGGTTGAGATTCAGCTCTCGTCGGACGCGGAATCAATAAGAAGGTTCGCGTCCCGCATCTGGTTTCCCACATGGAAATTTCGCGGGTGAGGAAGCTCGTCGCTTAGACGTTCTGCATGACCCAGTTGAGGTCGTTGAGCACCGCGCCGGTGCCATTGGCCACAGCCGAGAGCGGATCTTCGGCGACCGTGACGGGCAGACCGGTTTTTTCGCTAAGGAGGCGATCGATGCCGCGGATGAGCGATCCGCCGCCAGCCATGACAAAACCGCGGTCAACCAAGTCGGCGGAAAGTTCGGGCGGGCAGCGTTCGAGCGTGGTGCGAACGGCGTCGACGATCGCGGCGATGGTATCGCTGAGCGCTTCGCGGACTTCTTGGGAAGTGATGTGAATCGTCTTCGGCAGACCGGCCACAGAGTCGCGGCCTTTGACTTCGAGCGAAAGTTCTTCGTCGAGCGGGTAGGCGGAGCCGAGCTTCATCTTGATCTCTTCGGCGGTGCGTTCGCCGATGAGCAGATTGTACGCGCGTTTCATGTAGTTGACCAAAGCGGCGTCGAGTTCGTCGCCGGCCACGCGTATTGATTTTGAGAATACAATACCCGAAAGAGAGATGATCGCGATCTCGGTGGTGCCGCCGCCGATGTCGACGATCATGTTGGCGGCGGGTTCATCGATGGGGAGACCGACGCCGATCGCGGCGGCCATGGGCTCGGGAATCGTGATGACATCGCGTGCGCCGGCATGCGTGGCGGAATCTTTGACGGCGCGTTTTTCAACCTCGGTGATGCCGGAGGGAATCGCGATGACGACACGAGGAGCGACCCGCAGGGCGTTGTTGTGAACCTTGCGGATGAAGTAGCGGAGCATCGCCTCGGTCACATCGAAGTCTGCGATCACGCCGTCCTTCATCGGACGGATGGCGGTGATGTTGCCGGGAGTACGGCCGAGCATGCGTTTGGCTTCATCGCCGACGGCGCGGACCTTGCGGGTGGTGGTGTCTAAGGCGACCACGGAGGGCTCGCGGAGCACGATGCCCTTGTCTTTCACGTAAACGAGTGTGTTGGCCGTACCGAGGTCGATGCCGATGTCGTTGGAGAAATACCCGAGGAGGTTTGATGCCATGTTGCTGAAGTTGCGGGGAGGAAGCTGTGGTTCCGCCGACGGAAAACAATCGGTGCGTTTTACGGCTGTCAAAGAGGAAAACAGTTGATTCTCCTCTGAAAATCAAACTGAGCGGGAAGGCGTGGCTTGACGGTGGGCATTGGGGCCACGTTGTTGAGCGTCGTATCACATGGTGACCGGCCTTTACCTTATCCAAGACCTCGCCGTCGTGCTGTTGCTCGCGGGAGCGGCAGGATGGTTATGCCAGCGGCTGGGGTTGTCGGTGATTGTCGGATATCTGGTCGCGGGCATCGTGGTGGGACCGTTCACGCCACCGTTTTCACTCGTGAAGGAAGTCGGGCGCATCGAGACGCTCGCACAGCTAGGCCTGGTGTTCCTGATGTTTTCGATCGGTCTGCGTCTGAGTTTGCGCCGGCTGCGGCGGATGGGACTTCTGCTGCTGTTCGGTGTGTGCGTGAGCGCGGCGGTGATCTACTTTCTCGCGAGGCTGAGCGGCGTCGTGGCCGGGTGGACGGGTTCGGAGAGCCTGTTTCTCGGTGCGATGCTGATGGTGTCGTCGTCGTCGATTATCGGAAAACTACTTCAGGAATCGGGCGCATCGCACGAACGCTCGGCCCAGCTCGCGATGGGCGTGACGGTGCTTGAGGATATTGTGGCGGTGGTGATGCTCACGTTGCTGAGCTCGCTCGTGCATTTCGGTGGTGTGGGAGAAACGAAAGCGCTCGGCGAAACGCTCGGGATGTTTGGTGCGTTTGTGGTGCTTGCGGGCGTGGGCGGGCTGTTGATCGTGCCGTGGCTTTTGAAGCGGCTGAGCATTGCCGCGACGGAAGAATTGCAGACGGTCGTGCTCGCGGGATTGTTGTTTGGTTTGGCACTCGTGGCGCAGCGCGCGGGTTATTCGCTGGCGCTTGGTGCCTTTTTGCTCGGCACGATCGTTTCAGAGACGCCGCAGCGTATCCAGGTGGAACGTACGTTCGAAGGATTGCGCGAAGTGTTCACCGTCGTGTTTTTTGTGGCGATCGGGATGCAGATCGACGTGCGCCTGATCGGCCAGGAATGGCTGCTGATCGCGGGCGTATCGGCTTTTACGCTGATGGCGCGCCCGCTCGCGACGACGCTGGGACTGGGATTGATCGGCACGCCCGTGAAAGACGCGTTGCGCGCGGGACTGATTGCGACGCCGATCGGCGAGTTTTCGTTTATCATCGCGCAGCTTGGTGTGGCGGCGAAGGTGTTGCCGCCGCGGTTTTATCCCGTGGCGGTCGGCGTATCGCTGGTGACGACGCTCGCGGCGCCGGTGTTGACGAAGCATGCGGAGCGCATCGCCGGATGGACGCTCGCAACGCAGCCGGCGTGGGTGCGTGCGTGGTTGAAACATTATCAAACCTGGATCGATCGTTTGCTTGCGCGGCAGCGACGGAATCGTCTGTGGCAGCTCAGTAAAAAGCGCCTCATCCAAATCTCTGTCGAGATGCTGCTGGTGTCGGGACTGCTTGTATTCGCAGAACCACTACTGAGTTTGGTGGAGCGGCGGTTGGGCGAGAACTGGCTCTTCCCGCAAGGACCGACGGTTTTGTTCTGGGGGACGATGACGCTCATCCTGCTTGCCCCGCTCGTCGCGATTTGGCGCAACGTTTCCGCGTTGTGTCTACTCTACTCGCAAGTCTCGGTGAGCGGTTATCCGCAAGCGCGACGATTGGCGCCGATCGTGGAGTGGATTTTCCGGTTTATCTCGGGGGCGGGGCTTGTGTTGTGGATCATGACGTTGCTGCCGACGGCGTCGGGCGTAAAATGGTTGTTGGTCGCGATCGTGCCGGTGACGATCGTGGCTCTCGTGAGCATGCGTAGAAAGCTCGTTTACTGGCACAGCGAGCTGGAGGTGGAACTTCAGGACACGTTGGCGGGAGGCACGGGATCTGCGATCGAAACGAATTCGCCGTGGCTGCGCCGGCATGAAGATTGGGCAATCACGGTGGTGGATTGCGTGTTGCCGGATCTGGCGGATTGCGCGGGGAAACGGCTCGCGGAGCTGGAGCTGCGTTCGCGATTTGGGGCCACCGTGGTTGGTATCGAACGACAAGGCTGTACGATTCCGCTGCCGTCGGCGGACACAGTGCTCTATCCACGCGACAAGGTACTCTTGATCGGCTCCGCAGAGCAGACCTCGGCGGGAAAGCGTTTTTTGCAAACGGTCACGGGCACGACGCCGGTGTCGGAATTCGACGATGTATCCATGGAATCAATACTGATTCCCGCGGGCAGCCCGGTGGCGGGGCGCGACCTGAAAACGGTGATTCCGATGCAGGAGCATCGCGTGCAGATCGCGGGAATCCGGCGTGCGTCGGGGCGCATCTTGAACCCGAGTGGCGACGAGTTTTTGCGCGAGGGCGACGAGTTGCTCGTGATGGGCACACCGGAGCAAATCCACGGTTTCCGCGCGTGGTTGGTGTCGTCGTAGGGTCGTTGTGCGGATAAATAAAAAAGCGCGCCGGGTGGCGCGCTTTGTCTATCGAGAGAGCTGTTGGAAGAGGCGGCTTAGTTCGAGCCGTGGGTGGTCTTCGTGGGCGCAGCGTCTTTCTTGGCTTCGCTGGGTTTTTCGCCCGGCTTGGCGGATTCTTCGTCGCTGCTGGATGCCTTTTTGAACTCGCGGATGGATTGGCCGAGACCACGGGCGAGGCTGGGCAGTTTGGCGCCACCAAAAAGCAGGACCACGATGAGGAGGACCCACAGCCATTCAGTACCACTCGGAAGAATGGCGAAGATCGAGGCACTGGCGTAATTCATGATACGTGTACGTTACCGCGGATTGCGGGGGAGTAAAGGTGTAAACGGAATCGTTGCCGCGCTCAGCGGGTGGCCATCGGTGGCGTGGTGTCGTCCTTCTTGAGCGAGACCTGCTTGAGGAGGTTTTGCGCGTTGTCGATTTGCTCGGCGTCGAAGAAGCCGTGGAGCTGACGGATGCGCGTCGGGTGACGCATCTTGCGGAGCGCCTTGGCTTCGATCTGGCGAATGCGTTCGCGAGTGACCTTAAACTGCTTGCCGACTTCTTCGAGCGTACGGCTGTAGCCGTCAATGAGGCCGAAGCGCAGCGAGAGCACGCGGCGTTCGCGTTCGGTGAGCGAGTCGAGAACGTCGATGATCTTTTCGCGCAGAAGCGAGAATGCGGTCATGTCGTACGGGTTTTCCGCCGACTTGTCCTCGATGAAGTCGCCGAAGCTCGTGTCGTCGCCGTCGCCGACGGGCGATTGGAGCGAGATGGGCTGCTGCGCCATCTTCATGATTTGCTGCACGCGCTCGACGGGCAGATTCATTTCGTCGGCAACTTCCTCGGGCGTCGGCTCGTGGCCGAATTCCTGGAGGAGTTGTTTCTGAACCTGCATCACCTTGTTGAGCGTCTCGATCATGTGGACCGGGATGCGGATGGTGC
>CALFXL010000036.1 GCA_937958045.1 uncultured Opitutaceae bacterium | reverse complement strand
TACCAAGTACCAGGCAGCAATGCCCAATGCTGCGGGGCGGTGAAGGAGGAGCGAGTGCCTGGGGAAGCGGCGCTCAACGTTCAGTTTCGAGAACGTCGGGTGGGAGCGCGGCGGCCCGCTGGCAGTTTACGAGGAGCCGGCCGGCGGCCGGCGCTCCCGGGAGTATAGTCCCACCGTTTGCTGCGCGTTTACTTTATTTCGCGAGCGAGGCTTTTTTGCGGGCGACGGCTTCGCTGTGGCGGCGTCCCCACGCGAGGATCGCCCAATAGCCGATCAGACCGATGGTGAGGCCGAGCACGATCGATCCGAGGAAGACCGGAATCAGATCGCGCGCGAGGTGCGTGGGATGATGGATGAGAAACTGCCAGTCGCGTTCGGAGATTTCCTTCCACACGGCGACGGGGCCCTGGCCTTGGACGAGTCGGCCCACGAGATAACACGCGGGAATCTGCACGACTGCGGTGACGGGGTTGGAAAGATATTGGAGTCCGATCGCGAGCAGGAGATTGGCGCGAAACGTGAAACCGAGCACACCCGCGATGATCGATTGGCCGGGCAGGAACGGGATGATCGTGACCGCGGCGCCGATGAGCCAGGCGCGTGCGAGCGATTCGGGCGTGGCGCGCCAAAGCGCTTTGTCGAGGATGCGATCTCCGAGCTTCGAGTGGAGAAAGCCGCCGCGCATCTTGATGCGCGAAAGATTTCTCCGGTGGAGCCAGCGGTGAATGGAGAGCGGGAGCCTCACGTTTGTTTTTGCCGAAACGCGGAACGTGCGCCGCCAAGCCTGCGCGAGCAAATGAAAATCGGTGCGTCGCGCCGCGCGTCACACGAAATCAACCTTGTGCAAGACGCCAATCGATCAACTCGAGTTGGAGCAGCTTGCGATCGTTGAAGAAATTCCACGTGAGCTCGACCGCGAGATCCAGCGGCTCGCCCACGGGCGGGATGCGATCGGCCATTTTCCACGCGACGCCGAAGAGGCGACGTCCGCGCGGATCATCGAAGTTGAACCGGAAATGCTGGCCCTTGAAGACATCCGGCCGCTGACGCAGCACGACGCCGCGGATGCCGAAAACGGGCTCGGGATTTCCCTGGCCGAACGGATGCAGCGAACAAATTTCGTCCATCAAACGCTCGCGCACCTGGTCGGGCGTGAGCCACGCGGCGAGATCGAGACGACGCTCGTGGAGATCGCTGCCGGCGAGACGGCGGACCGCTTCGGCGAAGTAAGTGCGGAAATCTTCGAGCCGGCTTTTCTCGATGGAAACACCGACGGCCATCGGGTGACCGCCCCAACTGCGCAGATGATCGCTGCACGTGCCGAGCGCATCGACGAGATTGATGCCGTCGATACTGCGGCCGGAGCCTTTGGCGAGTTCGCCCTCGTTGCCGAGGACGACGCACGGACGGTTGTATTTGCGGGTCACGCGACCGGCGACGATGCCGACGACGCCGGGATGCCAGTTTTCGCCGTAGAGCACGATGCCCGGCCAGTCGGCGAATTGCGTTTCGATCAAACGCTCGGCTTCTTCCGTGATGAGGCGTTCGATGTCCTGACGCTCGCGGTTGAAGACGTCGAGCTGCTGCGCGGTTTCGTTACAAAAACGCTCGTCGTCGCTGAGCATGAGCTCGACGGAAAGGGCGGCGTCGGCGAGACGGCCGGAAGCGTTGATGCGCGGACCGAGGCGGAAGGAGATGTCCACCGGCATGATCTCGTGTTCGCGTTTCACACCCGCGATCTGCATCAACGCGCGCAGACCGGGCCGCTGCGTGGTCTGGAGAATTTTGAGACCTTGTTTGGCGAGGATGCGATTCTCGCCGTGAAGTGGCACGAGATCGGCGACGGTGCCGAGCGCGACGAGATCGAGGTATTCGCGCAACTTGATGCGGAAGGCGACCGGGTGGTTTTCCGCGCGAAGTTGTTTGAGCAGGCCGTGCGCGAGTTTGAAGACGAGACCGACGGTGCAAAGGTGCCGCCACGGTTCGTCTCCACCGACTGGATACACGTGCGGATTGATCAGGATGCCGCGCTCCAGCGTGCGCTCCTTGGAGCGGTGGTGATCGACCACGAGCACGTCGATGCCTTGGTCGAGCAAGTACTGGACTTCTTCGTGCGAGTTGGTGCCGCAATCCAGCGCGATGAACAGGCGCGGTTTGCCGAGTTCAAGCGCGCGATCGATGGCGCTGCGTGAAAGACCGTAACCGTCTTCCATGCGACGCGGCACGATGAAGCGCGGATGCAGGCCGAAGCGACGCAGGATGCTGACGAGGAGCGCGGTGCTGCTCACACCATCGACATCGTAATCGCCGAGCACGACGATGTCTTCGCGCGCGGCGATGGCTGCGCGCAGTCGACTGGCTCCGGCTTCGATGTTGTGAAGCAGGAACGGATCGTTGAGTTCGCTCAGGCTCGGATGCAGGAAGCGGTGCGCGTCCTCAGAGGTGGTGATACCACAACGGCACAGGAGCTCGGCAAGGACCTGGCTGATGCCTGCCTTGCGACTTAATGCTTCGATTTGATCGGCTGGGAACGGTGTATGAGTCCAGCGCATGACCCAAAAGGCCTGGGAGCGACGCGGCGGTGCGGTCACCGCGCGTCATCGCTCCCGAGGCATTATTCAGAGGCCTTGCTCGTGCCGGCCCATTCATACACGGGCTTCACGTCCTGATGCTTCTCCACGTGCTTACGGTCGCCCTTGTGCCACCAGTAGAAGATCGGGCAGGCGATGAACAGCGAGGAGAAGGTGCCGGTGATGACACCGATGAGGAGGGTGAAGGCGATGTCGTTCACCTCGCCCGTGGTGATCAGGATCAGCGTGATGGCGGTGAGGAGGGTGGTACCGCCGGTGATAACGGTGCGGGACAGCGTGAGATTGATGGAGCGGTTGACGATGTCGCGGAGCTTTGTCTCGGGATTGAGACGGAGTTCTTCGCGGATACGGTCGAAGATAACGATGGTATCGTTAATCGAATAACCGGCGATGAGCAGAATGGCCGCGACCATCGAGGCGTTGAATTCGCGGCCGAACACCACGAACAGGCCGATGGTGATCAGCAAGTCGTGTAGCGTCGAAAGCACCGCGCCGATACCGTAACCGATTTCAAAGCGGAAGGCGACGTACGCCATGATCAGCAGCAATGCCCAGAACATGGACCAGAAAGCATTGCGTTGAATCTCGGCACCGACGGAGGGGCCGATGCGGGTCTCGCCTTGGGAGGCAAATTTCGCGTCGGGATACGCCTGTTGCAGCGCGGCGACGAGGCCCGCGCCTTGATCGAAGCGTGTGGTGGCCTTGAGCGCCTCGGCGTCGCTACCGATCTGTTTCTGATAAGCGAAAACGGTGTCGGCGAAGCCGGCTCTCTCGGCGGCGGCGCGCAGGGTGCCGACATCAAGACGTTTTTCGTACGAGAGCGTGACCGTGTCGCCACCGACGAAGTCGATGCCGTAGACATCCTTTCCTTTATAAGCGACGAAGCCGAGGCTGAGGAGCACCACCACCCAAGAGAGGATGAAGGCGGGTTTCGCGTACTTGAGGAAATCGATCTTGGTGTTCTGGAGGATGGAGACCATCGGCAGGCGCTTGATCACGCCGGGGAGGATGAGGAACTCCATGATGAGCTTCGTCACCACCACGGCGGCGAACATCGTGGTGAAGATACCGATCGAGAGCGTGATACCGAAGCCCTTCACCGGACCGGTGCCGAGGGTGATCATGATCAGACCGACCATCAGCGTGGTGAGGTTGGAGTCGATGATGGCGGACCAGGCTTTTTCGAAGCCGGCCTCGAGCGAGCTCGCGAGCGATTTGCCGAGCTTCAACTCTTCCTTCATGCGCTCGAAGATGAGGATGTTCGAGTCGACGGACATTGCGAGCGTCAGCACGATACCGGCGATACCGGGCATCGAAAGCGTGGCGCCGAGCGTGGACATGACGGCGAGGGTCACGAGGACGTTCACGCCCATGCCGATCGCGGCGATGACACCGCCGATGCTGTAGAACAACAGCACGAACGCGATGGTGAGCGAGGTGCTGATGATGAACGACAGACGACCGCTGGCGACGGCATCGGTCGCGAGGGTGGGGCCGACCTCGTACTGCTCGACAACGGTGAGCGGCACGTCGAGCGGGTTGTTTAGCACGTTGGCGAGGTCGAGCGCTTCACGTTGGGTGAAGTTGCCGGTGATGGACGCGCTGCCGCCGGTGATCGGCTCGTTGATATTGGGCGCGGAGGAAAGTTTGCCGTCGAGCACGATCGCGAGCTGGCGACCGACATTGGCCGTGGTGACGTCGGCGAACTGGCGTTTGCCGGCGTCGTTGAAGGCCAGATGGATTTGATAACGGCCGTATTCGTCGACGCGGGCGGAAGCGTCTTGCACGCCGTCGCCGACCATTTCGGGCACGCGTTTGACGATGTAATAGAGATTCTGGATCTCGCCGGTGGTGTGATTTTCACGCTCTTCGACGAGGACCTCATGGCCGGGCGGAATCGCGCCGGGAGGCGGGGGCTGGGCCATGCCGCTGGTGCCTTGGGCGACGAGACGGAATTCGAGGCGGGCGGGCTTTTTGACGGTTTCGAGTACCTCGGGGTTGTCCTTGGTGTTGACGCCGGGGAGCTGGACCTCGATGCGGTTCTCGCCGATGGCGCGCACGATCGGTTCAGCGACGCCGAGACCGTTGATACGGTCGCTGATGATGGAGATGGCGTGTTTGACCTTCTCCTCGCGGAGATCGGAAGTGAGCTCGGCGAGGGCCTTTTGATCGAGCTCGAGGGTGAAGGCGACGCCGCCTTTCAGGTCGAGACCGAGCTGGAGCTTGCTCTTGGACTCCTTGAGGAGGTGATCGAGGAGGATCTTGTTGCGGCGATCGGGATTCTTGATGTCGCCGAGGTTGAGGTGCGGGAAAAATTCTTTTGCCAGATCGAGATTCCGCTCCGCGGCGATCTGCTTGAGGGCGACAAAAACGCTGGGGGCCTTGTCGGTGGCTTCGCGTTCGCGAGCCTCCTGGATGATGGCCTTAAATTCCGTCTTCTTGGCGCTGGCCTGGTCCGTGACAAAAGTCGCGAAATCCTGGTCTTGGAAGGGCACCAGATGGACGATGGCCCATAGCACGATAGCGAAGCTGATGGTCAGCTTCCACAAGTTGCGTTTGAACATGTTGAGTCAGGGTTAAAAAGGGGAGAGGGCGCGCGGGGCGAAGCGCAGACGCGAAATCGCAGTGCGGCATGCAGCACCGCGATTTCACGGGAGGCAAGTGCGCGTTGCAGCTTACTTACGCTCTTCGCCGGCTTTGCGAACGAGCGCGTGGATGAAGCCCTTGGCGATTTCGACCTTGGTGTTATCGGCGATGCGCACGACGAAACGGTCGTCCTTCTTGTTGGTGATTTCGCCGTAGATGCCGCCGGTGGTGACGATCTCGTCGCCCGTGCTCAGCGAATCGAGCATCTTCTGGTGCTCTTTCTGCTTCTTGCGCTGCGGAGCGATCATGAAAAAGTACATCGCGCCGAAAATAAGGATCATCGGCAGGAGGCTCATCAGAGCATTGGGCTGGCCGCCTGGGGCGGCTTGAGCGAAGACGAGCGTGGAAGTGTCGGCAAGCGGTGCTATTTTCATCGTTGATTGTTGTGGATTTTGAAAAAGAAATGCGGACTAAACCGAATCCCGCTCTGCGAAAGCAAGCCATTAACCCAGTCGTCTTCCACCTCCTCTTTTGAAAAGCAAATCCGCCTCCTCCTGGTCAGCAGCCAAGTCCGAAGAACTTTATGGTTTCAAGCGCTGGGGTTCCGGCCATTTCGGTGTCGACGCAGACGGCTTCGTCAACGTGCAACCTTTGGCCGATGGCCGCTGCATCCGCATCCTCGATGTCGCCAATGAAGCCATCGGCATGGGCTTGAAGGCGCCGATGGTGATCCGCTTTCAGGATCTGCTCCGCCATCGCGTGCAGAAAATCAACGAAGCCTTCCGCAAAGCCATCAAGGAAGAAGGCTACAAGGGCGAGTACCGCGGTGTTTTTCCGATCAAGGTCAACCAGCTGCGCGAAGTCGTCGATGAGATCGTCGCCGCGGGCAAAGACTATCACTACGGCCTCGAAGCCGGCTCCAAGCCCGAGCTCATGATCGCGCTCGCGATGCACGAGGGCAGCAGCCGTCTCATCATCTGCAACGGCTACAAGGATCACGACTACATCCGCCTCGCCATGCTCGGCCGCAAGCTGGGCAAAAAGATCATCATCGTCGTCGAACAACTCGCCGAGGTGGACGACATCATCCGCATTTCCGAAGAGACCGGCGTGAAACCGCTCATCGGTTTTCGCGCGAAATTGCAGACGCGAGGCGAGGGCAAGTGGTCGTCCTCGACCGGCGACAACGCCAAGTTCGGCCTCAACACCGCGGAAATTCTTTTCGCCTGCGAGAAGCTCAAAGCCGCCAAACTCACGCAGTGCCTGCGCCTCGTGCATTTTCACATCGGCTCGCAGGTGCCCAATATTCTCACAATCAAAAACGCCGTCGTCGAAGCCGCGCGTTTCTACTGCCAGCTCGACAAGATGGGTTTCCCCATGGGCTATCTCGATGTCGGCGGCGGCCTCGGCATCGATTACGACGGTTCGCGCACCAACTTCGAATCATCGATGAACTATTCGATGGACGAGTATGCGCGCGACGTCGTCGCGAACATCCGCGAGATTTGCGAAGAGTCCGGCGTGAAAACGCCCGACATCGTGAGCGAGTCCGGCCGCGCGGTCGTCGCCCCGCATTCGATGCTCGTCGTCGAGGTTTTTGAGCGCATCAACAAAAAGGAAACGCTCGGCCAGCAGCATCAGCCCAAGGTCAAACACAAGGTCGTCACCGATCTCGAAAAGATGCTGAGCAATCGCTCGAAGCTCGGCCGCCTCGAGCGTTTCCACGACGCCGTGCAGAAAAAGGAAGAAGCGTTTTCGCTCTTCAATCTCGGCTACCTCGATCTCGAAAACCGCGCCGCCGCCGAATCGCTCTTCTGGCAAATCTGCGAAAAGATCGCGCACGAAAGCCGCGACGCCGGTTACGTGCCCGAGGAGTTGCACGATTTGAACCGACTGCTCGCCGACCAGTACGTCTGCAATTTCTCGGTCTTTCAATCGCTGCTCGATCACTGGGCGCTCAAACAACTTTTCCCGATCGCTCCGCTGCATCGCCTGAAGGAAAAACCCTCGGTCAACGCCATCCTCGTCGACATCACCTGCGACTCCGACGGCAAGATCAGCAGCTTCATCGATCTGCAAGACACGAAGGATTACCTCGCGCTGCATCCGCTCGACGGAAAGCCGTACTACCTCGGCGTGTTCCTCACCGGCGCGTATCAGGACATCATGGGCGACTTGCACAATCTCTTCGGCCGCGTGAACGAAGTGCACGTCTTCCTCGAGCCCGACGAACCCAACGGCTACTACATCGAAGAAGCGCTCAGCGGCAGCCGGGTCGCCGACGTGATCGAGGGCGTGCAATATCAGTACGAAGAACTCTGCCGCCGCATGAAGCGACAGATCGATGTCGCCACGCGCAAAGACCTCGTGAAGCCGCGCGAAGGCGTGCGCCTCGTCGAGTTCTTCGAGTCGCAGATGCTCAACAAAACTTACCTGAACATCGAACGCGCGAACGGTAAGCGGAAGAAGAAGAAATCCTGAGCCCGCATCGCGTTTTCCGGCGCGCCGGTGTTTTTCGATGCCCGCGTTGATCACGCACGCCGTGCGGCGTGCCGACGTTTCAGCAGCCGCAGACGCGCTTGCATCGATTTCGCCGGATCGCGCTCGGCGGCCCGCCACAATTGCTGACGTTCGCTTTCGCTGACGAGCTCGCGCGGCATGCGCATCAGCGCCGTCAGCGCCCATGCGCGAATGATCACGCGACGATCTTCGACGTTTTTCCGCAGAAACGCCCGCACATCGTCAGCAACATCGCGCGGGCAATCCGTTTCGGCGAACAGCTGACAGAGCGTGAGACGAAAAATCCAATGCCCGGACGCATCGATGTATTCGACCACGCGCCGCATCGCCGCGTCATCGAGCCGGGTTTCACCGGCGAGTTTTCGCAACAACCACACCGCGCGATGAGCGATGTCCGGATCGAGCTGCGCGAGCGCGGCGACGACTTCAGTCGCGAATCCCGGCCGCGCTTTTCCTTGCTCGTATAAACGTTCGAGCTGCGCGGCGGAGACGCGTTCGCGGCCAAGATATCCAAGAAGCATGCTCATGCTGCGATCTCTGGCGGGAGTCGCTGGGTTGACGATACGAAAAAAAGAAACGCGGTTTTCCGGTCACGCGTAGTGACGTGGTGGATACAGGCATTATTGGTCATGCGCATCGACCGGCGGATCAGCTGAAAAATGCTGCATTCCTGCCAACGGATGCGGAGTCGATGTGTCCTTATTTTCGCTAGTCTTCTAGGATGGCAGTTATCGGTTCCTTTTCCGGTTTGTCCTCCACAGGTGGTGCGATTTGGCCGCGCGGCACGGCGTTGCTTGCGCATCCCTTGCTTAACAAGGGCACAGCCTTCACTGAGCGCGAACGCGACGCGCTTGGTCTGCGCGGTTTGTTGCCGCCGCGCATTTTTTCCATGGAAGAGCAGGTGCGCCGCGTGCTCGGCAACCTCCGCCGCAAAACCGATCCGCTCGAGAAATACATTTTCCTCACCACGCTGCAGAATCGCAACGAGACGCTCTTTTACCGTCTGCTGCAGGATCACGTGGAGGAAATGCTGCCGCTCATTTATACGCCGACGGTCGGCCAGGCGTGTCTCGAATACGGCGCGATTTTCCGTCGTCCGCGCGGGTTGTTCATCAGCATCCGCGAACGCGGTCGCGTCGCCGAAATCCTGCGCAACTGGCCCGTGCCCGATGTGCGCATGATCGTCGTCACGGATGGCGAACGCATCCTCGGTCTCGGCGATCTCGGAGCGCTCGGCATGGGCATTCCGGTCGGTAAACTCGCGCTCTACACCGCGTGCGCCGGTCTGCATCCCTCGTACTGCCTGCCGATCACGCTCGACACCGGCACCGACAACGAAGCGCTTCACAACGATCCGTTCTACATCGGCCTCCCGCAACGTCGTGTGCGCGGCACCGCTTACGACGAATTTTTGGACGAGTTTGTGGCTGCGGTGAAAACCGTCTTCCCGCACGCGCTGCTGCAGTGGGAGGATTTTGGCAATCACAACGCCTTCACGCTGCTTCAGAAAAACCGCACGCGCGTCTGCAGTTTCAACGACGACATCCAAGGCACTGCTGCCGTCACGCTCGCAGGCTTGTTTGGCGCGCTGCGTCTCACCGGCGGTACGCTCGAATCGCAACGCGTGCTATTCCTTGGTGCGGGCGAAGCGGGCACCGGCATCGCCGATCTGCTCGTCGCCGCGTTGGTCGCGCGTGGCCTGCCCGAAGCGGAGGCGCGTCAGCGTTGCTGGTTCGTCGATTCGCAAGGGCTCGTCGTGAAAAATCGTCCGGGCAATCTCGCCGCGCACAAGCGTCCTTACGCGCACGATCACGCGTGCATCGCGAGTTTCGAAGAAGCGGTCGAGGTGTTGCGTCCCACCGCGATCATCGGCGTGGCCAGCATGCCCGGCGCTTTCACGCCGCGGATTCTTCGCCGCATGGCGGAGTTCAATAAAACGCCCATCGTCTTCGCGCTTTCCAATCCGACTTCGAAGGCCGAATGCACCGCGGAGGCCGCGTATCGCGAAACCGACGGCCGCGCGGTCTTTGCCAGCGGCAGTCCGTTCGCGCCGGTGGATATCAACGGCCGCACGCTCGCGCCCGCGCAGTGCAACAATGTCTATATTTTCCCCGGTCTTGGCCTTGGCGCGCTCGCCTGCGGTGCGCGCGAAATCAGCGACGCGATGATGCTTGTGGCCGCCGAAACGCTCGCGTCGTGCGTGACCGCCGACGATCTGGCCGTGGGACGCGTGTGTCCGTCGCTCGCAGGCATCCGCGAGGTATCGCTCAAGATCGCGACCGCGGTTGCCGACGAAGCGTGGCGTTCGGGTCTGACGACGCAGCCGCGTCCTGACGACCTGGAAGCCGACATTCGCGCGCGGATGTTCGAACCCGTGTATCGCGATTACGTGCCCGGTGGAGATAGGTGAACACATCAAGCACAGTATAAAAATTCAGCATCGGTGAACTCATTCCAAGGGACTCCTTCTCTGTGGCCTCAATGGCCGCTGGGGCGGGTGGAT
>CALFXL010000035.1 GCA_937958045.1 uncultured Opitutaceae bacterium | reverse complement strand
ACAAAGACCAATGGGTCAACGAAAGTCTCGTGCCCATCGTCGCCAAAGTCACCGCGCGCCACGGCAAACAACAGTACACCGCCTACGTCCACAAAGGCATCTCCACGCGCGAAATCGCCCTCTTCCAGTACTCCATTTTCTTCCAAGGCCAGCTCCACCTCCACCGCGGCTTCCGTCCGATGGGCGGCGTCCACGCCAACGGCAATCTCTTCCTCAACGCGCACAACGGCGACACCGCCATCTACAACGGTGCTGTCACCACCGCTTCGCATTTCTATCGCGGCTCGACCTTTGATCAAACCGGCACCGGCGCCGACGCCTTCGGCTACACCCCCGTCGACAAAGACGGCAAACTCGACTTCTCAATGGGCGGCGTGAAACCCGTCGCCACCGGCGGAGCCGGACAGATCACGATCTATACCGAATCGTCGGGCTCCACTCACAAGTATCAGGCCCTCGCGAACGATCTCGATAGTCGCAAAGCCACGTGGAAGGAAGACGCCACCAAGCTCTTCAAAGGCCATCTCGAAGACCGCGCCCACCTCGTCCCCGAACTCACTCCCGTCGGTTCCGAAGGTTACCGCCAGGACGTGAAGGCCACCGCCGGCATCAACGAATTCAACAACGCCCCCTACGCCCTCATCGAACCGAATCTCCCAGTCGACCACCCATCGCACAAGGACTCGCTCGAAAACTCCCTCCAAGCGAAGGCCAGCTTGATCTTTATTGTGGAGTATAATGATCAAGTTGCGCTGGGCGAGCTTCGTACGACCGATGGCTCCGCGATCACCCCCGGTCATCTCCCGGCCGAAGGCGGCAATGCCAGTGCCCGAGCCAACTACCTCTTGGCTCCCGGCTCATCGACTTCAACAGGCGGTAGCAATCCCCGCATCGCGAACCCTTGGAAGACTTTCATCGTCCGTGCCTATAAGGTATCTCCCAACTGGGACCGCAGCCTCGGCACCGATATCCACGGGCTCGACGCCACAGGAAACCCTTATCTCCAACCGATACCTTTGCCGAGTGGCGTCATCGGCGCTGCCACTCATCATAATGGTGCATCCTGGCAAGGATCTGACATCCGCAGAGTGACGAAAGACGGAGTCTTCGAAGACTTCACCATCGAACTTAGCGGCGCATCGAATAGCGCTTGGCGCCCGGGAGATTATGGCTCACCGGCTGCAATCACGCATGTCGCCAAAATCCCGGAAATTTCTTCGAACTCCACTCAGCGCGGAAAAATTAATCATGGCGACCAACGCGTAACCGTCACTTCAGGATTGTTCGACTCTCGCCTCGGCCGGCCCGTGGTCCTCTTGACCATCGACCTCGCCAAGCTGAAGCACGTTCTCGAAGCCCCGATCGGTTCGCTCACCGGTGCCGATCGCGATTTCCGGGAAGCGTTCGATCCCACCGAAAACATCGGTTCCGCGGCAGCTCCTCGCAAACGCTGGAACGGCCTCGTCTATGTGGAATTCCCCACCTCTCTCGTCGTTCAAAATGCTACCGGCGCCGCGACGAATACACTGCCGACCACGGGCACCGGCACAAGCGGGGCCAGCCGGCGTTTCGCCTACGGCAACAAAGAAAAACGCCATCCCGATCGGTGGTTTCTTCACGACCACGAAAATCGCGGCGACCGCGCCGACAGCCTCACCAAAGGCATCGTCCCGATTGCTCCTGAACTGCGCGATTATCCCGACTCCAATCATCAAACAAACACATCCGGCACCAAAATCTCATCATCCAATTATGGCGCGGCTTCAACAATCCTCAACGAACGTTACGCCATTCCCGCGCTGCAGTTGATCAATGGTCGCGAACTGCCGCACCCCAATAAGGACGATCCGCAGGAAGGCTTCACTATCGCCACCAATGCTCCGCTGTATTTGGTCGGCAACTACAACGCCGACGGCGACTACACTACAGGCACGCTCATCACCAGCACCTCGCCCGATTCTTATTCGGTCAAAGATCCCAACATCACCGAAATCCCCGCCGCCATCTTCTGCGACACCTTCACCATCCTGTCCAATGGCTGGGGAGAAACGCCTTCAGGCGGCACGTTGAGCAATCGAAACCGCAGCTTTTATGGCGCAAACAAAGGCTCCACTGCCAGCAATTCCGAGCCCGGCAGAGTCGGCGCCCCTCCCGGTCGTCCCGTGCGTGAACGCGCAGCGTTCAACCACGCCACGGCGAAGAAACCGGATGGCTCCGCCGTTTCCTTTCCCAAAACAAATAAATACGTGGAAATCTCCGCCTGCATCGCGACGGGCGAATATCCCATCTTCGAGTTCTTCACCCACGCACTCGAAAACTGGGCCGGCACCGGCGCGCCAACTCCCATCATCATCAAGGGTTCGATGGTCGGCATGTATCACTCCGAAATTCAACACATCAAACAGGCCTACGGACGTAGCGTAAACTCCAACGTTCAAACCAACGACGATCCGAGCGGAGCCGTTTGGGAGCAACATGGCGCCAACGCCTTCGTCTCCTCGCGTTATCACAGGATGCTTTATGACGGAAACTTCCCGCCCGGCACGCCCATGGCTTATGTGACCGCCCCGCGCGAATTCCGCCTGCTCCGTCGCGGTGACCCCGACGACGAAAAACTCATCA
>CALFXL010000034.1 GCA_937958045.1 uncultured Opitutaceae bacterium | reverse complement strand
ATCGTGTCGCCCTTGAGCTTCACGTTGACCATGTGCTTGTGGGCGTTGGCGGTGCCCTTCTTGATCGCGTCGGGAACTTCGTTGGCCTTGCCGTAGCCGATGCCGATGTTGCCCTTTTGGTCGCCGACGACGGCGAGGGCGGCGAAGCTGAAGCGGCGGCCGCCTTTAACGACCTTGGCGCAACGATTGATGAAGACAACCTTCTCGACCAGCTGCGGGCCATCCGTCGGAGCGGCGGTTTCCTGCTGGCGATCGCGGCGGGGGCCACGGTTGCCATCACGGCGGGGACCGCGGTTGTCACGAGACTGGCCCTCGCGGGGCTGACCTTGGGTCGGAGCGGGGCTCTGGGAAGTGGGTTCGGTGCTCATGATTAGAATACGAGACCGCCTTCGCGGGCGGCATCAGCGAAGACTTTGACTTTACCGTGATAGGGCGCACCGGAGCGGTCGAAGACGACCTTCGTCACGCCGGCAGCCTTGGCTTTGGCGGCAAAGGCTTCGCCGAGGGCTTTCGCACCAGCGAGGTTGGCGGCGAGCTTCTGTTTGCGGAGCTCGGCGTCGAGGCTGGAGAGAAACACCAGGGTGGTGGCGGTATCGTCGTTGATGGCTTGGGCGTAAACATGCTTGCCCGTGAAGCGCACGGCGAGACGGGGGCGTTCGGCGGTGCCTTTGACCTTCTTGCGGATTCTCCAGCGGCGTTTCTGGAGGAGGTCGGCTTTGCGGATAGTGTTCATTGAAAGTAAGGATTAAGAATTTAGAATGCGATGCGGAGAGCGGATGGCCGGTTAAGCCGCGATGCGGAGATCTCCGGGCGTCATTCTTAATTTTATTAGGCGACGGTTTTGCCTTCCTTGCGACGGACGCGTTCGCCGACGATGCGGACGCCCTTACCTTTGTACGGTTCCGGCGGATAGTAGGCGCGGATGTTGGCGGTGACGGCACCGACGAGCTGCTTGTCGCAGCCTTCGACCTTCAGCTTGGTCTGGTCCGTGACCGTGATCTTGATGCCTTCGGGAATGTCGAAGAGGATCGGGTGCGAATAGCCGAGCGCGAGATCGAGCTGCTTGCCCTTGAGCGCGGCTTTGAAACCGACGCCCTGAATTTCGAGCTCTTTGGCGAAACCTTCGGTGACGCCTTTCACCATGCCGGCGATCACCGAGCGAGCCGTGCCGTACATGGCGCGGGCGAAGCGGGTTTCTTCGAGCGGCGAGATGGTGACCTTTTGATCGGCCACGGTGATCTTCACCACATCCGCGAAGGACTTGGAGACTTTACCCTTCGGGCCTTCGACGAGCACGGTGTTATCTTCATTAACCGCGATCTTGACCTTGTCGGGAATGGAAACGGGAACTTTACCGATGCGAGACATGTTGGGCGCTCCTGGTTACCAGACGTTGCAGATGAGTTCGCCACCGACTTTCTCACGGCGGCAGTCGCCGTCCTTGAGAACGCCCTTCGAGGTGGAGAGGATGCCGATGCCGAGGCCGTTGAGAACGCGCGGGATCTCGGAATAGCGGTAGTAGAGGCGACGGCCCGGGGTGGACACGCGCGAGACGTTCGTCAGCGCCGGGGCGTTGTCGACGTACTTCATTTTCACGACGAGGGTCTTGTGGCCCTTGTCGTCGGTGCCGGTAGTGACGTCGGAGACGTAGCCTTCGGCTTTAAGGATGCCGGCGATGGCCTCCTTGAGTTTGGAATGCGGAGCGACGCATTCGGCGAGACCGGCCTTCGACGCATTGCGGAGACGGGTCAGGAAGTCGCTGATCGGATCAGTCATGGTTGGATGTTATTGGATTGCCGGCGGGTCATATCCGACTCCCGCAGGCAAAAAAGGTTTACCAGGAGGATTTAGTGACGCCGGGGATTTTTCCGGCGAGCGCGAGCTCACGGAACTGGATACGGGAGACGCCGTACTTGCCGATGTAAGCGCGGGGACGACCGCTCAAGGAGCAACGGTTGCGCACGCGCTCGGCGGCGGAGTTCTTGGGGAGCTTCTGGAGCTTTTTCTGAGCGGCGTAGAAGTCCTCGTCGGAGGTTTCCGGGTTGGCGAGGATGGCTTTCAGCTCGGCACGCTTGGCGGCGTATTTTTCAACGAGCTTGATGCGCTTTTTGTTACGTTCGATGGCGGACGTTTTCGGCATGGCGAAATGGGTTGGTGATTAGGCGGCGGTCTTGGCGGCGGTTTCGCTGCGGCGGAAGGGCATGCCGAGGAGTTTGAGGAGTTCGCGGCCTTCTTCGTCGGTCTTGGCGGTGGTGACGATCGAGATGTCGAGGCCCATGGTCTTCTTCACGTTTTCAACCGTGATTTCGGGGAAGATGGTGAAGTCGGCGATGCCGAGGTTGTAGTTGCCCTGGCCGTCGAGCTTCGGCGAGACGCCGCGGAAGTCGCGGATGGTCGGGAGGGCGACAGAGAGCAGACGATAGAAGAACTCCCACATGGCGTCGCCGCGGAGGGTGACGAACGCGCCCACGACTTGGTTGGGCTTTAGTTTGAAATTCGAGATGGCCTTGCGGGCGCGGGTGAGAACGGGCTTTTGGCCGGCGATGAGGCCGAGGTCGCGCGCGGAGTCGGCGATCTGGTTCTTATCGGCGTCGGCATCGATGCCGGTGTTGAGAACGATCTTCGCGATCTTCGGAACTTCGTGCTTGTTCTTGTAGCCGCGGCTCTTCACGAGCTCGGGGATAACGTGCTCGTTGTAGAGCTTCTTGAGGACGGGAGTGTAGTTGCTGCTCATTGGTGCGAGGCCACCGGATTTCCGACCCGATGGCATTTGAGAGTGTTTTTAGAGGAAAAGAGGCAAAGAAGGCCGGAAGATGGGCTCGGGATCAAGTAACAAGTGAGGGAAATGTCGGGGAAAACTCCCCTGCCCTCTCTGCAGCTTGTTACGATCTGGAACGTCTTCGCGGCCTTGCTTGTTAGGCGGACTTCTTCGCGCGCTTGCTGGCGTCGTACGTCGACTGAAGCATGAGGTTCGAGACGTGGATCGAGCCTTCGCGTTCGACGATGGCACCGTTGGGGTGCTGTTCCGACTTCTTCAGGTGACGTTTGATGAGGCCGACGCCCTCGACGATCGCGCGATTTTTGGAGGCGCGGATTTCGAGGATCTTGCCGGACTTGCCCTTGTGGGCTCCGGCGATGACGACCACCTGGTCGCCGCGTTTGACGTGGAATTTGGTAGCCATGTTAGAGAACCTCCGGAGCGAGGGAGATGATCTTCATGAAATTCTTCGCGCGCAGTTCGCGGGCGACAGGGCCGAAGATGCGGGTGCCCTTGGGATTATTGGTGGCGTCGATGATGACGATGGCGTTGCTGTCGAAACGCAGGTAGCTGCCATCCGCGCGACGGACGGGAGCCTTGGTGCGGACGACGACGGCCTTGGCCACTTCACCCTTTTTCACGCTGGCGTCGGTGCCACTGTCCTTGATGTGGACGGTGATGATATCGCCGACGGCGGCGGTGGTGGTGTTCTGGCCTTTTTTGGCGATCATGGCGGCCTTGCGGGCGCCAGTGTTGTCGGCCACTTCGAGAATGGAGCGCAGTTGGATCATGTCGCTTAATTCCTGGTTATGCGGGTTGTGGGCGCTCAGGCCTGCGTGGTCTTGGTCGGGACGGTCTCGGCGACGTCTTTTTCGCTGATGGCGTTACCAGCGACGACGGCGGCTTCGATGACGCGGATGACGCGCCAGCGCTTCAGGCGGCTGATCGGGCGGGTTTCCATGATTTCGACTTTGTCGCCCACCTTGGTCTCGTTCTTCTCGTCGTGCACGTGGACAACGGTCTTGCGATTAACGACCTTGTGGTAGAGCGGGTGCGGCGCCTTGTAAGGGACGGTGACCTTGATGGACTTGTCGCCGGAGCGGCTGGTGACGAAGCCGATGAGGTCTTTGCGTTTGTTGCGGGTCGAAGTTGACATGATCGTATGGGACTAGCGGCGCACTCAGGCGGCCTGGGCGGATTTCTGTTTAAGGATGGTCTCGAGGCGCGCGATGTCCTTGCGGAGAGCGCGGAGGGTGTGGGTCTTTTCGACCTGACCGGTGTTCTTCTTCAGGCGGAGCTGAAGGAGTTCGGCGCGGGTTTCGGCGAGCTTGGTTTTGATCTCGGCGGGCGCGAGTTCGCGGATTTCTTTAGAAGTCATGGGTGCGGCCGTTGGGCGGTTGCAGGGTTAGCTGATAGCGCCTTCGCGCACGATGAAGCGGCAATGGAAGGGCAGCTTGGCATCGGCCAGACGGAAGGCTTCCTTGGCGACACTGGCGGGAACGCCGGAAAGTTCGAAGAGGACGGCGCCGGGCTTGATTTGGGCGACGTAGTATTCGACGCCACCTTTACCGGAACCCATTCGGACTTCGGCGGGTTTCTTGGTGACGGGTTTGTGCGGGAAAACGCGGATCCAGAGTTTGCCCTTGCGCTTAAGGTGGCGCGAGATGGTGACGCGGGCAGCCTCGATCTGGCGGCCGGTCATGGGGCCGCGGGTCAGCGATTGGAGGCCGAACTCGCCGAAAGCGAGCGTGTTGCCACGTTTGGCATTGCCGGCGCGAGATCCTTTTTGCGATTTGCGGTATTTAGTGCGTGCGGGAGCGAGAGCCATGGGAGTTTTTCTCCTTATTTAGAGATCCAGACGTCGGATCAGGCGTTGTTGTCGGCGTCTTTTTTGCAGATCCAGCATTTCACACCGATCTTGCCGTAGACGGTGTGGGCTTCGAAGAAGCCGTAGTCGATGTTCTCGCGGAGCGTGTGCAGGGGAACGCGGCCCTTGCGCTGCCATTCGCGGCGAGCGATGTCGGCGCCACCGAGGCGGCCGGAGCATTGGATACGGATGCCTTCGGCACCGAGGGTCATGGCGATTTCCACGGCCTTCTTCATGGCGCGGCGGAAGGCGATACGGCGTTCGAGCTGGAGCGCGACGTTTTCGGCGACGAGCTGAGCTTCGATTTCCGGCTTTTTGACTTCCTGGATGTCGAGGAGGATTTCCTTGCCGGTGAGCTTGGCGAGTTCCTCTTTGATCTTCTCGATTTCCTGACCCTTGCGACCGATGACGATACCGGGGCGGGCGGTGTAGATCTTGACGCGGACGCGGTTGGAGGCGCGCTCGATGAAGATGCGGGGCACGGAGGCTTGCTTCAGCTTCTCCATGAGCTTCTCACGGATGATCTGATCTTCGTGGAGGAGTTTCGCGAAGTCCTTCTTGGTCGCGTACCAGCGGGATTGCCAGTTGCGGCGGACGGCGAGGCGGAAGCCGGTGGGATTGGTCTTTTGGCCCATGTGAGTAAATTAGTTGGAGTTGCCGTCGGAGAGAACGATGCGGATGTGGGACATCTTCTTGCGGCGGGGCATCGCGGAGCCGCGGGCGCCGGCCTTGAAGCGTTTGAGGACGGGACCGTTTTCAACGATCGCGCTCTTCACCACCAAGGAATCGGCGGCGAGGTTGTTATTGTTCTCAGCGTTGGCGATCGCGGACTTGAGCGTCTTGACGATCAGGCGCGCGGATTTGCGCGGGATGAGCGTGAGCAGGTCGACCGCTTCCGTGGCTTTGCGGCCTTGGACGGTGCGGGCGACTTCGCGGACTTTCTTCGGAGACATCCGCGCGTAGCGGGTGAGGGCTTGGACTTCCATGAGTAGAGGATTCCTTCGATGACGGAGGCGACAGCAGGGCCGCGGATGCGGCCCCCTGCCCTTTTAGGTGTTAGGTGTTAGAGATTAGACTTCTTTGCGGGTCATGCCGCCGTGGCCCTTGAACACGCGGGTGAGCGCGAATTCGCCGAGCTTGTGGCCGACCATGTTCTCGGTGACGTAGACGGCGACGAACGCCTTGCCGTTGTGGACGTTGAACGTGTGCCCGACGAAATCGGGCGTGATGGTCGAGCGACGCGACCAGGTCTGGATGGGTTTCTTGGCGCCGGTCTTCGTCGCCTTCTCGATCTTCTCGAGCAGGTGATAATCAACGAAGAAGCCTTTTTTGATGGAACGTGCCATGGTGCGAAAGGTTCGGGATTACTTCTTACCGCGCGGTTTGCGGCCGTTATGATGCGTGATGATCTGGCTGTTCGAGGGCTTCGAACGGCGGCGGGTCGGATAGCCTTTCGCGAGCTGGCCCCACGGGGAGACGAGCTGTTGACGGCCACCACCACCCTTGGACTTACCCTGACCACCACCGTTGGGGTGATCGACGGGGTTCATGGCCATACCGCGGACGTGCGGACGTTTGCCGATCCAGCGGGCGCGACCGGCCTTGCCGAGCGACTGCTTGTTATGGTCGCCATTGCCGACGACACCGATGGTGGCGCGGGCGTTGGCGTTCACATAACGGAGTTCGCCGGAGGGCATCTTGAGGGTCGCCATGTTGTTTTCGACGGCGACGAGCTCGAGCGAGGTGCCAGCCGAGCGAGCGAGCTGGGCGCCACGGCCCGGGATCAATTCGACCGCATGGAGGCGGGTCGAGGGCGGGATGATCGCCAGCGGGAAGTTATTGCCGACCGTGAAGTCGTTCGTGGTGGCTTTGTTGGAAGCGATGATCGTGGCGCCGACGGCGAGGCCTTCGGGCGCGAGGATGTAGCGCTTTTCACCGTTGGGATACGAGACGAGCGCGATGTTGGCCGAGCGGTTCGGATCGTACTCGAGGGCCTGCACTTTGGCGGGCTGATCGAGGATGTCGCGCTTGAAGTCGATGATACGGTAGAGCTGTTTGTGACCGCCGCCGCGATGGCGGGAGGTGACACGGCCGTACACGTTGCGTCCGCCCGTCTTGGGCTTCGGCTCGGTGAGGGAACGCTCCGGACGCTTCTTGGTGAGGCCCTGCTCCTTGTTCAGCGCGGTGAAGCGCTGGGCGGGCGTGAGGGGGCGGCGGAAAGGTTGAATTGCCATGGTGGTGTTTCTCCGTGGGCGCGGGTTAGACGAGTTCGATCTTGTCGCCGGCCTTGAGGGTCACGATCGCCTTCTTGTAGTCGGAGGTCGTGGTGGAACGGCCATTGCGGGTGCGTTTGTTTTTGCCGCGGTAGTTCTGGATGTTCACGCGGGTCACCGTGACCTTGAAGGTCTTTTCGACGGCTTCAGCGACGGTGTATTTGGTGGCGCCGGGGAAGACTTCGAAGGTGTACTGGCCGTATTCGGAGGACAGTTTGTTCGATTTTTCCGTCAGGCGGACGAGTTTGAGAACGTTATGGGCGCTCATGAGTTACCTCCGACACGGGCGATGATTTTCTCGAGGGCGGCCGTGGAGACGATGATCTTACGATATTGGGCCAGATCGAGGGTGTTGAGCTTCGCGGCTTCCTGAAGGGAGACGCGGGCAATGTTGCGAGTAGCGCGAGCGGCTTCGACCGAGAACTGCGCGTCGACCACGAGGACTTTGCCTTCGGGCGCGATGCGGCCGATGACTTGGTTCATCTCTTTGGTTTTGGCGTTGGGAGCCTGGAAGCTCTCGATGACGTCGATTTCGCCGGCGCTGGCGCGGTCGAAGAGTGCACGGGAGAAAGCGAGGGCTTTCACCTTGGCGTTGATCTTCTTCGAATAGTCGCGGGGCTTCGGGCCGAACACGACACCGCCACCGACCCAGAGGGGCGAGCGGGTGGAACCGGCGCGAGCGCGACCGGTGCCCTTTTGGCGCCAGGGCTTCTTGCCGCCGCCGCTGACTTCACCGCGAGTCTTGGTGGAGTGCGTGCCGAGGCGGTTGTTGGCGTTGATCGCGACGATGACTTCTTTGACGGCTTGAAGGCCTTTGTCGCCTTCGAAAGTGGGCAGATTAAAATCCTGTTCGCGGGAAGAGGTGCCGTCGGGCGTGAAAACTTTGAGTTTCATGGACTAGTTTCCTCCTGGGTTAGGCTTGCTTGCGCTGGCCTTTGATGGCCGAGCGTACGATGACATCATCGCCATTGGCGCCCGGGATGGCGCCTTTAACGAGGAGGAGGTTCTTTTCGGCGATGACCTTCACGATGGTGAGGTTCTGCACGGTGCGGCGGACGCTGCCCATGTGACCGGGCATGGCCTGGTTCTTCCAGACGCGACCAGGGGTCTGGCGCATACCGACCGAACCAATGCGGCGGTGGAACATCGAACCGTGCGAGGCGGGACCGCCAGCGGTGCGGAAGCGTTTCACGACACCTTGGAAACCCTTGCCTTTGGTGATGCCGATCACGTCGACGGTCTGGCCTTCGGTGAAGGCGGAGACGGTGACGACATCGCCGACCTTGAGGTCGGGGGTGGCATCGAGGCGAACTTCGCTGAGCACGCGGGGCGTCTCTTCGAGACCGGCCTTCTTCGCGTGGCCTTGTTCGGCCTTCGGGGTGTTCTTGGCTTTCTTCTTGGAGAAGCCGAGTTGGACTGCGTTGTAGCCGTCCGTTTCGGTCGTCTTGACTTGGACGACCGGGCAGGGACCGGCTTCGACTACGGTGACGGGCACGAGCACGTTTTGTGCATCGTAGACCTGCGTCATTCCGAGCTTTTTGCCTAGGAGCGTAGAGATCATGGGCTAAGTGGTAGGTGGAAGGTTCCGTTTAAGACCTACATTAGCGAGAAACCCAGCGGTGCGCGGGGCGCACATGGGCAGCTGCTATGTATGTTGTATCGGGTTAACTCAAACGTTGATGGTGATATCGACGCCGGAGGGAAGGTTCAGTTTCTTGAGCTCGTCGACCGTCTGGGCCGTGGGCTCGATGATGTCGATGAGGCGCTTGTGAGTGCGCGACTCGAACTGCTCCATCGACTTTTTGTCGACGTGCGGAGAGCGGTTGACCGAGAGCTTTTCGATGCGGGTCGGCAGCGGGATCGGGCCGGAAACGCGGGCGCCGGAGCGCTTGGCGGTTTCGACGATCTCGAGCGCGGACTGATCGATGACGCGATAGTCGAAGCCCTGGAGTTTGATGCGAATGCGTTGGCCTTTCATGGCGGAAAAGAACGGGTGTGTTAGGTACGGGCCGGAGCCTTCGAGGAGGACTCGACGATCTTGGAGAGGAGTTGGTTGGGCACTTGCGAGAAGTGCGAGGGCGTGATGGAGGCCGAGGCGCGTCCCTTGGAGAGCGAGCGGATGTCCGTCACGTAGCCGAAGAGCATTTCGAGCGGGATGTGCGCGTTGATGATGCAAGCGCCATTCTTGTTTTCCATGCCCTGGATTTGACCACGACGACGGTTGATGTCGCCCATGATGTCACCCTGGTAATCTTCCGGCGTGGTGACTTCGACGCCCATGATGGGCTCGAGGAGGATGGGGCTGGCTTTCTTCATCGCTTCCTTGAAGGCGAAGATGCCAGCCATCTTGAAGGCGAGTTCGGACGAGTCGACTTCGTGGAAGGAGCCGTCGACGATGCGTACTTTGACATCGACCACCGGGTAACCGGCGACGACACCGTTATTGCACGCTTCGAGAATACCGTCGGTCGAGGGCTTGATGAATTCCTTCGGAATGACGCCGCCGACGATCTCGTTGATGACTTCGACCCCCTTACCTTTTTCGTTGGGTTCGATCTTCACCACGACGTGACCGTACTGACCTTTACCACCGGACTGGCGGATGAACTTACCTTCGCCATCCGCAAACGCGGTGATGGTTTCGCGATAAGCGATCTGCGGCTTGCCGGAGGTGGCCTCGACTTTGAATTCACGCTTCATGCGGTCGAGGATGATGTCCAAGTGGAGCTCACCCATGCCGGATAGAATGGTTTGGCCGGTATCTTCGTCGGTCTTGACCTTGAGAGTCGGGTCTTCGGCGACGAGACGCTGGAGCGCGAGGGACATCTTTTCCTGGTCGCCCTTCGAGTTCGGTTCGACCGACATCGAGATAACGGGCTCGGGGAAGGACGGCGGCTCGAGGCGCACGTCGTAACCTTCGTGACAGAGGGTGTCACCGGTGATGACGTCTTTAACACCAACCAGCGCGCAGATGTCGCCCGAGTAAGCGACGTCGATTTCTTCGCGGTCCATGGCGCGCATCAACACGAGGCGGGAAACGCGCTCGGAGCGGCGGGTGCGAGGATTGTAGAGCGCGGTGCCCTTCTGGAGGGTGCCGGTGTAAACGCGATAGAAAACGAGGCGGCCGACAAACGGGTCGTTCCAGAGCTTGAAGGCGAGACCGGCGAGCTTGCCGTTGTCGTCGACAGGAACGGAGACCTCGTTGCCCTCGCTGTCCTGACCTTTGATCGTCTCAACTTCGAGCGGGTTGGGCAGGTAGTTGACGACGCAGTCGAGGAGGCGCTGCACGCCCTTTTTCTTAAAGGCGGACCCGGGGATGACGCCGGTGAACTTGAGGGAGATGGTCGCTTTGCGGACGGCGAGCATGAGCTCGTCGGCGCTAATTTCTTCACCGCCGAGGTATTTTTCGGCGAGTACGTCGTCGAAATCGGAAACCGCCTCAATGAGCTTTTCGCGATATTCCTTCGCTTGGGCTTCGTATTCCGCGGGAATCGGCTTGGTACGCGGATTCATGCCGAGAGGATCTTCGGGAGCGAGATCGTCGAAGTAGTAAGCGATGTTCTGAACGAGATCGATCACGCCTTCGAAGCCGTCTTCCTTACCGATCGGGATGAAGAGCGGGTGGGCGTTGGCCTTGAGCTTCTCCCGCATTTCAGCGACGGCGCGGAAGAAGTCGGCGCCAGTACGGTCCATCTTGTTGACGAACGCGACGCGCGGAACGTGGTACTTGTTGGCCTGACGCCAGACGGTTTCAGACTGGGGCTGTACGCCAGCGACGGCGCAGAACACAGCAATAGCACCGTCGAGAACGCGCATCGAGCGCTCCACTTCGGCCGTGAAGTCCACGTGCCCGGGAGTGTCGATGATGTTGATGCGCTGCTTGATGCCTTTCCAAGGGCCCCAGGAGGCCAACCAGGCACAGGAGATAGCGGAGGCGGTGATGGTGATGCCGCGCTCGCGTTCCTGCTCCATCCAGTCGGTCACCGCAGTGCCTTCATGCACTTCGCCCATCTTGTGAACGGAGCCAGAATAAAAGAGAATGCGCTCGGACGTGGTGGTTTTGCCCGCGTCGATGTGCGCGGCGATACCGATGTTACGGGTCCACTCCAGCGGGAACGGGCGGGACTTCGAGTTTGACGGAGAAACCTTGGATTTCTCGGTGACGATAGTGACGGCGGAAGACGACATGGGCGGTGGTCGGACGGGCGGTTATTTTACCAGCGGAGGTGGGCGAAGGCGCGATTGGCCTGGGCCATCTTGTGGGTGTCTTCCTTCTTCTTCACGACGCTGCCGGTGTTATTGTAAGCGTCGACGATTTCAGCGGCGAGGGCGTCCTTCATGGGCACGCCTTTGCGGCCGTTGGCGGCGTCCACCAGCCAACGCAGCGCGAGGCTTTCCTGGCGTTCGTAAGAAATTTCGATCGGCACTTGGTAGGTAGCACCACCGACGCGGCGGCTCTTCACCTCCAAGCGGGGACGGGCGTTTTCAAGCGCACCGATGAGCAGGTCGACCGGATCGCCCTTTTCGAGCTTCTCGGAGACTTTTTCGAAGGCACCGTAAACGATGCGCTGAGCCAGGTTCTTCTTCCCGCTTTGCATGACGACGTTGACCAGGTGGGCAACGAGCGGGCTGTTGTAGCGGATGTCCGGAACGACTTGGCGTTTTTCGGCTCTGTGGCGGCGTGACATGACGAAATTAGATAAAAAAAGAACTAGGGTTTACTTGGCCTTCGGGCGCTTGACGCCGTACTTGGAGCGACTGCGACGACGTTTTTCGACACCCGTGGCGTCGAGCGTACCGCGGACGATGTGGTAACGAACGCCGGGCAAATCCTTCACACGACCACCGCGCACGAGCACGATAGAGTGTTCCTGGAGGTTGTGACCTTCGTCGGGGATGTAGGAGATGACTTCAGTGCCGTTCGTCAGGCGGACCTTGGCGACCTTACGGATAGCAGAGTTCGGCTTCTTGGGGGTGCGGGTCATGACCTGCACGCAGACGCCACGGCGGAAGGGATTGCCTTCCAAGGCCGGCGATTTGGACTTGGTGCGCACTTTGCGGCGTCCCTTGCGTACGAGTTGATTGATGGTCGGCATAGCGAAATTGAAGGTCGGGAAATGAGGAAAAGGCGCGAAAGCTACCAGCCGACCTCCGCTCGGCAAGGTTTATTTCGCGAAAAAACGTTGAGCGAAGGAGCGGCAACTGCTTTCGCGTTCCTTCGATCGATTAGAGAGGCGCATCGTGGGAGTATGCGCGCGGAGAATTGACCTAATCTCAGCTACGAGAGGGCGAGACGTCACTCCAATCATTTCGCCCGCGCAAGGAATAAAGCATCGCGGGGTACTTTTTCTGTTCCGCCAGCGAAGTGCGCCTCGCGAACAACGCCCCTGCCCTGCTTCGCCCGGACACATCCTCGCTCGCTCACCTTACCACCGCTCACGGTGCCGCTCGCTTTTTCTGCTCAGCGCCCGAGCCGTGCTAGCTCTCAGCTTCCATATATAATAGTGAGCGGTGTAAGCGCCTCTGGCGCTGAAGTCCCCTGACTTCCTTATCGTCAAAGCTTAGTGAAACACTCGCCGCCGCGTGACCTACCGTCGCCAAGCCAGTCTAGCGCGCTCTAGCTTTACAACAATCCCCATGAACTCATCCGGTCTCATCTATCTGGTAGGTTACGTCGTCGTCTATTTCCTGCTCGTCGTCGGCATCTGGAAATGGCGCATCAGCCGTCGGCAGGAGCGCCCGCCGGTACAGGAGAAACTCATCCGCGCCCCAGGTGAAACGCTCCGTCAAAAACTCGAGCGCTATGACGACACGCTTCTACTGCATCTCGTCGGCACCGCCCTCGCTCCTTTGTTGGTTATGGTCTTTGGCCTCATCGGCATCGCGCGCATCCCGGCCAATTATCAGATCTGGGCGTTGATCGCGCTCCTGCTCCTCGTCGGTGTCGCTCTGTATTTCAGCGCGCGCTGGCTGATGGTGATCTTGGAAAAACGCCGCAACCACTACCTCGGCTACTTCGGTGAACGCGTCGTCGGCGAAACGCTCGAAGTTCTCCGCTCAAAAGGCTTTCGCATCTATCACGACGTGCCCGCGCTCGAAGCGAGTCCCGGATTCAATATCGACCACGTCATTGTCGGCTCCACCGGCGTGTACGCGATCGAAACGAAAACACGTCGCAAGGGCAAAGCCCGTCCCGGCTATCCCGATCACAAGATCATCTTCGATGGTCAGCAGTTGATTTATCCGTGGGGCGAAGATTTTCACGGCCTCAATCAAGCGCGCGATCGCGCTCTCTGGCTCGAAGAATGGCTCGGCCAACTCCTCGGCCGTCACGTGCAAGTTCAGCCCATCCTCACCTTTCCCGGTTGGTGGGTGGAAGAACACGCCGTCGGTCCGATCCGCGTGACCAGTCCGAAACAAATCGCCGCGATCGTCCTCCGCAACGGACCGCTGCTCACCGAAGAGCAAATCGATTTGATCGGCAAACAACTCGAAGTCCGCTGCCGCGACGTCGAGTTTTGACGCCGTCTTTTTGCGCGCGCATGGTGCCCGTCACCATGCGCGTTTTTTTGTGCCTGTTTCTCGCGTTTACCAGCCACACGCTTCTCGCCTCAGACATCTATCGCGTGGGCGACACGGTCGCTTCGTTTTCGCTGAAAGATCAGCACGATCGTGAGCAAATCCTCGCACCTGGCGTGCGCGTGTTGCTTGCAGGTTTCTCCATGAGCGCAGCGAAGTCGGCCAATCATGTGCTCTCGCAAAAACCCGCCAGCTTTCTCGACGAACACCACGCCGTGTTTCTCGCCGACATTCGCGGCATGCCGGCGATCGGACGCGCCTTCGCGCTCCCGAAGATGCGCAAATATCCGCATCGTATCCTTTTGGTGGATACAGACGGTATTCTCGAATGTCTGCCCCGCGAAGAAAACAAACTCACGGCTCTCCATTTGGACGCAGAGCTTCGCATCACCGACATCCGCTTTCTTGATCCCGAGAAGGAGCTATCGGCATTTTTCGACGTCGCGCCATGACTCTCGCCGAAAAACAACAGCGCCTCATCGAGGAGTTATCTTTCGTTGAGGATCGTCACGAACGTCTCTCGTTGCTCGTCGATCGCGCACGCCGCACGCCGCCGCTTCCTCCCGCGGAGAAAATCGAAGCCAACCGCGTGCCCGGCTGTGTGTCGCCTGTGTGGCTCGTCGGCGAGGTGCGCGACCAACATCTTTATCTCCGCGCCGACGCCGAATCGCCGATGGTGAAGGCGCTTGTTGCCGTGATGGTGCGTCTCTACGATGGCGCGCTGGCATCCGAAGCCGCGATCACCGAACCCGAGTTTCTCGATAAGCTCGGCCTCATCCGCGACCTCTCACCTACGCGCCGCAATGGTCTCGCCGCCGTGCGCAAACGCATCCGACAGCTCGCGGAGAGCGCCACCTGAGCCCGGCTTTTCTCGTCGCCATGAGTCTTCCGTTGTACGACGCGCACAATCATCTGCAGGACGAGTGGCTCGCGCCTCACTGGGAGAAAATCGCCGCACAACTTCCCGCGTTGGGATTACGCAGCGCCGTCGTGAACGGCACGCACGAGGGCGACTGGGCGCGCGTGATCGAGTTGTCGCAACAACACGCGTGGATTCGCCCCAGCCTTGGTCTTCATCCATGGCATGTCGGCAATCGCGGCGCCGATTGGTTTGAACAACTCACCGCGCTTCTCGCGTCGCATCCTCACGCCGTCATCGGTGAGATCGGTCTCGATCGCTGGATACTCGATCGCGCCGCGCCCGACGATCCTCGTCTTGCAGATCTCCGCCGCGCGCCGCTGGAAGAACAGCTGGACGTTTTCTCCCGACAATTCGCGCTGGCCGCCACACGCGATCTGCCCGTCACGATTCACTGCCTCGATGCATGGGGCGCGCTTCACGATTTCCTTCGTCGCGCAGAACGACCGTCACGCGGATTTCTTCTGCACGCGTATGGAGGCCCCGTCGAAATGGTCGCTTCTTTTTCCTCCCTCGGCGCGTACTTCTCTTTCAACGGCAGCTTCCTCGCGGAGAATCGTCACAAGAAACTGGATACATTCCGACGCGTTCCACCCGATCGTCTTCTGATTGAAACCGACGCACCCGCGATGCCCGTTCCTCACGCGTGGCGGACGCACAAACTACCGTCCGCCGCCGACGGATCGACCGTCAATCATCCCGGCAACATCGAAGCCGCTTACACCGGACTCGCCGCGTTTCTCGGCATGTCGCCGCAATCACTCGCAGACGCAGTCGAGGAAAACTTCCTGCGCTTCTTCGGCGCTCAACACTCCTAATCACGCTTTCATGGTTTCCCCCGAAATCCGCGCACCCCGTCCTCCGCAAACGCCGCGCATCAACGGCGCGCCGTGCTTCGGCGTCACACCCGGCGCACCGTTTCTCTACACAATTCCCGCGAGCGGTCTTCGTCCGATGACGTTTTCCGCCGCGGGTCTTCCTCCGGGCCTCTCGATCGACTCAACCACCGGGCGTATTCACGGATCCACTACAGCGCTGGGCGAACACGCCGTGACTCTCCGCGCGAGCAATACCCTCGGCTCCGCGGAAAAATCATTCCGCATCGTCGTCGGCGACACGATCGCGCTCACCCCGCCCATGGGCTGGAACAGCTGGAACTGTTGGGCCTACACCGTCGATCAGGACAAGGTGTTGCGCTCCGCAAAAGCGCTCGTTTCCGCAGGACTCGCCGATCACGGCTGGAGTTACATCAACATCGACGACACCTGGCAGGGCGAACGCGGTGGCCCTCACTTCGCGATCCAGCCCAACGAAAAATTTCCCGATCTCAAAAAACTCTGCGACGAGATTCACGCACTGGGGTTGAAGGCCGGCATCTACTCTTCACCGTGGATCACGACTTACGGCGGTTATCGCGGTGGTTCGAGCGACTCGCCTAACGGTGCGTGGGAAAAGCTCGCCGACTACGAATGCAACAAGCGTCTCGGCAAATTTCGTTTTGCGGCAAACGACGCGCGCCAGTTCGCCGAATGGGGCTTCGATTATCTCAAATACGACTGGCATCCCAACGACATCGATCACACGCGCGAGATGGCCGAAGCGTTGCTCCGCACCGGACGCGATATCGTGCTCAGCCTTTCCAACTCCGCGCCTTTCGCCGACGCCGCCGAACTTTCGTCGCTCGCCAACGCCTGGCGCACCACCGGCGATATCGTCGATGTGTGGACACCGCCGACGCCGCAGCCGTGGCAATTCGCCGTCAGCGAAATCGGTTTCAATCAGGATGCCTGGGCGCCGTTTTCGCGTCCGGGACATTGGAACGATCCCGACATGCTCGTGCTCGGTTGGGTGGGCTGGGGACCGCAGCTCCACGCCACGCGACTCACACCCGCCGAGCAGTATTCGCATTTCAGTCTGTGGTGCCTGCTCGCCGCGCCGCTGCTCATCGGCTGCGACCTCGAACGACTCGACGATTTCACGCTCGGTCTGCTCACCAACGATGAGGTCATCGCGGTGAATCAGGACGCACTCGGCCTTTCCGCACGTCGCGTCGCCACCATCGGTGTCATCGATGTCTTCAAAAAGCCGCTCGAAGACGGTTCGTGCGCAGTTGGCCTGTTCAACCGCGGCGAACAAACCCGTTCCATGCGCCTGCGTTTCGATCGCATCGGACTCGCGACGGGCCAATCGGTTCGCGATCTTTGGCGACAACACGATCTCGGCGACATCGACGGAGAGATCGCACTCACGATCGCTGCGCACGATGTCGAGTTGTTGCGCCTCACGCCGCGCGCGGCCTGACAAAATCCGCGTATCTTTTACCAGTAGCCGCGTCTGATGCGCGCTTTCAGACGGGACGCTACATAGCCACCCTCTATTACGTGCCGCACTAAAACGGCCCGCGTCATGTTTCTTCCCATTATCATCCAGGGCGGCATGGGCGTCGCCATTTCCAACTGGCGTCTTGCTCGTGCTGTATCACTCACCGGCCAACTCGGCGTCGTTTCGGGCACTCTGCTTCCTGTCGTACACGCGCGAATACTTCAGCGCGGCGATCCCGGCGGACACCTGCGTCGGGCGTTCGATCACTTTCCCATCCCCGCGATGGCTGCGCGCGTGTGGAATGACTACTATGTTCCTGGCGGCATTCCGGCAGGACGGCCCTTCAAGCTCACGCCGATGCCGTCGATGAAACCCTCCGCCGCCTTGATGGAAATCACCGTGGTCTCCGCGTTTGCCGAGGTGTTTCTCGCCAAGGAAGGCCACACAGGACCGGTCGGCCTGAACCTCCTGGAAAAAATCCAGTTGCCCACCCTGCCCTCGCTTTACGGCGCCATGCTCGCCGGCGTCGACGCGGTCCTCATGGGCGCCGGCATCCCGCGCGCCATCCCGGGCATTCTCGATTGTTTTGCGCGCGGCGAAAGCGCTTCGATCAAGATCGATATCGACGGACTTCCCTCCGACGCACCGGAGGCATCGCTCGAGTTCGGTCCACGTAGTTTGTTTTTGGATACACCGCCTCTGTTGAAACGTCCGCAATTCTACGCCGTCGTCTCTTCCGCCGCGCTCGCGCAAACGCTCGCCAAAAAATCCACCGGCAAGGTCGATGGCTTCGTGGTGGAGGGAGCGAGCGCCGGAGGCCACAACGCGCCACCCCGCGGCCCGCTCCAGCTTTCCACGAGCGGCGAACCGGTGTACGGACCGCGCGATGCCCCGGATCTGTCCAAGTTCCGCGAACTCGGTGTTCCGTTTTGGTTGGCCGGCGCCTGTTCGCGTCCGGAGAAAATCACCGAAGCGCTCGCACTCGGCGCGGCCGGCGTGCAGATCGGAACCGCCTTTGCCGTATGTGACGAATCAGGGCTCGATCCGACATTGAAACAGCGTTTGCGCGAGCAAATCCGCGACGGCTCCGTGCACGTGCGCACCGAACCTTGTGCGTCGCCCACCGGCTTCCCGTTCAAAGTCGTGCAAGTTCCGGAAACGCTTTCCGACCCGGCGCTTCACGAAAAGCGCAGTCGCATCTGTGATCTCGGTTATCTGCGGCAGCCGTTCATGCGCACCGATGGTTCGTTCGGGTACCGCTGCTCGGCCGAGCCGGTGCCGGATTATCTGCGTAAAAACGGGACACTCCAAGAGACCGCCGGTCGCCAATGTCTCTGCAACGCGCTGCTCGCCACGGCCGGTCTCGCTCAGAGACGTCCTGAAAGCGAAACTTCGCAGGAGCTGCCGCTCATCACGGCTGGTGATGAACTCGCCGAGCTCGGTCATCACTTCGACTTCAGTGGCGACTCACTGCGCGCGGAAGACGTCGTCCGCACCTTGCTGCAAGCGACAGACGCGTGATGTTTTTCCCCGTCACGCGTCTTCGCGTCCGACGATCAACGCCACCGCTTCCTGCACCGCGCTAAGTCCAAACGCAGCCGTCACCCACACCGCCGTGCCGAAGCCGCTCGCGCAATCGAGCTTGAGATTGCTGCCCGGCTCGGGCGCCGCGGAGCAAGTGCCATCGGCCCACGGAAAAACCGGACGCTCGTTGGAGTACACGGCGCGCACGCCGTAGCGATTGCCCTCGCCTCCCGCGAAGCCGTGATCGCGCCGCAATTTTTTCCGCACCAGCCTCAGCAAATCATCGCCCTGCGATTCGCCGAGATCGCCCGTGCGGATGCGCGTCGCATCGCGTTTGCCACCGGCGCCGCCAACAGTCACGCACGCCCGTCCGCGTTTCACGCATTCGGCGATCAACAGCGCCTTTTGCGACATGCCGTCGATCGCATCGATCACCACATCGTAGCTCGGCGCGAGCACGCGATCGGCAGATTCCTTGGTGAAAAATTCTGCACGCGCCTCGACGACGCACGCGGGATTGATCGCACGTATACGCTCCTCAATGACAGACACTTTGGGACGACCGATCGCGCCATCGAGCGCGGGCAACTGACGATTCACGTTGGTGACGCAAACATCATCGAGATCGACAACCGTGATCGCGCCAACGCCGCTGCGCGCGAGTCCTTCCGCGGACCACGATCCCACTCCGCCCACACCGATCACGCAAACATGCGCACCTGCGAGCCGCGCCAATCCAGCCGCGCCCACCAGCCGGCCCACGCCGCTGAAGCGATCGAGATAATCTTGAGGAAGTGCGTTCGTCACCATCACGCACGCACCCGTAGCGGGAATGCCTCCGGCGGCAAATCCGTTCTCATCGCGCGAGCAGCGCGTTCACCGCCGCGATCGCGCGCGTTTCGCGTTCCGCCCAATCGCCCGAGATCTCGACAAAGGGCAAACCGCGCCGCTCGAGTTCTGCGCGCCACTGCCGCGCGCTCGTTTGCCGCGCCGCTTCATCTGCAAACACGCGTTGCGGATCCGGCGCGAACGGCACATCCGCCGCGCACAACAAATACAGCGCCATTCTCCGGCTGCGCTTCTCGGCTTCTTCGCGCACCCACGGCGGACACTCGCGCGGAAACAACACGTCGGCCCAGAGCACATTGGTCACAAGCTCTGTATCATGAAAAACAATACGCCGCGCCGCCGCCGCCGCGCGTTCTTCGCCCGCGACCTGCCCGCGCGCGATCGCGTCGAGATCGCGTCCTTCGATCCTGCCGTCGTGCTCGTCCCAAAATTGTCGCACGTATTCCGGCGACCACGGCTCGCCAAAATGCGCCGCCAATTTCTCGGCGAGCGCCGACTTGCCGGTGGATTCCGTCCCGAAAAGCGCCACGCGCAACACGTCACTCATGCCACAGCCCCCTGCATTTTTTTCGCGCGGCTCCACGCGCGCCAGCCAGTCAGCGCGAGCACAAAATACACCGCGTACAAGAAGGTCGTGAACGCCAGCTCGGCATCCCAATACGATGCGACCGCCACCGCGTTTACCACGAGCCACAGCGGCCAGTTCTCGATGTTTTTCCGCGCCTGCAACACTTGCGCGGCCACGCTGAACGACGCGATGAACGCATCGCGCCAGGGCATCGCCGCGCCCGCCCAGCGCCCAAAGGTGAACACCCACACGACCATCGCGATCGCCGCGAGCCCGAGCGTCATCAAGCGACCGCGCCAGCTCAGCGTCGTCACCGGCAGCTCCGGCGCATCGCCGCGATCGCGCACCCAGTGACGCCAGCCCCAAGCCAGCGTCACAAAAAAGAAGATCTGCAGCACTGCGTCCGCGGGAAACTTCGCGCGCCAGAACAACACGCCTTGCACGCTCACCGCGACCAGCCCGATCGGAAACGCCCAAAGGCTGCGCCGGATCATGAGCACCACGCCGATGATGCCGAGCACGAGGTTGGCGAGATCGAGCGACGACGACTCCGCAAAGCCGCGCCAGATCGTTTCGAGGATGTCGGGGCTCGCGCTCCCGGAGTCAGCCGCCGCTGTCGCGTGCTCGGGCGTCATGGGTTTTTGGATACAAACGCCTCCATCGCTTCGCGCGTGATCGTGTAGCGCGCCGCGCAGCGTGGACAACGCACTTCAATGCGCTCGTCGTTTTCGAAAAGTGCCTGCGGATCCTGACGCATCGCCGGTGCGAGCACTTCCATGATGCGGTCCTGATTGCAGCCGCAGTGCCAGCGATACACACGACGCTCCAACAACGACATCGTCTCCGTGCGATCGAGCTCCGCGACCGCTTCCGCCGTCAACGACTGGAACCACGCGACATCGCAATCCGGATGCTCCGTCACCAACGCGAAATCTTCTTCACCCAACTGAAACAAACGCGCGGGACGCTGCTCGCTTTGCTGGTAGAGCGTTTCGACGGCCACAAACGGATCGTTACCGGAAAAGTTCACCACGCTGCGCCGACGCGGCTGTCCGGGCCGCACGATATCGCTATAAAAAACATTCTCCGAAAGTTCGCGCACATCCTCGGAGAAAACGCGTCCGGTGATCGCGCCGGTTTCGTTATCACCGGTGAGGAAGATGTTCAGCAGCGGTTGCTGGAAATTGATCGTCCACGCGGTCATTTCTTTCCACGGGCGCGAAGCCGAATGGAGCGCAAACGCCGCGAGCGCCCGCTTGAACATCGCGTCGTGTTCAGGCGCGATCTGCAGCTTCTGGTCGCTGAGATGCAGATAATAATCGACGAACAAATCGCCGAAATCCGCCCTCGCCACCAGCGCATTGCGTCCGCGGACAAAATGCGTGCGGATCTCCAGTCCGGAGTCGGCGGTATTGACGGGTGTAGATTCAGGCATGGGCGCAACGGAAGCGACAATGCGCGGCTCCGCCAGCCTCATTTCCAACTTCTCTCCGCTCAGTCCATGTTATCGTTGAAGAGCAGCACGTTTTCCGGGTCGTCGATCTGATCGGAAATCACCGCCCAACGATAGTACTCCACTTCGCCATCCACTTCGCGCGACGCATGCGCGACCACGAAATACGGCGGCGCCACGCGATGCGTGATCGAGAAACGTCCTTCCGCATCCGTCACCGCGGAAAATGGCGACGGCGTCACCAATCGCCAGCCGAGCGCCGCGATCTCCGTCGCAGCTTCAAACTGCTGCATCGCCCCGAGCGAATTTTCCTCGCGCGCAAGCTCCTCGGCGTTGCGGCTGTGTGAGCGCGAGGCTTCCCATGGATGCTCCGAATACCAGGCGGCCTGTTTGCGGTAGTCTTCTTTTGAATACACAAACACGCGCACGCCCGAAAGCTTCAGGTCGCCGGCATCGGTCGTGTTCACAAACACGCGTCCCGCGATGCGCGCTTCTTCGCCTTCCGCAGGCGTGAGCGTTGGCGGAGGCGGGAATCGATAAGACACATCCGCCGCGCGGCCGGCGGTATTTTTTATCTGCGCCTGACGACGCTCCTCCAACGGTCGACGATACTCTGCCGGGAACGCCGAAAACGCGACGATTTCGACGCCTTGCGCGTGCTGCAAAAGCACCGCGTCGCCGCCCAAACTGCGCACGATCGCATCGCTGCGCGTACCATCCTGCATACGCAGCTCGGCCACCGGTTCATCGACCAGCGGCGCCGCCGGCAGCGCCACTGCCAACAAGAGCGAGTAAACAAGGACGGACTTTTTCATACCACTACTCCGCTTTTCGGTCGCGCGCCCGGCAAGGCATATCCCTGACGACTCGCATTTTAGCCGGCCGTTTACGCGCTCCGCGAAACCTCGTCGAAGACCTCGGCCACGCGGCGCGTGACGGGATTATTCTCCCAATCAAACACATGCTCATCGACCGCACGCACGGGCATCACGCCGGCAAGCGCGTTGGTCACAAACACTTCTTCCGCGGACAACAATTCTCCGCGGCTCACACGAGCCACGCGCACTCGCGGAAAACGTCGCTCATCGAGCAGACACGCGCGCACCACCCCGGGCAGCAGCCCGCTTTCGACCGGCGGCGTGATCAATTCGCCGTGGCGCACGAGAAACAAATTCGTCGTCGCCCCTTCGAGCACTTCACCGCGCTCATTGATCCACAGCGCCTCGTCAAACCCCGCCGACAGCGCGGCGCGTTTCGCGATCAGGTGTTCGAGATAGTTCGTCGTCTTGTGGCGGATCAACGTCCGCTGCTCGCGCACTTCGCAGCCGCGGGTTTGCAGGCGAAATCCTCGCGCGACTTGTTCGGGACCGTAACCGTGCGGACGCGGCGCGATCCACTCCGCCGTGCGACCTTCGCGATCCGCGAGCCACACCACTTTCACGCCACCCTGTTCGATGGCGTTTTGTGTAGTGCATTCGCCAATACGCTCGAGAAGCCCCGTCGCGTTGTCGGGCGGCGTCAGTCCGATCGCCACCGCATCGCGGCGCAGTCTCGCGAGATGTTGCGGCAACAACTCCGCGCGTCCGCCACGCACGCGGACGGTCGTGAAAACCCCCGCGCCAAACTGCACGCCATCGCCCTTCGGCGAGAGCGACGCTTCGTCGGCGGGCCGCGGTTTTCCGTTCCAAATCACCGTCGTCATGAATCGTCTCCGGCCGCTTCCAACGCGGCGCGCAGCGCGCGCGCTTTGGTTAACGTTTCTTCGTATTCCGCCGTTGGATCAGAATCCCATACCACGCCGCCACCCGCATGGAAATACGCGCGGCCGTTCGTGCAGGTGATGGTGCGGATCGCGATGTTCAACTCCGCGCGTCCATCGAAACCGAGATAACCCATCGCGCCGGTGTAGAGATGACGGCGGTGCGGCTCGAGTTCGTCGATGATCTGCATCGCGCGCACTTTCGGCGCGCCGGTGATGGAGCCGCCCGGGAACGCCGCGCGCACACAGTCGAAAATATCGCGTCCCGGCGCGAGCCGGCCCGAAATTTCGGCCACTTGATGCCACACGGTCGGATGCGCTTCGAGCGCGAACAACTCCGCGACAGAGATCGAGCCGGGCACACAGACGCGTCCGAGATCGTTGCGCTCGAGATCCACGATCATGAGCAGTTCCGCGCGATCTTTAGTGCTCTGTGCGAGTTCGTTTTTCAGCGCGGCATCCTCTTCGGCATCACGGCCGCGCGGACGTGTGCCTTTGATCGGCCGCGTGATCACGCATCCATTTTCCACACGCAAAAAACGTTCCGGCGAAACGCCCGCGACCTGCAGCGCGCCGAAGTTCAAAAAGCAACCATAAGGCGCGGGACTCTTGCGTCGAAGCCGCGCATAGAGTCGCGCCGGCGTTTCCAGCAGCGGCATCTCGAAGCGCTGACTCAGATTGATCTGATAAACATCGCCCGAACGAATGAAGTCCTTCACGCGTCGCACCGCGTCTTCGTACGCGGCTTGCGTGAAGTTCGAGGTCAGCCGCACCGGCTCGCGCCGCGATGATTGGGCCGATTGCTCGCGCTGCTGCGCCAACGCTTCTCGCGCGATTGTTTCGATTCGTGTCATCGCCGCCTCCGCCGCCGCTTGGTCGGCCAACGCGCTCGCCAACATGATTTCGCCGGTTTCCTGATCGCACGCGATCACCGCGTCGTAGAACGCCGACTCCGCTTCCGGCAGCACGAGATCGTCGGGGCTCGTGCGCACAATGCCTTCAAAGCGAAGTCCAAATTCGTAAGAAAAAAAACCCACCGCGCCGCCGGCAAAAGGCAGCCGCGCGCCAGGCGCACTCTCGACCGCGAAGCGCGCGTGAAACGCCCGCAACGCCATCAGCGGTTCGCCCGGCAGGCGTTCGATGCGCCCGTCGCGCCAGCATACTTCCGCATCACCGCCGGGCCGCACGCGCCAAACGGCGAAGGGATCGTATCCAATAAACGAATACCGCCCGAGTCCGCCCGCCGGCAGTCCGCTTTCGAGAAAAAACGCATACGGCAGCTCCGCCGTGGCGGCAAACAACCTTTCCAGGCCGCCCTCGATCGTAAACGGGCGAATGTGCATCAGCGACCCGCCGTTTTTCTCCACAGCAAGATGCCGCGTTTCTTCACGCCTTCGGCTTGTTCGCCGAGTTCCTGGATCAGTTTCCCGATCGGGCGGCCATCGAGCTTCAGCTTCGGCGCCAGTTCGGCGAGCGGCACGAGCACAAACGCGCGTTCATGCATGCGTGGATGCGGCAGCGTGAGTCCCGTCTCGGCCTGCTGCACGCCTTCGCACCAGAGAATGTCGATATCGACGGTGCGCGGTCCCCAGCGTTCGCGACGTTCGCGTCCCAACTCCGCTTCGATGCGCAGACAGGTATCGAGCAGCGCATAGGGCGGCAGATCGGTCGCGAGTTTGGCGACCAGATTCAGGAAATCCGGCTGCGCGGTGTGGCCGATGGGTTTCGTTTCATAGAGAGACGACACCGAGGCGACGGTGATGCCGGGCGTCGCGTCGAGTTTGCGCAACGCTTCAGTCAGCAGCGCCTCGCGGTCGCCGAGATTACCGCCTAGTCCTATGAAAACATCAGCCACGGGATTTGCTGGTTTCGAGTGCCACGTGATCGAGCACCCCGGGAAGGGGCACCGACGGTTTTCTAATGGTGATCTCCACTTTTTGCACCCGCGGGAAATCTTGCAATACGCGATCCATGATCCGCGCGGCGAGCGTTTCGAGGAGTTTCACATGTGCACCTTCGACGACTTCGCGGCACAAACCGTAAATCGCCACATAATCCACCGTGTCCTCGAGCGCATCCGAACTCGCCGCTTCGGTGATGTCCGTGGTCAGCGCGAGATCGATTTGGAACCGCTGACCGAGCGCGTTCTCGGCCGAGAGGTGTCCGTGATAGCCATAAAAGGCCATGTTCCGAAGGTGTATGCGTGCGGTCATGAAAAATTTTCTCCTTGCCCCGCGACGATGCGCGTCGCCGACGCCACGCGGGCCGCGCGCAAGTTCGCGCGCACATCGTGCACGCGCACGATCTCGACGCCTTGCCACGCCGCCAACGCCGTGAGCGCGAGCGTGCCTTCGAGACGTTCCTCCGGGCCCACGCCGTCGAGCACATGGGCGATGACGGATTTGCGCGACGCGCCAAGAAGCACCGCGTGACCGCTCTCGCGCAGATCCGCGAGCCGGCCGAGCAGCGCGAGATTTTGCGCCTGCGTTTTGTAGAAACCGATTCCCGGATCGAGCACCACGGCGGATGGATCGAGACCAGCGTCCGCCGCGATCGATAACGTCCGCGCAAACCACTCCCGCATGCGCGCGAGTTCGCGTCCTGTTTCGTCGCGAAAGGTCCGGTCGTGATGCATCGCGACGACGCCCGCGCCGTGTTTCGCCGCCAATTCGGCCAAGGCGGGCGCGTCCTGAAGACCGTGAATATCGTTCACGATATGCGCCCCCGCCGCCAACGCCTCGCGCGCGACTTCCGGGCGATATGTGTCTATCGAAATCACCACATCCAACTCGCGCGCGATCGCCGCGACCACGGGCACCACGCGCGAAAGTTCTTCGGCGGTCGAAACTTCTTCGAAACCCGGACGCGTCGATTGACCGCCGACATCGATGATCGCCGCCCCTTCTTCGACCAATTGTCGCGCCCGCGCCATCGCCAGTTCGAGTTGCGTATGACGCCCGCCGTCGAAGAACGAATCCGGCGTCACATTCAGGATGCCCATGATCTGCGGCACGCCACCCAGCGTCAGCGACCGGTCGCGACAACGCCACACGCGGGTCGCCGGTGCCGGCTCGAAACTGGACGCGACTGGGTTCATCGTTCGAAGGCGGAAATAGTTGCACCAAGTTTCCCGCGACGCCAAGCGCGGCTTTCCAACGTTCCGATTCGCCCGTCATCGAAAAGAGTTTCCCCGTTTCGCGCCGACGCCTAGACCGTCCTCCCCATGAATAAAGACGCCGTTCTCTCCAAGATTAAGTCCGAGAAGGTCGTCGCGCTCATTCGCGCCGACGGTCCCGATGGCCTCCTCGATTGCGCCAAGGCGCTCGCCGCCGGCGGTCTCACGAGCATCGAGCTCACCATGACCACGCCCGGCGCGATCCGCCTGCTCGAAAAAGCCACGAGCGAGCTCCCCGATTTCCTCTTCGGCCTCGGCACTGTCCTCGACGCCGAAACCGCCCGCGCGGGCATCCTCGCCGGCGCGAAATTCATCGTCACGCCCGCCACGCGCCCCGACGTGATCGAAGTCTGCAAACGCTACAGCGTCCCCGTCTTCAGCGGCGCGCTCACGCCCACCGAAATCGTCCGCGCGTGGGAAGCCGGCTCCGACGCGATCAAGATTTTCCCCGCCGAATTCTTCGGCCCCGCCTACATCAAGTCGGTCAAAGCGCCCTTCCCGCAGATCGACTTCGTGCCGACGGGCGGCGTGAACGAAAAAAATGTCGGCGACTTCCTCAAAGCCGGCGCCACCGCCACCGCCGCCGGCAGCTCGCTCGTCGAAGCCAAGGCGCTCAAGGAAAAGAATTGGGCCGCCATCACCGCCAAGGCGCAGGCCTTCGCCGCCGCCGTGGCCGCCGCGAAATAATCGCGCACGCTTCGTCCGCCTTTCTCAAATCCGCGCCGGGTTCGCCCGCGCGGACTTTTTATTGGATAGTTCGTTTGAGCCGCGACGACCCAACGAGTGTTTCCAATAAGATCGCAGCCGTGGAGTTCGCCTCCCCGGAGCGCCGGCCGCTGGCCGGCTCCTCAAAAATGCCGGCGGGCCGCCGGCGCTCCCAGCGGACGATGCGGAACATCATCCCTGCTTCAGAATCCGGCGCTCCCGTTAATCCTGTCCGACCGAAACCGAAGAAACGCGCTGCGCTCACTCGAGGAATTTCGCGACCTCCGGCAACTCGATCGCGCGGCGGCCGCCGGCACGACGTTCGAGATACGGATCCACCGCTTGGGTGACTTCGACCTCTTCTTCGAGAACAACGCCTTCGTCTTCGTCACCTTCGCCCATTTCGACCGGTTCCTCGGCGTCGACCCCATCGACCAACCATTCCGGTTCGTCGAAAAGATGCGACATCCGCCGCGCCTGCGGCTCGAGCAGCAGCGGCGGATTTTTCACGCGACCGTCTTTCACAAACTCAAAGAGGCACGGATAAAACTTCTTCTTAAAAATCGCCTGGAAGTCCGAGATCCACTTATTGGCCACGCCTTCGCGACGCGCGAGCAACACCGCATCCGAAAAATGGATACACGCTTCAAACCACGGGACCAGCGCCTTGTGTTTCTCCGCGAGCTGGCAGTTCACCACGGTGATGATGCGCGCGAGTTCGCCACCGCTCGCATCGAGCCAGGGCTTGAACGCCTCGATTTGGTCCACCGGATTCGCACGACCATCGGTCATGAAAAACACATGCGTGGCGCCCGCGAGCGCGTCTTCCGGCACGGAAATACCGCCTTCACCAAGCCAGCGCCAACGCACCACGCGACCGAGCTTCGCATCGCGCGGATCGGCCGCTTCGCCTTCGGCGAGCAACACGACGGCACTCTCGTCCGGATCGAGTCCGTCACCGATCAAATCGGCCAGCACCTCGCGTCGCCCGGAGCCGGAGGCGCCCAGGATCACGTACACTAAAGGAGTCGGGACATCGTTCATCGAGTCGCGAAAGAAGCCAAAGAACACAAAAGTGCCAGCGGCTTCTTCGGAACCTTTTTGTTAGCGCGCCACAGCCAGCTAATTAAGCGCCGGCGGTGGCGCGTGTGTCCCAATCACGATCGTACTTTTTTCGAGAGCTCTGAACGTTAGGCGCTGGAGCGCCCGCCCGCGATCGATCGGCGGGCTTCAGAACGAAAATGTCCGCGTCTGCGCGCTTTGACGCAGCCAGTGATCCACGAGCACGAGCGCCGTCATCGCTTCCACGATCGGCACGGCGCGCGGCACCACGCAGGGATCGTGACGTCCTTTGCCCATCAGCTCGGTCGGCTGACCTTGCACATCGACGGTTTTCTGAAGCTGCAAGATCGTCGCGGTGGGTTTGAATGCCACGTTGAAATAAATCTCTTCGCCATTGCTGATGCCGCCTTGGATGCCGCCGGAGCGATTCGTGGTCGTGCGCGTTTTCCCGTCGCGCACTTCAAAGAGGTCGTTGTGCTCCGAGCCCCTCAGCAGCGTGCCGCCGAAACCGCTGCCGATTTCAAAACCTTTGGTCGCGGGCAACGACAGCATCGCTTTGCCGAGATCGGCTTCGAGCCGATCGAACACCGGCTCCCCCAGCCCCGCGGGCACGCCGCGCACGCGGCAACGGATCACGCCGCCCACCGAATCCCCTTCGGCGCGCACGGCTTTGATGCGCTCGATCATTTTTTCCGCGGTCTCGGTGTGCGGACAACGAATCGCCGTCGCTTCGACGTCCGCCAACGTGGGGAAGTTTTCCAACGCCGCTTCCGGCGCGGCGATATCGTGGATGCGCGTGATGAAGGCGCGAATTTCCACGCCGGCGGAGGCGAGGATTTTTTTCGCAATCGCGCCCGCCGCCACGCGGCCGATCGTCTCGCGCGCCGAGCTGCGACCGCCGCCCGCGTGATCGCGAATGCCGAACTTGGAGTGATACGTGAAATCCGCGTGCGAAGGACGAAACTTGTCCTTCATCTCCGAATACGCGCTGGAGCGATGATCGGCATTGCGCACCAGCATGGCGATGGGCGTGCCGGTGGTTTTCCCTTCGAAGAGACCGGAAAGAATCTCCACGCGGTCTTCTTCTTTGCGCGGCGTCACGATGTCGCTCTGTCCCGGGCGCCGCCGGTCGAGCTCGCTTTGGATTTCTTCCACCGTGAGCGGCAGCAGCGGCGGGCATCCATCGATGACCACACCCACGCCGGCGCCATGACTCTCGCCCCAGGTGGTGATGGTGAAAATTTTTCCAAAGCTGTTCGGCATCGTGCGGCAAAGGTGTGGAAACCACGATATTTCGGGCAAGCGACAAATCCCGGCAACCTGCGCGACACCAGCGGCGTCATAGACCGCGCCAAACCGATGTCGTTTTCGCATATCGCCGTTTACAAGCCAGTGGACTTCCCCTCTCATCCCGCCCCTGGCGGACACCTGTTTCCTTTTCGCCTAGACCAACTTCATACCGCATGACCCCGCGTCTCTCTCGCTTGTGGTGGCTCTCCGGCCTGGCCGGCGCCGCCCTTACCCTGAACGGCCAAAACCTTCCCGCTCCTTCCGGCACATCCGCGTCCGCCGCAGCGCAGCCTGTCGACGTCACTCAGCTGACAGTGTCCGGCAACCCGAATGAACGTTGGCCCGGAGAGATCAGCATGCCGCAGATGCCGTTGAGCCTGCTGATTCCGGTGGTCGAGGAACTCACCGGTCGCGTCGTGCTCCGCCCGCAGGGCCTGCCAAACCCGGAACTCTCCATCGTTTTTAGGTCGCCGCCGACGAGGGCCGAATTCCTCCAGGCGATCGAAACCGTCCTCACGCTCAACCAAATCGCGCTCGTCCCGCTCGGCTCGAAATTCGTCAAAGTCGTTCCCCTCGGCAACGCGCGCATCGAATCCCCGCCGCTCCTCGAAGAATCCACGCTCGGAATGCCGCCCAGCGGACAGATCGCGGCGAAGTTGTTTCAGCTTCAATTCCTCCGCGCCGGAGAATTCGTGCCGCAGATCAGCGCGCTTTTCCCCAACAGCGCGCCGGTCATTTTCGAAAAGGCCAACGCGGTCCTCGTCACCGACACGATCACCACGCTGCAACGCATCGAGACGCTGATCGAAAGAACCGACCGCCCCATGCCCGCCGGCACCGAGATGAAGTTCTACACGCTCGTTAACGGCGCCAAGGCGAGCGACATCGTCACCAAACTGCGCACGTTCCTCCAACCGCTGCAGCCGCAGATCGGTTCCTCGACGTCCTACCACGCCGACGACCGCACCAATCAGGTCATCCTATTCAGCGATCCCCGCCAGTTCCCGCTCTTCGACGAACTCATCGCCAAGCTCGACGTCAAAGCCGACCCCAACACGCGCAACGAGGTCATCTACCTCAAGCACGCCAAGGCGCCCGAGGTCAGCACGATCCTCACTACACTCATCACCGGCCAAACTCGCGCCGCCCAAAGCACCGGCAGTACGCGTCCCATCAACGCCATCCGCCCCGGCAACAACGTCGCCGCCCCCGAAGGCGCTCCGCCTCCGCCGACGGCCAATGCCGCCACCACGCTCGTGGACGTCGCCGCACCGAGCAACGAGTTCAGCTCGCTCATCAATATCCAACCCGACGAACGCACCAACGCCATCATCGCCTCCGGCACGGTCGACGACATCCGCCTCATCAAAGAGCTGATCGAAAAAATCGACATCTCCCTCGCACAAGTTCGCATCGAGGTCGTGATCGCGGAGGTCGTTCTCACCGATGAAGCCACTTCCGGCATCAGCGCGCTCGGTCTCGCGGTGCGAAACGGCAAACTCGTGGGCGCCGTCGGTTCGGGCGCCGGCACCACCGTTGGCGGGCTGCCCACCACACTCGACTCCACCACCCCGACGGGGTTCGCCACCGCGACCGGTAAGCTCGATCTCTCCGCCGTCATCAGCCTCACCACCACTCCGCGGAAAAACAACAGCTCCATCCTGTCCGTGCCGAGCATCACCACGACGCACAACAAGGAGGGCAAAATCTTCATCGGTGAGACTCGCCCCGTGATCAGCGGTTCGACCAGCAGCCCGACCACCGGCTCGGGCTTGGCGACGTCCTCGAGCATCACGCAACAAGAGATCGGCACCACCGTCACCGTCACGCCGTTGATCGGCTACGATGGGTCGGTCGAACTGGAGATCACGCAGGACATTTCCGAGGTCGCCGGCACGGTCACCGTGGATGGCAACAGCCAATATATCATCAGCAAGCGCACCACCGAATCGACCGTCAGCGCACAAACCGGCGAGATCATCGTCCTCGGCGGTCTTCAAAAACGCAGCAATCTCCGCGAAACCAATCGCCTCGGTCCGATCCCGTTCATCGGCGATCTGCTGGGCACGCGTAAACGTCGCGAAGATCGCACCGAGCTCATCTTCTTCATCCGCCCGACCGTGCTCACCGGCACCGAAGCCGACAACGTGCAGGCGCTTCAACAAGTGGAACAACTCCCCAACAAGGAAGCCGTTCACAGCGTCCTCCAGCCCAACGGCACGATTAACGTCGACCGCAATTCCCGCGGCCCGGTTATCAACCGCAAAAAATAAAGCGGCTCGTCATGCCCGGCATCTCTCTGTCCGACTCGACCCTGCCCGCCTCGCTCGCCGAGCGTCTGACCGACGAGCAGCGCCAGTCCATCCTCGAGGCCCCGCGCGGCCAGCGCGTCAATCTCCTCGCGGCCGTGCTCGGTAGTTCCGAACCGGATACACTCGTCGCACTCGCCCAGGCCAGCGGTCTCGGCACCGCGCATAATCTCGAAGCCGACGGCCCCTCGCTCAGTCTGCTGCCCGCGCGTCTCGTCCACGATTATCAAATCGTCCCGATCCTCTTCGGCGCGCCTGCATCCGGCGACGCCTCTCCTGCCGAGCCAGGACCGACCACGCCGCTTCATCTCGCGACCGCCTGGCCGCCGGATGATGTCATGGTGGATTGGATACGCACTTTCACGCCGCGTCCGCTCGTCTGGCATCTCGGCGTCGCGGAAAAAATCCATCAACTCATCCTCCAGCACTTCGGCGTCGGCTCCGGTTCGCTCGAAGATTCCGACGACACCTACATCGCCCCCGAAGCGCAGCAACAGGCCGACGATGTCGATGAAGAAGCCGCGGTCGTTCGTTTCGTCACGGATGTCATCACACAGGCCGTCGCCGACGAAGCCACCGACATCCATTTCGAACCGCAGGAGGGCCGTCTCCAAATTCGTTATCGCGTGGACGGCCTCCTCGTGCCCGTGCCCGTGCCGGACAATCTCCTGCGTTTCCAAGACGCCATCATCTCGCGCCTCAAGATCATGGCGAAGATGAACATCTCGGAAAAACGTCTTCCTCAGGACGGCCGCATCAATTTCCGCGCGGGCGGCGCCGTGCTCGACATCCGCGTTTCCACTGTCCCCACGATCTACGCCGAATCTATCTCGCTGCGTCTGCTCAACCAGAAGAAAGAAGCGTACTCGATGGATCGTCTCGGCATGAGCAAGCACGAGCAGGAACAAATCTCGCACGTACTCGATTACCCGCACGGCATCATCCTCGTCACCGGCCCCACCGGCTCGGGAAAATCCACTTCGCTCAACGCCTTCCTGCGCAAGATCAACTCCCCCGATCTCCGCATCATCACCATCGAAGATCCGATCGAATACGAAGTGCCCGGCGTGAACCAGATGCAGGTCCGTTCCGAAATCGGACTCACCTTCGCCAGCGCGCTCCGCCACGTACTTCGCCAAGATCCCGACGTCATCATGGTCGGTGAGATCCGCGACCGCGACACCGCCGAGATCGCCATCCGCGCCTCGCTCACCGGTCACTTGGTGTTCTCCACGCTCCACACCAACGACGCGCCCGGCGCGCTCACGCGTTTGATCGACATGGGCATCGAGCCCTTCCTCGTCACATCCGCGATCGAACTCGTCATCGCCCAACGTCTCGTGCGCCGGCTCTGTCCCGACTGCGCAAAATCGGAACCGGTCAACAAAACCAAACTCCGCGACACGCTCGCCGTCCTCGGCATCGATCCCGCCGAAGCCGATCTCGTCGAATCGCTCAAACAACCCTGCGGTTGCGATCGCTGCCGTGGCACCGGCTATCGCGGACGCATCGGCATCTTCGAAATCCTCAAACCCAACGACGAACTGCACGATCTCGTCATCAAACGCGAAAGCACGCGCACCCTCACCCAATGCGCGCGCAAACACGGCATGCGTCCGCTCCAGGTCTCCGGTTGGGAAAAAGTCCAGGCCGGTTACACGACTTTGGACGAAGTTCTCCGCGTCGTCACGGTGACGGAAAAATGACCGCGGCTTCGCCGCGGAATGACCAGTGACCAACAACGAATGACGAAATCCGAAGGCCGAATGACGAAGGACCGTGAGCAATGATCCGTGACGCCATGAATTCGCTCCGCAGGCGCACCGCGCACCCCGTTTCGCCCCATCCCCTTCGCCATTCGTCTTTCGCCCTTCGGATTTCCTAAAATGCCTCGCTTCGCCTACACCGCTCGCGACCGCTCCGGTCAGTCCGTTTCCTCCACGTTGGAAGCGGCCAGCCGCAAGGATGTGCTGCGTCTGCTCGGCGCGCGCGGGCTTCAGCCGATCCGCATTGAAGAAGCCACGACAACACGCACCGACACGCGCAAATCGCGTCGCGGCACTCCCGCGCCCGCGGCGGTGATCTCTCCGAAGCGCACCGGCATCGCCAAAAAACTTTCCCGCGGCGATCGCCTGCCCTTTTTGCAAGCGCTCGAAGATCTGATCTCCAGCGGGCTCTCGGCCGGTGAAAGCGTGCGGCTGCTCGCGCAGCGTATTCAGGAGCCGAAGCTCAAGGTCCTCTGCGGCGGTCTCTGGGAACGTCTCAGCGAAGGTGCGACCTTGTCGCGCGCGATGGCCGACTTCCCCGAAGTCTTCGACGGCGCCACCATCAATCTCATCCAAGCGGGTGAAGCCACGGGCAGCTTGCAGGAAGTGCTTCGTCGTCTGATCGCGCACCTCGTCGAGCAGCGCGAACTGCGCCGCCAGTTCGTCGCCGCCATGGTTTATCCGGTCTTCATGATGTTCGTGGCCGGCGGCGTGATTTTGTTTTTCCTCTTCTTTCTCCTGCCCCGTTTGCAAGGCCTGCTCACCTCGCTCGGCGGCAAGCTGCCGACCTCCACCGCGATTCTCGTCGGCATGTCTGACTTCGCGTTGCGCTACGGCGTGTTTGTCATCGGCGCCGCCGTTTTTGGCATTCTGAGTTTCTGGCGCTGGCGCGCGACCCCTGCCGGACGCGAAACGACGGATGCGTGGCTGCTCAAGTTGCCGCTCGTCGGAAAATTCGCGGTCAATCAAACCGTGCTCGCGTTCAGCCAGACGCTTTCGGTCCTGCTCGAAAACGGCATCACCACCGCCGAAGCGCTCAAAATGACGGGCCGCCAGATTCTCAATGTGAAACATCGTCAGGCATTCGAAGAAGCCACCGATCGCGTGCTTGAGGGCGAAAGCCTTTCGCGCGCCTTGGTGCGCACCGATTGTTTCCCGCCGCTCGTGCTCGACCAGATGGCCATCGGCGAAAACACCGGCAACATCGTGCCGAGCTTGAAGAAAATTTCCGTGGCGTATCAGAAGGAAGTCTCCAACCAGCTCTCGACCTTCACCAAGGTCATCGCGAGCGCGGTGCTCATCAGCGTGTTCGTTTTCGTCGGCTTCCTCGCCTACTCCATCGTCAGCGCCGTCTTTCAACTCAGCGCGTCGTTCAAATCGTAACGGGATTCAAACGACGCTGCGGCACGGGCAGGATTGCACGATTAATGAAAGCAGGCCCGGAGCGGCGGCGGCGCGCCGGCAACAAACCTTTCACCGCGGAGACGCGGAGGGCGCAGAGCTAACACCCCAAAACCGAGCGCTCGACCTTCGACGGCCAGCGGCCTTTCCTCACGGGTCATTCGTCATTGGGCCTTCGTCATTCGGACTTCATCCGACGGCCTTCCGATTCCGTCATTCGGCCTTCGGATTTCCCATTTCGCTTATCGCACGATTTCCACCGACGACACGCGCAACGATTGACGCAGATTCGCGCTGCCGGGCGGGCTCGCCAGGAGATCGAATTGTTCGATGCCGAGATACGGCGAGCGTTTCTGCAGCTCGGTATAAAATTTCACCAGCGACGGATAATCCGCGTTGTTCACCGTCACCTGCACGCTGTGCACGGCGATCTGCCCGGCGCTATCGGTGGGCGCGCCGCTGATGTTCGTCTTCGCGCCGAGTCCGGCGAGATTGGCGATCGTGTTCACCTCCGATTGCAGGCGCACGGGATCAAACGTTCGCGCGGGATCGAGACGTTCAACCGCGGCATGAGAACGCGCTTCGATTTCCTCGCGCTGCCCCAAAACCATCTCCTGCACGCGGAGGTCCGTCGAGGTGGCCTGCACTTGTCGCCACAAGCGGCCCGCGCGCTCGCCGGCCGACGACAACCACATCGCCGCCGCACCGACGACCAGCACCACCAACAGGATTTTTTCGCGCAGAGCGCGTGTCAGAAAATAGCCTTTCATGATTGTCCCTCCGGTTTCACCGCGCCGGGTTTGAAGGTCACTTTGAGGCGGAAATGCGTGAGACCGCCGCGCGTGTCCTGCTCCTCGACGCGCACTTCTTCGCACTCGGGCAACCCGCTGAGCAGCGATTGGTACGCAACCACGTCGTTGGGAACGTTGGTTTGTCCGCGCACGTCGAGCGTGTAGAGCGCGCCGGTCGTCGTCGTCACCCGCGTGAAGATCACTGAGGGCGGCATCTTCGATTTCACCAGATCAATCATCTCAAACGGAAGCAGCCGCTTGGTCGAAAGTTCTTCGATGCGCGTCGCCAGATCGTTCGCTTTGTTGATGTCGGCGACGGTGGACGCGCGTTGATTGACGACCGCCACGCGTCCTTTCTGCCAGACTTTGCCGCCGACCATCGCGAGCTCGAGCAACAGCGCGCAGACAATCGCCGCCGCGCTTCCGACAAAAATCCGCCACAACAACAAATCGCGCGACCGCGCACGGCGGCGTATCGCGAGATCGTCTTTGTCGCGCACGTCGAGTCCATCGAGCGTCTCGCGATCGTAGACCGTGGAAATTTCGCCCGCACGAAACGCGAGTTCGCCATCATCCGAGTCCGGATCGTACGTCGGCGTTTCGCGCACATCGACCACACGCACCGTGGCTCCAACTTGATTGATCAGCTCCGCGCGCACCGCTTCTCGCGTCGCGTCGTCGGCCTCGGGCGGCAACGGACGCGTCGTCACCGATGCCGGCACCGGATCTTCGCCGCGCCATTCAAGCGCCGTGATACTCTCCTCGCTGTGCAATAACACGAGCGCGCCGCCGGTCTTCGCGCCGACGAGCATCGCAAACGCCGGCAACACCGCTTCGGCATCGGCCCACGATTCCGTTTGTTCCGTGGTGAAACGTTTCCGGTACGCCGCGTAAACGAGCGCGTTTTGCGAGCCCGGACGCCAGAAATAACCGTGATACATCTGCGCCACGGGGAACGGCGCAAGCATCTCCAGCGCGAGCTCGACTTGCGTGGCGACATCCGCAGCCGTGGCGGCACCGGGCACCGGCACCACGCGCACGAAAAACTGCGCATCGGGCAACACGACGATTTTAGGTGGCGGAGCGGCGAGAGAGAATCGGGGCTTCGGGGATGTCATGCTCAGTTGCTGGACGTATCCGTTTGATCGCGGTCGGGAATCGCACCGTTTTCGCGGATTTCCAAGAGAGTAAATGGGTAATTGAGACTTTTCACCGTGGCGTTGCGGGTCGAACGAGACGTATTCCCCGCAGACGCTCCTGCGGCGCTGGAGTTACCCGCATTGTTGTTCGTGCGATTCAAATCGCCCGCTTCCGGCGCGCGCACGCCATTGGTCATCGCGACCAATGCCGAAAGTCGATACGCGTTCATGCCTTCGCGCACCGTCACGTGCACGCGCAGCGCCGAAATCTGTGTGCCGACGCGTCCGGCGAGCGGCGAGCGCGCGCCGAGCACACCCGCCACGTCCGCTTCCGATTTGAACACGCCCGCGCCATTCGCCTGATACATGCCTCGGCCTTGAAGATAATCCTGCAACCGCTCGCGCTGCTGCGGATCGTCCACGCCATAGACCGCCAGCAGATCGGGCGCGGCCGAGTTCAGATTGGGCTGACGAAAATTATAGAGCGAAAAGGTCTGCGCGAATCGGCGATACAGGTCCGTGGGATTTCCCTTTTCGTCGAAAAACACTTCGCGCGCATACTCGATCGCCCGCAGCTCTTCGAACGAGCGCAGCGAACGTTGCGGCGGCACGTAGGGAAGATCGCCGCGGTCGTAGTCCATCGCCGTGGGCGACGCGACCGACATCGGGACATGCTCTTTGCGCATCCACCCGAGCAGCGCATCCGCGAGTCGCTCGGCGTCATTTTGCGAGAGATCCCAATACTTGAACAAGTTCACGAGCATCTCCGGCGTCGCATTGGGCAGAGAGACTTTGCCGCTCTCGTCTTCGAACGAGATTTCCACTTCGCGATCTTCCTGCGGTTGGTAGCCGGCAAACGCGAGCGGATCGCTCCATCCTTCCGAGGGATTGCGCAATCCGCCGAGCACGTCGCGAAAATCCACCAGCACCGCGAGCGTCGTCTCGAGCGCCGAATACGCTTCGCTGCGTAGGCGCGCATCGGTCGCATCGCGCGCTTCCACGATGAGGTCGGTGCTCGCCTTCTCCATGAACAATGTGAGCGCCGCCACGGCGAACATCATCGTGATCAGCACAATGATGAGCACCGAACCGCGACGTCGGCGCGCGCGATGATTTGCGGAGAAATGGAACGCAGCGGGGTTCATCACAGCATCGGCACTCCTTGCACACTTGAGGGCACGCCGATCACCGACTCGATCTTGCGCTTATCGTATGTGAACACGAGGCGTATCCGGTCAGGCACTACAAACGCGCCCGTGGGATCTTTGCGCAGCGTGCGTTCGCTTTTCCAATTTTTGAAATCCGTGTCGTAATACTCGTACGTCATCTCCGTCACGAGCGGCGACACCAGCGCCTCGCGCGGAGCTTCGTCGGTGAATCGTTTCTCCAGTCGCGAATGCCAGAGCATGAAAAGCCCCTCGCGTTCGCGCATCGCGAGCGAACACACGACGTCGGGCAGCGGGCGCTCAGGCCACGCGAAGATGCGGCTGCCTTCGGGCAATTCGAAGGTGAGCAGATTTTCCGTAATGCCGTTCTCCGCCCGAACTTCCTGCACGGTGATGCCCGGATCGGTCGTCGTCGCATACGGCGGCAACGCGGCCGTCTGGAGTTCGCGCTCGAGGTAGCGGCTCACATTGCGCACATGCAGTTCGAACAAACGCAGATCGCTGTTCTGCCCCCAGAGTTCGCCCATGGAAAAGATGAGCGTGTTCATCGCCACCATCACGAGCGCGACGATCGCCAGCGCGATGAGGATTTCGAGCAGCGTGAACGCGCGTCGCGCGCGATGGGCCCAGGAGCGTTTCGCGATCATCGAGCGCCTCCTTGTTGTTGCTGGATTTCCACGATGCGATTGCGCGCTTCGCCGCGAAGCTTGTCGCGATCGACCGGTTGCGACCACGTCGGCCGCAACAACCGAAATTTCTCCTCCACGCGTTCCGTGCCGTCGATGTCCGGGCCGGTGATTTCGCAGACGAACGTGACTTCAAACAAATCCGCAATCGTCGTCGGCGCCACCGTTGTGCTCCAACGAATGCGACGCCCGCCCGCGCCATCGAACTCCGCACCGCGCTCCACCACATCGAGATCGGCTTCGGCCATCATGACCGAACGCGCGAAGCGCACGTCGTCATCGCGCGTCACCGATCGCGCCGCCACTTCGTAGGCATTGAGCACGTTCAAATAACTCGACGCGATTACCACGCCCATCAGTACAAACACCGCGAGCGCCACCAGCACCTCCAGCAGCGTGAACGCGCGCCGCGCACGAAATGAGTTTCGCCGACGCGTCGTCATAATCTCTGCTCTTCTTTCGGGAGCACCGCGGCACATGTCCACGGATCGATCATAAGCGTGCGCGCCGGATTGGTGCCGACCCGAATTTGCGCGCGAAAAGGCATGCAGGTGCCGTCGCCGAAAAACGTCACGGCAGGCATGGTGTTCGTTTCCAACATCTGGCCGCCGACGAGGATCGCCGAGCGCGCCTTGGCGAGCGAGAGGAAGTCGATTTTCACATCGGACTTCCCGCTAAAGGGAAATGTTTCCGCGACGCCCACCCCTTGAATCGCGAGCGCCGCCGGCGTCTCCCGCTCCGCCGGCACGTACGTCAACCGCACATCGCGTCCACTCAGCAGCGCCTGTTTGCGCGCGGCATTCACGGCCTGCCAGAAAACATCTTCCGGCGTCGCCGCGTCTTCAGCGAACAACGCGTTCGCGCCCACCACGAGCACGCTCGTGATGAGACCGATCAACGCCAGCGTCATCAGCACCTCCAACAAAGTGAAGGCGCGCCGGAGCCGGCGGGACGACAATCGGATGACGCTCACGTCGGCAAAAAGAGAAATCGGGCCGCGACTTATTTATTCTCCGTCGAGGCGGTGGACCAATTACCGATGTCGTCCGCAGTACCGTCCTGGCCATCCGGTCCCATCGACCAGAGGTCGTAGCTGTTCTTATTTTTCACGCCGGGGAATCGGTATTGATACGGGTTCTTCCACGGATCGAGCGGGATGCCGGACTGTTCCTTCACGTAAGGACCGCGCCAGCGATCGGCTTTGTTCGCCGGGGGCGTCACCAACGCATTCAAACCTTCCGCCGTGCTCGGGTATGTGCCCATGTGCATGCGATAGGCCTGCAACGGCACGTTGAGGCTCTGCTGCACAAACATCTGCGCCGTGTCCTTCTGCGCGCCACCAAACATCGAATCGAGATTCGAGATCACAAGCGTGGCGAGCAGCGCGAGGATCGCGAGCACGACCAGGATTTCCAGAAGCGAGAAAGCGCGACGTGCGTGACGCAGTCCACGGCGCAACGAATGGCTGATAGAGGGGGTCATGGTGGGGATGGATAAACGACCGCTGTCGCGTGTTTGTCGAGCGCGCGCAGAGGCAGAGGTTGATGACGCCAATGGCGAGAACGGGTTTCGGAAATTTCGCGAAGCGCGCAGGAGCGCCGGCCGCCGGCCGGCGCTCCCAACGTGACGCGCTCCTTCACCGCATCTCCACCGCCTCTCCCACTCCGCTTCTCGACCTTCCCCATTCGTCATTGGCCATTGGGAATTCGTCATTGGGAGTTACTCCCTCAGCGTTCGCCGCCGAATTTCCCTGAGCCGAAACGCCGGTGACGGCGGCAAGCGCGATCAGCGCGCTGATGGGCAATTTGTTTTTCATGGGGATGGCGACGTGGCCTGCATGGCGCCCCTCCGTCCGCATTTCCGCGCCTCACCCCCTACGCTGCAAGGCGCTCGGAGGCACGCCATGCACCGACTTGAAGCAGCGGGAAAAATGATACGGGTCCGCAAAGCCAACGTGCTGCGCAGCCTCTTTCACGAGCCCACGACCGTCGACCAAAAACTCCGCGGCCAGGTTCATCTTTCGCTGCAGCAGATATTGATACGGACTCGTTCCTTGGAAACGGCGAAACAACCGGCACACGCTCGACACATCCAACTGCGCGACCGCCGCCACTTCTTCCAACGTCGTCAATCGCTCCGCGCGTTCGTCGATCAGCGTTTTGCAGCGCAGGAAATTCTCCCGCGCACGCGCCGCCTCGGCACCTTCCTCGGCGCCCGCGCGCGGCGCCACTTCGGCAAGTTTCAGGCGCAACAACTCAAACAAGACGCGGCAAATCTCCGCCGCGCGCTCTCCCGGGCGCTGACCTTCGCGTATCAGATCATCCAATACACCGCGCACTTCGCCGTGCGCCGCGAGCCGCGTCACTCGATCCGTCGGCACACCCGCGCGCGAGAGACGTCGCAACGGTTCATCGCCCGTCAGACACAGGAAGTATTTCACCATCGGCCGCGCCGGATCGGTCGCCATTTTCAGCGCGGTGCCCCGACGACAACTCAGCACACTGCCCGGGCCAATCTCGATTTTTTCTCCGCCGCCGATGCGCACCCAGCCCGCCCCTTCGGCGACGAGTTCGATCAACGCATAACCAAACGACGCGCGATCGATCCGGTAGTCGGGATTGCAATACTCGCGCCCGCCAAACGCCAGCCCGCTTCGTTCGCGTCCGCCGCCGAGCTTGAGAAAAAAATACCGCGAGCCGGACACCTGCGACGACAGCAATGCCGGTCCGACCACTTCGGGCGCACGCGTCTTGGCGCTTTTGATCGCGGCGATTTCGGCGGGCGCGTTGTCACGACGGCGTTTCGCGATTCGTTGCGTTGGCTTCACCCCGGCAAGCATGCCGCCCTCGCCCGCTCCGGCCAAGCCGGAATCGCCAAGAATATCCATCCTGCTGCCGCTTATCTCCATTTTCACGATGGCCGGCCAATGCTAAAGTGACGGCCCGCAACGGCCTTTCCGCCGCCAAGAATTTCCAGCCCTTTACTCCTCAACCCCGTCTTCCCGATGAAGAAAAACGCCAAGACTGTCCTCCTCGTCGCCAGCGGCGATCTCCGTCAATCCGCCAACGAAACTTGCTGGCCCGCGCAGGCCGCGATGGAAAAGCAACTCGCCCGCGCCGTCGCTTCGCTCGGCTACAAACTCGTCCGCGCGCATCCTTACAAACCCGGCGTCAAACACGGTTTCATCGCTTCGCAAAAAGAGGGCATGGAGGTCTTCGCGAAGATCGACCCGACCGCACCGCTGATCGTCGCGGAGTCGGTCTGGCAATATTCGCACCACGTTCTTTCCGGCCTCATTTCTCATCGCGGTCCGATCCTCACCGTCGCCAACTGGTCCGGCACCTGGCCCGGCCTCGTGGGCATGCTCAATCTTAACGGCGGTCTCACCAAAGCCGGCGTGAAATACTCCACGCTTTGGAGCGAAAACTTCGACGACGACTTTTTCCTCAACGGTCTCTCCGCCTGGCTCAAGACCGGCGCCGTCAAACACAAGACCGCGCACGTCCGCCCGCTCGCCAAAGCCTCCGTGCCTGCCAAGGCCCGCGCGCTCGCGAAAAAAATCGCTGACGATCTCCGCACGCGCAAATCCATCATGGGCGTCTTCGACGAGGGCTGCATGGGCATGTACAACGCTATCATCCCCGACGAACTCCTTTTCCGCACCGGCGTGTACAAGGAGCGTCTTTCCCAGTCCGCTCTCTACTACGGCGCCACGCAGGTCTCCGACGCCGAAGCGCGCGAAGTCCTCAACTGGTACAAAAAGAAGGGCTTCACCTTCCACTTCGGCAAAGACGACATCAACGAGCTCACCGAGGCGCAGGTCCTCTGGCAGTGCAAGATGTACATCGCCGCCGTCCGCATCGCCGACGAGTTCGGTTGCGAGACCATCGGCATCCAGTACCAGCAAGGCCTCAAGGATCTCTTGCCCGCGTCCGACCTCGTCGAGGGCACGCTCAACAGCTCCGATCGCCCGCCGGTCAAAAACGCCGCCGGCAAAGTCATCCGTCCCGGCGAGCCGATCACGCATTTCAACGAAGTCGACGAATGCGCCGGCCTCGACGGCCTCTTCACCAACCGCGTTCACAAGGCCCTCGGCCAGCCCGTGGAAAACACGCTGCATGATCTTCGCTGGGGCGCGTACGACGCCAGCGGCACGGTCGACGACTACGTGTGGGTTTTCCTCATCTCCGGCGCCGCTCCCGCCGAACACCACATCGGCGGTTGGGCCGGCAGCGAAGGTTTCCGTCAGGACAAAATGTATTTCCGCCTCGGCGGCGCGACTCTCCGCGGCATCGCCAAACCCGGCGAAATCGTCTGGAGCCGCATCTTCATCGAAGGCGGCAAACTCAAGATGGACCTCGGCCGCGCCAAGGTCGTCGAACTGCCTCGCGAAGAAACCGAACGCCGCTGGAAGGAAACCACCTCCGTCTGGCCGATCATGCATGCCGTCACCTACGGCGTTAGCCGCGACCAGATGATGGCCCGCCACAAAGCCAACCACATCCAAGTGGCCTACGCAAAATCCGCCAAAGACGCCGACCTCGCCCTCTACGCCAAAGCTGCCCTCGCCGCCGAACTCGGCATCGAGGTCTCGCTCTGCGGCACCAAGGCCGACGGCAAACCGTTCTAAAAAACGAATCGCCAAGGACGCGAAGCCCGCCTGACCGGACTCATTCTATAGAAACTCAGGGGCACAAAAAGACACGGAGCGCCCCCGCTCCGATCTCCGCGCCCTCGGTGTCTCCGTGGTGAAGGTTTTCCGAAGCTCAGCCGCCTGGCGTCTTCCCGATTCAACCTCTTTCCCACCGCAGTCGTCGCGGACGAGACGAGTTCAGGTCGGGCCTCGGTTTGTTAGCGCTTCCCGAGCCCGGCGGCTGACTCAAGTCCGCGCGATCTGCGGTGTTTAATTTTCCAAAACGACGTAACCGCGGAGGCGCAGAGAACGCGGAGATGCGGCCCCCATTTTCCTACGCCCCGCCCCCTTCATTCCCTTCGCGATCGTCGTGTTCGAAATTTCCGTCCTGCACGCGCCCGGTCTCTGCACCCAAATAAAAAAAACCTTCCGCTCTCCGCGCCCTCTGTGCCTCTGTGGTTAAACTAAAACCCTCGCCATGACCGCTCCCGTCGCTCCCATTTCCGCTCTCCTCGCGTTGTCGCACGAACTCGGACGCGAAGACCGCCAGCTTGCGATCCTCGGCGAAGGCAACACCTCCACGCGCAATAGCGACAGTTCCTTCCTCGTCAAAGCCAGCGGCTCCAATCTCGCCACACTCGCGCCCGAAAACGTCACCGCCTGCCGCTTCGACAAACTCCTCGGCCTGCTCGACGAACAAAACCTCTCCGACGCCGCCATCGACGACGCCCTGCTCGCCGCGCGCGAAGACTCCTCCGCAAAAAAACCGTCCGTCGAAGCGATCTTTCACGCCTTCCTCCTCACGCTGCCAGACATCCATTTTGTCGGCCACACACACCCCAACTCGGTCAACAGCCTGCTCTGCTCGAAATGGGCGCGCACCTTCGCCGAACGCCGCCTTTTCCCCGACGAAATCGTCTGCTGCGGCGAAGCCTCGGTCTTTGTTCCCTACACCGACCCCGGCCTCAAACTCGCGCAAACCATCCGCGCCGAGACCCTCGCTTTCATCGAAAAAAACGGCCAGCCCCCGCGCATCATCCTCTTGGAAAACCACGGCCTCATCGCCCTCGGAGCCAGCCCCAACGCCGTCCTCGCCGCCACCCTCATGGCCGACAAAGCCGCCCGCATCTTCATCGGCGCGACTGCCGCCAGCGGCGGCGAATCCCCGCAATTTCTCACCGCTGACCAAGTCGCCCGCATCGCCGGCCGCCCCGACGAACACTACCGCCGCAAGATGCTGAAGCTGTAATGGGAACGCCCCAGACGGCTCCCGTTGAAGTGGGTGGTTTAAGAGGACGTGGTACAGGCGCCCCGCGGTAGGAACCGCTCCGCCTCGTCCGCGCCTTGGCCATCAGTGCCCTTCAGCGGGAGCGCCGGCCGCTGGCCGGCACCAGAATCATTCACCGCAGAGACGCCGAGTACGCGGAGTTAAAAACAAACCAAGTTTTTCTCCAACCGCCGGCAGTTTTAGAAGCCGGCGAGCCGCCAGCGCTCCCAATGACCCCTTCTCGATCGACGACGCTATCAGCCGAACCACGCCAGCCACCGCTCATCCCTCGCCAAGTCTTCAGTGGCCACTGGTCTTTGGTCGTTGGTCATTCGGTTTTCGTCATTGGCCACTCCTCATTCAGCGCGCCCGTTATATGATTGACCCCGATCATATGACAAGAAATGCTCAGTCCTTTCATCGCCGCCACGCCTTTCCACCACACCGCCGCGCCCTCCCGTTTCACCTTCACCCCTCTCCCTTCACTTCTTCCATGCGCGTTCCCTTACACATCGTCGAAGCCCGCCGCGAGCGTCTTCGTGCGTTGATTCGCCAGGATGGTTTCCTGCCGGTGGCCGACATCTGCCGCGCGCTGAATATTTCCGAAGCCACCGCCCGCCGCGATCTGGCCGCCATCGAGGAGTCCGGCCACATCACCCGCACCTACGGCGGCGCGCTCGCCGACTACAACACCGGTTTCGCTTCGCTTGGTGAACGCGCCAAACGCGCCCGCTCCGCCAAAGCCCTCATCGCCCGCGCCGCCGCCGCCCGCGTGCCTTTGCGCGGCACGATATTCCTCGACGCCGGCACGACGATCCTCGCGCTCGCCCGCTTGCTCGCGCGTCGTCGCAATCAGCAACTCACCGTCGTCACCAATTCCCTGCCCGTCGCCTCCGTTCTCGGCGGAGCCCCCGGCATCACGCTCCATCTGCTCGGCGGCGTGTTCCTGCATCGCCAATCGACGCTCTTCGGCGATCACGCCGTGGCCACGCTCAACACTTGGTCGTTCGACGCCGCCTTTCTCGGCGGCGAGGCGATGAACCCCGACGGCATTTTTAATTCCCACGCCGAGGTCGTCCGCCTGCAGCGCGCCGCTTTCGCCCGCGCCCGCGAAACCATTTTCTGCCTCGACGCCTCAAAACTCGCCCGCTCCACCCCGCACCAAGTCGCCGCGTGGTCGGAAGTTTCCCGTCTCGTCACCGACGCCACCCCCACCGAGCTGAGCGCCGCTGGCATTCCGCTCAATCGTAAACACCTTCTCAGGACCTGACCCCATCGGCCACCGGTCACTCGTCATTGATCATTCGCCATTCGGTTTCGTCATTCGCCCTTCCACCCGCCCTCCCCTTTCTCACATGAGCAACTCGAACTATAAGTACGTGAATTATCTCTGGGACGACGCCAAAGCCGCGTCCCTCGATCCGGTTGGCCGTTTGGTCTACCGCTCCAATCTGCTCGGCAGCGACCAGCGCATCACCAACACCGGCGGCGGCAACACCTCCTCCAAGATCCTCGAAAAAGATCCTCTCACCGGCCAACAGGTCGAAGTCCTCTGGGTCAAAGGTTCCGGCGGCGATCTCCGCACCAGCACCCGCGAAAACTTCTCCTCGCTCTATCAGCAGAAGCTTCTCGATCTCCAAAAACTCTACGCCGCCCGTCCCGACAAAGGCCTTAAGTCGCCCGCCGAGGACGACATGGTCGGCATGTACACGCACGCGACGTTCAACCTGAACCCCCGCGCATCCTCGATCGATACGCCCCTGCATTCCTTCCTTCCGGGCAAGCATGTCGATCACATGCACCCCAACGCGATCATCGCCATCGCCGCCTCCGCCAACCGCGAAAAACTCACGCAGGAAATCTTCGGCGGCGACATGGCTTACGTGCCCTGGATGCGCCCCGGCTTCGAGCTCGGCCTCGCCATGCAGGAGATCGCCAAGAAAAACCCGAAGGTTCGTGCCATCATGATGGGCCAGCATGGCTTCATTTCCTGGGCCGACGACGACAAGCAGTGCTACACCGACACGCTTAACTTCATCGAACGCGCCGCCGCCTACATCGAAAAGAAATACGCCGAAAAGGGCGGCGACGCCGCAGCCTTCGGCGGCGCCAAATACCAGACGCTCCCCGAGGAAGCCCGCAACGCCCTCTTCGCCGCCATCCTCCCCTGGCTCCGCGGTCAGGTTTCCAAGGAAAAGCGTTTCATCGGCACCGTGCAGTCCGACGAAAAGATCCTTCGTTTCGTCAACTCCAAGGACGCTCCCCGTCTCGCCGAGCTCGGCACGAGCTGCCCCGACCACTTCCTCCGTACGAAGATCAAGCCGCTCTACGTCGACTGGAATCCCCAGGCCGAAGACCTCGCCACGCTCAAGTCGAAGCTCGCCGCCGGTCTCGAACAATACCGCAAGGACTACGCCGCGTACTACGAGAAGTGCAAACACGCCAACTCGCCCGCGATGCGCGATCCCAACCCGACGGTCGTCCTCATCCCCGGCCTCGGCATGATCGCGTGGGGCAAGGACAAGTCCGAGTCCCGCGTCACCGCCGAGTTCTACAACTGCGCCGTCGAAGTCATGCGCGGCGCCGAGGCGATCGACCAATACGTCGCCCTCCCGCAGCAGGAAGCCTTCGACATCGAGTACTGGCTCCTCGAGGAAGCGAAACTCAAGCGCATGCCCGCCGAGAAAGAACTCGCCCGCCAGGTCATCGTCGTGATCGGCGCCGGTTCCGGCATCGGCAAGGAAACCGCCCACCGCCTCGTCAAAGAAGGCGCCCACATCGTCTGCGTTGATCTCAACGCCGACGCCGCCAACGCCACCGCCAAGGAAATCACCGACAAATACGGCCTCGGCATCGGCGTCGCCGGCACGGGCCTTTCCAACTGCGGTCCGTCCCTCGGCCTCTCCGCCAACATCACCGACCGCGCCAGCATCCGCAAAATGCTCGACCAGGTCGCCCTCGCCTACGGCGGCTTCGATTCCATCTGCGTCACCGCCGGCATCTTCGTCCCGTCCGACACCACCGGCCACATCCCGGACGACAAGTGGGCGCTCACCTTCAACATCAACGTCACCGGCAGCTACCTCGTCGGCGACGAAGCCGCCAAGACCTGGCGCGAACAAGGCCTCCGCGGCAATCTCGTGCTCACGACCTCCGCCAACGCCGTCGTCGCGAAGAAAGGTTCGCTCGCCTACGACACCTCGAAGGCCGCCGCCAATCACCTCGTCCGCGAACTCGCCATCGAGCTCGCGCCGCTCGTGCGTGTGAACGGCGTCGCGCCCGCGACCGTCGTCCAAGGCTCCGCGATGTTCCCCCGCGACCGCGTCATCGGCTCCCTCGCCAAGTACAACATCCCGTACACGAACGACGAAGCCACCGAATCGCTCGTGAAAAAACTCGCGCAGTTCTACGCCGACCGCACGTTGACGAAGGCCCCGATCACGCCCGCCGACCAAGCCGAAGCGTATTTCCTCCTCGTCACGAACCGTCTGTCGAAAACCACCGGCCAGATCATCACGGTGGACGGCGGCCTCCACGAAGCCTTCCTCCGCTAAGCCCGTAGCTACGAGCGCCAGCGAGTGGCCCTCACGCGTCGCGGATGCGCGCCCCGCCCTCCCTCAAGCCACGCCCTCCCGGCGTGGCTTTTTTACGCCCCCCCGGGAGCGCCGACGTCCCCGTCGGCAGGTTTGGAAAGGATAAAGTCCGGGAGCGCCGACGTCCCCGTCGGCTTTTGCGAGCAGGCCGGCCGGGAGGCCGGCGCTCCCAGGGTGGTAATACAATGCCGACGAGGACGTCGGCGCTCCCAGCCTTGGCCTCCCCCATCACCTTCCCCCCGCACTGCTCCACAGCCAATCCTCCGGCTTTAAAGCCAACCCCGCTTTCACTGGATTCTCGTGAATGTATCGGATCGCCGCCTGCCGGTGCGCGTCATCCCGGATGAAACGATCCCAGTACTCCCGCTCCCACACCCGCCGTTCCGGGAAACAGCCGGCACTCCCTGGCGCCGCGAGAATTTTGCGGGCCGTGTACGACTTCCATAACTGGACGATTTTTCCCAAAGGTTCATTCGCGCCCGTGCGCACCAGAACATGCACATGATTCGGCATCACGACCCACGCCAGCAGACGATAGCGCGTGCCATCGTAATATCGCCACGCGTCGATCACACTACGGGCCAGCTCCGGGATTCGGAGAAAACAACACCCGTGCCCCGCGTCCAACCAGGCATCAACAGCCTCTCGACTTCGCGCGCGTTTGGACGCGCTCGCCCCGAGCACCACCTGCTCCTCGATCTTCAGAACAACCTCCCGCGGCAACGCATCGGCGAGACGATACGTGACTAGCTGCTCAGTTCCGGCCTCGTCAAAATGCGGCAGGTAGCCTCGCGAATACCAGTTCCCCAACTCCCTCATGAGCGCAGCCCACAGAGGGCTCCCGTAAACGTCAACTCTCCGGGCCCCCGCCGTCACGCCCCCCGGGAGCGCCGACGTCCCCGTCGGCAGGCTTGGCAATGCTAATATCGCGAGCGCCGAAAACTCCCCACCTCAACGGGGCGCTCAAGCGCCCAAGCCAGCGCCAAAAAACTTCGCCCCTCAAGTGGCGACCCGCGCACTTTTGCATTATTTAGGGGCCCC
>CALFXL010000033.1 GCA_937958045.1 uncultured Opitutaceae bacterium | reverse complement strand
AAAGGGGCGGGGCGAATGACTAGCGACCAATGCCGAATGACGAACGACCAATGACGAATGATCGGTGGTGGGCTAGAATTGGCGTGGAAAGTTGGGAGGTGTTTGGGGGAGGGGATGCAGGTAGCTCGGGGCGCGGCGGCGTTGCAGGGGATCGTGTCCACGGAGAGCGCGCCAGAGGCGGAGGGGCAGAAGGACGCCGAAGAAAACGAGTCCGAGGATGGACCAGGTGAAGATCACGAGGACGACGTGTCCGAAGCGTTGAAACGCGCGGGCGAACGGCGCGTAGGCGGGTGGCACGAGCCACGCGAGAAGCGCGAGCAACGCGGCGACGATCGCGCAGGCGGCGGTGATGTATCCAGGTTTCCAATACCAAAGGCCGGCCGTGACGAACACGGCGATGGACGCCTGCAGGCGGGGTCGGGGCATGGGGAGAAAGAAGCGGAAAACAAAAGGCGGGCGAGTCCTGCCCGCCCGCCTTCCAAACCAGACAACAACTAGCATGAGCCCGGCACGCGACTCCGTGGGAACCGGTGGTCGCGCGCGGGAAGTTTAGAAGTCCACACCAAAGGTGAGGCTGTACACGATGGGCGTGGCGACCTCGTAGCGTTGGGTGGAGCGCGTGGCGGCGGAGCCGGTGGCGCGCCAGCCGACGAACTCTTCCTGCTTGGTGATGTTTTTCACGTTGAGCTGAACGAGTGCGTCGTAGCCGAGGGCCTTGAAGCGGTAGCCGGCGAAGACTTCTCCGTAGAAGGTGCTCGGATTATAGCGCGCCGAGCTGTTGGGACCGTTGTAGTCTTGGAGCGCTTTGCCGGAGCGTTGGAGGCCGGCGCCGATGCTCAAGCCGTCGACAGGACCATCGGTGAACGAGTATTTGGTGAGCAACGCCCATTGATCCTTGATGTGGCCGTTGGTGCTGCGACCGAGTTCGGACGCGATGGGCGAGGCGGTGACCTCGTTGTCGTTGTTGGCGTAGCTGAGCATGATCTGCCAGTTGGGCAGCGGCTGGAAGATCAAGTCGGCTTCGAAGCCTGTGGATTCCTGTTCGCCGGCGGGGAAGAAATCGCCGGCGCCTAGAAGCGTTTCGCGGGTGGCGCCGGGGAACGCGATGGAGCGCTCGGCGTCGCTCATGGAGTCCCAGCGCTGCACGTTGAGATTGAACGCCGGAATGACCTGTTTGCCGCCGCCTTCCTTGGTGATCTGGTAGTAGCTGATGGTGCCGCTGATCTTGCCATCGAGGAGTTCGAGTTTCACGCCGCCTTCGTAGCTTTTGCCGACTTCGGGCGGCATTTGTTCGCTGAAGCTGTTTTTGTCGGTCGAGGGGAAGATCGACGACGAGTACACGGCGAAGACGGAGACCTCGCGGGTGATGTCGAACATGATGCCGCCCATCGGCGAGGTTTTGGAAACCTCGGTGGTTTTGACGGTGTTGGCGCCGGCATCGTATTGCACGAGCTTGAGGTTCGTGCGGTTGACGGCGGCGTTTACCTTGAGGCGGTTGTTGAGCGCGGAGCCCTGCCACGCGACGAAGTAATAATCGTTGGAATTATTTTCGCGGTTCCAGCCGCCGTTGCCGGTGTTGGGCGCGAAATCGGGCGGAGGCACGAGTGGAATCGTGTGGGTGTCGACACCGGCGCGCACGGCGAACTCGAGCACGTAGGGTGTGTCGATCGGTTGCGCGTAGCGGCGGGTGAGGAATTTTTCGGCCCACACGTTGGCGCCGAATGTGATCACGTTTTTGACCTCGCCGAGATCGAGCTTGTAGATGCCGGTGGCGCCGTAGCCGTGCATGCGATTGCCCCAATCGCGGTAGTGATAACCGAGGCGGATGATCTCGGGGTTGGTGTTGTATAACCAGCCGGTATTGTTGTTCGTGTCCCACGCCGCACCGCCGCCGGAGTTCTGACCTTCCCAGCCATCGGCATCGATGTTGAGGCGTTCGGAGTACTGGATGTACGCGCTGACGCTGAAGTTCTCGGTGAACGTCTGGTTGATCGAACCGCGATAGAGACGCGTGTCGATGGAACGAACGTTGTTGCCGGTGGCCCAATTCCATTCCCACGAGATCTCGGGATGATCGATCTGCAGCGGGATGGATGCGCCATTGTCGAGGACATTGCCTTCGGCATCGGTTTCGGGGCGAGTGAAGTAACCGAGGCCATTCGTCTTGCCGCGATAACCGTCCTCCATGAGGAAGCGGAGCTGCGTGCCCGCGCGCGGTTGCCACTCGAGATTGAGTTGAGAGTAGCGCACGGAACCATCGGAGTTTTCGCGTTCGTCTTTCGTCTCGGCGTGCGCGCCGTTGAAACGAATGCCGAAGCGGCCGGCCTTCACGTTGCCCGTGTAGTTCGCGTCGATCGCACCGCGATATTCGCCCTCGTTCTGCACGGTGAAGCGCAGCGAAGTGAAGTTGCTCTCGAAATCAACATCCTTGGTGATGCTGTTCATGATGCCGCCCGCGTACGACAGACCGTAGAGCGGACCGGCGGGACCTTTCACCACTTCGACGCGGGCGAGACCTTGCGTGTCGATCGGGTCGTACTGGCGGATGCCATCGCGGAGACCCCAGTTCTGGACGAATCCGCGGAAGAGAAACGCGTTGTACGCTTGTTGGATGGGATTGCTCGAACGGATGTCGGCGTTGCCGTTGACGAGCGCGGCGTTGTAGCGCTCGAGATCGATCTGGTTGGTGATCACGAGATCGTCCGCGAGGTCTTTGGTGAAGACCTGGATGTTGAGCGGGATGTCTTTGATCGGCGTGTTGGAGCGAGTACCGGCGATCGAATTGGAAGCGCGGTACCCGTGATCTTTGTCAGACGAAACGGTGAAGGGTGTGAGTTTGACGATGTCGTCCTCGTGATCCGAAGGGACATCGGCGCGGTCTTGAGCGTGAAGGATGCCGGCCAGTGAAGGCAGCAGCACGAGCAGGCCGATCCGAGGGAAAAGCGGACGGCGTGAGTTTGGGGATGTGGGTGTTGGGTTGTGCATGTTCTGTCTTTTCGCGATGTGCGCGACGCGGTCGTCGTGCGGGTGGGGTAGGCAAAAATTGAACGCTGAAAGAAAATCCTCTTCGCCGGAGTTGTTGGGAGCGGAGGGCGGTTAAGCGGACGCGGTCCCCCGGAGACAAAGGCTTCGAAACTCTATCGGTAGAGATTTCATCGGGGCGTGCGTGCGAAACATGTGCAGCGTTTCGACGCGTGAGACGCGCATGCAAAACGACGCTGTGCATGCGTCGACGCAGAGGCGGATAAGCGCCACGAATATTAGGCAAATGGCGCTGCGCACGCGCTGACCGCGCCAAGCGCCGCCGCGTGCGTTCAGTAAATTTCCCGAATAAACGATCGGGAATTAATCATGCCCACGTGACGTGGTGATGAGGACGTTCCGGTGCGGTCACACCATCCTGCCAATAACCCGGGATGTACGTGATTGTCTGCGCTTCGGGCACACCGCGTTGATACGCATCGGACATGATCGCGAGTTGCTCCATCGCGCGCTGGCCGACGAGGCGATGATTCTGCACCACGCCGGCGACATGGGGCATGCTCGGAGGAACATCGAGACAGGCGAACGCGACATCGTCGGGCAGGCGAATGCCCGCGGTGGCGAAGACATCGAACAACTCGTTCCAATTCGAAATCACCACGTCGACGCGATGCTCGCGAATCCAGTCCGACACCAGGCGCGGAAGCGTGGGCACTTGCGCGAGCGTGAAGATGAGCGGTGGCACACACTCGGCTTCGGGCAGCGACGCCTGCTCGAGCAGCACGCCCATGCCGAACGATTCCGAGAGGCGCATCTGGTCCTCGCGCGCGGTGGCGAGGCCGATGCGACGATAGCCGAGCTTGCGCAGACGACGCATGGCGAGACGCGCGACTTGTAGTTGATCGTTGGATACAGAGTCGAGCGGCGGGCTGAGATGCGAGCACTCGATCTTCACCGCGCAGAACTGGCTCCAGTCGAGATCGAGTTGGGCGATGTCGATTTCGAACGTGGACAACAACACGCCCGTGATACCGCGCGCCGTGAGTATGGAGTTGAGACGCGCGGGAGCGAGATGACCCTGGCCGACGACAAAAATGTCGAGCGTGTGTCCGCGCGCTTCGGCCGCGGCCTTGGCGCCCTCGTACACCAGCGGTTGGTAATGATTGCCGCCGAAACCGCCGAACAGGCGCGATGCGCCCGCGTGCACGACGAAGGCGGAGTTGACGGAGCGCGATTGCTGCGTCTGCCGCGCGCGGTGGAAGTTGAGCGCATCGAGCAGCGGATCGCGTTGATAACCGAATTCGCGAGCGACGGCGCGGATGCGCGCGCGCGTGCCCGGCGGGATGCTCGGGTGGTCGCGCAACGCGAGCGACACGGTGGTGACGTGCACGCCGGCACGCGCGGCGATGTCGGCGAGTGTGTAGTATTTTTTGGGAGCCGGTGAGGACTCAGCCGCGGACGGGGGCGGTTTCGCCGTCTTGCCAGACGCTTTGGACATAGAGGGAAGGCGCGAACTCGGGGATGCCGCGTTCGCCGGATTTGAGTTGGGTGACGACGATGGAAACCGCGCGCTCGCCGAGCAGCGGTAGATGCGGGCGGATGCCGGCGAGGCCGGGCGGTGTGGAGTCGGACAAACACAGGCAGGCGCAGGCGACCTGATTGGGCACTTGCAGACCGTCGTCTTCGAGCAGCTCGCGGATGTTGGCCCAATTGCACAGGACCGCGTCGATCTGATGACGACGCACCCAGCGGCCGATCATGCCGCCGAGAGAAACGGCGTCGCTGTTGTAAGGGAAAAGCAAGGGCGGCACGCGGCGCTCGGGCGGGATCGACGCCTCCTCCATGAGAAAACCCGCGGAGTGACGATGCCCGCAGGCGTCTTCATCCGCACGACCGACAGCCATGCCGATGCGTTGATAACCGAGTTCGGTGAGACGCCGAAACGCGAGACGCACCTCGCGGATGTGATCGTTGCCGATGGTGGGCGCGTCGGGGCCGGTGTGGCGCGAATGGATTTTTGCGACGGCAAACTCATCCCAATTGAGCGCGATCTCTGCGAAGCCCGGCACAAAACCCGCGATCACGATGCCGGTGATTTTGTTTTCGCGCAGATGACGCGCGAGGCTGCGCGAATCGTGATCGTCTTCACCGACCATCAGCGGCTCGAGTTCGTAGCCGAGCAACTGGGCCTGACGCCGCGCGCCATCAAAGATCATCTGCAAGTACGGCGGACGCGTGCGGTCCGGCATCGGGCGATAATTTTCGAGATAAGCGATGCGCGGCGCCGGCGCGCACACGGAGCCCTGCTGGCGGAAACGACTGAGCGCGTGGAAAACCGGGTCGCGTTCATAGCCGAGCCGCGTGGCGATCTCTTTGATGCGTGCGCGCGTCTGAGGCGGGATGCTCGCGTGTTCGCGGAGCGCGAGCGACACCGTGGTGATGTGGTAACCGGATTCGCGGGCGATGTCCTTAAGCGTGGTGCGGCGGGGCGGACCGGCCTCGGGGGTGACGGGCGGGACGTTCATGGGGAAGACGGGGCAGGAGGAACGCGGAGGCGGGACGTCTCAAGCGGACGGCTACTCTAACGTTTAGTGTCGTGGGTAAAAATCAAATCGACCGCGTTGCCGTGTCGCAGGTTTCTGAGGAGCACGCGGGCGAGGGAAAGGGATCGGCGCTCGAAAAGACGCGGCACGCCATCGCGGAGTTCTACCGATAGAGCAAGGGGAGGCTGGGACGGTGCAACGCGGGCGCGTAGCAACAAGCTCTACCCCGCCACCCCATGTTGTTCGCGATTCATCCATCGTCGGTCTTGTGCGACGTGCCTTCGCGAGGCGGGGCTTCCAGCCGACTCGGCGCGACGCGTTTCGTGCCGTCACATTTGCCGCCAGATGTTGAGTCGATCGAAAAGTCTAGGGGTAGGCTTTCGGAAGCGACCGATGTCTGGCGGTTTCGTTTTCATGGATAAGCCCCGCCGTCATCCTCTCCTCTGGGTGCCCACGCTGTATCTGGCGATGGGCATCCCGTTCAACGTGATCATGAGTGGCACCGCCACGAACATGTACAAGTCGCTCGGCTACTCGAACGCGCAGATCACGATCGCGCTCGGGAGCATCGGGGTGGCGTGGTCGCTCAAGCCGCTGTGGGCGGCGTTTCTCGACATGTATCGCACGAAAAAATTCTTCGTGCTGTCGATGGAGCTGCTGATCGCGGCGTTGTTTGTCGGCGTGGCGATGTCGATCCCGAGCGTGGGATTTTTCCAGATCAGTCTGGCGCTGTTGTGGGTCGCGGCGTTCGCGTCCTCGACGCAGGATATCTGCGCGGACGGCGTCTATCTCACGTCGCTCGACAAACCCAAGCAGGCGAAATTCGCGGGCGTACAAGGCATGTTCTGGGTGGGCGGCAAGGTCCTCGCGACTGGCGGCTTCATCTTTCTCATGAGTTCGCTGCAGAGCAACTTGGGCTGGAGCGAGCAACGCATGTGGCAAGGCGTGATGGGTGCGTGCGCCGCCGCGATGTTGCTGCTGTTTGCGTGGCATTATTGGAAATTGCCCACCGGCTCGATCGCGGAGCGGCCGAGCGGCGCGGGTGCGGTGGTGAAAGACTTCCTGCACACGGCGGTGACGTTTTTCCACAAGCGCGCGTTCTGGGGCATGATCGCTTTCGTATGTCTGTATCGACTCGGCGAAGGACTGATCCTGATGGAAGGACAACTCTTCCTGCGCTCGGCGACGAGTGAAGGCGGGCTCGGCCTCACGGCGGCGGAAGTGAGCAAGATCGATGCGGTGTACGGCACGGCGGCGTCGATTTGCGGTGGTCTGCTCGGCGGATGGTTTGCCGGCAAGATAGGCCTCTCGCGTGCGCTGTGGATTCTCGGCCTGTGCCTCAATGTGCCGCACTTCACCTATGTCGCCCTGAGCCACGTGGCGGCGCATGGGAACGGCGCGAGTTTTCCCTTCATCGTCTCGATGGTGAGCATCGAGAAGTTTGGCTACGGCTTCGGCATGGTGGGCAACATGATCTACATGATGCAGCAGATCGCGCCCGGACGTCGCACGATGACGCACTACGCGTTCGCGACGGCGTTGATGAATCTGATGCTCGTGCCGACCAACATGATCTCGGGACCGCTGGCGGAGTTTCTCGGATTCTCGACGTTCTTCATCGTGGTGATGTTCGCTTCGGTGCCGTCGGTATGGGCGGCGTGGAAAGCGCCGTTTCCGCAGAAAGAAGGCGAACGTGCCGACGATGCATCGCAGGTGGTCGCGGCGCCGGCGGCAGTCGATAAACCGGCGGACAACGGCCATGAAATCATCACAGTGGACGATCCTACGCGGTTGCGGCCGGAAGAAATCAGAATCCAAGCGATCGCCGGACGCGCCTCGATGTATGGCGTGCTGCAGATCCTCATGATCCTCGTCGTTGATGCGATGATCCTCGGCTGGATCCACGGCGTGGCACATGGCTCGGAGCCAGGTTTCATCATGCGCGGCTTGCTCGCCGTCGCGGGGCTCGTGCCCGGTGTATCCGTTTCTTCAGGACAAGTCTGCTTCGCGGCGCTGGCAGCGTGCGCGCTGCTGAAACTCTGGTTTGCGTGGCGCGCGGTCCGCATCGCTCGTTTCGCGATCGCGGAAGCCAACGCCGTCGGCGAAACGAATTACCGCGGCAATGCGCGCGGTGCGATCGTGGCGACGATTGTGTGCGTGCTCTTCAGCGTCGTGGTGCTCGCGGTCGGCGCGCGGCTCGCGCTGTGAGCGATGAAGCGCTGAAAGCGTCGTCGGCACGGACGCTATTTTGACGTGTCGACGACGAAGAGTTGGGGCAGTGGTGAAGCTTGCGACAGAGATTCACCACGCGCGCTGATGTTGCGACGCGCGCCTTCGCTTCCCCATCCCATGCACGCGATTCAGCAAAACCCCTTAAAAACCCGAGCCGATGTGCAGCGATTGGTGCGCGAGCTCGCGGAGCCATTGATCCCGCATTTTTCGCCCGGTCGCACGCAGGTGCTGCCCGGACCGAATCGCGCGTTGTACGGAGATCCGGCGAGCGGGCTCGAAGGATTTGCGCGACCGCTGTGGGGACTCGCGCCACTCGCGGCGGGCGGCGGAAAATTCAAACACTGGGATCTGTGGCGCACCGGCATCGCGAACGGCACCGATCCGAAACATCCGGAGTACTGGGGACGGCCGGGCGATTATGATCAACGCAGCGTCGAGATGGCGGCGTTTGGCGTGAGCCTCGTGCTCGCGCCGCGCGAGTTGTGGGAAAAACTTCCGCCGGCGGTGCGCGAGCGGCTCGTCGCGTGGTTGTCGCACATCAACGACGTGAAACTCGTGCAGAGCAACTGGCTGTATTTTCGCGTGCTGGTGAATCTCGGTCTGCGCGTGCGCGGACAAACGTGGTCCGAAGAACGCGTGGACGCGGACCTCGCGCGACTCGACGATTTTTATCTCGGCGACGGCTGGTATCAGGACGGCCCGTCGGGGGCGCCGTTTCGCGATGGACGCACGGGCGATTATTACGTGCCGATGGCGTTTCATTATTACGCGCTGATCTACGCGCGGCTCGCGGGTGCGTCCGATCCGGTGCGCACGACGCGCTACCTGGAACGCGCGCGTTTGTTCGCGCAGGATTTTGCGCACTACTTCGCGGCGGATGGCGCCGCGCTGCCGTTTGGGCGGAGTCTCACGTATCGTTTTGCGCAAGGCGCCTTCTGGGGCGCGCTCGCTTACGCGCCGGTTGAGGCGCTGCCGTGGTCGGTGATCAAGGGTTATTACCTGCGGCATCTGCGCTGGTGGTTGCAACAACCGATCTTTTCGGAAACCGGACTGCTCACGATCGGTTATGCGTATCCGAATCTGCTCATGGCGGAGAGCTACAACTCGGCGGGCTCGCCGTACTGGGGCATGAAAGTGTTTCTGCCGCTGGCGCTGCCGGAAAATCATCCCTTCTGGACTGCGCCCGAAGCGCCGCCGCCCGCGCGACGTCGCGTGCGCACGATCGCGGGCGCGAAACTCATCGCGGCAACCGATCCGGCGACGGGCGATGTGACGGCGATCAATCCGGGACAAGCGGTCGAGGACTGGCCGCGGCATGCGCCGCAGAAGTATTCAAAATTTGCATACAGCACGCGCTTCGGCTTCGCGGTGCCCGCGAGTTCGGCGACGCCGTCGGAAGGCGGTTTCGACAACATGCTCGCGCTCAGCGACGATCGCCGGCGTTACCGCGTGCGCGAGCATTGCCATGACATGCAAGTGCGCGACGGCGTGGCGTATTCGCGCTGGTTGCCGTGGCCCGACGTGGAAGTGCGGACGTGGCTCATCGCGTTTCCCTCGGCGCATGTACGACTGCATCGGGTGAATAGCGCGCGCGTGTGGTGGAGTTTTGAAGGCGGTTTTGCGGTCCCGTATCTCGCGCCGGCGACCGTGCGACGCGAAGCGAACGATCAGGGGCGCGCCGCGGTGACGACGCCGAGTGGATTTTCGTGGATTGAAGATCGCGCGCTCGAAGGCGCGCTACGCCGCACGCGCTGCGTCGATCTCGGTGCGAGCAGTCACGTGCTCGCGTCGCTCTCGGCGATGCCGGGACTCACGGGCGAGCACACGGCCGGCGAATGCTGGCTGGCGTCGGTCGTCGGCGGCAGCGCGCCGGGAAACGAGCCGGATGCGTGGAGCGATCCGCGTCAGATCGAGTTGAGACGCACGGAGGGCGGCGGCTTTGTGTTGGAGTATGCCGGTGCGCGTTGGTGGCAGCTCGACGATCATGCTTCGTGCGGGGTTTCGACCGACGCGCGGCTGGCGGCGCTGGCGGAAGAAGCATCCGTTTCTTGAAAATAAAAAACGCGAGTGCACCGCAGAGGCGCACTCGCGTCGAATGGATGAGAATTACTGCGGGCGGCGGCGGCCGAACCAGAACATGATGACGCCAAACACGGCGAGGAACGCGCCCCACCAGAGGTTGACGTTGAGGCCGAGCGAGCGCGCGTAGATTTCGCTGTCGCGCGTCACCAGGCCGTAGATGGCCATCATGAGGCCGACGAGGGTGAAAAGAACTCCAATGGGAAGGCGAAGGTCCATGGCGGTTTACCAGAAGATAAGGTTAAGGATGAGGCAGGCGACGATGACGATCGCGCCGAGGATGGCCGGGCGCGCGTACCATTTGTCGGTCGAAGTGCGGTCGTGCGGCGTGAGCGAATAAACGAGGCCGCGCAGCTCATCGTCGGTGCGGCGGTGACCGGTGACGATCGAGATCCCGAGGTTGATGATGAAGGTGACGCTGAAGGCCACGATCGCGACCCAGAAGCTTTGCGAGAGTTCTTTCGGGAATTCGAAGACCGGGCTGAGCCACGCGCCCTTGATGCCGGGGGCGTTGCCGGAGGCGAGCGAGAGACCGTGGAAGACGACGGCGGAGGAAGTGCCGATGACCAGGCCCCAGAACGAGCCGGAGTGGTTGGAGCGGCGCGTGAACATGCCGAGCAGGAAGGTGGCGAAAAGCGGCGCATTCACGAAGCCGAACACCAGCTGGAGGATCGACATGATGTTGTTGTAATTGGCCGCCACATACGCGCAGCCGACCGCGAGGAAGATGCCGATGATGGTGGCAAGCTTGCCCATGCGGAGGAGCTCGGCGTCGGTCTTCTTGGAACCGCGTTGGTAGATGTCGTAGGTGAGGACCGTGTTAAACGCCGTCACATTGGCCGCCATGCCCGACATGAACGAAGCCATGAGCGCGGTCATCGCGAGGCCGAGAAGTCCATTGGGGAAATAGTGGAACATCATCGAAGGCAGCGTCTGGTTGTAGTTCAGCGCGCCGTCCTTGAGCGGGATCGAGTAGCCATTGCCCACGGCGTCCTGCGTGAGGGCGAAAGCGATCATGCCGGGCAGCACGATGATCGCGGGGAAAAGCATCTTGGGGATGGCGCCGATGATCGGCGTGCGGCGTGCGGCGCCCATGGAGTCGGCCGCCATCGCGCGCTGGACCTCGGCGAAGTTGGTGCACCAGTAACCGAACGAGAGCACGAACCCGAGACCGAAGAGGATGCCGTACCACGGCACGCCGAGGGCGTTGTCGATGCCGCCGGTGCCCGCCCACGAATGCATGGCTTGCGGGTTGTGCACGGACATCTTGGCGACGAGGCCTTCCCAACCGCCGACATCGCGGAGCGCGAGGTAGGCGAGCGGCGCGATGCCGAACACAATCATGAAGAACTGCAGCACCTCGTTGTAGATCGCGGAGCTCAGGCCGCCCTTGAGCACGTAGGCGAGCACGATGGCCGAAGTGACGAGAAGCGAGATGTGATAATTCCAGCCGAGGAGAAAATTCAGCAAGTCGGCCAGCGCGTGCATCGAGATGCCGGACGAGAACACCGTCATGACCGCGAAGGAGTACGAGTTGAAGGTGCGCGTGCGTTCGTCGTAGCGCATCTTCAAGTAGTCCGGCACCGACTTGGCCTTGGAGCCGTAGTACATCGGCATCATGAACACGCCGAGGAACACCATCGCGGGAATCGCGCCGACCCAGTAGAAGTGGGACGTCATGATGCCGTACTCCGCGCCGGAGGCGGCCATGCCGATGAGTTCTTGTGCGCCGAGATTGGCGGAGATGAACGCGAGGCCAGTGATCCAACCCGGGATCGAACGACTGGAGAGCAGATAGCCCTCCGCACTTCGCGCCTGGCGTTTGAGGGCGAAACCAATCGCGATGACCACCACGAGGTAGGTGACGAGGATCGCGTAATCGATTGTTTCGAGGCCGAACTTAGGCAGTGAGCCGAGATCGCCGGTGAGGCCGGACGATGCGGAGGAGAGGCTGGCGAAGATGCCAGGCAAGTGTGGGTCACTCATGTTGGTCGGATAGGGAAAACGACGGACGGAGAAAGCGCCGAAGTGTGGAGGCTTCGGACGACTTTGCGAATGCAGAGTTTAGCACCGCGCAGAATCCCGCGGTTT
>CALFXL010000032.1 GCA_937958045.1 uncultured Opitutaceae bacterium | reverse complement strand
CAGGTGACTGTTAATCACTTGGTCGCTGGTTCGATCCCAGCCCGGGCAGCCATTTTTTTTGGGGTACGAACTTTGCTCTGGCTCGAAGGAGCCATAATTTCGACGCGCCCAAAGCAATGATCAACCGCGGCGGCGGACCAACATGAAGGTTCACTCCTCAAAACCATCTCCTTCCCTTCAGGCTGTGGTGAGACGGTTTTTAATCGTCGAATCGTCTGAAGCGCGGGACGATTGGCATCTCCCTGAACTTGGCTTGACCGCCGCGTTTCGCCTCAGCGGTGAATGCCTGCTCGCGGGTCGTCGTCTGTCGTCGCGTGCGATTCTATCCGGTTTAACCGATCACGTCCGGCAGCATCACCATAGTCATGACAACACCATGTTGATCGTTCATTTCACGCCGCTCGGTGCTTCCGCAATCACACGTGAAGCCCTCGATGCGTTGTGGAATAACAACACGGATCTCGGCGATGTGCTCGGCGGCTCCAGTCAGATTTCGGAAATCCTCGAACGTCTCGTTTGCGCCGCGAATCACGCGCAGCGCATCCAAATCCTCGAACGTTTTCTCACCGCTCGTCTCGCGGCACACGAGCCCGATCCGTTGGTGCAAGCGGCGATCGACTGGATTGAGCATGCGTCGCCCGCCGCTCGCGTGAGCGATCTGGTGCGTCACATCGGCTTGAGTCAGAGCGCCCTCGATCGTCGTTTTCGTCGGCAGGTCGGCGCAGCGCCCAAACGCTTTCTTTCATTGCTCCGCCTGAACCGCGCCGCGCAGCTCATTCGCAGCGGCAAATCGCTGACCACCGCGGCACACACCGCCGGTTACTACGATCAAGCGCATTTTAATCACGAGTTTAGCCGCGCGACAGGCGTCGCTCCGACGGATTATTTTTCCCGCGAAAAATGCTGAGCGAGCGACGCCGAATTCTTACAATTCGCGTTCTTCGCCGCGTGCTAAGCTCGATGCATGTACTCGCTCCCCTCGTCTCTCGCCCGCGTCGTGCTCGGTCTCACGGCGTTGTCTGCGCACGGCAGCGATCGCGCCGTCGCGCCACCGCCCGAGCGTCACTCGTACGTGATCATATTTCGCCAAGGTCCGATCACGTTGACGAACGCCGACCAAGATCGTCGTCAAAAAGCAATCGTCGCTTGGGCCACCAAACATCATCTCGCCGGCCACGCGCTCGATCCTCGCGGCCTTGAATCCGATGTTCGCCACCCCGGCATCGTCGCCCCTGATGGCGCGAACGGAGCATGGCCGATTGTCGCGCTGATATTCTTGGAAGCGCGCGACATCGCCGAAGCCGCCGCCATCGCCGCCAATCACCCGGCAAAACACTATAATGTCAGCACAGAGGTGCGCCCTTACGTCGTTCGCAAAATCCCGACACCTGCCAAGGATTCATCACGCGCAGAGTAGTTCAGCATGAGTTTCACCAGAACACAGGCCGGTTGTGATGAGTGTTTTCATCCGTTCATTTTCAAAATCGCACCTTCGTCGGCGCTGGAAACCATGCTCGCATAACGGGCGAGATAACCGCGGCCAAGATCTCTCGCAGGCGGACGCCAAGATTCGCGTCGTCGCGCCAACTCCGCGTCATCCACACAAAGCGTCAGCGTGCGTTGCGGAATATCGATCGCGATGATGTCGCCGGGCTCGATCAGCGCAATGGGGCCGCCAGCGGCGGCTTCGGGTGATACATGTCCGATCGCTCCGCCACGCGTCGCGCCGGAGAAGCGTCCGTCCGTGATCAACGCAACCGATTCGCCGAGTCCGCGTCCCGCGAGCGCCGAGGTTGGCCCGAGCATTTCTTGCATGCCGGGTCCGCCGCGAGGGCCTTCGTAACGAATCACCACCACATCGCCCGCTTTCACTTTGCCAACGAGGATGCCGACGCGCGCGTCTTCCTCCGACTCGAAGATCACCGCCGGTCCGCGGAAGGTCATCATCGACGGAGACACGGCCGCTGCTTTCACGACAGCGCCGTTGGGCGCGAGATTGCCAAAGAGAATCGCGAGACCACCGCGCGGCGAGTACGCGTTTTCCAATGTGCGAATCACCTCCGCATCGCGCACCTGCGCATTTGCGATCGTCTCGCCCAGCGTGCGTCCGCTCACCGTGAGCGTGTCAAGATGCACCAAGCCAGGCCGCAGGCTCAGCATCTTGAGGATCGCTGAAATGCCGCCCGCGCGATCGATGTCCTCCATGTGATGCTGCCCCGCGGGCGCCACTTTGCAGAGATGCGGCACGCGATCGGCGAGCGCGTTGATCTCTTCGAGACGCAGCTCCACGCCCGCTTCGCGCGCCACGGCGAGCGTATGCAAAATCGTGTTGGACGAACCGCCCATCGCCATATCGAGCGCGAGCGCGTTTTCGAACGCTTGGCGCGTGAGAATATCTGACGGCCGCACATTGCGCCGGACGAGATCGATGATCGCGCGGCCGGCCGCCTCAAACAACGCATCGCGTCCCGGATCGGTCGCGAGAATCGAGCCATTGCCCGGCAACGCCAGACCGAGCGCTTCGCAGAGACAATTCATCGAATTCGCCGTGAACATGCCCGAGCACGAACCGCAGGTCGGACACGCGTGACGTTCGATTTCGTCGAGCTGATTCTCCGTAATGCTCTCGGTCGAAAGTTGGCCGACCGCCTCAAACACCGACGCGAGATCGAGCGCTTTTCCCGTCGAGGGACTTCGCCCCGCCGCCATCGGACCGCCCGAAACAAACACCGCGGGGATGTTCACGCGCGCCGCCGCCATCATCATTCCGGGAACAATCTTATCGCAGTTGGGAATGCACACCACGCCGTCGAAGCAATGCGCACGGAGCATCGTCTCGATCGAGTCGGCGATGATTTCGCGCGACGCGAGCGAGTAGTTCATGCCGCCGTGGCCCATCGCGATGCCGTCGTCCACACCGATGGTATTGAACTCGAACGGCACGCCACCCGCCGCGCGAACCGCCGCGCGAACTTTCCGGCCCACCACATCGAGATGCGCGTGGCCGGGGATGATCTGCACAAATGAGTTCGCGATCGCGATGAAGGGTTTGTCCCAATCGCTCTCGGATTGGATAGCGCCGGTGGCACGAAGAAGACTCCGGTGGGGTGCACGCAAGCTGCCGCGTTTAATGGTGTCGCTGATGGCCATGCTCCAGTCTAGCGCTGCAGCGGTTATAACAAAACTACCCTTTTAGTCCATTTATGATACTCTTTCGGTATGGACTATTCTTTGCGCGAACTTGAGTGCTTCATCGCCGTGGCCGAGGAACTTTCGTTCACCCGCGCCGCGCAAAAACTACACCTCGCGCAGCCGCCGCTCTCGCGCCATGTGCGCGCGCTCGAAGAAAAACTCGGCACGCCGCTCTTCGAGCGCACACAGCGCAAGGTCGCGCTGACGCCCGCCGGCGCGCTCTTTTATGAAGAAACGCGTTCGGTGCTTCCTCAACTCGTGCGCGCCAGCGAAGCCACGCGCCGTTTTGCCTCGGGCCAGACGGTTTCGCTTCGTCTGGGTTTCGTGAGCGCGGTGCTCAGTCCCGAGCTCGTGGACACGCTGCGCGTGTTTCGCGAACGCCACCCCGATGTGCAGCTCAAGATGCAAGACATCTCGCCCGCCGAACAAATCGATGCCCTCCGCCGGGGAAATCTCGACGGCGGTTTCGTCGGCTTACAGCCGCACGAACGAACACCGGGCGTGCAATTCATCCCGTGGCGCAAGGAACCGCTGGCCGCATTTGTGCCATTCGGCCATCCGCTCGCTTCGCGCAAGGAACTCGCCATGCGCGATCTCGCCGGCGAGGCCTTGGTCGCCGTGTCGAGCGAAGCGGCGCCCGCCTTCGCGCGTTATCTGCGCCAGCTCTGCGGAGCCGCGGGCTTTCGTCCACGCATCGTGCTGGAATCTCCCCGCGCGCAGGCCGTAGCCGTGATGGTGGCTGCCGGAGCCGGCATCGCCTTGTTGCCATCGTCTCTTGCGCGGATTGTCGGCAACGCCGCCGCGGTGGTTCCGTTGAAAAAAGCGCCCACCATCACGCACGTTTTTGCACGTGCAGCCGGCAACCGGTCGCTCGCGATGAAACAATTCGCCACGTTACTGAGGAGCTAAGCGCTCCGCGCCGGCGTTTTTCATTCTTCTACAAGGACAGAAAGCAGCATCGTGAACTCTGCCGCGATGCCACCGTTATGAAGGCGGTTTCAATACGTGCCTTGACCGGCACCTGACCCGGTGCCTGACGTTCCGCCGGAGGCATCGGAGGTTCCCGCACCTGAACCGCTTGTATCCGATCCACCACTACCGCTGGTGGAGCCGCCGCTGGTTTCCGAAGCGCCACCCGTACCGTAGCTGCCGCTGCCCGACGAACCAGTATCGCCGGCGCCTCCTCCGGAAGTCGGCGCAGAGTCCGCGCCGGATCGCGCGCCGTCATCGCGGCAGGCGGTGCCTCCGAGGAGCAAAGCGATTAGCGTGCAAGTGGTGAGAAGTCGTTTTCCTGAATGTTTCATTTTCATACTCAGTGTTGTTGGAGTTCGTCCGGCGTGGATACGCGGACTGCGGTGCCTTGGTCCGCCACGCTCATCACCGGTGCCAATAGCGACGCCCCAGACCGTGCTGGGAAAATTTCCGCAGCGCGGTCGGAGTTCCTCCCATGATGGCGCAACAACACACGTACCGACAGCACTTCACGGATCTTGATTACGCGCGTACCACAAACCGCATTGAGGTCGCGCCTCCCAGCGCACGCGGCACCCGCTCAGGATTCGCCCGCGGGCGCTTCGGATGTTTCCGCTGAGGCTGCTGGTTTCTCTTTTTCCTCAAAAAACTCCGACGCGCCCTGCGGAAGACTGGTGAAGCTGTATTCAGACACCTGATACGCGCGCTGGCGCATCGCCTCATTCACGGGCTCCTTTTCATCCGCCGCGGTGATAAACACGTACACCGGTCCCGCAGGGATCGTTTCAAACTCCGGCAGCTCCGGCTTCGGCTCGACGGGCTTCACACTGCCGTCGGGATTGACGGGCGAGTTTTTGAGAAAATCGGTCGAGCCCGGCTCGGGTGTTTTTAATTTCTTTTCCTCGGGTTTGCGTCCAAGCGCGACGGTGTAGGCCGCGCCGCCGAACGTCGTCAGCCGAAAGCTGCGCGTATGCGCGCGAGCGGCGACCGCGGCTTCGTCGTCGGGCGCCGTTGTTTCGCTAAAGCGCAGATGAACCAACGAACTCACAAGCGCGCTGATCTTTGTTTCCACGATCGAACGATTTTCCGGCAATTCGGCGGTAGTCCACGGATCGCCGGCCTTTTCGCGGGAGAAGGTCAGCGGTTTTTCATTCGGGAGAGAAATCTCGATGTGCGCGACATCCTCCGGCTTGAGCGAAAGCAGTCGTGAGTCGGCCCAGTTTTTCGGAACGGCGTCGAGCCACACATTGAGGTTGGCGAGGTACGCCCTCGATTCGTCGCCAAACTTTACGTAACGACCACCGGTGTCCGCATTTTTACCGAGCACGAGCATCGCCAGCGAACGGTCGTTTGTAGTGAAAAATTCGATACGGCGCTCGCCGAAGTCCAACCGCGAGAGAATCTCCGAACGCGCCGAAACGAAGCGCGTAATTTTCGCCTCGGCGACCGAGCTCACCAACTGCGCGAGTTTCGAGAAGTCGGCGCGCAGACCGTGATATTCTTCCACGCGCCAGGAATCGTCGGCGCCGCGCGTGAGCGTCACGGTGTTGGCTTGATCAACAATGCGCAGCTTCGTCGCTTGTTCGATCAACGCCGCTTCGACTACCGGCGCGCCAACACGCGCATCGGCGGAAGCCGGCGCCTCGGGCCGACGCACGACAAAGACGATGATGGAAAGAACCGCGAGGGCGGAGACGGAGACGATGAGTGGTTTTAGTTTCATCGCAAAAGAGAGTTGAGGTGTTCAACGACGGCGCACGCGGTGGAACCAGAATCCGAACACGCCCAGCAAAAGCGGCGCCGCGAGCAGGTTCAGCACGAGGAGGCGATTCTCCAGAGCGTCGATGTCTTCGCGCAAAGCTCGGCGAATCGCGCGACGCTCGGCGGAGAGCTGCGCCTGTTGTTTGCGGAAATCTTCGATCGCCTGCGCTATCTCGGGCGTGGCCACGAGGCGATTTCCCTCAGTCTTCTTGCCCTGCAACTCGGTGAGGCGCGTCTGTACGTCCTGGAGACGCGCTTCGAGTTCGGTCAGCTTGGCCTGGTATTTTTTCTGCGCCTCGACCTCCATGTCGCGAACAACCGTGAACGGCCGCAACGACGTGCCTTTGCCGCGAATGGAAATGAGATCCTGCGAGCCGCCGATGAACTCGAGGGCGTTGGCGCCGAGCGCGAGATTGTCGTTGATGGGATGCAGCGCGACCTGACCAAACACGGAATAACGCTCGAAGCTGAACTCGTCGAAGAGCCAGTCCGTGTCGGCGATGATAAACAGCGTGGACGTCGTGGCCGATTCTTTCAGCGAAGCCACTTCGGTGGTCGCCGCGACGTTGGCGTCGGCATCGCCCTTGGACTCGCCCTTGTTCGCGTCGTCGCTCGACGAAGACGCAGACGGCGGATCTTTCGGCGCGCCGTCGGGAAATGCGGTTTTGAATTTTCCGGTGACGAGCGCGGCGACGGTTTTCTTGCCGCTCGGCGTCAGTTGACGCGCGAGTTCTTCGCCGCTGGCGAACTGCGTCATGAACGCATCGATCATACCCGACTGGTCCGACGTTTCGATGAGCGGCGTAAACGTGAGCGTGGACTCCGGCGCGGGCGCGATGGCACCGGCTTCGACCATGAGCACCGAGTTGAGCGATGACGTGGGCTGCTCCTGCGCGTTAAACAGGTCTTTGCGCAGACTCAGCCAGGTCGGATAGCGCGATACCTGCCGCGTCTGCGGATCGCGCAGATCCGTGCCGTGCTTCAAATCGCCGACGATGCGCGCCGAGTCGTAGGAAATCCCGTAAGCGGTAAGCAGCGGCGCAAGATCGCTCGAGATGTTGGGCTGCGGTCCGCCAAACATCGCGGGCTGCGAGCCCTGTCGCTTGAAGTGCTGCGACGACGGATCAACTGCGAGGAACACCGGCTTGCCGCTGAGCAGGAATTGATCGATGGCGAACTGCAGCTTCGGCGTGAGCGTTTGCGGATGAATCACCGCGAGCGCGTCGAGATCCTCCGGCAGCGCGGTCGCAGTGGATTCGACGGTGACGATGTTGAAGGATTGCTCCCACTCCGTTATGACATACTGCCCCGGTTGCGGCGCCTGACGCATCATCATCGCCATGCGCATTTCCTGCGCGCTTGCACCGCGCAGCGGGAGACTCGTGAGCAGACCCAGCTTCGGTTTCTCGAACTGCTGCACCCCGTAGATCAGCTTCGAAAGATCGTATTCGAGAAACGACTCACGCTGCGGCACGAACGCCGGCAGATTTTTTTGCTGATCGGCCTGCGTGACCACGAGACCGAAGAAAAATTGATCGCCTCCTTGCTGCGAAATTTGCGGCGAAAGGCCGGCGGCCAGCGCATTCTCTTCCTCCGGCGTGTCGGGGCGCGGATGGATGACGTTGAGGATCAATTTTCCGCGCGATTCGCGGACATACTGCCGCAGCATCTCCTGCACGCGGACAGCGTAGTTTTTATAAAAAATCGGCAGTCCGCTCGCGTCTTTGGAGAAATAAAAATCCAGCGTGATCGGTTCCTCAATCTTGCTGAGCATCGCCCGCGTGCCGGGCGACAACGAATAGATCGACTCGCCGGTCGCGTCGATGCGCGCGGGGATCGACGACGCGAGATAATTAACGAGAACGAGACCGACAAACAGGAGAGCGATGGCGACAACTTTGCTGCCAGTTTTCATGATTACGGCGGCGAGAGTTAACGTTCGAGAGCGACGACGTTCAGGAAGAGCGTGAAGCCCATCAGCGAGAGGAAAAACACAACGTCCCTCGGATCGATGAGGCCTTTGGCGAACGCGTCGAAATGCGTGATGAAGCTGAAATTCGAGAGCGTATCCACGAGCCAAACCGGAAACATCGCGTTGAGCACTCCCGCGAACACACTCCATCCGAGAAAAAGCAGTATCAGGCACGCCACTACACTGAGCACGAAGCTGATCACTTGATTCTTCGTAAGCGCCGACGTGAGCGAGCACACGCCGAGGTAGCCGCCCGCCATCAGGATCGAGCCGAGATATGTCGTCGCCACAATTCCCCAATCAGGATCGCCGAGATACGCCGCCGTCGCCGCCAGCGGCAGGCTCAGCAAAATCGCGATCGCTATGAAGGCCCACGCCGCGAGAAATTTCCCCATCACCGCGGCGAAGGTCGTGATGGGCAGCGTGAACAACAACTCCACGGTGCCCGTGCGTTTTTCTTCCGACCAGAGGCGCATGCCCGCCGCCGGAATCAGGAACAGGAAGAGCCACGGATAAAACGCGAAATAACTCTCCAGCGACGCGACACCGGTCTTGAAAAACTGACCGATGAAAAACGCGAGGCCGATGCCCGCTGCGGAAAAGACAATCAGGAAAACATACGCGACCGGCGAACGAAAATAGCCGAGGAACTCGCGTTTGAACACGGGAATGATCTGCGTCATGACGTGCGAAAACGGTTCAGTCGGAAACGGTGAGGGAGCGGAAAATTTCGTCGAGGCGCGCACCGGGCTGACGCGCGCGCAACGCGTCGGGCGTTTCGTCGACGACCACGCGTCCGCGCGAGATGATGATCACGCGATTACAGAGCGCATCGACTTCTTCGAGGATATGCGTCGAGAGAATCACGGCCTTCTCCGCGGCCATCGATTTGATGAGCGAACGGACTTCGTTTTTCTGATTCGGGTCGAGGCCGTCGGTCGGTTCGTCGAGGACGAGCGCGGGTGGATTATGGACTAACGCCTGCGCGAAACCGACGCGTTGTTTATAACCTTTGGAAAGCGTTTCGATCGTCTGCTTGCGAACGGCGGCGAGCTGGGTGAGGCGCACCACATTCTCGACGCGCTCGCGCTTCTCGTCGCCGCGAAATCCGCGCACTTCGGCGATGAAGCCGAGAAATTCATCGACCGTCATCTCGGGATAAGCCGGCGCGCTTTCCGGCAGATAACCGAGCTGGCGCTTCACGCCGACCGGATCGACGGACACATCGATACCGCCCACCGTCGCCGTGCCGGCATCGGGCCGAATGAAGCCGGTGAGCATCTTCATCGTAGTCGATTTGCCCGCGCCATTCGGGCCGAGAAATCCGAGAATATCGCCGCGGTTCACCCGGAAACTCACACCATCAACCGCGCGCTTGGCTCCGTAATTCTTAACCAGACCTTTGACTTCGATCATAAGAGGGAAGCGAGGAGAGGAGGCCGTGATCAACACAGGCGGCTCAGAATCCGTCGATGCGCGCCACGGCTGAGAATGTCGCTAAAAAATAATCTAACGCGGACGATCAAGCGGATTTTGCGCGGTCGTCTGCGTGTGCGGACGCAACGGAATTTCAGCGCAAGTTCTCATCGCCCCGATCGTCTCGTCGTGTCGGGACATAAAAAATGCCGCCCGTGGCGAACGGGCGGCTGGGGGAGAACGCTTTCCTTACAAGTGCTCCTCGTAGGAGATGTCGATCTTCGCGGCAAAGGCCTTCTTCTTGGCTTCGCCTTGGAAACGGATGCTGTGCGTGAGCTCGTCGTAAACGTATCCATTCTCTGGATTCGCGCTGATCTCTTCGCCATCCACGAGCACGCGCAGGCTCTTCTTGTAAAGCGTCGCGCCCGGAGCGACCGGATCGAGCGCCACCGCGACCGTGTCGGCGATGCGATCGCCAAGCGCGGCGAGTTGTTCGGAGAAATCGCTTTCGATGTTCAGCACCGTGCCGCCCGTGAGTTCGGCGGCGCGACGATGCGAACGATTGCCGGGCGACACGACCGCGTGCATCTCGAGCTTTCCACGCTTGTTGCCTTTCGCGATGATGAAGGGGCGCAGCACCCAATAATTGATATAACCATCGAGCGTCTGGCGCTTCTGCGGATTGCGCTTGTTATACGCGGCGATCAGCTCGGGAAGCGTGCCGTTTTCCGCCCATTCGGCGACCGGCTGACGGCCCGGCTGCTCTTTCCACATCGCCATGCGCGTTTCTTCTTCGTCCATGAAGAAAACGACGATCGTCGTGGCTTCGGGCCGGAGGAAGGTGTGTTGTTTATTATAATAAGCGGCGACGAAGTTATAAATCGCGGTGAACGCCGTGCGATTGCTGTCGCCATTGGTGCCGACTTTCACGAGCTCGGAGAAAATCGTGTCCGGCGTGCGCGGCGTGACCCACGGCTGCTTCATCACCGGCAGCGACACGAGCGTGCCGTTGCTCGCGACTTGTTTGGTGTACTGCCTGGGGCGTCCCTTGCGATCGAGCACGAGATTGCCGGCGGCGTCGATTTCGTTGGCGCGAACGCGCTTGAAGTAATTGCCGCGACCGCCGTCGGAGTTGACGAAGTCGGTCGTCAGCACGCCGATGCGATAATCGAGATCGCGCGTGTGGAAAAGCTCGCGGAAGCGGCTGAGGTTTTCCGCGATGCGATTTTGATGCGGCGCCATCGAAGGCGAGTTGTTGATGACAAACACGAGATCGACCTCGCGGCTGCTCGAGCGATCGACCGCCATGTGTTTCGGATGACGGATCGGTTCGACCTGGATCGAGATCGTGTTTTCGACGCCGAGGTGCGTGTTGTTTTCGTCAAATGTATAATAAGTAAAACGATCTTCGCCGATGAATCCGGGATTCGGCGCGTAGGTGAGCTGGCCCGTCGCGCGATCGATTTTGGCGGAGCCGTTTTTCGGTTTGGATTTATCGTCCAACACATAGGCGACTTTCGCATCGACGATGCTCTCGCGATCGGCGGACGACATGAAGTCTTCATGGCTCGGGAGTTTTTGCGTGATCGAAAGATTCGGGCGCGTCGTGAGCGCCACGGGCACGACATTCATGATGCGTTCGCGATCGGCGCTGACCTCGAATTTATCCAGCAAGACCGGCTCTTCCGGTTTCACGTCGATCTCGACGGTGTTGCTGAAGACGAGGCCGTTCGTCTGGTTGCGCACCGAGTAGGTGAACGAGTCTTTGCCCACAAAACCTTCGTTGGGTTGATACGCGAAATAGCCGAGGCGCGCGGTTTTGTTTTGGAAAAAATCGACGTTCTCGCCACCGCCCGCGAGACCCACGCGGCCCGACAACGGATCGCGCGTGATGGTGAACACCAAATCGCCGCGCGTCTCCGGGCTGAGGATTTCCGACGCGACGATCAGCTGCCCATGCACGCCGCCGCCTTCGGTTTCGAATAACATCGGCGTGTCCGACACGATGACATCCGCGTCGGCCGTTGCGGCGGCATCCGCCGGCTGAGCGTTTGCGACTGGAGAAAGAGCCAATAGCAAAATCCACGGCAGGATGCGCACCCAATGGAGGGTTTGGTTTTTAAGGGTCATGGGAATGAAGGCGTTGCCTGCCATAGTGCCTCCAAGGCAAGACTAGGTTCCCCACCCCTTCGCAATCAAAAGTTCCTCACAATGCGCGCGCGCCGACCGACGATTTTTCGTCGAAGGTCGTCCAACCTGAAATCGGCATTGCGCCCGGCGCACGTTTCCCCACCGCTTCCAAGTCGCAACCATGGCGATCAAAGCCCGCACACCCCTCGAATGGCTCAGCGTGTTTAAAACCACGCGGGAACGCTTCGATTGGATCACGCCGCTGGCCATGATCGCATTGTCCACCATCGGCATCTGTTTCATTTACAGCGCCCAGCTCGAACGCCTGGGCACCGAGTGGGTAAAACAGATCGTGTTTCTATTCATGGGCGCCGGCATCTATATCGCCGTATCCCTCGTCGATTACCGATATTGGCTGACGATCGTGCATTGGATTTATGCGGCCTCGATCATCACGTTATTGCTGGTTTTTATCCCCGGCATCGACGGAGGCGTGGCGGCACGGTGGGGCGCGAAGCGTTGGATCAACTTGGGATTCACCTCCTTCCAGCCATCGGAAACGGCCAAAATCGCCGTGCTTTTGATGACGGCGAGCATCCTCACGCGCTCGCGCATCGGCACCATTCGTCAGTCGCTCGGCGTACTCGGGAAATTGGCTCTTGCGGCGGGTATCCCCATCATCTTGATCATGCTGCAACCCGATCTTAAATCGGCGATTGTGATCCCTCCGATGGTGTTCTCCATGCTCTACGTTTCGAAGCTGTCGCTGCGGTTTTTCGCGGCCGCCTTTGGAGCGTTCATCTTGATCGTAGGCTTCGTCGGGATCGATAGTTACAACTATGTGAAGTTCATGCAGGAAAACGGCTACGACTTCCTGCGCGACAAGGGCAAATACGAGGCCACCTCCATCGTTCCGCTGCACGATTATCAGCGAAATCGCATCCTCACCTTCATCGACCCGCAGATCATCGATCCCCGCGGCACGAAAGACGCCTACAATCTCCACCAATCGCTCATCGCCGTCGGCTCGGGCGGATTGAGCGGCAAAGGCTGGAAACAAGGCATGCAGGCCCAGCTCGGCTACCTGCCGCCGGGTGTCTCGCACAACGACTTTATTTTCCCGGTTATCGCCGAGGAAATCGGATTTTTGGGAAGCCTGACCGTCATCGGTCTTTTTGGCTTGGTTCTGTTTAACAGCATCCGCATCGCCGGCCTCGCGAGAGACCGGCTCGGCACGTTGATCGCCATCGGCGTCACTCTGCTCTTCACGGTGCATGTCTTCGTAAACATCGCCATGTGCATAGGACTGATGCCCATTACGGGCATACCGCTTCCCTTCATAAGCTATGGTGGCACCTTTTTGCTTAGTTGCTGCTTGCTGCAAGGACTGGTCCAGAGCGTCTATCGCTTCAGGAGGGATCGTTCATGACGTCCCCCTCCCGCGATAATGACCGCTCTGCCGGGATTTCCTGCGCCGCAACTACCGCGCATCGGTGCCCCCGCCCACACAACCCACACACGCACCATGAGCGTCCCATCGCAGTCCAACTCAGCCTCCTCCGGCCAGCCGCAGGATCCCTCCCGTCAGTACGATGAAGAACTGGCCAACCCTCCTCCACCGACCGAAGTCGAACCCGTCGACGCCGCCGAACTGAAAGCCGGCGCCAAGGAACGGTCCAAAGACCGCCCTTTCCTCCAAAAAATCATCGCCATGTTCCAGAAGGAGAAAACGTCCTTCCGCGAACTGATCATCAATTCCGAACCGCTCGAAAAACGCGTCGCCCTCCTCGTCGACGGCGTCCTCGAAAAGTTCGAAATCGAACGCGAATCCGACAACCGCATGGTCGGCGGCATCTACAAGGGACGCATCAAAAACCTCGATGCCGGCCTCAAAGCCGCCTTCGTCGATATCGGCTATTCCAAAAACGCCTTCCTCCACTACTGGGACATGCTCCCGGCGGCCGCCGATTCCTCGGTTGAAGTCGTCCGCGTCAACAAACGCCGCGACGCGCCCGTTCGCCCGGCCGAGCCCACCGTCAAAGACATCCCCGGACTCTACCCGCCCGGCTCCGAGATCGTCATCCAGGTAACCAAAGGCCCGATCGGCTCCAAAGGCCCGCGCACCACGACCAATCTCGCCATCCCCGGACGCTACCTCGTCCTCATGCCCTACTCCGACCAGTGCGGCATCTCGCGCAAAATCGAGGACCCCAAGGAACGCGCCCGCCTCAAGCAGATGATCAACGAGCTCACCATCCCCGAAGGCATGAGCGTGATCGTCCGCACCGCCGGCGAAGGCAAAAAAACCCGCTACTTCGTCCGCGACCTCCACCTGCTTCTCAAGACCTGGGCCCGCATCCAGGAAAAGATGCAGAGCGAGCGCGCCCCCGCGTGCCTCTATCAAGAGCCCGACCTCGTCGAGCGCACCGTGCGCGATTTCCTCACCGAGGAAGTCGACCGCGTCCTCATCGACAACGTCGAGGACCACACCCACACACAAAAACTCGTCGCCCAAATCTCCAAACGCTCCGCGTCCAAGATCGCATTGTATAAAGACAATATTCCGATCTTCGAACGCTTTAATATCGAGCGCCAGATCGAGCAGACCTTCCAACGCAAAGTCCCGCTCCCGTCCGGCGGCGAAATCATCATCGACGAAACCGAGGCGCTCATCGCCGTCGACGTAAACACCGGCTCCCATAAGAACCGCGGCGGCGACGAGAAAAACACCATCTACGCGGTGAACCTCGAAGCCGCCGTCGAGATTGCCCGCCAGATCCGCCTCCGCAATCTCGGCGGCCTCATCATCATCGACTTCATCGACATGAAGGAGCGCCGCCACCGCA
>CALFXL010000031.1 GCA_937958045.1 uncultured Opitutaceae bacterium | reverse complement strand
GCGAAGGCCGTCTCGTCGGCTCCACCGCAGGCGGCGGCAGCGGCGAAAATCCGCATGTCACGCGCTTGCTCGCCAAAGGCGGTCTGGCGATCGACACCTCGCACCTTCCGCCGGAAGACCTCTCGCGTCCGAGCTCCATCCCGGCCGTCGCGAAGCGCCCCGCCAACGCGACCAACGCCGCGAACAACTCGCCGGTGTTGAAGTTCGGCCAAGTCGCCGCCGAACAACCCGCGCCCGATTTCACCGTCGAAAGTCCGGACGGAAAACCCGTGAAACTTTCCGACTACAAAGGCCGCTCGGTGTTTGTCGGTTTCTGGAGCGGCGCGCGCAATCCGCCCGCCGATCTCACCGCCATCGCCGCGGATTATCGCGCGCAAGGTCTCGAAGTTCTCGCGATCAATGTCGCTACCGAGAAAGCCGATTTCGCCAAATGGTACGCTGAAAACAGCGCCAACCTCACATACGCCGTCGCGTGGGATCCCGCCGGCAAGGCGTTTAACGAAAGCGCCGCATACATGCAGTACGGCGTGGGCATGTTCCCCGCCTATTTCATGGTCAAACCCGACGGCACGCTCGTCGGCGGCATCATCGGCCTCGGCGAAAAAGTGAGCGGGCACCTCCGCGAAATCCTTTTGCGCGGCGGCATGAAGCCGACCGAAGCCGACTTCGAACTCATCCGCAAAACGATTGTCCCCGAACATCTGCGCAATGGCGGCATGCAGGCCGCCCAACGTCGCCCGCAAGCCAACGCCGCCGCCGCGCCCACCGGCCCGCTCGGCACGGGCGCGATCGCGCCCGACTTCGTCATGCACGATGTCGACGGCCGCACGGTGAAACTCTCCGATTTCAAGAACAAGGTCGTCATCCTCGACTTCTGGGCCACGTGGTGCGGACCGTGCATCAGCTCTTTCCCGCACACCCAGGCCATCGCCGCCAAATACAAGGATCAGGACGTCGTTGTGCTCGCCTCGGGCACGAGCGACACGATCGCGCAGTTTAAGCAGTGGATCCCGAAGAATCAGCCGAAGTACCCGGACATGATTTTTGTGTTCGATCCCAACGAACGCGGCTCGGCCACTTTTGAAGAACGCGCTTCCTCAAAACTCTATCGCGTGAGCGGCATCCCCACGCAGTTCATCATCGGTCGCGACGGCAAGATCATCGAAACCATCGTGGGCAACGGCGGCAAAGAAGACGCCCGCACCGAAGCCGCGCTCGCGAAAGCGGGCGTGAAGGTCGATCCCGCGGTCGTCGCCAAGGGCAATGAGCAACTCGCCGCCGCCGCCGAACGCGCCGCCAAAGACGCCGCCGCCGCCGCCGAAGCCGCGAAGAATCCCCCGCCGCCTTTCCGCGAAAACTTCGGCACGCTCGCCGCCGGCACCGCGCCCGCCGCGTTCGACGTCGAAGACGCCGCCGGCGATCTCGTCCCGTTCAGCTCCATCGCGCCCGGCAAGGCGCTCGTGCTCGCCATCTGGTCCGCCGGCATGGGCGGTCCCGAGCCGATGGTTCAGCTCTGGGAATCCTGGAACAAAAAATACGCCGACAAGGGCGTCGTTTTCGCCGCGATCTGCGGTTTCGATTCGCGCGAAGCGTTCGATCAATGGCGCGCCAAGACCGCGGACCAGATCAGTTTCCCGGTCTATTTCGATCCCGCCGGCAAACCGCCTGTCCCGCCCAAGCCGCGCGACGAGATGACCGAAGAAGAACAGCGCGCTTACGGCACCGCCTCGCGCGAGCACATGGGCAAAGTCGTGCCGATGAAGCTCGGCGGCATCATCACGCCGATTCCCGCGTTGATCGTATTTAACAGCGAAGGAAATCTCCTCGGTTGGGCCGCCGGTTACGGTCCGCGCAGCGCCGAGGCCGTCGGCAATCTGCTCCTGCGCGCCGGCATCGAACTCGCCGCGGAAGATCGTCCGTCCCGCGTTTACACCGCGGAAGAAACCAAGCCCGCCGCTCCCGCTCCGCGCGTCGAAACGCTCAAGATCGGTGCGCTCGCTCCCGATTTCACCACGACCACGCTCGACGGCAAACCGGTGAAACTCTCCGACTTCAAGGGCAAGGTCGTCATCCTCGATTTCTGGGCCACTTGGTGTGGACCGTGCATGGTCGCCATGCCGCACACGCAGGAAGTCGCGGCGCAGTACAAAGACCAAGGCGTCGTCGTCCTCGGTTCCTGCACAAGCGATACGCGCGATAAATTCGAAAGCTGGGTCAAAGCCAACCAGTCCAAATATCCCGACATCCTCTGGTCGCACGACCCCGCCGAACGCGGCAATGATCGCGCCTCGTACAAGCTCTACGGCGTCAGCGGCATTCCCACGCAGTTCATCATCGATCGCGAAGGTCGCATCGTGGACATCGTCATCGGTTATAAGAAAGGTGAAGTCATTCTCGACGCTTCGCTCGCGAAAGCCGGCGTGAAGGTCGATGCCGCCATCCTGGAAAAAGCGCGCGCCGATCTCGCTAGCCGTGCGGCGCTTAGCGGCCAACCGCCTTCGCCCGCGCTCCCGCTCACGCCGAAGCGCTGATCCGCGCTTCTCGCCCCTCCGCAGAAAATCATTTGCCCTCGGCACGCCACCTGCGGAGGTTGGCGCCCTGTGCCGTCCAAGTCCTCCAGCGCTGTATCGTCGAAACCTTCGATCGAGCTCAAGGAGCGTGCGCTCCAATTTGACGATCCACTCTTGCGTCGCGCCGTCGTGGACATGGAGGTCGCCGCCAGCGTGCCCGAACTCTGGAAGGCGCTGCGCCAATTCCTCGATGTCGCGATCCCGAATCATCACAGCGCGACGCTCTTCCTCGACGCCAAAGAGCAAAATCCCGGTGCGCTGACGCTGCACTCGCATCCCTCGCCGCGCCCCGCCGAATGGTGGAAAGCGCGCGCAAAACTTTCGCCCACCCACGCCTGGCTCGACGCGCATCCCGGCGTGAAGCTCTACAGTCTCGACGACATCATCCCCAATCACGTCGAGCTGAAGCACTCGGATTTTTATCGTCACGTGCTCATGCCCGAAGGTTGGGACAAATTGCTCGGCCTCACGCTCTGGGACAAAGGCGAACGCAAAAGCATTCTGTGTCTGCGCCGCGGCATGAATCAGGCGCCGTTCACCGCCGCCGACAAAGCGCTGTTGCTCGATCTGCATCCCGTGCTCGATCGCAATCTGCGTCGCTTGGAAAAGCACGAGGAGGAAGTCATCGCGCGCAACAGCCTCCAGCAATTCATCAACCTGCTCCCGCAGGGCATCCTTTTGGTCAACGCGCGTCACGAACTCGTCTTCGCCAATCACGAAGCGTTCGAAGCATGCGCCGCATGGAATCACGGCGCCAAAGCCGCGCGCCAGCTCAACAACCGCGCGATCTTCGCGGTGCCGCCGGCGTTTCTCGAAACGTATCACGAATTGATGCAGCGCCACTACACCGCGGCGCTCGCCGATCCGCACGGGCATCCGCCGCCGGAGCGACGCCGGCTCGTGCATCCGGACATGCCGCATTTGCAGGCGGATCTGTCGTTGTTCTCGCTCGATGATCCGCTGCTGTCGCGCCCGTACTTGTTCGCGCAGTTGATCAATCGCGAGATGCTCAACGCGACCGTGCCCGCGGCGATGAGTCGCCAGCTCACCGTGCTTTCACGGCTCACGCAGCGCGAACGCGAAGTGGCGCTGCTCGTGCGCGATGGTTTGACCAACGAAGAAATCGCCGCGCGTCTCCACAAAGGCGTCGGCACGGTGAAGAACCAGCTTCTGTCGATCTTCGCGAAATTGGAAATCAACTCCCGCGCGAAACTGATCTCGCTGCTGCGCTAGAGCATTTTTAACGACGTCGCAGCCGTTGAACGGGGTTGCCAGGAGCGCCGCCGCTGGCCGGCTCCTCGTTAACCGCCGGCTTTCCCTGAAATGCGCTAAAAGCGCGCCGCGCGTTTGCGCAAAAAAGCCGCGCCCAGATGGACGCGGCTTGGAGAGTTTTCGGAGCGCCGACCGTCGACCGGCTTCTCGGAAGCGCTGGCGAGCCGCCAGCGCTTCGAATGAACAGCCTTAGAAGGGCAGGATGAACGACAATTCGTAGGTACGGCCGAGCACCCACTGGCTGTGCAGACCGCCGTTGTAACCGAATACGGTGTCGGAGAACGGAGGCTCTTCATCGAAGAGATTGCCGATACCCACCGAGACGCGCAGGCCCTTGCCGCGGCCGCGGAACACACCGTTGTTGAAGGTGTAGCCGGCGCGCAGGTCGACCTTGTACACGGAGGGAATCGGGTAGCTGCTGGTCAGCGAATTACCGCTGAGGTTGGAGTTAAAACCGTCGAGGTAGTTGCCGAAGAGCGAGGCGTTCCAATTGCCGTAGTTCCAGAAGAGGGAGGCGTTGTACTTCCACTTCGGCGGCGCGTAGGTGTCGCTTTCATCCGAGATAGCCGGCTGGCCGGGCGCGAGCTGACGCGAGGAGTCGATCGTGCGCGAGGCCGAGAAGACCACACGCCAGCGACCGTATTGCTGCCACGGCAGATCGTAGTTCACGCCGAGGTCGGCGCTCTCGTTGTTCACACGACCGAAATTGACAAAGGTCTGGTCAACCGCGGTGACACGACCGGGCTGGTTGGCAGCGATATCGTCGGCGTCGGGGTCAGCACGCGTCACGCGACCCGGGAACAACGCTTCGTTGTTCAACACCGCCTGCGCACTGAGGAGCTGCACCACATCTTTCGATTCGGTGTGGTAGTAGTTCAGGTAGATGCTGAGTCCCTTCGCGAACGGCGGCTCCACGACGATGCCGTAGAACTCCGTCGTCGATGTTTCCGGAAGGACGAAGGGATTGGAACCGCGAGTCACCACGATGCCTGGAGTGTTTGCCGGCGTGCGGCGCGGATCGGTCAAGGTGGAGGTGCTGGTCGATGTAGCGATTTGGTACTCGGTGAGGTCCGGTGCGCGATACGCTTCGGAGTAGCTGCCGCGCAAAAGAATCGATTGCACGGGCGCCCAAGTCACACCGACGCGCGGTACGGTCGAGTGGCCGGTGCGGTCGTAGTCTTCGTAGCGACCGGCAAAGTGCAGATCGAGGCGCTGGAAGCCGGGGATTGCGTTGGGCTTGCCGAAGATCGGCACCGACACTTCGGCGTAAGCGGCGTAGCTGTCGCCGTCGGCTTCCGTTTCGGAACGCGTGACAATCGGCGAGACCGCGACGGTGTAGGAGACCGCGGAGTTCTTGCT
>CALFXL010000030.1 GCA_937958045.1 uncultured Opitutaceae bacterium | reverse complement strand
GACACGCCTTCTCATGGAAGCCGTTACAGCGCAACGCCTCGACGGGGTCCGTTTCAGATTTCATGTCGCCAGCCCGGCGCGGCTGACCAGAGATCGTTCGGCAAAATGCGGAGAAAACGCGTCATCTTGGCTTTGCTAGGGGTCTTGCTGATCGCCGTTGTTATTCCGCGGCAGGTCGACAGCAACACGACGGTGGATGCTGGTTATGGACGTCTTCAGCTTCGAGGTTACGCTATCGCAGTTCCGTTCCTCCCATTTGTAGAGTTGGGCCGTTGGACGGCGCATTACGAGAGCGGTAGTCTAGGAAAGGAGACGATCTACTTCTTCGGCTTTCCTCAGATATATCGAGAATACTTCCCCGACGGCACATTGATGTCGGAAGGGCGTTTCCGGCGCGGATGGGCTGAAGGAGATTGGCGTTCTTTTCACCCGAATGGGATGCTAGCGGTCGTGAATATTTTCGAGGTGGGGCGTGCGTGGCCGATCGCGCAAAGGATATACTCCGCAGCAGGAGAGCTGATCTTTCACGCTGAGGGCGAGAAGGTGCTCGTGGACAAACTCGAGATGGTCGAAGAGCAGCCGAACCAATAAGGATGCGAGGCGCAGGAGGCCGGGCAACGCCGGGGAGCGATCCGGTCGAAAGACGCCTGATGACCTCAAACAATAAAGGACTCACGATCGGAGTGAACTCGGGGAGCGAGCTGCGGTGGCCGGTGGCAAAAGCCCGACCGCGAAAGACTCCTATAGCATTTTTAATCACGTCGTAGCCGTTGAAAGGGCCTGCTGGGAGCGCCGGCCGCTGGCCGGCTCCTCATAAACTGCCGGCGGGCCGCCGGCGCTCCCAGCGGCTTCGCCGTTTCATTCATCGGCTACAGATTTATTGGAAATGCTCTAACGCGCCGACAACAGCGACGCCACTTTGCCGAGCAGGGTTTCCGCCATCACCGGCTTGCGCAAGAGTTCCACATCCCGCAGGTCGCCGTTGTGGTCCAGGCGGTCGTTGTCCAACATGCCGCTCACCACGAGGGCTTTCACGGCGGGATTGATTTTTCGCAATTCGCGGATCGTAGCGATGCCGTCCATGCCGGGCATCATCACATCGACGATCACCAGATCGATCTCGTCGCGATGACGCGCATAAAACTCCACGCCTTGCCGGCCGTTGGACGCTTCGTGTACGCGGTAGCCGTAGTGCCGCAGAATGGAGAGAAACACGTCGCGGATCACCTGTTCGTCGTCGATGATCAGGATCCCCTGCCCTTGTCCGCGCACGATCGTCGACGGTGTATCCGTTGAAGCAATACGCACCTCCAAAGGCTGCGCCGGCAGGCAGACATCGAACGTCGTGCCTTTGCCCAACTCGCTGCGGACCCACACGACGCCGCCGTGACCTTTCACGATGCCGATCACGGTCGAGAGTCCGAGGCCGGTGCCTTTTCCCTGGGGTTTGAGTGTGAAGAACGGATCGAAGATGCGATCGATAACCTCGGGCGGAATGCCCGTCCCTGTATCCGAAACACTGATACACACATGCGGCCCGGGCTTCAGTCCTGGATGACGGCTCGCAAAAGCTTCGTCCACCGGCAGATTGCGCGCGGAAATCTCCAACAATCCGCCCTGCGGCATCGCGTCGCGCGCGTTGATGGCGAGGTTCATCAGCACTTGATTGAGCTGAGTCGCATCGCCGATGACGGCGCCTAAGCCGGCTTCGATGCGCGTGCGCACTTCGATCGACTTGGGCAAGGTCTCGCGCAGCAGGCGCGCCATTTCCGCGATGAGATGTTTGAGCTGAAGCGCGATGCGTTCGCCTTCGGAACCGCGCGCAAACAACAGCACTTGCTTCACGAGCCCCGCGCCGTGGATCGCGCTCTTCTCGATCGTGCGCAACAGCTCGGCGCTGTCGGGATCGCGGTTGTTCGCCTGCAACACCTGCGCGGCCACCAGGATCGGCGTGAGCACGTTGTTGAGATCGTGCGCGATGCCGCCTGCGAGCGTGCCGATGCTCTCCATCCGCTGCGCACGCAGGAACTGCGCTTCGACGCGTCGTTGTTCGGTGACATCGGTGTTGATGAAGAGCACCGATGTCGGCTGACCGTCTTCGCCGTGCACGAGCGTCCATCGGCTTTCCACGATCAGCGTGCCGCCTTGTTTGGTTTTCGGGCGCAACTCGCCCTGCCAGCGACCTTCCTCGCGCAGTTTCTTGCAAATGGGTCCGCGATCAAATTCGCCATCCGGAAACAACAGCGGCTCGACGTGATGATTCACCACTTCCGCACGCGTCCAGCCCAGCAGCGCTTCCGCTTGCGCGTTCCAGTACGTCACCACGCCGTCGAGATCGGTGACGAAGATCGCATCGCGCGCTTGATCCAGCAGCGATGCCTGCTCGCGAATGCGTTCATCTTTTTTCCGCCGCTCGGTCACATCGCGCGAGACAACCAACACGTTGGTCACTTCGCCCTGCTGATCGCGAATGACGCTGCCTTGCGACTCGATGTAGCGCACCGAGCCGTCCTTCAAAAGAAACCGATACTCGGCTCGCTGCCCGATTCCTGTGCGCAGCGTCTCCGCAAACACACGCTTCATGCGTTCGCGATCCGCCGGATGAATCTCATCGAACGACAACGTGCCGCGCAGCGCCTCCGGGTCGCCCAAGAGCGAGCGGTACGCCGGGTTGTTATAAACGCGGTGTCCTTCCTTATCGAGCACCACGATAAGATCGGCGACGTTCTCGGTGATTTTTTGGAACTGCGCCTGACTTTGAAACAATCGCCGCTCCACTTCGCGGCGCCGGGAGCGATCGGCCACTTCGGCAAGTGCGCGCTCGATCGCGGCGATCAGTCGGATGCTGCGATCTTTCAGCACGTAATCCGTCGCTCCGTTTTTCAACGCCTCGACCGCGATCTCCTCGCCGATCGTCCCGGACAGGAAAATGAACGGTGTATCCGGAAAACGACTACGCGCTTGTGTGAGCGCGGACAATCCGTCGAAACCGGGCAGCGAAAAATCGGACAAGATCAGATCCGGCGGATCCTTTTTCAGCGCCTGCTCAAAATCGCGCGCACCCTCGACTCGCTCGATCTGCGTGTCCGGCCATCGCTTTTTGATCAACGTATGAATCCAGCCGGCGTCGTGAGGATCATCTTCCAAATGCAGCACCCTCATCTCCGCACTCCCCCGACAACAACTTCAAGGCATGCACACACCTGCAGGCCGCGGCGCAGCAGCGGACCGATCTTCGTTGGGGTATGGCGTTGATTCCCGCGCATGCCTATCTGCTCTAGGAATTATTTCCGCCGGGGAAAGACTCTTTCCGTGCCACCAGGGAAAAGATCTCACCACGCCATGCAAATCGCGGCGCAAATAAGCGCGCGGCCGACTGTGTGATGCCGTGTATCAAGGATAGTCATACAACTTCGGATCGCGTCGCGCGGGACCGCGCAGCAGGCGTTTGTAGCGATGACGTCTTTCCTTCTTCGCGTCGGCTTCAGGCCCGGGCGGCAAATCATCCATCGCGTCGCTGTCGCCGCCAAACTGTTCATCGAGCGATTCGGGATCGGCGCCTTCTTCGAGTTTGCGGACAACTTCCTCCATCTCGCCGTCGATCTTTTCGCCCGTGAGCTCCGCCATGCGTCGCATCATGCGGGCCATCGCCCGCGGATCGTTTTCATCGACGCCCGAAAATTCGCGCTCCATCGCATCCATCGCCGCTTCCATGCGGGCATCTTCCGCGGGATCGACTCCCGCATCGGCTCCCGTGTCTTCGCTCGCACGGCCGCTGGTCACCGCAAATGAGGACACGATTTTCTGCATGCGATATTTCGGGTTATCCGGGCAAGGAGGCACCGTGCGGCCTTGGGCCAGAGTCCTGGCGTAAAACTGATACACCGTGTGATTATCGGGACAGTAATACTCGTAAATCGGCATGGCGCTGAACTGTGTACGCGCGCCTTTTCTCCTCAAGTCCTCTTCGCGCTTTTCAACTGAGTGCCGCGCACGACGGCCTGAAGGCCTTTCGCGCTTTTGAGCGCATCGACGGTCGCCGCGAGCCGGCGACGTTTTTCGCCTGTGTCGTCGGAGAAAAGTTCCAGCTGTCCCTCGCCCGAATCCACGCCCGATAAACGCACGCTCACCAGCCGCAGCGGTTTTCGTTTGGTCCAGGCTTGTTTCAACAAAGGCGCGATCCACGGATAAATCGCCAGTTCATCGTCGACCGACGTCGGCAAGGTGTGCGCGGCCGAGGCGTGTCCAAAATCTGGATACCGCACTTTCACCGTCACTGTGCGCACACGTTTCCCGTCGGCCCGGATTTTAAACATCAGATGATCGACCATGCCCTTGGCCACGCGCTCGATCTCCGCGCGATCGGAGATGTCCGTCGCAAACGTTTCCTGCTGCGAATACGACTTGGCATCGTCTTCCTCCGCTCGCACCGGGCTGTCGTCTTCGCCGCGCGCCTTGGCGAGCATGTCGCGCCAGCTGTCGCCGAAAATCGATTCCAGCTCGGCCTCGCTGCGCGTGAAGAGATCGCGCACATGCGTGATCCCTCGCGACTGGAGAAATGTTTCGGTTTTCGGTCCGACGCCGGGCAAACGTCCGATCGACAGCGGCGCGAGAAATGCCGCTTCCGTTCCTGCCGGCACCACCGTGAATCCGCGGGGTTTGTTGAGTTTGCTTGCGATGCCGGCGACGAGCTTGTTGGTCGCCAAGCCAAACGACACGCCGATGTGCAGCTCCTCGCGGATTCGCGTTTGGAGATCGCGCACCGCGCGCTCGACGTCTTCGGCGCTGCGATAGCCACACGGCCCGAGATCGAAGAAACCTTCATCGATGGAGCGCCGTTCGACGAAAGGCGTGAGGTTCGCACAAAGATCGAACAGACGCCGCGAGTACTCGCCGTAGCGACCGGAGCTGTGTTCGACGAGGATGAGATCCGGACAAACTTTAAGCGCACGCGAGGTTGGCATCGGCGTGTACACGCCGCACGCACGCGCTTCGTAACTCGCTGACGAAATGATGCCGCGCTCGCGCCCGCCGACCGCCACTTTTTTCCCGACCAATCGCGGATTGAGCGCCTGCTCCACCGACACAAAAAACGCGTCGGCATCGAGGTGCACAATGGTGGTCAGTTTCATGGCTTCGTCTCTCAACCCGTCGCGTCAAAAATGCAAAGGTCAAGCCACGCGACATCGACACGATAAGCCCTGCGCGAGCGCTTGATCTCAGCCTTGATGCATTTCAATTATGTGAACGGGCCGCCGGCTCTCCCAAGAACAGCTCCAGTCAGCGAAAGTTCAGCGATGTTCGCCGCTCGCGACCGGACTCATCTCGTGCAAATGCTCCAAAAACAGATCGAGAATCGCGGGATCGAATTTTGTTTCCCGCAAACGCCGCATCTCCGCGATGACGAGGTCTTCTTCCCACGCCGGCTTGTAGGCGCGTTGCGACATCAGCGCATCGTACACATCGGCCACCGCGACGATCCGCGCCGCCAGCGGTATCGCTTCGCCAACAAGTCCCTGCGGATAGCCGGAGCCGTCCCAACATTCATGATGCGAAAGCGCGATGCACGCCGCGCACTGGATGAGCGACCACGGACTGCCCTCGAGCATGCGGAATCCGATCAACGAATGCGATTTGATCAGCTCCATTTCCTCGCGCGTGAGGCGTCCCGGTTTGCTCAACAGCGCCTGCGGCAAACCGATCTTGCCGATGTCGTGCAGCGGCGTGGCGTGTTTCAGTTCCAACACAAAAGTCTCATCCATCCCCATCAAGCGCGCCACTTCGCAAGCATAGTGACTCACGCGATCGAGGTGCGCGCTGATCGACGGATCATGCGCTTCGCAAGCGAGACGCAGACGCGCCGCCATTTCTACCGCGGGTTGCCGCGAGTCGTGTAAGCTCATCGCGTTTCTCCGTGGGTTTGGAGCCCGGAAAAACGCTGCCGCCGCCGGTGTTCCTTGTTTTGGTAGAGCGCGATGTCGGCCGCCTGGCTGAGCGTGTCGATGTCGAGCGAATCGTCATGGTCGAAATAGGTGACGCCGTGGCTGGACTCCAACGGGAACAACGCCCCTGCCTGCGCGTTTCGCACCGAGAGCACGATGTCGAGCGAGGTGAGCGCCTGCTCCGTTTGGCCGGGCTGCGTCTCGATGCCCATCGCCACAAACTCGTCGCCGCCGAAACGCGAGAGCAGCGTGTCTTTCCGAAACACGCTCTGCAACGTTTGCGCAAACTCCTTGAGCGCTTCATCGCCTTTCGCGTGACCATGCACGTCGTTGATCTGCTTAAAACGATCGAGGTCGAAATAGCAGAGGAAGCCGCGCAATCCCGCTTGCTTCACGCGCTGCATCAGGTCCGCGTTGAGCGAATTAAAACCGCGGCGATTGTAGAGTCCGGTGAGTTCGTCGATCACCGCGAGCTGGCGGATCGTCCGCTGCAAACGATGACGTTCGATCGCGTAAATGATCGCGCGATCGAGCGTGAGATAGTTGAAATCGCCTTTGAATAGAAAATCCTGCGCGCCGATCTTCACCGCCTGCAGACCGACTTCGTCGCTGTTGTTTGCAGTCAACACGATGATCGGCACATCCGGCGCGACTTCGGTCACGCGCACGAGCGTGTCGAGCTCGCGGCTGTCGGGCAGATTCAGATCGAGCAGGATGACATCGAACTCATCGGTCTCGAGCGCTTTGATGGCATCCGCCAGACGCGCGCGATGCGTGGCCTCGTAGCGATTCGATGGAGACTTCTTCAACATCTGCTCCGTGATCTTCGCGATCATGAGCATGTCTTCCACGAGGAGGACCTTGATCGTCTGGCAAATCATTGTTTAGCGATTCACGCGCAGGGGGTTTACCAACGTATCGGTCACTTCGCCGCCGTCTTGACCGAATTCTCCGTAGCCGTGTCATGAATGATTCGCGGCGTGAGGAAGAATACGAGCTCAGTCCGTTGCTTGCTCTCATATTTTCCTGAAAACGCCTTTCCGACCAAGGGGATATCCCCTAGCAGCGGGACCTTTCGGCGTGTCGTCGCCGTCGTATCTTGAACGAGTCCGCCCATCACAATGGTCGCGCCGTCGCGCACGCGCACGATGGACGAAGCCTGACGAATATCGATGACGGGCGCGGTGTTTCCGCGCGGCGAGGTTTCCATGCGCACGAGACGACTTACCGCGGGCGTGATATCGAGCGTGATGAGACCATCGCCGGAAACTTGCGGCGTGATCGAAAGCACCGTGCCCACCGTGATCGTCTGCAATGTCTCCGTTTCCGTGATCACGGGCGGCGTGCCCGGCGATTGCGTGATGTTGAGCAGGAAGATCGGGATGTCCTGGCCTACGCGCACGACGGCCGGCTGGTTGTTGAGGGTGCGTAGTCGTGGTTTGGATACAACCGTGAGTTCGCCTTGTTGTTTCAACGCATCGATCACCGCGGTGAAATCGCCGCGCTGATGAATCGCACGCACGCCTGTCGGCGGCACCGCGGGACCATACAACGGCGTGTTGATGATCAAACCGCCATCTCCCGGAATGCCGATCGTTCCCGGCATCGAGCTGACAACCGAATCAAGACGGTTGGAAACCGCCTGCCAATTCACGCCGAGCTGAAACGCATCGTTCAACGCCAGCTCGTAGATCTCCACCTCGAGATCGATCTGACGCACGACATTGTTTGTCACCGTCCGGATGTATTCAGCGATCAACTCCACGTTCAGGTGTCGATCGCTGACCATCACCGTGCCCGCGAGCGGATTGATCGTGTAGCTGCCGGTAGCTGAAACGAGCGTCTTCAACTGGTCGCCGAGATCGCCCCAGAAATTGATGGTCGATGTGTTCGTCACGGTCATCGTCGAACCTTCGTTGCCATTGCCCGAGTTCGAGCCGCCGCCGCCCGACGAGGAAATGCCCCCCGAGCTGATCTGCACGGCATTGGAGCCCTGCCCCGCCCGCGTCGCTTGGATGTAGTCGATCTGAAACACCCGCGTTTCGCGATTGCGCACGCGAATCAAACGGCCTTCGCGCACGAAGTAATAACCGTTCGCTTCGAGCAACGCGCGCATCGCATACTCCAGCGGCAGGTCGCGGAAATCAACCGTCACCTCCCCTTCCACGTCGAGATCGGGAATGATGTTGAGATTGTTCGCCCGGGCAAAGAGCGCGAGCGCCTGTTTGATCGGCACGCCCTCCGCACGAAAACTAAACAACGCCTCCGATTGCGCGGGCGCCAGCAACGGCGCGGCATTGTCCTCCGCCCGCACAGATGCGGCGGCAATCAATGTAGTGAAAAATAGGATACGAAAACGGCGGCGGGGTATTTTCATGTGCCTGGGGCTTGTCAGTTGAAACTTGAAAGCGATTTCGGCTCCTCGGCCGGCGTCACGAGTGTGAAGTGGGCGCCGATTTCGACGAAATCGCGGCCTTTCCAATGCGTGACCCACACGCCGTCCGGCGTGGCGGTTTCTATCGTGAGACGGCCGATTTCATCGCCCGCTTGGTGCGCGCGGCCGTTGATCAACGCCCACGTCCGCCCGCCCTGCGTCCACAACGCCGTGAGTCGGATGGTTTCGACGATATCGGGCTGGCGCGTCTTCTCCGTCAACACGACCGGCGCGACTTCTTTGGGACGATAAACAAACGGGTCGCGCAGCGCGTTGCTCAGCGCGAGCTCCTTGAGCGCTTCGCGGATTTCCACGAACGACGAAGACACCGCCTCGGCAGTCTCGGGAGAGGTCAGCAGTGGGGCCTCATGCTCGTGAGCAAAGTTAGGAACCTCTCCCGTTTCTTCGCGAGCAGGCATCAACGCGTCGGCCACCACGGCGACCGCTATGAGGACCAAGACACCGACGATCCAGGGGTTATTGAGATGCTTTTTCATGCTCTTTCGGCTGCGCGAGACGGAGGTTTACTTCGACGGGCCTCCACTTCTGTTCATCGACACGGACGCTCAACCGCATGAGGTCGATCCGTTTGCCCGCGGCTTGGAGACGATCGAGCATCGCCAGCAATCCATTAAAAGGGTCCGCGATATTCGGCTTTGCCGTGAGTTTTCCCCGCACCGGCGTGAACGTGACCACACCATCCTCGTTCTCCTCGGACTCGCCGACGGTCCACGTTGCGTCGAAACCACGCGCTTCCGCTTCGTTTTTCAAACCGGTCATCAGCGCAGTGATCTCCTCCGGCGTCTTCACGAGCAATCGGCTCGCGACTACCGCGCGTTCGTTCAGTTCCGCGACCGCCTCGGGCGAGACGGAATTTTCCAATCGGAAAACTTCATTCTCCAACGCGAGCAATGGACGCGTTTCGGCGCGATACGCCTGCAATTGAGCTTCGAGAGAATTCCAGCGCCACACGGCCAAAACGAACAGCGCAATCAAAGGAAGCACCACCGGCAGCGCCCGTCGTACTCGCGCCGAAACCGGGGCATCCGGCCAGCCGGGAACTTCCGTGAGCACCTGCCAGAACGCCTGCCCTCGCGAGGGTGTTTTAGTTTTCAAACAAACCTCCTTCCACCGCAAAACGCTGCGAGTCCGGCAGTGCATCCGCGGCGATCGAAACCGGCACGATCACGCGCGCCGTATCATCAAAACGTGCCTGAAACACACTGCGCGTCAGTTGCCGTTGCAACGACGTCAACAGATCATGCGCCGTCTCTTCGTCGCCATCGACTCTTCCTTCCAACCGAAAGCGCCAACGCGCCGTCGCCGGATCGTGTCTACATTGAAACTCCGTGAGCGCGACCGTCTGCGGAATCACACTCGCCACGTACGCGAGTAGTTTTCCGGGCACGGACGGCACGCGCTCTTCGTCCACCTGCGCGATGAACCGGCGCTGCGTATCCATTGTTTGGTTACGCGCGATAAGTTCGGCGCGCCTTTGATACATTGCCGCTTGGTTGGCTCCCAGCTCCTCCAGACGCATGCGCGCTTCCTGAGTTCGCAGCGTCGTGGCCCACGCATCGAGACCGAGCACGGCGATCCCCAGCCAACAGGCGGCAATCAGCGAACGACGGATCAGTTGATTCCGACGCTTTCGTCCCAGATATCCCGCGACGAGATTCACCGGATGCCGCGCAGACAGACGGGCAACCGCGTGAAGCCAGTCCGTGGGTGACGACGCGACCACGTCGATCGTGCGGTCTTCACCACATCGCGCTTGTAGCTCCGCACGCGTCGCGGCGTCCGCAGCACCCAGGAGACACACACGGTTCATCGCCACGCCAAACTGCTGCTTGGCGTACAACAACGAGCGATTCAGCTCCACACCGAGTCGCGCAGGATCACGATCCCAGCCCGCTTGCAAGGTACGAGAGAAGAGCGCCTCCGCATCCGCTTTGGCGGCGAGCACCGCCGTCGTCGAACCAGTGGCCGCGGCGAGCAGAACGGGCTGCCCCTTGGCCACGCCGCCCGACTCAAGCACGAGTTGCAGGGGCACCGATGCCGGCAGCACACGCGTGAGATCGAAACGGCGCGCAAGCAACAGGCTGTTGATTCCGTCGTAAAACGCCGCCGGCAGCATGTGCAGCAGATACGCGGCATCCTGACGCACCGACGCCATGCGCTGGCTGACCCACAACACCGGTCCGTGTTCCTTCTCAAAACGCTCGACGCGACCACGCAGATAGGAACGGGCGGCCGCTTCCGAAAACGGCGGAGCCTGCTCCGGCTGGTGAACAAACTGCTCGTGCGCCAAAATCAGAAAAACCTCCACGCCACTAAAGTCCACCGCCGCCGTGGCTGCATCGAAGGCCGCCTCAAACGCCGGCAATGTATCCACCGTTTCACTACACGTCCAGGCGCGTACCAGCGACTGCCGGCGAAACACCGCCGCGTGAAACTCGCCATGCAACCAGGCAATGCCGAGCGTGTCGTTTGAGCGTCGGCGGAAACGAGATCTCGCGTGAGCAGAGCTGGAAGATGTGCGTGTTTCACTCATTTTGCCGTCCAACGATTGTCGCTGGTGAATTCCAGCGTTTTGCCAGAGTCGCTCACCACGTAGGTATAGGCAGGCGTTGTCGCCATTGGCGACGCGTAGAGATTCACGCGCTGCCCCGCTCGCAGTGTTAGCGGAACGGGAATCGCACCGACCGGCAGCGAGACGATGCCGGCGCTTGACGGAATCACCTCATATCGCGCGCCCACACTGCCCGAATGAACCAGCACGATCGGAAACGTCTGCAGCTCTTTGCCCAAATGGATGCGCTGGATCACCAGGTGTTGATGGCTGTTGGGCACGGCATTCCACGCACTCCATCCCGCCCAACTCTGCGTCGTCGGGATCTGATTATCCGCCGTGTCCCAGATTCGCTGGAAATTTTGCGATGAAAGGGTCGTGGGCACGCCGAGCGTCGCGTTAGGACTCATCACCGAAAGAAACATTGCCCGCTGAGTCGTCGCGTCGAAAAGAAAGACCCGCGCACGCTGACGCTTGTTGTTGGTGAGCTCGCCGGCGTTGAGCTCCGAATAGCTCTGCAGCTTCGTCACCCAATCGGCGCCCGTCGGCACGTCGCCCGTATCACGGACATAACGTACGACTTCTCTCGCCAGATTTTTCAGCGTTTCTTCCTCTGCACGAACCGCGGCGAGATCCATCATCTTCATCGCGCTTGGAGCGATCACCGACGCAAGAATCGCCATCATCGCCAGCACGCCGATCATTTCGATCAAGGAGAACGCAGCCTTGGGAGCGCCGGCGACCCGCCGGCAGTTCGCATCCCAAGCCCGGCGGGCCGTCGGCGCTACTGCTATCGCAATGGAAACTTCTTCGTCCGTTCTCATCGCACATCCCAAAGTTGAAGGATCGGCAGAATCACCGAGAGCGCCACGATGCCCACCACCGCAATGAGGCTTGCCATCATCAACGGATCAAACACCGCGAAGACGATTTTGATGCGGCGCGGGATCAGTTTGTTGTAGTAGTCCGCCGCGCTCTGTAACGCGAAATCGAGACTGCCCGAGCTCTCGCCGGTTGCGATCATCGTGACCAGCGTGGGAGGAAAGACCGACTGTTGCGCGAGACACTTGTGCATCGGCACACCTTCAAGCACACCACGCCGCACATCCTCGACCGCCTGCGCCACTGCGCGATTGCCGACGAGGTGCTGGCAAATCTCGAGACCGCGCAGCAGCGTGATCCCCGAGCGATACAGCATCGCGAGATTGTGGCTGAAACGCGACAGCGCGAACATGCCGATGAGCGGTCCGAAGATCGGAATCCGCATCAGCGCGCGATCGAACGCCGTCGCAAACGAAGGAATTTTCAGCGCCAGCTTCAGTCCGACGGGCGCGCCCACCAACACGGCGACCAGCACATACCAGTGATTCACGAGCACATCGCTGATCGCCATCATCACACGCGTGAGCGCGGGCACTTGCAGGTTGAGATCGATCAGCAAACCCACGAATCGCGGCACCACGAAGGTGAACAACAACAGCACCAGCGCGGACGCCGCGCACATCACCATCACCGGATAAACCAGCGCCTGACGAATATCCGCAGTGAGTTGATCGAGCCATTCGTAGTAACCGCTCAAGCTCTCGAAAACATCGGGGAGTTTCCCGCTCACCTCGCCCGCCTCGACCATCGCGGTGATCTGCTTGGAAAATGTTTTGGGGAAACGCTGCATCGCTTGATGCAGCGGGACACCGATCGCCACTTGCTCGCGGATCGACGAGAGCACCACGCCGAGTTTTGAACCCTCCGCATCGAGTGCGAGGCGCTCGAGCGCGTTGGGCAAGGTGATGCCTGCTTTCAGCAGCAGCGCCATCTGCACAAAGAATCCGATGAGATCACCTCGCTTCACCTTCACGCGGCTGACTTCGTTTTCTTCCGTCGCCACCGCTGATCCGCCCTCTTTCGCTTCGAGCAACCACACACCGGCCGCACGCAAACGCGTTTCGAGCGCGCTCACATTGTCCGCCACGAGGACGCCCGTGATGGTCTGCCCGCTGGCATTGTAGGCTCGGTAGTGAAACGTGGTCATGGCATCACGTCGCGTAGGCTACGCGAAAAACCTCCTCGATCGTCGTCTCGCCGCGAAATGCTCGTCGAAGTCCATCGTCGAAAAGCAGCGGCATGCCTTTCGCGCGCGCGAGTTCACGAATCTTGTCGGCATTTCCGGCGTGGAGCAGCGGATGATAGTCCTCATCGATCGCGAGCACTTCGAAGATTGCGACGCGACCGCGATAACCTTGCTGACGACACTCCGAACACCCCGTTGCTTTCCACAGCGAGGGATCTTCATCGTCGGGAACCGGCAGATTAAACGAGCGTAAGTGCTCGCAAGGATTTTGAATCGCTTGCCGGCAAGCCGGGCACAGGCGGCGCACCAAACGTTGCGCGATGATCAGGCGCAATGTCGATGAGAGCAGAAACGGTTCAACGCCCAAATCGATCAAACGCGGGATCGCGCTGAAGGTATCGTTGGTGTGCAGCGAACTGAAAACCAAATGTCCGGTGAGCGCGGCGCGCACCATGAGCTGCGCCGTTTCGCGATCGCGCGTTTCGCCGACCAGCAACACATCGGGATCCTGTCGCAGCAGCGTGCGCAGACCGTTTCCGAACGTAAGTCCGATCTTCTCGTTGATCTGCGTCTGCCGGATGTGCGGCAGCCGATACTCGATCGGATCTTCCAAGGTGAAGACAGCGCGTTCGAGGCGATTCACGTTATTCAGCGCCGTGTAGAGTGTCGTGGTTTTTCCACTACCTGTCGGTCCGGTGATGAGGATGACGCCATGCGGTCGGGCGACGGCATCGCTTAGCGCGGTTTCATCTTCCGGGCGCATGCCAAGCGACTGGAGATTGAGAAGCAAATTGCCGCTATCGAGGACGCGGACGACGACACTTTCGCCGAAATTCGTGGGCAGGCAGGAGACGCGGAGATTCAGCTCGCGGCGTCCCAGCGTGAAACTGAAACGACCATCCTGTGGTAGTCGCGTTTCGGATACATCGAGATTCGCCATGACCTTCAGGCGGGCGATGAAGGCATCCTGAAGATCTTTCGGAATGAGCAGGAACGACTGCAGCACGCCGTCGTTGCGCATGCGGATGCGCAACGATTTTTCGTCGGGTTCAAAATGGATATCGCTGGCGGATTTTCGCACCGCGGCGGCGATGATCTGCTCGACCGCGCGAATCATCGGCGCGGTGTTATCGTCGCCCCTGCGCGCGCTGATTTTCATCAGCTCGTCGATCGTTTGATCGAGCGAACCTTCGCGGTCATAGACTGCGGCGAGTTTTTCGAGGATGTCGGGCTTGGGCGCGTTGAGGACCTCGACCTTGAGACGCGTCATCTGCTCGACGCGATCGATCGTCACGACATCGAACGGGTCTGCCATCACCACCGTGAGTGTATCCGCTTCTCGACTACACGGCAGGATGGCGGTCTCTTTGCAGAAATCGTACGGCACGAGCGACACGATCTCCGCGGGAATATCGAGCTTGGCGACATTGACCGTCGGCGTCTGCGCATCCTGCGCGAGAAACGCCGCGATGTCCTGCTCGGTGACGAAACCGAGCTGTTGCAACACCGCGCCGATGAGACGACCGGTGCGCTTTTGTTCGCGCAGCGCCAGTTCGAGCTGGTGCGGCGAAATCAGACCGGCCTCCAACAGACGGTCACCAAGACGCTTGGTGGGAGTGATGGTCATTGCAGAGGGCGTGCAAAGGCGGGCGGGAAACGCGTCCTCGCCCGCTAAAACCGGTCAGGAATTTTTGGAGGATTATTGGTGCGCGATATACACGTACGCCGTGGTGCGACCATTGACGGGCGCCGTGTACACGACCTTGCCGCGATCATCCGCGGAGGTGTTGTTGGTCGCGCTGAGCGAATCGCCGTCGATCTTAAGGCTGAGCTCGCGTGCTTCTGACGCGGTGACATCGGCGATGACCGCCGAGACGACCAGCGAGCCGGACGGGAGATTCGTGTTACCATTCAGACGGAAGTTCGCGCCGGCTGCCGCCGAAGGCGCGGCGGTCGTGGACGCGAGGCAAATGATGCGCGACTGCGCGCTCTGATCGGAGCCGCCCGAGGCGACCCATTGGCCGGCGTTGCGCGTCCAAGTGGCACCGTTGACGAGAGTCGTGCCGGGCTGCGTGCCGATCTTCGTCACAAAACGGCTGTCCAAAAGCCCCGCGGTGATCAGGAGATCGTCGATGCGGGAGTTATTGGTGGTGACGGGAACGGTGCCGTATTTTCCGGCGAATTCCGACACAGCCGATTTGATGGTGGTCACCGACGCGACGGCATTGGTGATGCGCGACGACGCGATGGTGGAGAAAACTTTCGGAACAATAACAACCGCCAGGATGGCGATGATAGCCAGCACGCCGATCATTTCGACCAAGCTGAAACCAGAACTGCGCGCGATACGCGAAGAGAAGCGGGAGGGGTTCATAAGTTAGGTGAACAAGAAGCTTCCGCTTACATCGACCCACCTGCTCGGGGATTAAGGAAATTCCTAATAACCGAAAAATCTATCCCCCAGTCGGGACTTCATTTTGCCTCAGGGCACGGACAAAAAAACCGGCTCCGTGGAGGGAGCCGGTTTCGCGAAAGTGCCTGTAGTTGCTGCGTCGATACAGCGGATCAATACCGATAGTGCTCAGGCTTGTATGGGCCTTGCACAGGGACGCCGAGATAATCGGCCTGCTCCTGCGTGAGCACGGTGAGTTTTGCGCCGATTTTCTCCAAGTGCAGGCGCGCGACCTCTTCGTCGAGATGCTTCGGCAGACGATACACGCCGACCTTGTAGTGATCCTTGTTCTTCCAAAGATCGATCTGCGCGAGCGTCTGGTTGGTGAAGGAATTCGACATCACGAACGACGGGTGGCCGGTGGCGCAACCGAGATTCACGAGGCGGCCTTCCGCGAGCAGATAAATGCTGTTGCCCGACGGGAAGGTGAACATGTCGTACTGCGGCTTGATGTTCGTGCGCACGACGCCCGGCGCTTTGTAGAGGCGCTCGACCTGGATCTCGTTATCGAAGTGACCGATGTTACACACGATCGCCTGGTCCTTCATCTTCTCCATGTGCTCGAGCGTGATGATGTCGCGATTGCCGGTCGTGGTGACATAGATGTCGGCGATGCCGAGCGTGCTTTCGACGGTGTTGACCTCGAAGCCTTCCATCGCGGCTTGGAGCGCGTTGATGGGATCGACTTCGGTAACGATCACACGCGCGCCAAAGCCCTTGAGCGAATGCGCCGAGCCTTTGCCGACATCGCCGTAACCGCATACGCAAGCGACCTTGCCCGCGATCATGACATCGGTCGCACGTTTGAGACCATCGGCCAGCGATTCGCGGCAACCGTAGAGATTGTCGAACTTCGACTTGGTGACCGAGTCGTTCACGTTGATGGCAGGCACGAGGAGTTTGCCCTGCTCATGCAACTGGTAGAGGCGATGCACGCCGGTGGTCGTTTCTTCGGAAACCCCGCGCCAATCCTTCACGAGCTCGGTGAAGATGCCGGGCTGCTCTTTTGCGATGCGCTTGAGGAGATCCTTGATGATCTGCTCTTCGTGCGAAGACGACGCGGAGTTCACCCACGGACTGCCATGCTCCATCTCGTAGCCCTTGTGCAGGAGGAGCGTGACGTCGCCGCCGTCATCAACGACGAGCTGCGGGCCTTTGTTGCCCGGATGCACGACCGCCCTCCAGGTAAGGTCCCAGTATTCCTCGAGCGTCTCGCCCTTCCAGGCGAAGACCGGCACGCCGGCTTTGGCGATGGCCGCGGCGGCGTGATCCTGCGTGGAGAAAATATTGCACGAAGCCCAACGCACATCAGCGCCGAGCGCGACCAGCGTCTCGATGAGAACAGCGGTCTGGATCGTCATGTGCAACGAGCCGGTGACGCGCACGCCCTTGAGCGGTTTTTCGGGACCGAACTTTTTGCGGACCGCCATCAGGCCGGGCATTTCATGCTCGGCGATGCTGATTTCTTTGCGACCCCACTCGGCGAGGCTGATGTCTTTGACTTGATAATCGTTGGCCATGGATTCGTTTATTTGAGAGCGGCTTTAAGCGCGGCGACTTTGTTGGTTTGTTCCCACGGCAGACCGGCTTTGCCGAAGTGTCCGTAGTTGGTCGTCTGGCGATAGATGGGGCGCAGGAGATCGAGCTGCTTGACGATGTCGGCAGGTTTGAAGCTGAAAACTTTCTGAACCGCCGCGGTGATCTTGGCGTCGGCCACGGAGCCCGTGCCGAAGGTGTTCACAAACACGCTGACGGGCTTCGGGTGACCGATCGCGTACGCGACTTGGAGTTCGCACTGCCTGGCGAGACCGGCGGCCACAATGTTCTTCGCGACCCAACGGCACATGTACGCGGCCGAGCGATCGACCTTCGAAGGATCCTTGCCCGAGAACGCGCCACCGCCGTGACGCCCCCAGCCGCCGTACGTATCCACAATGATCTTACGCCCGGTGAGACCCGAGTCGCCCTGCGGACCGCCGATGACGAACTTGCCCGTCGGGTTGATGAGAAATTCCGTGTTCTTCGTGAGCAACTTGGCCGGAAGAACCTTCTTGATGACGTTCTTGATGAGGAACGACTCGATCTCCGAATGCTTCACGTCGGCCGTGTGCTGCGTGGAGATCACGACGTTTACGATCTCCGTCGGAACACCGTCCACATAACGAACCGAAACCTGCGACTTCGCGTCGGGGCGCAGCCACTTCACTTTGCCGCTCTTGCGGATGCGGGTGAGTTCGCGACCGAGACGATGTGCAAACATCACCGGCGCCGGCATGAGCTCCTCGGTTTCGTCGGAGGCAAAACCAAACATCAACCCCTGGTCGCCCGCGCCCTGCTCGGCGTGCTTTTTTCCCTCGGCTTTGCGCGCGTCGACGCCTTGCGCGATGTCGGCCGACTGCGCCGTGAGGTAGTTGTTGATGAAAACGGTGTCGGCGTGAAACACATCGTCGGCGTTGGTGTAGCCGATCTCGCGAATCGCATCGCGGATCACCTGGCCGATGTTGATGACGGTTTCGATCGGACGGCTATGGCCGGTTTTCTTATCCTGAAGTTTCGGCAGCGTGATCTCGCCGCCCACCACGACGACGTTCGACTTCACGAACGTCTCACACGCGACACGCGCGGTGCGATCGTATGCCAAGCACGCATCAAGAATGCTGTCGGAGATAAGATCTGCGACTTTGTCGGGGTGACCTTCGCCCACCGATTCCGAAGAGAAAACAAAGGATGTAGCCATAGGAAGAGATAGGCAGACAACAGCGGCACACGGTGGAGGCAAGTTAAACATCAACATATACGAATCACATGATGCGTAATTATTTTAAAGTTGTCGGCTGGTGTGGCGAAAACAAGGGAGTCCTCCGCGTTCTCCCTCGGCGGGCGCATCACCGTCAGTCGATTTAGTTTTTATCTATCACGCACCCGCATGTCCGACGATCTACCTATTGATCCTGAAGCCATTGAGAACCTCCGTTCGCTCACTCCGGATGACCCGGACGGCTTCCTGCGCGAGATTGTCGGCATCTTTTTGGAAGACACGCCTGCCCGTATCGCCGAATTGCGCGACACCCTCGCCGCCGGCGATCAGGTCGCCTTCACGCGCGCGGCGCACAGTATTAAAGGCAGTGCTGCCAATCTAGGCGCCAATCAGCTTCGCACCCTTTCCTCCGAACTCGAACAACAGAGCAAAACCGCCGGCCTCGCGGGTATCGAACCGCAGATCGACGGCCTTCAAGCCGCGTTCGAGCGCGCGCGCGCCGAGTTGGGGAAATATATCTCCGGCTAAGCACGCCAAACACGCGGCGACGCTCCGCCGCGAAGCTCAACGCCGCGTCGTTTCCACGACGGGCCTAAGCATCCGCGAAAATTCATCGCAACGCGCGTAACTTCCCGCGCGATTACGGGTCGAGTCCGCCATGGCGTCCCAGCAACGCGACTACATCCTCCGGCTGATTGAGCAACTTCGTGAGTTTTTGATCGAAGTCGTGCGCTTGCGCGAAACCGGACGCGTCGATCAGGCGCTGACGGCGATCATCCAAGCGCAGGAGCGGCTCCTCAGTCTTCCCTCCGAGCGCTTCCTCACGGCGTCGCCGGAAGAACTGTTTCAGCTGCTCATCCGTGGAGAAACGCCCGACAATGCCCGTGAGAAAAGTCTTCTGCAGGTCGATCTCCTGATCGAAATCGCGCGCGTGTATGAACAAAAAGAACAACCCGCGCTCGCCACGGGCGCCTGGCGTTTCACGCACGAATTGATCGCGCTCGCCACGGCGATGTTTCCCGACACCGCCGACCTCGCGCTCGCACGGCGGCAAGACGAGGTCAGCCGTCATCTCGATCACGCGGGCGCTTGATCGAGCGCCGCCACGCAACCCTGAACCGTGCGGCGCCTCACTCGCTCGAATCCACCGCGAGCGCCGGCTTGAGCGTCTGGCCTTTCAGACGAATACCGTTCAAGCGTTCGATGATCAGCGGCGCATGCTCCGACGCGACATCGACCAACGCATGCCGTTGATGAATGTCGATCGCGCCGACGACATTCGCCGGCAGGCGGGTCACCCCGGCGATTTTTCCGACGAGATCCGCAGGCGTCACGAGTTCCTTGCGCCCCACATTCACGAAGATCGTGGTGAAACCCGCCTCGCGTCCGGTGCGCGCCGGGCGCTCGAACTTCGCTTTACTCGGACGATTCTTCGGCTCGTTGAAGGCGCCTTCGTCTTCATCGCGTCGCGACGATTTGCGCTCCTGCTTCGGCGCACGTTCGAAATCGCCCCCGTTCGACGAGGATCCGCGGAATGACGACGGCGTCGTACCTGTATCCGTTTTATCACTACCCTGCATGAGATGCAGCAGCGCCGAGCAGATGTCGGTGCTGGAGTACCCCTGATCGAGCAAGCGATCGATGATGCGATCCTGTTTCGTGAATTTGTTTTCGTTGAGCGTGGCGCGCAGCTTTTCGAAGAACACGTTCTCGCGCGCTTCTTCGACTTGATCGAGCGAAGGCACGTTTTCGCGGCGGATCTTCAGCTTCGCATAACGCACCATGCTCTGCAGCTTGTAGAGTTCGCGCCCCGACACGAATGTGAACGCCCTGCCCTCGCGTCCCGCGCGTCCGGTGCGGCCGACGCGATGCGTGTAGTCTTCCGCGTCGTTGGGCAGATCGAAATTAAAAACGACTTCGAGATCGTCCACGTCGAGTCCGCGCGCCGCGACATCCGTCGCGATGAGAAACTCGAAACCGCGACGACGGAATTTCTCCATCACGCGATTGCGTTGGGCCTGACTGATATCGCCGTGCAGACGATCCACCGCGTAGCCGCGCGCATGGAGATGCTCGTCGAGCTCATCCACCATCACCTTCGTGCTGCAGAAAATGATGCCGTAACGAAAATCGTACAAATCGATCAGGCGCGTGAGCACTTCCACTTTCGAGCGACGATCCACCTCGAAGTAAACCTGATCCACCTTGGGCGCGTTTTGCGCGAGCGCCTCGATTTTGATCCACGCGGGATCGCGACTGAAACGTTTGATAAGCGACTGAATCGCGGGCGGCATCGTCGCCGAGAAGAACAACAACTGCCGCTCCTCGGGCACCGCGGAGAGAATTTGTTCGATGTCGTCGCGGAAGCCCATGTCGAGCATGCGATCGGCTTCGTCGAGGATCACCAGCTTCAACGCATCGAGCTTCAACGTGCCGCGTTCCATGTGATCCATCACGCGACCCGGCGTACCGATCACCACCTGCACGCCCGAAGCGAGCGCGCGGAATTGTCGATCATACGATTGGCCTCCGTAGATCGGCGTCGCGTGGAGCCCGCGTTTGAACAACGACAACTTCGCCACTTCTTCCGCCACCTGCACCGCGAGTTCGCGCGTCGGACAAAGCACGAGCACCTGCACGGCTTTGTTGGCCGTATCCACTTTCTCGATCGCGGGGATCGCAAATGCCGCGGTCTTGCCGGAACCGGTCGAGGACTGGCCGACGACATCGCGGCCTTCGAGAATGACTGGGATCACCGCCGTCTGAATCGGCGATGCTTCCTCAAAGCCCATTTTATCGACGGCCTTGAGGATCTCGGAAGAAAGCCCGAGTTCGGAGAATTTACGTTTATCCATGGCGTACACTGCACTGCTGTTTGCGAAAAGCAGAGGAGAAAATACTCACCACAGCCATCATGCGAACACTCGCGTGAAATTTGCCCTCGCTATTTTTTCGAGTGCACTTCGGCAATACGCCAATGCCGTTTTCCAAACTCGGGCTTCATTCCAGTCTCGTCAAAGGTACCCAAGCCATGGGGTACACCGACCCCACGCCGATCCAGTTGCGCGCGATTCCCATCGTGCTTGCCGGCAAGGATCTCATCGCCTCCGCCCAAACGGGAACGGGAAAAACCGCCGCGTTCGCGCTGCCGATTCTTAATCGGCTCGGACCCCACAAGCGCGGCAATCCGCGCGTGCTCGTACTCGAACCGACGCGCGAACTCGCCGCGCAGGTCGAAACCGCGTTCCGCGACTTCGGTCGTTTCACCGACGTCAAAGCCACCGTGCTCTACGGCGGCGTCGGCTACGGCAAACAACGCAACGACCTTCGCGCCGGCGTGGACATCGTGATCGCGACGGTAGGCCGCCTCATGGATTTTCTTCACGAAAAAACCCTGAAGCTCGATGACATCGAAGTGCTCGTGCTCGACGAGGTCGATCGCATGCTCGACATGGGCTTCATCAAAGACGTCAAACGCGTCGTCGAGCTCTGCCCCAAGTCGCGACAAACGCTGTTCTTCTCCGCCACCATTCCGCCGGAGATCGAAGAGATCGCACGCTTCGCCCTTAAGAATCCCGAGCGCGTCGAGATCGGCCGCCAGCGCTCCGTCAACGAGTCCGTGAATCACGCCGTGTACACGGTGCCGCATCAATTAAAGTTCGATCTGCTGCTCGCGCTGCTCGAAAAGACGGACTTTCAGAGCGTCATCATTTTTTCGCGCACCAAACACGGCGCCGATCGCATCGCCCGCAAACTGCGCAACGCGAACCATACGGTCGCCGTCCTTCATGCGAACCGCTCCCAAAACCAGCGCATGGAAGCGCTCGATGGATTTAAGAAAGGACGCTACGAAGTCATGGTCGCGACCGACATCGCTGCACGCGGCATCGACGTCGCCGGCGTCTCCCACGTCATCAATTACGACGTGCCGGAAAATCCGGAGGATTATGTGCACCGCATCGGCCGCACAGGCCGCGCCATGGCCGTCGGCGACGCCTACATGCTCGCCACCCCCGAAGACGCCAAAGACGTCCGCGACATCGAACGTTTCATCGGCGCGCGCATCCCGCAGCTCACGCTCGAAGGTTTCGACTACAAAGCGAAGCCCTCCACGCCCTCCGACAAACCGCGGTTAAAGGAGCAGCCGCGCAATCCCATGAACAATCCCCGCGCATTTGGCGGCGGCGATCCCCGCCACCATCCCAAAGGAAAACCCGGGGCCCACTGGCGCACGCGGCGCGGACGGTAAAACGTATTCGTAGAACAACTACACCAGAAAGACCGGAGCGATGTCTCCGGTCTTTCTTTTTCCCCGGGATCCTCACTCGGACATGGCCTGCCGATCTGCCTCGGCATGGGCGTTCAAGCGATCGAGTTCGTACGAAAAGGCGCCTGTATTCACGATTTCCCTACACAAACCGCGCGCACGAAATCCACGCGTTTCTCCATGTGGGGATTATGCCCCGAGCCGGCGATCGTCTCGATCATCGAACGCGGGAAATGACTGGAGATGACGGCGTGATCTTCGGGCAGCACGTACCGCGATTTTTCCCCGAGAATAAACGCCGTCGGCCCCTCGAAGCGATCGGCTTCCGCCAGCGGATTAGACTCCAGCTCCGGCAGCGCAGCCGTCAGCACCGGCAGATTGATCTGCCAGCGCCACGCGCCGGTCTCCGCATCGCGCTCGAGATTCGTCGAAAGAAATTTCCGCATCGCCCAATCTCCCACCCGTGCTTCGAACTTCAGCTCGGCTTCCGCGCGCGAATTGAGCGTACGCAGATCGAGCTCGTTCATGGCCGCAAACTCCGAGCGGTGCGCCGCCGACAGGTAGGCCTTGGGCGCAATATCGACGATGATCAGCCGCTCGACGCGCTCCGGATGCCCGCAGGCAAGACGCATGGCCACTTTGCCGCCCATGCTGTGCCCCATCAATGTCACCCGCGAGAGCGCGTGCTCATCCATCCAGCCCAGCACGTCGTCCACCATCGCTGCGTACGTCATCACGGAGTCGTGCGGCGACCGGCCATGATTCCGCAGATCCAGCGCATGCACATGAAAATGCGCCGCCAAATCGCCCCCCGTGGACTGCCAGTTGCGTGACGACCCTAAAAGCCCGTGCAAAACGATCAACGGCGGCTTGCCCGCACCGCCTAACTCGCGATGAAAAAGTTGAACCACGCAGACACAGAGGGCACAGAGAGCCGCGATTTCAATTCTTCAAAAATTCTCCGTGCCCTCCGTGTCTCTGTGGTTCAATCAATCTTTCCATGTCTGAACCGAAACTCACCCCGATGATGCAGCAGTACTTTGAGGTGCGCCGCGGCTTGCCGCGCGATACCTTGCTGCTTTTTCGGCTGGGCGACTTCTACGAGATGTTTTTCGAGGACGCGCAGGATGCCGCCCGCATCCTCGGCATCACCCTCACCAAGCGCGGCGAAACACCCATGGCCGGCATCCCGTTTCACGCGGCGGACAACTACGTGGGCAAACTCCTCGCCGCCGGCAAAAAGGTCGCCATCTGCGACCAAGCCGAACCCGCCAAAGCCGGTAAACTCGTCAAACGCCAGCTCACGCGCATCCTCAGCCCTGGCACCACCCTCTCCGCCGACCAACTCGACGCCACGCGCAACCACTATCTCTGCGCGCTTTCCTTCGATAAAAACGGTTTGCACGCCGCCTGGCTCGATCTCTCCACCGGCGAATTCAAAGTCGCGACCGATGCGCGACCGGAAAACCTGCTGCCCGTTCTCACCGCGCTCGATCCCGCGGAGTTGATCACGCCGGAAGGTGCAGTCGAAGCGTGGAAAAACGCGCCGCACGAACAGACGGCGTTGCACGCGCTGCATCATTTCGCGCGCGGGCGTCTGGTAACCGAGCTTCCTGAATACCACTTCGAAACCGACGAAGGCGCGCGCAATGTCATAAGCGCGCTCGGCGTGCTTAATCTCGAGGGCTTCGGTCTCACGCCCTCACATCCTGCGCTGGGGCCGGCCGGTGCGCTCGTCCATTACGCGACTGAAAATCTCTGCGCGAAACCGGAAAACCTGCGCGGCCTGCAGGAATACCGCAGTTCGCAAGCGCTTCTCCTCGATCCCGCCACGCTGCGAAACCTGGAAATCTTTTCGTCTTCTCGCGGCACGCGCGACGCGTCGTTGCTCACGGCAATCGATCGTACGGCAACCTCGGCAGGCGCTCGCTTGCTCGAACGCTGGCTCGCGGCGCCGAGTCTCGATTTGGAGGAAATCCGGCGTCGTCAGTCGATCGTCGGCGAACTCATCGAACACTCCACACGTCTCGTCGATTTGCGCGATCTGCTCACGGGCGTGCGCGACATTCCGCGCATCCTCGGTCGCCTGCAAAACCGCCTGCGCAATCCCCGCGAACTCGGCGGCGTGCGCGACACCCTCGCCCGCCTTCCGCAGATCCGCGCGGCGCTCGCGCCGTTTCCCGCCCATTCGCAGGTCGCCGTATTGAGAAATCAAATACACGAACTGCCCGAGCTCGCGCGTCTGCTCGGTTCCGCGTTGGCCGACGAGTTGCCGGCCGATCTCGCCGATGGCGGGTACATCCGTTCCGGTTACGATCCGGAGCTCGATCGTCTGCGTTCGCTCACGACCGACAACAAGACGTGGCTCTCCGATCTCGAGCGCGCCGAACAAGAGCGCACCGGCATCCGCAGTCTGAAGGTCAGGTTCACAAACAATTTCGGATATTACATCGAGGTCACGAAGGCCAATCTGCACCTCGTCCCAGCCGACTACATCCGCCGTCAGACAACGGTGAACGGCGAGCGCTACGTCACCGAATCGCTCAAACAGAAGGAGAAAGAGATCTTTCACGCCGAGGAAAACGCCCTCGCGCGCGAGCTGGAACTTTTCAATCAGCTCGTCAGCGCGGTGCTCGATGAATCGCTCGCGCTCGCCCGCACCGCCGACGTTCTCGCCGAGCTCGATTTGCTCGCCGGCTGGGCCGTGCTCGCACGCGAATGGGACTATTGCCGACCTGTCGTCGACGACAGCGAAATGCTTGAGATCGTCGAGGGCCGTCACCCGGTCGTCGAACAGATGCTCAAATCGCCCGCGACCATCACGGCCAGCGGAACCACGCAGGCGTTTGTTCCGAACGACACATCACTCTCCTGCGACGACGCACAGCTCGCGCTGATCACCGGTCCCAACATGGCCGGTAAATCGACGTACATTCGCCAAGTCGCGCTCATCGCCCTGCTCGCGCACATCGGTTGCTGGACCCCCGCGCGCTCGTGCCGCGTCGGTTTGATCGATCGCATTTTCTCGCGCGTCGGCGCCAGCGACGATCTCGCACGCGGCAACTCGACATTCATGGTCGAGATGAACGAGACCGCCAACATCCTCAACAACGCCACCGCACGCTCGCTGATCATTCTCGACGAAATCGGTCGCGGCACATCGACCTATGACGGCTTGAGCATCGCATGGGCCGTCGTGGAGCATCTGCATCGCGACGAGATGCGCGGCCCGCGCACCCTGTTCGCCACGCATTATCAGGAGCTCACGCAACTCGAGAAACACCTCCCGCGTCTGCGCAACTTTTGCGTCGCGGTGAAGGAATGGAACGACGACATCGTCTTCGTGCGCCGTGTCATCCCCGGCGCCGCGGATCGCAGCTACGGCATTCAGGTTGCCCGACTCGCCGGTCTTCCGCTCAGCGTGATCGACCGCGCCAAAACCATTCTCGCCCGGCTCGAGTCGGACGATACTGCCGTCGAACTTCCCTCACCCAAGGCCAAGCCGAAGAAAAAAATCTCCGTCAAAACCGAGACCGAAGACCCTCAATTAAGTCTGCTGTAACGCCAGTCGCGTCGGCAGACCGGCAAATGCCGATCGTTCCCGCAGCGAGCCGATCTGCGTATTCGAAAAACAAATACGGACCAACGGCATGGTCGTTCAGTTCACTCTTGCGGATAGATCAGCACGCGATCGTGCACGAGGAGGATGAGGTCTTTTTTGCCGTCGCCCGTCACATCGGCGATGACCGTTTCGCGCGGTTCCATCGGCGATCCGCGGCGACCTTGGTAATGTTGATCCACTTCGAAAACCTTGAAGTGCATGAGGCTTTCCCAGCGGTCTTCTTCGCCGCGCTTGAGGATTTCCAAGAGGTTCCTGCCCGGATCCACACAGACAAGCTCCGGTCGACCATCGCCCGTAAAATCGCCCGCGATGATATCGCTGTACGATATATCCGGGAGATCGGTCGCGTGGGTCGAAAGCGTGGCCAGCGCATGATCTGATTGGCCGAGCGGAATCCACCAGAAGCGATCGCGCCCAAAGAAGAACGCTTCACTGCCGCCACCGGGCGCTGCGCGCACTTCGGCGCCGAGCACGTCGATTTTCCCGGCAGGTGCGGAATCGGCGACTTCGAAGAGTCCCTGCGCATTTGCGCGGAGCACTTGAAATTGCTCGCCCTTGCGATCATACAAGATCACCTCGGTGCGTTTTCCGTCGCGAGATTTCACGATCAACGACGTGGCGATTTCCGCCGAGGAATCGCGCGCGTTGAACTGATCGACGACGGTCAACTCGCCGTCTTGCACGCGCATCGCCCGGGCGAAGCTGCTCACGCTCGCAACCAATTCCGCTTTCCCATCGCCATCGAGATCGCCGGTGGAAACGGCCGCCGCATCGAGATTATCGACGAGCCCTTTGCGAAAACCAGGCGTCGTGGAAAGATCGGTGAACGCGAGTTCGTCGCCCTGCACCAGCAACCGCATCGCATCCATCGGCGTGAACACCGCGATATCGAGGCGTCCGTCTTGATTCGCATCGATGAGTCGAATCGCACGTGGATCGGTTTTCAGTCCAGGCAGTTCAAAAGTCTTCAGCTGTTCCGCGCTATCTTCGCTGCGCGCCCAGATCTCGATGTGACGTTTCCCCTTCTCTTCGCGCAACACCGTGAGCAGCACGCGCCCGTCGGCGGCGAGATCGCCCGCAGCGATCGCGAGCGGCTTGCCCGCGAAGGGCAACGGTTGGGGATACGCGAGACGGCCGTTGGTGAATTTGGCGACGCCGACCGACTGCTCGCGCGGACTGCCGACAAAGAGTTCGTCGCTGCCATCGCCGTCCCAATCCGCCGCGGCGAGACTGCGCACGTCGGAGAAAACGGGATAACGCTGAGGCGACGCAAAACCGCCGTCGGATTGGCGGAGATAGAGATAAACCTGCGCGCCATCGGGATCGCCGACCGCAACGTCGAGCTGGCGATCGCCGTTAAAATCGCCGAGCGCATAACAGGCCGGCGAGCGTCCGGCGGTGCGCGGACTAAAAACGCGCGGACGCAACACGAGCTGCCCATCGGCCGACGACGTGTGCTCGAGTTGAAACACTTCGAGCTGTCCGGTGGCCTCCTGTGCGAACGCAAAAATCGCGCCTTCGGTCTTCGTCGCCGGAGCGAGAATCTGCAGCGTGCAACGCGTGCCTTTCATCGGATACGCGAGCTCGGGACCAAACTCGCCGTTGCTGTTCTGCAGACGCACGCGCAGTCCGTCGCGCGAGTTGTGGCAAAGATAAACGAGATCGGTGCGACCATCGCCATTCACATCCACCAGTTCGAGTCCGTAACAATTTTCGTCGGGCAGCACGTAGCGGCGCGGCGCGGCGAGTTCGCCGTTTTTCTGTTGTTCGAAGTACGCGATCTCCTTCGTACCGATCAGCACAAGATCCGTGCGTTTGTCGCCATTAATGTCACCGGCACGCATGGAGCCGACGAACTGAAGCGGCGTCGGCGCTTCGGGAATGCGTTTCTCCGACCAGCCGCCGTCCGCTTGTTGCAAGCGCAGCGTGAGCGCGTGAGGATCGCCTGTATACGCCAGGTCGATACGCCCGTCGCCGTTAAAATCGCCGACGGTGAGATCAAACACCGTGACGCCGGTCGTCACCGAGGCTTTGCGAAAACGCGCGTCCTCGATGACCGGCTCCCAGCGATTGGTGCGCACGGAGCGCGCGGGCTCCGGCCGTTTCTCGCCAGGTTTGAGCTGATAAAGAATATCGATCGCACTGCGGTCGTTGTTCGCGACGGCGAGATCCATGCGACCATCACCATCGAGATCCGCGACCTGCAGCGCGCGGGTGTTCCAATCGAGTTTCGCCACCTCCGGCCCGCGCAATGTCACCGGTGGTTCGGCCACCGCGGCATCGGGCTTGGCGGCTGCACAGCCACCAGCCCAGAGGGAAACGGCTAGGAGACGGAGGAGGCGGAAACGGCTCACTGGTTATGCTTGAGGATGCTTTTGTAGAAATAGCTGCGGCTGTCGCGCGTGAGGTAGCCCTCGCCGTCGCCGAAGTACTTCGAGAAGGTCGCCTTGTCGGGTGTGGCCGACACGTCGAAAACCTCGGCGGCGTCCTCGGCGCCTTGCGCGGCAGCGCTCTGTTGCGCGCTTTGGGCAAAAGTCTTCATCAGCGCAGCAAGAAACGCCGGGCCGTCGGTGTACGAGAAGCTGCTGGCGTTGCCGGGAGCGGACTCGAGCGCCTGCTTCACGTCGCGGCGTTCGAAGAACGCGGGCGTGTCTTGGAGTACACCTTCGATGCCGGCGGGCGTACCGATGCTGAAAAACAGGTAGTTTTTCGCGATGGCAAAACTCAGCGAACGGCCCGGTTGCGCGGGCACCGGCACCGTGTGGATCGTCGTGCCGAGATAATCGCGTTTGGTGATCGCCTTCTCCGCCTGCGGGCCCGCGGCTTTCAGGAGACCATCGAGCGCGGCGGTGAACGCTTTTGTATCCGCCAAGGAAATACCGACGACTTGATCGAAGTCTTCCACCGTCCCTTCGGTCGCGCCCGGACGCATCGCATAACCGCTCAGCAAATCGTCGCCGAAGTTGCCGAAGAAGTCGCGCTTGAGTTCGACGCCGGTCTGCTCGCTGAACTGATGCAGGTACATCTGTCCAAGACCGAGAACGCCGGGGTTATACGCGCCGATCATTTCTTCGAGCGCCGCGTATGCTTTTTTGAAACTGAACTTGGCCATGCCGGCCTGCACCCAACCGGCGGGGATAAACGAGGGACGCGCCACCGGGCCTTCCCCATAAGAGAAAATTTTCAACAGACCGCGTTCTTCGGCGAACGAGAAACCTCCCGAAGAAACCGTGGCGTCGCGTTGGATGCCGAAGTTCATGTACAATTGCTCCCACGCATCGACTCCGAGCGCGGGAATGATGGCCGTCGGATTCATCATGGGATTGGCCGGCGGTTCTTGAGCCGTTTTTTGAACAATCCACTCCTGCAACTGCGGAATAAACGCGCGGAAGTTGATCAAGAAGCGCACCTGAGCGCCCTCGGCCGCGTCGTTCCATTTGAGGTAGGTCGCGGACTTGCCGAACGCCTGATCCGCACCGCCATTCTTGAGCGCGTCGATCGCCGCGATGACGGTTTGTTTGTGCGGACTGCCGAACCACACGCCGTCGGTGATGGCCCAGATGAACTCTTTGTTATCGTCGCCGATCTCTTCTTCGTTTTCGGAATCCTCCGATTCGTCCGGACGTTTCTTTTCGATGTTCAGCGTGACGCCGGCGAAGTCTTCGGTTTCGACGAAGCTGAGTTCACTCTTCTCGCGCGCAGCGGTGATGATCTTTTCGATCTTCGAACCGTTCTTGCCGATCTCGACGGCAAACAAGATCGGCGGAACGGCAGCGTCTTCTTCGAACCATGCCGCGTCGAAATGCGTGAGCGCGATCAACGCGCCGCCGGTCAGCAACTCAGACAATTCCGCCAGGCTGTGCCCCGTTTCGGCCTTCACCTTGGCATCGACCTCGTCGAAGTCGGCCTTGGCGAGAATCGGCGCGATAAAGCGCTGCATTTGCGCATCGTTGCCCAGCTTGGTCCACGGGCTGTTTTTCCAGCTCTTAACGAGGTCGGGCACATCGATGGTCGCGATAAAGGGCGCTTGGTCACCGATCAGGTTGACCAACGGTCCGGCCGCGTACGAAAGCGCCGTGGCGCCCGCGAGCGCGGCGGCGGAAATAGTCCTGGCGATTAGGTTCATAGGTATGACTTGGGGATGTATTCAGTTTTTGGAGACGTAGACCCTCTCCGAGGGGGATTTTTTGCTCCGTCGCCAGAAGTTCAGTTGCGGACCGCAGGTGCCTTCACCGGACGCGGAGGTTCGAGATAGCGGTAACCGGAATTGGGGTTGCGCGCGTCGAACGCATACGCGTCTCGATTGCGCAGAAAGTTTTTCAACACGCTCGAGGGGATCGCGAAATTGAGTCCCTCGATGCCGGCCATCATCGCCTTCATGTTGTTCACGCCGATAACCTCGCCGCGCAGATCGAAAAGCGGGCCGCCGGAATTGCCGGGGTTGATCTGTGTCGTCGTCTGAATGTAGAGCTGCGGTCCCATCGGACGATTGCGGCTGCTCACGATGCCTTGCGACACGGTGCGATCGAGGCCGAGCGGACTGCCGATGGCAAAAACGGTCTGGCCTTCGGTCAACGCGTTGGAGTCGCCGATGGACACCGTCGGCAGCGTGACGCCTTCCGGCAGGTCGTCGATTTTCAGCAACGCCAGGTCGAGCTGCGAATCGAGCGCGATGATGCGTACTTTGTTATACACCGCGCGATCGAGCTCGGCGGTGCCGCGGCGGAATTGGGTGATCGTGATCGAATACTCGCCGGCCACGACGTGGGCGTTGGTGATCACGTAACCGCCGGGATGAATGATGAACCCCGAGCCGAGTCCCACCGGCGTGCGCACTTGCACGACCGCTTCGGCGACGCGTTCGACGTTTTCCTTCACCGTGAGCACCGGACGTCCGGACGACGTGCGATAAAGATCGCCGGAAGACTCGTCCTCCGCGGCTTCAGGCGCGTTTTCCGCGGTGATGCGATCGATCTCGTCGCGCGGTACGGTCAACACCGTGAAGCCCAGATCGAGCACAACGCGATCGGCCCGCTCGGCAAGGATGTCGCCTTGGATCACAGCGCCGTTTTTCAACTTCAACGTGCTGAGCCCAAAGACCGGGGCCGTCAGCAACCCAAATGCGAGGCCCCATCCGACGAACGTTTTTAGACGAGCAACCAGGGTGAGAACAGAATGACGGATCATGCGTGTGAGGGCACAGGGCCGGGAAAAGCGTGTTTCGACCGTAGGCAGGACTTCATCGGCACGTAAAGCCCGCACTCAACCACTCTTCGCAGTTCCCGGTTCCGCGTTCAGGGTAAAAATTCCGGCGGCAGCGGCGCTTTGGCTGCGAAGGAAAATTCTCTTCCCTCAAAGGCATAGCTAAAGCTCGTTTCCAGCGAATGCAGGAAGAGGCGTTTCTGCCCGGTTGCTTTCGCAAACTCACGATTGGCCCGGAAATCGCCGTAGGTCGCGTCGCCCACGATGGGCAGTTTGCGATGGGCACATTGCACGCGAAGTTGGTGGCTTCGCCCGGTCTTCGGCTCGAGTTGCAACAACGCCAGCGGCACGCCCGTCCGTCTCTGCGCGAGCACTCGCATGTGGGACTCCGACGGCACATTTCCGCCGGTGACGGTCCGGATCTGCGCGCCCTTTTTCTGAATCGCGAGGCGGTCGCGCCAGATCTGCTTCGACTCCGAGGGCACGCCAAAAACGAGCGCGTTGTAGACCTTGCGCACATGGCGTTGCTGAAACAGCGCGCGGATGGTGTCCGCGAGTTTTTGCGAGGACGCCACGAGCAGCACGCCCGACGTGCCGGAGTCGAGCCGGTTCAACAACCACAGCCGGCGACGCACGGTCGGCTTCTTTTCGCCCGGCGCGGCCGGTTCGTCGTCTTCAGGCTGATCCCATTCGTAATACTCGCCGTCTTCCACGTAGCGCACGGTGAGCAACGAACGCGGTTGTTCGCTGATGCGGTTCGGATGCGACAACACGCCGGCGGGTTTGGAAAACGCCGCGAGTCCATTCGCATCGACTGCCAACAAACTCACCTCAGGCCCAAGCGGGAGCCTGCTCCAAAAAACATTTCTGGACGCACTCAATGGATGAAAAACGAGAAAGTGAGTTCCTGACGTTCGCCGAGCACGGCGATCATTTCTTCCGACCATTTGCCGTACGGCGAACGGCTCGTGATTCCCAGAACACAGATGCGTTCATACTGCGTGCCGCCGGTGCCGTGGACGTCGACGATTTCCTCAATGGTGCCGTCTTTTCCGAGGATGAATTTGACGGTGACCTGCGAACCCGCCGGGGGCATCACGCGGGCTTCGCGCAGGAGTCGCTCCCACTGCACCTGCACCGTTTCGATCAACTGCTGCAAATACTGTCCGTATGGCGACCAGCGCGCGTCGTAAGCGATAGGTCCGATGTTGTCGGTGCCGAGTTTGTTCTCGGCCAAAATCGCCGGGCGTGCGCGCGGCCCGAGCCGCGGACGGGGTTGCGGCTGCGTGGGATCGATGCGCGGCACAACAATCTGCGATGCGCCGGAACGCGCGGAAACATCGGGCTGGCCTTCGACCTTTTCGGGAACGTCCGTGGGATTTTCCGACGGATCGGCGAGCTGCGAACCAAATCCCGTTTCGCTTTCGCCCACATCCCTCTCGGTGCCGACAAGTGGATTCTGCTCCTGTTGCGCCTGCGCGGCGGATTCGCCCTGCATCACCTCGGGCGTGGGCGGAGGCGCCGGTGGGGGTGCAAATTCGGGCGGCGTGAGCTCGCCGCTCACAATCTGATTGGATTCATGATCGGGTTTGCCCTCGGTCGCGGGACGATCGCTCTTGCCGTCGGGCGTGGGCACTTCCTGAGCCACTTGCTGATTTTGCGCGCCGAAGTTGCGGGTATTATCCGGCGTGTTCTCCGGCGCGTCAGGATTGACCTCGACGAACTGAGTCGGCTGCGGTGGCTCGGGCGGAGGCTCCGGTTCGAGCTCCACTTCAAACATGGGATCCGGGCGTTCCAACGACGCCGCTTCGAGCATAGCCTTTTCGTTCAGGTGCCGCGCGAAAACTCCGAAGACAAACAACAGGAAGAACCAAACGAAGATCGCCAGAACCAACCCCACTTGGATCGAGCGGCCGCGATCACCCGCCTCGAACAATCCACGCGCGGTGGTGATCGACGTTTGCTCCTGATCGGGGCGTTCCAGCAAAAGGCTCATGTGGCGGTTGAAAGATGAAGCTCAACGCAGCAGACCGCAGCGCGTCAGCATTTGTTTCGTCGCTTCCATCGGAAGTCCCATGATGTTGGAAAACGATCCTCGCCACCCGGCGATGATCAACTCGCGCCCTTCCTGGATCCCGTAGGCGCCGGCTTTATCGAGCGGATTCACGATCTTAAAATAGGCATCGATCACCGCGTCGTCGAACGCCTTGAACGTCACTTCGCTCGTCACACCTTCGTCGATGCGCAGGCCGTCCGCGAGACGTCGCAATGCCACCCCGGTGAACACCGTGTGCGTGCGGCCGCAAAGTTGGCGCAACATCCGGCGCGCCTCGTCGAGGTCGGCGGGTTTGTTGAGCACGCGCTCGTCGATGAACACCGTCGTATCCGCACCGAGCACAAACGCCTCCGGATGCCGCTGCGCGACCCAATCGGCCTTCAACGCCGCGTTGTGCGTCACCATCACGCGCGGATCCGTCGAAGGATCTTCGTGCTCCGTCACGTCCGCCACCACGACCTCAAACGCGAGGCCTGTTTCGGCGAGCAGTTGTTTCCGCCTCGGCGAGGCGGATGCGAGGATCAAAGACGGCGCGGCCATGGGAAATGCGCATCAAGCAGCGCCCTCGCCCGCCCCGGCAATCTTTTATCGCAACCGATCCGGGCACCACGCGCTCAACGCGCGCGTTCCGCCAAAATCGAACGCACATCGCCGCGCGCGCGCGCGAGCTCCACGCGGCTCAGATTGTACTGATATACCGCCTCGAGGAGATTGTCGCTCGCGACCGCGAGGCTGTTTTGCGCCTCGATGACTTCGCGATTGTCCACCGCGCCGCCTTCGAAACGGATTTTCGCCAAGCGCAACTGCTCCTCGGCCAACGCGAGATTGCGCTCCGCGATGGTGATCTGCGCATTGCGCGAACGCGCATCCTGCACCGCCAGACGGATCTCCGCGGGGATCTGCGATTCGAGTGCGCGCACACGCAGTTCCTGCGCGCGTTGCTGCGCGAGCGCCACGCGTTGATCAGCGCCGATGCGCATGCCGTCGAATAACGGCACCGACAACGACACGCCGCCGAACCACGCATTTTTTTCGTTTCCGTCAAAAGCGCGAGAGGTCGCGTATCCATACTCGCCCATCGCGCTGAGCGCGCCCCAGCGTTGACGACCCGCCGCGCGCACAAGCTCGCGATTTTGCTCCGCGGCCTTCAAGGCGCGCTGATAATCCGGACGCCGCTCCATGAGCTGCCGCTCCGCATCGCTCGCAAATACGTCCGGCGCCACGCGCACCACTTCGAAACCCGCCAGCGTGAGCGGCGCGGAAAGATCGATATCGAGCAGACGCTTCAGCTGCAACTCGCTCTGATACACCGCGGTGTCCTGCTGCAAACGCGCCTGTTGCGCGATCGTGAGCTGCGCTTCCGCACGCGTGAGATCGATCTGCGTCACCGTACCCGCCTTGAACTGCAGCTGCACCATATCGAGCAGCTCCTGCGCGCGACGGATGTTCGCATCCAAAACATCAATACGCTGCAAATTGCGCATGTGGCCGAAGTACGCCTCCGCGACCGCCGCGAGCACGGTTTGCACCACTTGTTGCTGATCAAGTTCCGCGACAGCCGCGCTCGTGCGAGCAGCGCGATACGTCGCGATTTGCGCGGGATTCAGCAGCGGCACATTGCCCGTGAGTTTTCCATCGAAGCGATTCACCGGCGATTGCTCGACCGGAGTGCCGTCGGAAATCTGCACCGATTGTGTGCGACGTTGCTGCGCATCGAGCGAAATGCGCGGGAGCAGGCCCGCGCGTTGTTGCTCCGCCGCTGCGATCGCTTGCGCCACCGCTTCACGTCCGATCAACACATTCGGATTCGCCCGCTCCACCTCCGCGAAAACACCTTCGAGGGTCAGCGCTTGTTGCGCAGAAACACCGAGCGTCGAAACAACAGCGGAGAGAACAAAAACAGCGCGGGACAAAACGTTCATTATCTCAGCAAAAGCCATCCCTCGTCGCGCGGTGCAAGGCGGGATTCGCCGGACGCTTCGTCTGACACGCGAAAAGTGCTCGGAGTTGCGCTTTTGCAGGGAACCTCGAAGCTCATTGCCCCATGCGCATCGGACTGGCTCAGCTCAATCCCATCGTCGGCGACCTCGCCGGAAATCGCCGCAAGATTCTCGACGCCTATCGCGACCTCGGCGCGCGCGGCGCCGAGCTGGTCGTTTTTCCAGAATTGATCGTTTGCGGCTACCCTCCGCGCGACTTGTTGTTCAAGCGACGCTTCGTCTCGGATAACGAAGAATCGCTTACCGAAATCGCCAACGCAATCGGCGATGTGCCCGCGTTGATCGGTTTCGTCGAAACGAATCCCGCGCCCGCCGGCCGACGTTTCTTCAACGCCGCCGCGTTTTGCCAAAACGGCGAAATCCAAGTCATCGGCCGCAAATGTCTCCTCCCGACTTACGATGTCTTCGACGAAGATCGTTACTTCGAAGCCGCCAGCCATCCGCGCATCATCACCCATCGAGGCAAACGCATCGGCATCACCATCTGCGAAGACATTTGGAAAAATCCCAACATCGACACGAGCCGCCTCTACAACGTGAACCCCGTGGAGTGGCTCGCCGCCGAGCGCGTCGATCTCGTGCTCAATCTCTCCGCGAGCCCGTGGCATCACGGCAAAACCGAAGTCCGCGAACAACTCATCGCCGATGCCGCGCGTCAGCTTCGCTGCCCGCTCGTGTATGTGAATGTGGTCGGCGGAAACGATGAACTCGTCTTCGACGGTCGCTCGCTCGTCGCCGATGCCGAAGGTCGTCTGCTCGCGCGCTTGGACGCCTTCAAGGAAGAGCTTCGCGTCGTCGATCTCGCATCCACCGAGCCCGCGCCCGCGTCCGCGATCGATCCTTGCGCGGATTTGTATGCCGCGCTCGTGCTGGGTTTGCGCGATTACGCCCACAAGAGCGGATTCAAACGCGCGCTCATCGCGCTTTCCGGCGGCATCGATTCGGCGCTCGTCGCCGTGCTCGCCGCCGAAGCTTTCGGCTCGGAAAACGTGATCGGCGTTTCCCTGCCTTCCGCGATTTCGTCGCAACATTCGCGCGACGATGCGCGCGCTCTCGCGGAAAATCTCGGCATTCGTTTTGAGACGATTGCCATCGCCGATGCGGTGGCCTCGACGGAGCAAGCGCTCGGTCCGGTTTTCCATGGTCTGCCGCGCGATGTGACCGAAGAAAATATCCAGGCGCGCATCCGCGGCGTGTTGATGATGGCGCTCTCGAATAAATTCGGCGCGCTGCTCCTCACCACCGGCAACAAGAGCGAAGTCGCCGTCGGTTATTGCACGCTCTACGGCGACATGTGCGGCGGCCTTGCGGTGATTTCCGACGTTTTCAAAACGCAGGTCTACGCGCTCTGCCGCTGGATCAATCGCGAGCGCGAGATCATTCCTGAAAATACCATCGTCAAACCACCGAGCGCCGAGCTGCGTCCGGGCCAGGTCGATCAAGACAGCCTGCCGCCATACGACGTGCTCGACGCGATTCTCGAAGGCTACATCGAGCGCGGCCTCAGCCGCCGCGATCTCGTCCGCGAAGGTTTCGCGGAAACAATGGTGAACGACATCGTCCGCAAAGTGGACCTCAACGAGTACAAACGAAAGCAAGCCGCTCCGGCCATCAAGACGACCCCCCTCGCCTTCGGCGTCGGCCGCCGCATCCCCATCGTCCAAAAATACGTGAGTTAAGTGCGGCAAAATTTCTCACCATAAACGCGCTGGATACTTGATCAACTTCGGGTCGTTTCCCCGACTACAATGGAAACGCTTCGTGGTATAAACCTTCCTTCATCAGGGTCCTTAGTGGTTTCCAAAAATCTCCATGTCCGCTCCTTCCTCGACTCAACTTTCCGATCATCTTTTCGCCCGCGCGCAGCTGCTCATGCCGGGCGGCGTTAACTCGCCCGTCCGCGCGTTTCGCTCCGTCGGCGGCGCACCGTTTTTCGTCAAAGCCGCGCGCGGTGCCACGCTGCTCACAGCCGACGACCGTGTGTTGATCGACTTCGTCTGCACGTGGGGCCCGGCGATTCACGGACACAACCATCCCGTCATCAAAAAAGCCATCGCGGCGGCGCTCGAAAACGGCACGTCGTTCGGCACGCCCAATCCCCTCGAAGTCGAGATGGCCGAGCTCATCACGCGCTTCGTGCCGTCGATCAAAAAGGTCCGTCTCTGCAACAGCGGTACCGAGGCCACGATGTCCGCGATCCGCCTCGCGCGCGGTTTCACGCGTCGCGATAAAATCATCAAGTTCGCCGGCTGTTATCACGGCCACTCCGACTCGTTGCTCATCAAAGCCGGCTCCGGCGCGCTCACGCATGGACATCCCGACAGCGCCGGCGTGCCCGCGGCGTTCGCGCAAGAAACGATCGTGCTTCCTTACAACGATCGCGCCGCGCTCGAAGCCGCCTTCGCCGCCAATCCCGAAAAAATCGCCTGCGTCATCATCGAGCCGTACTGCGGCAACGTCGGCTTCATTATGCCCGATCCCGGTTATCTCGCGTTCCTCCGCGACATCACCGCGAAGCACGGCACCGTCCTTATCTTCGACGAAGTCATGACCGGTTTCCGCATCGCCAGAGGCGGCGTGCAGGAACGCGAAAACATCGTCCCCGATCTCACCACGCTCGGCAAAATCATCGGCGGCGGTCTTCCCGTCGGCGCCTTCGGCGGTCGCGCCGATATCATGGATCAACTCGCGCCCGTCGGTCCCGTTTATCAAGCCGGCACACTCAGCGGAAATCCCCTCGCGATGGCCGCCGGCATCGCCTCGTTGAAACTGCTCGAAGAACAAAATCCCTACGAGCGGCTCGACACGCTCGGCCGCCGTCTGCGCGACGCCGTGGCCAGCGCAGCGCGCGAAAAAGGCATGGCCGTGCAAGTGCCGCAATGCGGTTCGATGTTCAGTATCTTTTTCACGGATACACCGGTCCGCGACTACGCCACCGCCCTTAAAGGCGACGCGAAGCGCTTCGGCATATTCTTCCGTTACTGCCTCGACAACGGCGTTTATCTCGCGCCGAGCCCGTATGAAGCGGCGTTTCTGAGCACCGCACACGACGGCCCCGCGATCGACCGCGCCTGCGAAGTCCTCGCCGCCGGCATCCGCGCGCTGTGATTCTCCACGCCGGCGCGCAATCAGCCGGCGTTTCCGCCACAGCTCCTCGTCTGACTCACCTTCTCGTCCGATTGCGCGGATGGTGGCGGGTGTGGTGATCGGCGAGGCGTTTCTCGTCGACCGAGGTGTAGATCTGCGTGGTGGCGAGATTCGCGTGGCCGAGCATGTCCTGAATCGCCCGCAAATCCGCGCCGCCGCTCAGCAGGTGCGTGGCGAAGGAATGTCGGAGCAAGTGCGGCTTCACCGGTTTTCGAATGCCTGCACGCGCCGCGTATTTTTTCACGAGCACCCAAAGCATCTTTCGCGAGATCGCCGTGCCGCGCTCGCTGAGAAACAGCGCGCTGCCGGTGCGCCCCGTTTTCACGAACGCACTTCGCGCTGCCACAAGATAAGTCTTCAACGCCTCCACCGCACGCGTGCCGACGGGGACCATGCGCTCCTTCGCGCCTTTGCCGAAGACACGCAGATAACCGTTTTCCAAATCCACTTGCTGGATCTCGATCGCGGCAAGTTCCGACACGCGCAATCCGCTCGAATAAAAAAGTTCCAGAATCGCTATGTCGCGCAACGCGAGCGCATCGCCCCCCGTCGGCGCGGCGAGCAAGCGATCGACCTCTTCGATGGACAACGTGCCGGGAAGTCGTCGCGAAAGTTTTGGTCCTTCGATGAGCGCCGTGAAGTCATCCGCGCGACGTCCTTCGTTGACGAGATAGCGCGCCAGCATGCGCAACGACGTGCGTTTGCGCGCGAGACTGCCCGTGGAATAATCTTCTCCGCCCAACGAGCGCAGCCATGCGGACACGCTATCCGCGGTCGCCGTTACCCAACTCGTTTCTCCGCGGGCGTTCAGGAAATGCGCGCATTGATCAAGATCGTTTTGATAACCGGCCTGCGTATGCGCGGAGAGCCCACGCTCAAGTCGGAGATACGCGACGAACTCGTCGATCTCGTCAGCGAACTTTCCCGGCGCGCGGCTTTCCGGAACGGAAATTTCCGAACGGCGCGGGACGCTGCGGGCCATGACGTGAGCCGACGCGAACCGGAAACAACAACGTCAGCCGCTCAATAGCGGCGGCGCGGTGCGGGACGCGGGCCAGCGCGGTCATCCTTCATGCGATAGGTGATGCGCGCTTTTTCCAAATCGTAGGGGCTCATCTCCATCTTCACCTTATCGCCCGCGGCGATCTTGATGAAGTTCTTGCGAAGCTTGCCGGAGATGTGCGCCAGCACGGTATGACCATTGGAGAGTTCGACCTTGAACATGGTGCCGGGAAGCACCGCGACGATCTTGCCTTCGACTTCGATCGATTTGCCGTCAGACATACAGGTCATGCCGGAAGCCGGCCACAGAGAGTTGGTTCATGCGTATTGGCGAATATAAAAGCCCCTTGTAAGACGTTTCTGCGCTCCGTAAGTCAAGGTTTTCCTCGGAGCAACCGCCGCTCCGCCTCGTCTACTGATCATGGAGCCTTCGTCCCCGCCCGCACTTCCCTGCCCTTTTGAAAAACGTTTTCCGTCACAACTCGTACGGGACGACACGTTTTACATGAGCCTCGCCTACAACCAGGCGATCGACGCGTGGCGCAAAGATGAAGTCCCCATCGGCTGCGTGATCGAGCTCGGGGGCGAAATAATCGCCTTTGCGCACAACACGGTGGAAAGCGCGCATGATCCGACCGCGCACGCCGAGATCCTCGCCATCACACAAGCCGCGCAGCAGATCGGCGACTGGCGCCTCGAAAACGCCACGCTCTACGTGACCAAGGAGCCCTGCCCGATGTGCTCCGGCGCCACCTTGATGTCTCGGTTGAAACGCGTGTGTTATGCCGTCCCCGACCCCAAGATGGGCTGCCTCGGCGGCGCGACCGATCTCAACGCGTTGCCGCGCGTGAATCATCATCTCGAGATCACCGCGGGCGGCGTGCTCGAAGACGAATGCCGCGAGCTGCTCCAGGCATTCTTCAAACTCAAACGCGCCGAATGAGCACAACGCAGATCGCGACGCCGCACTTGTGCGTTTGCGTTTGCGCGAGATAGTCTGCGCCTCACATGCGCCTCACGCTCATCGCCGTTCAATCGCTTGATGGCTTCATCACGAAGCACGACACGCCGGGCAGCGCGTTCGCGTCGCCGGCGGACCAAGCGCATCTTTCGCGAGCGCTGAGAAACTTCGATTTCAGCATCATGGGCGGTGAGACCTATCGGCAAACACGCACGTTCATTCGCGAGCGCATGACGCATCCCCGACTCCGCGCCGTCCTCACGCGCCAACCGGAGACATACGCGGATGATGTGCTGCCCGGAACGCTCGAGTTTTTCTCAACACCCCCTCGCGAGTTGCTCGCGTCGTTTGCCGCGCGCGGCCTCCACAACGGCTCGCTGCTCGGCGGCGCGCAGATGCACAGCCTCTTTTTCGCCGCCGGTCTCATCGACGAGATCTGGCTGACCGTGGAACCCGTTCTTTTCGGAAGCGGCACGCCTCTGCTTATCCAAAAAACGGATACACGCTTGCGCTTGCTCGGGAGCGAAAATCTCTCCGACCACACGCTGCTCCTCCGCTACGAAGTCCAACGATGAACCACTCACCTTCCCTCGCGCGAAAAATCCTGGCCGAGATCCCGTACTTCTTCGCCTGGGTCGCGGGCCTCGTCGTGCTTGGCGCGATTCTGGGCGCGATTTTTTTTCCGCTCGGCGGCTGGTTGCTCGACGCCGAACGCACCTCATACGCGCTTTTCCTCCGCGGACTTCGCTTCGGCAGCTTCTATTTTCTGATTTGGGCGCCGGCGATCGCGATCACGGTGTGCGTGATGCGTGGTTACCGGCGGGCACGTTCCCATACCGAACATGCGGCCGCACCAAAACCATCTTCGCCAGCAGGCGACGATGAGCGCTGAGCGCAGGATTCACTTTTCCCTTACGTGCGGGATCGGATCCGGTGAACGGGCTGGCGTTCGTTTCTTCGCTTCGGCCGCGAGCGCCGCTTTTTTCAACGCCGCGGACACTTTGCGCAGTTGCGCGATCTGAGTCGTGAAATCCTTCGGCAACGGCGCGCGCAGATCGAGGCGTTTGCCGGTGATCGGATGGGTGACTTCCAGATGCTCGGCGTGCAGCATCACGCGCGGCGGCTGAACTTTCAGGCGGTCGTCCGGCTTCCAGCCGTAAACTTCATCGCCGAGGATCACATGTCCGAGGGACTTCATGTGAACGCGGATTTGATGCGTGCGCCCCGTGTGAATCAGACAGCGCACAAGCGCAGCGACGGGCGCAAATTTTTCGACCACCTCCCAATCCGTGTGCGCGTCGCGACCGCCCGCTTCGATATCCACGACCGCCATTTTGTGACGGTGATGCGGATTGCGTCCGATCGGTTTTTGAATGCTGCCGCTGAGCAACGCCGGCGCGCCGGATACGAGCGCCACGTACTCTTTTTGCAACGAGCGCTCCGAAAACTGCTCCGCGAGACCGCGGTGCGCTTGATCGGTTTTGGCGACGAGCATCACGCCCGAGGTTTCGCGATCGAGACGATGCACGATGCCGGGACGTTCGACGCCGCCGATGCCGCTCAGTTCGCCTTCGCAGTGCGCGAGCAACGCATGCACCAGTGTGTCTTCCCCCGTGCCCGCGCCCGGATGTACGATCATGCCCGCGGCCTTGTTGATCGCGAGCAGGTGTTTGTCCTCGTAGAGCACATCGAGCGGGATCTCAACCGGCTTCAGTTCTGACGGCACCGCATCGGGCAGCGAAAAACTCAACGCATCACCACCGACGACCGCTTGGCTGCGCTTGATCGGTTTGCCCGCGAGCAACACCAACCCAGCGTCGAACGCGCGTTGCAACGCCACGCGGCTGTGATCGGGAAAACCGATCGCGAGCGCCTTGTCGGCACGGATGCGGCGCACGCCGGCAGGAACAGTGTAGGAGAAGGAATTCACGGGAAAAACGTCCGCACGTTATCCGCACGCACGCGCCGCATGGCGATGCGAAAGAAAAAGCGATACGCGCACCTTACCGAACTTCCAGCGTGATGCTCTCCGAGTAGCTGTTGAACTCAGGTGCGTACATGCACTGGATTTCCGCGATGCCGCTTTGATAACGCCCGCGAAGCTGCACGCGAGTCGAGTACTCGAACACGTACGTGCCCTTCGGCAGGTAATCGATGAAGAAGTGCGACGCGGTATCGCGCGTGCTTTCGTAGTAACCGAGTCCGTCCTGATAACGATAACGGCTGAGCACATTGACCGGTTCCGTGCCGCTGCCGCGCTGATCTTTGAGGTGAACGAACTCCATGTCGCGATCAACGCGCAGTTCGATTCGAACCACGAGTTCATCGCCAACCGCGAGGGAACCCGCGATCGGTTTGAGCACCGGTCCCGTGGATGAGTTTTCTTTTTTCCAAAGCGTCTTCTTCAGCGCGAGCGGCGTGCCTGTGTGCGGCGTGATCTTCGCGATGTCTTCGAGATACTGCCAATGAACCGCGCCCCAGCTCACGCCGTCGTCGGTTTTGGTCACCGTGATCCCGCCCATCGCCGGTTTGATTTCGGCGCCGGAGAAACGTTTCTCATAAAAACCCGTTCCGGCTTCGACGTTCTCGGGGTTGATCGTTTCGCCGCCGAGCGAAACCTCCACAAGCGCATCGCTCGCGAGAAGATTGTTGCCGCGCAGGAGCAGACCGTAAACGGCGTCTGCGGTCGCTTTGGTGGTGCGCCAGGCTTGGGTCTGTTTTTGTTTCAACAGCCACACTTGGCAGTCCTCCACCGCTTGCGAGTCCTGGGTCACTTCGGCGAAGACCTCGATCATGAGCGCCTGCGTCTCGATCGGCGCGCGGTACCACCACCAGCTCAGTTCGGTGTCGCGCCAGAACATGCCGAGTTCTTCGCTGGAAACGCTGCGTTCCTTGAGCGACTTCGTGATCGCAGTCGCGGTGGCGTTGTCGCCGAAACGTTGAAGCGCGAGCGCGAGATGTCCCTGACTTTGACGACTGTCGATGAGCGTCCAATGCTCGCGAGCACGCGCGAGGTAGAAGTCGACCGCCGTACGGTGTTCGTCAGCGACGGGCCGATCTTTCAGGAAGAAACTGCGACCGTAGAGATACAGCGCATCGAGATAACTGGGGACGTATTTTTCCGGATCGGTGTCTTTCGGAATGCGCGCGTGACGCTCGCTCATCCAGGCATCGATCGCGGCAAGCGCTTTGATCGCGGGCTCCGCATCGATCTCGACGCCAAGATGACGCAAGCGACCGAAGCCAGTCATGATGTAGAGACTGATGTACTCGCTCGAACGCCCGCCCGGGAACCATGCCCAAAGCCCGTCGTGCTCTTGGCGCTCGGCCAATACACGCAGCGTGCGAGCCGACTCGTCGTCGAGGCGATTCGCATCGAAGAGCAGGCCGACATTGCGGCGCGCCTCGCCCTCGGACTTCGCCTGACGAAGCCACGGCGTTTCTTCGATGAGGACGGATTTCAGGTCCTGATTTTTTTCGAGGGGCGAATCGAGCGCGGGCGTGTTTTTCCAGAGATCGAAAACACGACGGATTTTCGGATCCGACCCGGCGATGTGACGCGCGAGCGCATTCGCGTAGAAACGATTGAAGATCTGTTCGCTGCACTCATGCGGGAACTCCATCAAGTACGGCAGCGCCATCACGGCATACCACGCTGGCTGCGAAGTCATCTGCACCGAGAGCGATTGATGACGCAGCGTGTCGGACGAACCCGATGCGAGGAGTTTTTCGAACGAGAATTGCTTCGTGGATTTTCCGCGGATCGGCAGCGGCAACGATTCGGTGACCAGTATCCGCCGACTCAATACAGGCAGATAACCTTCCTCGCCGTCGCTGAGGTTTTCCGACGCGGCCACGGCTTTGTACGTGAGTACGCCGAGATTGTCGGGCACCGCGATGCGCCACGAATAACTGCGCGCCTGCTTCGCGGGCACGTCGAAAGACAGGTCGGGCGTTTGGTTCGCGAGCGCTGCATCGACCGAGGCCTGCGTGGCCGCATCGGCAAACGTGAGACGAATCGTGCCGCGCTGCGGTCGATCGCTCTGATTGGTCACTTTAACCGTGAACTCGAGCGTATCGCCCTCGCGCAGGAAACGCGGCGGATTCGGTTCCACCATCAGATCTTTCGCGGTGACGACCTTGTCCGTGATGAAGCCCGACCGGAGTTGCGCGTCGTGCGCAAAGCCGAGGAATTTCCACTCGGTTAGCGCCTCGGGCATGGTGAACGCCAGCTTCACGACGCCGTCTTCGTCCGACAGCAACTGCGGGAAGAAGAATGCCGTTTCGTTGAGATTGGCGCGAGCGGTGACTTGGGAGAGGTCGGGCGCGGGAGGAGGAGGCGGCGGAATGGATTGAACAAAATCAAAAGTCTCCAACTCCGCCTTATCGAACGTACGACTGCCAGCCACCGACGCTGCGGCCAGCTGCCCTCCACGAGGAACCGGCGAACTCACCGTAAACGGCTGAATGGTCATGGTTTCATCGCTCGGAATTCTGTCGTCTAAGATCGTTGGCGGAAATGCCCGGTAGCTCCACGCGAAGTGCCACTGCTGGGGATACTCCCACGACGACACCGGCGTGAAGCTGCGCAGCGAGTTTTGAAACCGCGTGTTGCTCCGACTGTACTCCTGCCTGAACACGCCAAAGGTCTGGCGCCAGTTGTGCGCGAGATATTGATCGAGCGACGCGTCGTAGAGCGCGGCGACCATTTCGGCGGATGCGCGTTGGGCGTCGGGTCCCGTGATGATGGCGGTCCAGGTTTCCTTTTCGCCGGGGAGAAGTTTCGAGCGAAAACGCTCCCATTTCACTGTCAGTTGTTTGTTGGACCACGGAACGTTCACGACACGTTCGTGAACGTACGCGCGGTTCTCACGGATCGACGTCACACGCACCGTAAAACCACCGCGCAGCGATTCCTCGACCGGCCACTCGATCAACGCCTGCGTGCGGTCGGCAGGTGTCCAATAACTCTTCAACAGCTTTCCGTTGGATTCGATTTCCACGAAGGCGCGGCCTTGATCGTAGCCCGTGCCCCACAAGGCCGTGAAGGTTTCACCGGGCTCAAGGGACCACGTCGGTGCGGCGACGTAATTGGGAATTTTCACGCTGTAGCGCGACGCCGAAGGATCGACGACCTGGATCGTACGGCGCGCGGTGACGGTTTTCCCGAAGCGGTCTTTCGTTTCGATCGAAGCGCGATAGATGCCGGGTTTCAGCGTGACGGGGATTTTAGCAGCTCCGCCGGACTTGGCGTCGGTCGAGAAAGCTTCGCGAACAACGCGTTCATCCAGTTCCCACGAATCGGGATTGGTCGGATCCACTGCCGGCTCGCCGCCACCCCGACGCCACCAGGTATGCTGAGGGGCAAGCGCGGCGCGCTGCACGTTCTTCGGCTGCTTCAGCGCATGGAGGGTGAGCGTGCCTCTCGCGGATTGCGGATCGCCGTCGAGCGACGTCGTCGAAATGCCGATCTCCACAGGTTTGTCCGATGTCTGCCAATCATTCGCCGAAACGACCGCTTGCAGCGCGGTGTAACCGCTGCGGAGATCTCGCGAGCTCGAACGCGTCTCTCCGGTGGAGTCAGTGACATCGGCATGTATTGAAAATGTGAATACCGGCTCGTTCTTCGCCGGCACCGAACCATCGGGCGTGGCGGGAAACGTGAGCGTGAACGAACCGTCGTCATCCGTCGTCGCCGTACCGTGGGCGATGGCTTTGAGCGCGGGCGGCTGGAACCACCAGCACCAATACGGAAGCTGCACGGTCCGTTCGACGCGCCATTTCACGGTCGCGCCTCCGATCGGACTCCCGGTGTAGGCCGTCGCCTTGCCTTTCACGGTGACATTTTCACCGAGTTTCGCCGCTTCGGCCGGCGCATCGAGAGCGACTTGGAACTTCGGGCGTTTGTATTCCTCGACGGTGACGGAGGCGTAGCCGCGATTGTTTTCGCCGTCACCTGCATGAATGCTCATGCGGCCCATGAGCCGGTCGCGCGGCGCGGTGAAAACACCGTGGAACGAGCCGTAATCGTTGGTCCGATGCGTGGCGCGGGCGATCTCCTGACCATTGGGATCTTTGAAAACGACGGTGACGGAGCGGTCCGCGGACGCGGCGTACTTGGCGGCCGTGTGATGATAACGGATCGCGATGCCCTTGTAATGAATCGTCTGACCAGGACGATAAATCGCTCGGTCAGTGAACAGGACGGTTTGCGACTGGCTTTTTTCAGCAGCGGTGCGCCTGCTCTGGTAGAGGAGATGCTCGTTGGAAACCGCCTGACCATTGTGCTCCACGAGGAGGACAGCTTGCCCGTCCGACGCGCTGGCAAAATGAAACTGTCCGTTGGCGTCCGTTGTTACCGAGCGCGACGGCGAGAGTTTTTTATTTCGCGTTTGCTGCCAGACTTTCACGGTGGCGCCAGCGACGGGCTCGCCAGTGCGCGCATGAAGAACAAAGCCGGATAGCCCGCTTCGGTTTTGCTGCTCGCGCAACACCAGCGCGAGATCGCTTACCCAGACAGAGACGATGCTCAGCTGATTGCCGTCTTTCGCGAAGCCGGGATCATGGCTGGCCAGGATGACATAGTATCCCGGAGCGAGCGTCGTCGGTGCGGCGAGGTTTTCCGTGCGCGCTTTGAAGTCGGTCGTCGCCGGCAACTTCGCCGACCAGGTGAGCGCAGGCTTCGCGGCGAGGAGTTTTTCGACGTCGCCGTGGTGAGACCGAAAGTTCCAAATGTCTCCGCTCGTAAGGTGGGCTTCGAAATCGATCGCGACCGCACGGAAATGCACCTCGGTGACGTTGCGATACGTCACATCGAGCGTCGGCCACGGTGCATTCCAGACCGACTCGGTGTTCAACTGCGCGGACGGCGCTTCGATGCGGGCGATCAGGTTGAGACATTGGGCCGCGCCGAAGCTTTCGGGGAAATTTTTCGCGGCGCGCTTGGCGAGTGCGTGGGCTTTTACGGCGTCGCCGTCTTCGTTGAGTTGTGCCGCCAGCAACGCGGCAGCTTGGGCGGAGACTTCGTGGCGGTTATTCTTGTCGATGAAACGTTCGAGCGCGGCTTTGAAACGATCGGTTGGCGTTTCGCCCGTGGCCACGTTGTGACCGTAAACGAGTCGCGCGAGGTCGGCATCGAGGAACGCGGAGCGATCTTGGTCGCGCGAATGAAAACGCAGCAGCGTTTGATACAGCGCGATGGCTCTGTGCTTCGGCGAAAACTCGTCGGTTGGGGGAAGCTGCCACGCGAGAAATTCGTCCGCGGTGCCGAACATCGGCGACTCCGCATCGATCTCGAATTCGTTCTCCGCGATGCGCGAGCCGTGCTCGCCGGCTTGGTAGAACTCGAGTGCTTCGTATGCGAGAAAGTCGAAGAGTGTGGGGCGATAACTATCGGGCGCCGTGCCCGGCAAAAGCAGCGCATCGAAATCGCTGATCGGCGTCGCTTGGAGCGTTTTTTCGTCGGCGAGCGACGCCGTGAAGTGGCGATCGATCTCGCGAAGAATGCGCGCGAGATCCCACGAATCGATCGGGGCATCGGTATCGGAAGCGACGTTTGTGCGCTGAAGAAAACGCCAGCGGTTTTGCTGAAAATACTGCCAGTACGTATGCGCGAGCAGCCCTTCCATGACGGGCTTCATGGCCGCCGGCGCCTTCTCGATTTCAGCGGTGAGCCGGGTGATTTTTTCTTCGGCCTTGTTGCCCTGAATCCGGCCTTCGAGCGCGATTTTTTGGCCGATAGCCTTGATCGCTTCGGCGTAGGCTTTTTCGTCGATCGCGGCGGCGATAATGGGCTCGAGGCGCTCAATCGCGGTTTTCGGGAGGCTTTGTGCGATGGCCTCGTCCACTCGTTTCCACGCCTCCTCGCGCGATCCGCCGAACAGGGACGCGGTACAGACAACAAAGCTGAAAAGAAAAACCGGGACGCGTGCTTTCATGGAGAATGATCGAGGGTTGAGGCTCCTGCCAGATGAGACCCTAGCGACCGCGATAGCGCGGGCAATGTTTCAACGATGCAGCCAAAAGAGTCTTAATCGCGGACTGAGATCGGAACGAATTTCCCGGCACGCGAGGACCGCCAAACTGTACGATTTTTCCTCCGGTTGCAGGTAACGCGATCGCCCGCAGGTTGCGCGCACTTCAAAACCACGGCGAGAGACTTACGGAGGCCTTTCGCAGCGGTTCCGAAGCTAAACGTTAACCTCAACCCTACCCCATCATCATGATTACACGCCTCGTTCGTCGTTCACTCGCACTCGTCTCGTTCTTTACCGCCTCGATGTCGGCGGCCATCGCGGGAGGTTTCTCCATCACTTCGCCGCAGTACCTCAATCTCGATACGCTTGGAGGCACTACCTATAACATTACCCTAAATGCTAGTGTGGTGGTCGGCTGGGATTACGAAGCCTCGGCGTATTTAACCTTCGGCAATATCAATCTCTATGATTACAGCATTGGCTACGGAGAAGCGGGTGTTTACCTGGAAGCGCACAACATTCGAAAAATCGACGGGGTGTGGGTCGCCGAAACGCTCTACACGTGGATACTAAATCTTAACGGATCTCCGATTGCGGGTTTCCAATACAACGTCCCCCTTCCGTCGAATATATATGTAGCCGGCAGCGCCACCTGCGACGGCTACACCAATCCCATGTGGGGCGGTATTTCCTGGTGAAACCAATTCCAACTCTCGCCTTTATATAAATCAAAAGGGACGGCTTGGGCCGTCCCTTTTTGTCGAATATAGCTACTCGCCGCGAGCGTCCGCTTACTGCGCCTTCTTTTTGGTCCCGCTTTTTCCGAGCAGGTATTCCGGATTCAGTTTCTGCAGCGATTTCGGCACGAAGAGACCGTCTTTGCGGATAAGTTTGTCGTCAAACCAGATTTCGCCACCGCCGTATTCGGGGCGTTGGATACAAACCATGTCCCAGTGGACCTGCGATTTGTTGCCGTTGCCCACCCCTTCGTAAGCCTGGCCCGGGGTGAAGTGGAAAGAACCCGCGATCTTTTCGTCGAAAAGAATATCGCGCATCGGCGAAGTGATGTGCGGATTAAAACCGAGCGCGAATTCGCCAATGTAGCGCGCGCCCGGATCGCTATCGAGAATCTCGTTGAGGCGTTTTGTATTATTCGAGGTCGCTTCGACAATCTTTCCTTTTTTAAAACCAAGGCGGATATTGTCGAACGACTGGCCGAGATAAACCGTCGGCGCATTATATTGCACGTAGCCTTCGACGGAGTCCTTCACCGGGCAGGAAAACACCTCGCCGTCCGGGATGTTGCGCAGGCCACCACAAGGCTGAGCGCCGATGCCTTTGATCGAGAAACGCAGATCGGTGCCGGGACCTTTGATATGCACGCGGTCGGTGGCGATCATGAGCTCTTTGAGCGCCTCCATGCCCGGGATCATGCGCGAGTAGTCGAGCGTACAGACGCGGAAATAAAAATCCTCAAACGCTTCCGTGCTCATGCCCGCTTGTTGCGCCATCGATGGCGTGGGCCAGCGCAGCACCACCCATTTCGTTTTGCCGACGCGGTGATCGAGCACCGGCTTCATGAGTTTGCTCACGAGCTGCACACGCTCGGGCGGCACGTCGGATGCCTCGAAAATATTATCCGATCCGCGCAGGGCGATGTACGCATCCATTTTTTGCATACGCGCGAGTTCGACCTCCGCGTGCGGAGCAAATTGCGCTTCTTCCGCGCCGAGCATCATCTCGCGGGTCACGCGGGCGCGGTGGATGTTCACGTACGGATGTGCGCCGACTTTGCGCGTCGCCCGGATGAGCGCGATGACCATCGCGTCAGGAATGTCGAACGCGTCGATCAGCACGCGCTCCCCTCTTTTAAGTTGGGTGGAGAAGTTAACGAGTCCGGCAGCGAGATCGTTGAAACGCGAGTCGATGATCATAAGGGAAAAGTCCAAAGCTAACCGAGCGCATCGCCTGCGCGGCAAGTGGGAAAGCATGACAAACGCGCATTGCAGATCACACGGCCGCTCGTTCCGCCGGTCCTGATTCAGGAAAACAAATCCGCCCCACCGCTTCCTGAAAGTCCGCCGCGCCGCGGATGATCTCGATTTCGAGCCGCAAGTAGTAGAGCGGCACCGGACAAGGCAGATCATGCGGCAGGCGCACCGAATCTTTCTCGGTCGTCACGATGAAATCCACGCGCTTGCCCAGGCCTTCGCTGAAAATCGAAACGTAGTCTTCATTCGTGAAGCGGTAGTGGTCCAGATAGCGCCGCGTGAAGACGAGTTTTGCACCGAGGTCTTTTAGAAACTTCTCGAAGCTCTCCGGCGTCGCGATGCCACTGAACGCGCCCACGTTTTTTCCCTTCAAAAACTCGAGAGGCTCGCGTTCGTCGGAGCCAAATCGCTGCAGGTATTTTGGATGGTGCGTGCACTCGATGATGTCCACGCCAGGGTTATGCTCTTGGATGAGTTCCTCGAGCTCCGTGTCGCGCTGGCCGTTCGACTTCGTGAGGAAAACGTAGCTCGCGCGCTTCAGATGTTTGATCGGCTCGCGCAGGATGCCGCGCGGAAGCAGGTGGCCGTTTCCGAAGGGATTCGTTTTATCGACGAGCAGGAGATTCAGCCGGCCCTTGAGCGGCAGGTACTGAAAACCGTCGTCGAGAATCAGCGTGTCGCAGCCAAACTTGCGGATCGCGTACATGCCGGCCTTCACGCGGTTCTTGTCCACCAGCACGACCACACCCGGGAGATTGCGCGCGAGCATGAACGGCTCGTCACCCGCGAGCTCGGAATCGAGCAACACCGACGTGCCATCGCTCACCACGCGGGGCGGCGGTTCGGACGCGTGCGTGATCCAGTTGATCCATTTTCTCCAAAAAGGCGCGGACTTGCTTTTGTAGCCGCGACTGAGGATTGCGACTTTTCTTCCGCGCTCCTGCAACGACCGCGCAAATTTCTCCACGACCGGCGTCTTCCCCGTGCCGCCTACAGTCAAATTTCCGACTACTACGACGAGGCAGCCGAGCGGCTGATCGTGCAAAATCCGGTTCCGATAAAGCCAGAAACGCGCCTGCGCGATCCCGCTGAACAGGTACGAAAACGCCTGCAGCACACCCGCAAACAGCATCGCACGAACACCCTCCGCACGACCATAGATCACATCGATCGAGAATTGCTCGAAGCGGTTGAGCTTGGTCTTGAGCCAGGACGACATGCAGGTGGTGATGCGGGATTGGAGATTGACGCAAAAGGCCGCGCGGCGCTTCGCTTGTCGTTCTCTATCACGACGCAGGTCGCGCCATGCAACTCAATCTACTCAAGTCGAAAATCCACCGCGCCGAGGTCACCGATTGCAGCCTTAATTACGAAGGCAGCATGGCCATCGACTCCGAACTCATGGCCATGGCGGGAATGCGTCAGTATGAACGTATCCTGGTTGGCAATACAGCCAACGGCGAACGCTTCGAAACCTACGCCATCCCTGCCCCCGCCGGTTCGCGCATCATCTCGCTCAACGGCGCGACCGCCCGCCTCGGCAAACCCGGCGACATCGTCACCATCATGTCGTTCGCCGTCGTCGACGAGAAAGAAGCCGCCGACTGGCAGCCGCGCGTCGTCGTGCTCGGCGAGGGCAACAAGAAGGTCATCAAACTTTCTCACAAGTAATCCGTCCTCGCTCTACTAAGCGCGTCGCGCCAGCAGCTTCCCCCTTCCCTCTTCTTTCTTCGTTCTTCACGATTCACACTTTCCCATGAGCTACAAACTCTTCATCCCCGGCCCCATCGCCGTTTCGGAAAAAACGCTGCGCGCCATGGCCCAGCCCATGATCGGTCATCGCAGCACCGATTTCGTGGCCCTGTACCAATCCATTCAGCCGGACCTTCAGGCTCTGGCCTACACGAAGGATCCCGTGTACATCGCCACCAACAGCGCGTGGGGCTCCATGGAAGGCGCCATCCGCAATGTGGTGAAGAAAAAGGTGCTCAACTGCATGAACGGCGCCTTCTCGGATAAATGGTACGACGTCTCCCAGCGCTGCGGTAAACAAGCCGGCGCGCTAAAGACCGACTGGGGCAAACCCGTCGATCCTGACGCCCTCCGCAAAGAACTTTCCACCGGCCAATACGACGCCGTTACCATCATCCACAACGAGACCTCGACCGGTACCATGAGCGACTTGCCCGCTCTCGCCGCCGTGCTTCGCGAATTCCCCGACGTCATCTCGATCGTGGACACCGTGAGCTCGTTCAGCGCCGTGCCGATCAAGAAAGACGAGCTCGGCATCGACGTGCTCATCACCGGTTCGCAGAAAGCCCTCGCGCTGCCGCCCGGCCTCTCGCTCATCTCCGTTTCGAAACGCGCGCTCGATCGCGCCGCCACCCAAAGCGACCGCGGCTACTACGTCGATTTCGTGGAATTCCAGAAGAACCACGAAAACGGCATGACTCCGAGCACACCGGTCATCCCGCTCATTTACGCGCTCAAGTCGAAGCTCGAAGACATCAAAGCCGAAGGCCTCGAAAACCGTTTCGCCCGCCACGCCGCTCTCAACAAGATGGTGCGCGAATGGGGCTTCAGCAAAGGCTTCAAACTTTTCCCCGAAGAAAAGTACGGCTCGATCGGCCTCAATTGCTTCCAAAACAACCTCAACATCGATCTGCCTGCGCTGAACAAGATCCTCAAATCGAAGCATCAGCTCGTGATCGATGGCGGCTACGGAAAGCTGAAAGGGAAAACCTTCCGCATCTCCAACATGGGCGACGAAACCGTCGACACCATCAAGGCCCTCCTCGCGTCGCTCGACGCCGCCCTCGCCGAAACGCCGAAGCTCGCTTCGTAAATTCACCCCGAGGCAGCACGCGCCCCCCCCCAACACGTTTCTCCTTTTAACCGCGAAGGCCGACTCTCCACCGAGTCGGCCTTTTTCTTTTCGTAGCTCCGCGCCAACGAGCGTTCGTACTCTTGTTGCTCCCGCGAGACATTACCATCTCCATCGATCTGCGCTGCTCTTTTCTCGACGAGGTTTTGCGGCGCCGTATCAATCGGCGTCCTCGCTGCCATGCCCCTCATCGACAAACCGCTTTCCGAACTCAAAAAATACCGCGGCATCAACCCGCGTCCGGCCAACTTCGACGCGTATTGGCGCGAATCGCTCGCCGAACTGGATGTGCTCGATCCGCACATCACGCTGATCCCCAATCGCACCATTCGTCCCGCGCACGCCGAGTGTTTTGATCTTTGGTTCACCGGCGTCGGCGGCGCGCGCATCCACGCCAAATACCTGCGTCCGAAAAAAGATCCCGCCGACGCATCGCATCCCCAAGGTTATCCCGCCGTGCTCCAGTTCCACGGCTACAGCGCGAACAGCGGGGATTGGTCGGATAAACTCGGACTCGTTCAAGAGGGCTTTTGCGTAGCTGCGCTCGATTGCCGCGGACAAGGCGGCCAGTCGGAGGATGTCGGCGGCGTCAAAGGAAACACCTTGCAGGGCCAGATCATTCGCGGTCTCGACGATCCCGACCCCAAAAAACTGCTCTTCCGTAGCATCTTCTTGGATACAGCGTTGCTCGCCCGTATCGTGATGAGTCTGCCCGAGGTCGACGCCAATCGCGTGGGCGCGACCGGCGGCTCGCAAGGCGGCGCGCTCACGCTCGCTTGCGCCGCGCTCGAACCTCGCATCAAACGCGCCGCGTCGGTTTTCCCCTTCCTCTGCGATTATCAGCGCGTGTGGGAAATGGACCTCGCCAAAGACGCGTACCACGAACTCCGCAGTTATTTCCGCTCCTTCGATCCGCGCCATGAAAACGAGAAGGCGGTTTTCGAAAAACTCGGCTACATCGACTGCCAGCATCTCGCTCCGCGCATCAAAGCCGAGGTCCTCATGATCACCGGATTGATGGATACGATCTGCCCGCCCTCCACACAGTTCGCCGCGTACAACAAAATCAAATCCAAGAAGCGCATGCTCGTGTATCCAGATTTTGGACACGAGAGCCTGCCTGGTTCCAACGACGCGATTTTCGAGTTTCTCCGCGGGCTTTGATCGTCGCGCCAACTGCCACGGCGACCACGTAACGCGCGGCGTTATTTCACCCAGTTGATGTGCTCGATCCGCTTCGCAAGCTCCACGTCCCTGGCCGTGATCTTGCCGCCGGCGTCGTGAGTCGCGAGTTGGATGGAGACTTTGTTGTAGCTATTCGACCAGTCGGGGTGATGGTTCAGTTCCTCGGCCTCAAACGCCACGCGTGCCATGAAGCCGAACGCTTCGCGAAACGAGTGAAACTGGAACGTCTTCGCCAGCGTATCATTCTTTCGTTCCCAACCGGACAGATCACGCAGCGCTGTTTGGATTTCCTCGGGGCTTAAGGGTGTGCTCATGACGCAACCAACCGCCGCCCTTCCTCAAGTCAACCGCCACCGCGAAGCCGTTGCACGCTCGCTCAGCGCTTCCCGATTCGTTCGCCGCTCAGCCCGCGCTTGCATCGCCCGACACGCGCTCCCTAAATCGCCGCTTCGCAATGCCGTCTGACTCTCCTGCCCCCGAGGCGCCGTCTTCCATTCCCCAACACGTCGCGATCATCATGGACGGCAACGGCCGTTGGGCCAGACAACGCGGGCTGCCACGCATCGAGGGTCACCGCCGAGGCGTGGAAACTGTGCGCACCGTGATCGATGCCGCGCGCGAGCTCGGCATTCGCTGTCTCACGCTGTACGCATTCTCCGTCGAGAACTGGAAACGTCCGCAGGAGGAAGTGGGCGCGCTGATGCGCCTGCTCGAGTACTTCCTCAAAAAAGAAACACAGACGCTGGTGAAAAACGGCATTCGGCTGCGCACCATCGGCCGCACGCATGAGTTGCCGCCAGTTGTCCGCACGCAGCTCGAAGCCGCCATCGCGGCCACCGCGCATTTCACCGAATACACGCTTGTGCTCGCGCTTAACTACGGCGCGCGCACGGAGATCGCCGACGCCGCGCGCGCTTACGCCGCCGCCATCGCCGCCGGGAAAGAAAAACTCGAGAACAACTCCTGGGCCGCGTTCAGCCGTTATCTCTACACCGCCGATTTGCCCGATCCGGATCTCATCATCCGCACGTCGGGAGAAACGCGCGTGAGCAATTTCCTCCTGCTGCAAGGCGCGTACGCCGAGTTCGTGTTCACGCCCGTGCTCTGGCCCGAATTCACCAAAGCCGATCTCGCCGCCGCACTCGAAACTTACGCGCGTCGCGAACGCCGCTTCGGACTGACGAGCGAGCAGCTCAAACCCGGGAAACCCGCCTGATCTCGCCGCCAGCCGCCCCCCCGCGGTCGAAAACCGCGAAACGGCGCGCTTCTGGTTAATTATTATTTGCCCGCGTTGGTCCTTGGCACCGCCGCGGCGGCCTTCATCGTTTGGCGCTTGGAACTTTGGCAGTTGGAAATTCCCTTTCCCTAAATGGCTAAACGCATCTTCAGCACCATCCTCCTGTGGGCCGTGGTCCTCGGTTGCATCTCCTTTTTCGGCAGCACGGGCGCCATCTGGCTGCTCACGCTGATCGTCGCGCTGACGTTGCGTGAGCTTTTCGCGCTCATCCGCCGCATGGGCCATCAACCGCTGGAGTGGATCGGCATCGTCGGCGGCGCGGCCATCGCGCTCTCGCCGCTTTACCTGGAAAAATTCGGACTCGGGCCGGGCGAGCTGCTGGCCTTCACCTGCATCGCGTTCGCCATCGGCATCCTCCAGTTTCGCACGTCCGACCACCGCGTCGATTCGCTGGCGTGGTCGATCTTCGGTGTCGTTTACGTCGCGTTCCTCCTGCACTTCCTCGTGCGCATCGTGCTCATCGCCGCACCGCATTCGGCGACGGGACTCGCGCTCTGCCTCTGGCTGATCGCGGTTTCGAAATTCTGCGACGTCGGCGCGCTGCTTTCGGGCATGGCTTTCGGCAAACACAAGATGGCGCCCATCATCAGTCCGAAAAAAACGTGGGAAGGCGCGATCGGCGGCGTGCTGATTTCCGCAGGCATCGGCGCGGGCATCGCGCATTTCGCGGCGAGTTATTTCCCCGTCACTTTCACACCGTTGATCGCCGCCGCGGCCGCCATACCGATCGCCGTGCTCGCCATCGTTTCCGATTTGATCGAATCGCTGATCAAACGCCGCGCCAACGCCAAGGACTCCGGCGCCACCATCCCCGGCATCGGCGGCATCTTCGATCTCTCCGACAGCCTGATCCTCACCGCGCCGGCGGGATACCTCGTGTTTCAGCTGCTGTAGCGCTTGTCGCCGCGATCGCCCGCACGCATCGACAATCGCCGATCGCGTGACCCGCGCGAGCGCCAACGAGCAACGAGAACGTTTTCCACTCGATGGTCACGACCACTTCATCCGCCCGAACCCGCGTCGTTTTATTAGGAGCCACCGGCTCCATCGGCGAGAACACCTTGCGCGTCATCGCAGCGCACTCCGACAAACTCGAGCTCATCGCGATCGCCGCTCGCTCCAACTGGCAAAAACTCGCAGCCATCGCCGCGGAATTCCGCGTGCCCACCGTCGCATTGTACGATGAAGCCGCCTGCGACGAAGCGCGCCGATCCGACGCGTTTGCGCGCGGCACACGCATCCTCGGCGGCATCGAAGGTTTGGTGGAGCTCGCGCGTATCCCCGAAGCGGATACAGTGCTCGTCGCCGTTGTCGGCACGACCGGACTGCGCCCCGCGCTCGCCGCGATCGAAGCCGGCAAGACGCTCGCGCTCGCCTCCAAGGAAATCCTCGTGCTCGCCGGCAAATTCGTCATCGCCGCCGCGCGCAAACACGGCGTGAAACTCCTGCCCGTGGACAGCGAGCACAACGCTGTTTTCCAATGTCTCCAAGGACATCCATCCGCCGGCGTTTCCCGCATCGTCCTCACCGCCTCCGGCGGCGCGTTTCGCGATTGGCCGGTTGAAAAACTCGCGCACGTCACCCCCGCGGATGCACTTAAACATCCCAACTGGGCGATGGGCCCCAAGATCACCGTCGATTCCGCCACGCTCGCCAACAAAGGCCTCGAGTTGATCGAGGCACAGCAGCTGTTCGGTCTTCGCGCCGACCAATGCGATGCTGTCATCCATCCGCAAAGCATCGTCCACTGTCTCGTCGAGTTTACGGACGGCGCGATGCTCACGCAGCTCTGTCCGCCGTCGATGACGTTTCCGATTCAGCACGCGCTGCTGCATCCCGCGCGCGCGCCGGGCGTCGATGCGCCGCTCGATTTGCAGAAACGTCTCTCGCTGGAATTTCGTCCGATCGACGAAACACGTTTCCCGATGCTCGCACTCGCGAAGCAAACCATGCGCGCCGGCGGCACCGCGCCCGCGATCTACAACGCCGCCAACGAAGTTGCCGTCGCCGCGTTTCTGGAGGAGAAAATTCCCTTCCTTGCGATTCCGCGCATCGTGGAAGAAACTCTGGCGAAAATTTCTCACAACGATCCCGACGATCTCGATACCGTGCTCGCGCTCGATCTAGACGCCCGCCGTCAGGCGACGGAACTTCTCTCCACCTGACGGAACGCGCCGCGACGGCGCGATGTCCGCTTCGACTCCCGCACTCATCCCGGCCTTCTTCTTTCTCTTCATGGATATTTCAGCTCTCTTCTCGAACATCTGGTCCATCCTCCTCGTTGTCCTGTTCTTCGGCGGATCCATTTTTGTGCACGAGCTCGGTCACTTCCTCGCCGCCCGGCGGCGCGGAGTGAAAGTGGAACGTTTCTCCATCGGCTTCGGCCCAAAAATCTTTTCGTGGCGCGGCAAAGACGGCGTCGAATACCGCCTCTCGTGGCTCCCGCTCGGCGGCTACGTTTCGCTCCCGCAACTCGCCGATTTGAGCGCGATCGAAGGCGCCGCCTCGCCGGAAGTCGCGAAGCTCCCGCCGCCGAGTTACTCCACCAAGCTCATCGTTTTTGCCGCCGGCGCGGTCTTCAACGTCCTCTTCGCATTCCTGCTCGCGACCATCCTCTGGCGCTGGGGACAGGAAGTCGTGATGGAGGAACAAACGAATGTCGTCGGTGCCGTCCTCACCGAGATCGAACTCGCCGATGGCAGCACACGCCCTGGTCCGGCGTTTGCGGCCGGTGTCAAACCGGGCGACATCATCAAAACCATCGATGGCAAAACGGTCCGCTCGTTGTCCGACGTCAGTTATCTCATCGCGCTCGGTTCCGGTCGCAGCCTCAAAAATGAACCCAAAGCCGAACTCATTATCGAGCGCGGCGGCGAGACGCTTACCTTCTCCGTTTATCCGGTGCGCGTGGGCGACGAAAGCATCCGCGATATCGGCATCGAGCCGAGCACGCGCGTGCACGTCGCCGGCGTGCAATCCGGCAGTGCCGCAGACTCCGCCGGACTCAAAGCGGGCGATGTGATCACCCACATCGACGACGAGCCGGTCACTTATCAGAGCTTCATCCGCGAATACATTCGCCGCACCGAAGGCCGGCCCGTCGCGGTGCGTTACGAGCGCGACGGCGCAAGCCACACCGTTCAGATCACACCGCAAAAACTCGTCGATCCCGAGACCAACGCCGAAGTCCATCGCCTCGGCGTCGCGCTCCGCGGAGATTACACGATTCAAACCGTGCACATCGCGCCGTGGGAACAAATCCGCCGCAACATCGTGATGACGTGGCGAACGCTCGCGAGCCTCATAAGCCCGAGCTCCGACATCGGACTTTCCAAAGTGAGCGGCCCCATTGGCATCGTTGAGCGCATGCACGCATTCGCGCAGGCCGATCTGCGCGCCGTGATTTGGTTCACCATCCTCATCAACGTGAATCTCGCGATCTTCAATTTGCTGCCGATTCCCGTGCTGGATGGCGGTCACATTTTCTTCGCCACGATCGGTAAACTCCGCGGTCGCCCCATCTCGCCCGACTTCATCGCGCGCACGCAAAGCGTCTTCATGCTGCTGCTGTTCTCGATGGTCATCTACGTGAGTTTCTTCGACGTACGCCGCATCGAGCGCCAGCGTCTCCGCGAAGCGCCCGCGCAAACCGCGCCCGCCGAAAAATCCGCCGACCCCGCGCCCGCAACACCTTAAAACGCCGGCGCCCCTAGCCACTGGTCACTGCTCGTCAGTCACTAGCTGTCTCACCGCCTTCGTCATTCGTCATTCCGATTCCGGATTTCCAGAAATGTCCTACTGCAACTCCCGTTTTCACACGCTCCGCCGGTTTACGCATGAAGTCATGATCGGCTCCGTCGGAGTCGGCGGCTCGCATCCGATCCGCGTGCAATCGATGACGACGACCGACACGCAGGATGTCGCGGCCACCGTCAAACAATCCATCGCGCTCGCCGAGGTTGGTTGTGAAATCATCCGCATCACCGCGCCCAATGTGCAGGCCGCGCAATGCCTCAAACCGATCCGCGAACAATTCACCGCCGCCGGCTTCGGTCATATCCCTCTCGTCGCGGACATCCACTTTCTCCCCGCCGCCGCGATGGAAGCCGTCGAGCACGTGGAGAAAGTCCGCGTAAATCCCGGCAACTACGCCGACAAAAAGAAATTCGCCGTCCGCGAGTATTCAGATTCTGACTACGACCGCGAACTGCAGCGTTTGTACGACGCATTCACGCCGCTCGTTTTGCGCGCAAAAACGCTCGGTCGCGCGCTGCGCATCGGCACCAACCACGGCTCGCTCAGCGATCGCATCATGAATCGCTACGGCGACACGCCACTCGGCATGGTCGAGAGCGCGCTCGAGTTTCTCCGCATCGCGGAATCCCATTCATACAAGCAGATCGTGCTCTCGATGAAGGCCTCGAACCCGAAGGTCATGATCGAAGCGTATCGCCTGCTCGTGCAGCGCATGGCGCAGGAAAACATGCACTACCCGCTTCACCTCGGCGTGACTGAGGCGGGCGATGGCGAAGACGGCCGCATCAAGAGCGCGATCGGCATCGGCAGTCTGCTGCTCGACGGCCTCGGCGACACCATCCGCGTGTCGCTCACGGAAGACAGCGTATACGAAATCCCCGTCGCACGCGCGCTCGCCGACAAAGCGATGAGCCTCTGGGAAAATCCGAAGGACGAAGGACGAATCTCGAAAAATGAACCACACACACCCGCAAGTGCCGCTTCCGATCTTCGGCCTTCGGGCTTCGGCCTTCGCGATTCCATCGACCCTTATCATTTCACGCGCCGTCAGACCGAGTCGCTCGCACTCGCGCCCACATTGATGGTCGGCCCGGAACAACCGCCGCGTGTGATCGTGCGCGCGCCCTCAGCGCTCACGCTCAACGAAACCCTCGCGCAGCTCGACAGCCCGACCTTGATCGATACGCCCGCCGAAGGCGTTCTCGTGTCTATCGAAGACCGCGCCACGCTCACCGCCGCGATTCGCGCCATCCGCGCGGCGACGCGTCCTGCCTCGTTCTTTGTGCTCGAGCTTCCCGCACATCTCACGCCCGCCGAGCTCGAAGAAGCACTCACCGGCACCCGCGCCGCGTTTGTGTTGCTCCGGCGCTTCGGCGCCAACGAAAGCGATGCGCTTAAAACCTGGGCCGATTTCACGCGCGGTCGCGGCGCGTTTCTCGCCTGCGAAATCGCCCCGGCCGATATCTCCGCACTCGCCGATACCCTGCAGCCGCTCGGCGACGATCGTCTGCTTTTCACGCTCGGCGGCATCCCCGACGCCGCAGGGCACGCCGTCGGCGCGTATCGCCAGCTCGCCGAAGCCCTGCGCAAGATCGGTTCGCGCTCACCGATTTGGATTCGCAACACCACCGGCTCGGCCATTCGTGGCGATAACTCTTTCCTGAGCCGCCTGCTCGAATCCGCGATTCTCACCGGCTCGCTGCTCTGCGACGGCCTCGGCGATCTCGTCAGCATCGAGACCGAACCCGACGCCCTTCGCTCCACCAAACTCGCCTACAATGTCCTCCAAGGCGCCGGGGCCCGCATCTCGAAAACCGAGTTTGTCGCCTGCCCCAGCTGCGGTCGCACGCTCTTCGATTTGCAAACGACGACGCAGCGTATTCGCGCCAAGACCGGCCACCTCAAAGGCGTGAAACTCGCCATCATGGGCTGCATCGTGAACGGCCCCGGCGAGATGGCCGACGCCGATTTCGGCTACGTCGGCGGCGCCCCGGGGAAGATCAACCTCTACGTCGGCAAGACCTGCGTGAAATACAACATCCCCCAGGCCGAAGCCGATGAGCGCCTGATAGACCTCATCAAAGAGCACGGCAAATGGACCGAACCGAGCCCCGTGGCAGCGGGAAAATGAGGCCTTTCACAACACGCTTCGGCTGAGAAAACTTGCACGTTTTCAGAGGGCAAAATGCCCGTTGTATCCAAAAAAGCACTGCATTTTTCCGCACAAACAACCGCAGCAATCCCGTGTAGCGCCCGCGTCCATACACATTCCTAGACACTTCCGCAGCCCCTGCCTCGCGACCATTTTGGCAACAAAAAAAGGCAAAAAGTTATGAGCAAACCGGCTGTGAATAACTTGTCGGAAAGTTGCACTTGAAACCCCTTTTTTGATTCACGTTACTGCGCACCCTTTCCTCATCCGTGCGCCGCCCGGGTGGCTCTTTCACACATCTCCGACGTCAACCCTTCCAGCTCCTCGACGAGCCATTACATATCAAGCTAGGCATCAACCACTTGAAACAACCACCCCTCGACCCCAATTCTGATGCCTCCGCTCCTCCCTTTTTCGTCCTGGTTAGCCGACAAATTGCCGCCGTAGTATGTGTCCGACAGGCCTCTCAGGTTGCCATTTGTGAATAAAACCCGACTACGCACTTCCGGACATGCCATCTCTTTCCTTGTCTCCCTCCGCATGGGAAGCCGTCAAAAGCGACTTTAAGAGCCTTTTTCCTGAGGATGTTTTCAAACTGTGGTTTGAACCAATTGTGTGCACGGAATCGTCTGAGGACAGCCTCACGCTCGGCGTTCCCAACGACTTCGCAGCCATCTGGATCAACGACAACTACCTCGACCTGATCGTCCAGCGCCTCCGCCTCAACACCGGCCGCCTCATGTCGGTGAAGGTCAAAAAAGCCGATCTCGACGAATCCGTCCCTGCCAGCGCTTCCGTTTCGGAAACAACCTCCACGCCTTCGCGTCACACCGCCGCTCCGGCACGCCGTGCTCCTCGCTACGACGAGAAATCCCCCGCGGCCTCCGGTGGGCTCAATCCGCGCAACACCTTCGAAACGTTCGTCGTCGGCAACAACAACCAGATGGCGCACGCCGCCGCCCTCGCCGTCGCTCAGGCTCCCGCGCAGGCGTACAACCCGCTGTTCATCTACGGCGACACCGGCCTTGGCAAAACGCACCTGATGCACGCCATCGGCCACGCGATCCTGCGCAACAACCCGCAGGCCAAGATCGCGTATCTCTCGACGGAAAAATTCACCAACGAGTTCATCCAGGCGCTGCAGGAAAACGCCCTCCCCAAGTTCCGCCAGCGTTACCGCCACGTCGACGTCCTCCTCCTCGACGACGTCCAGTTCCTCGGCAACAAGGAGCGCATCCAAGAAGAGTTTTTCCACACCTTCAACGACCTCTTCGAATCCTCGAAACAGATCGTCCTCTCCAGCGATCGTCGCGCCTCTGAAATCGAAAAACTCGAAGCCCGCCTCGTCTCGCGCTTCGAATGGGGCCTGCCCGCCGACATCCAGGCGCCCGACTTCGAAACCCGCGTCGCCATCCTCCGCACCAAAGCCGCCAATCTGAAGTTCGAGCTCCCGCCCGCGGTCGCCAATTTCATCGCCCAAAACATCTCGAAAAACATCCGCCGCCTCGAAGGCGCGCTGATCAAGGTCGCCAGCTACTCCAGCCTCACCGGCAAGCCCATCGATCTCCCGACGACCGAGATGCTCCTGCAGGACGTCCTCATGGAGCAGGCGCAAAACCAGCTCACCATCGAAACGATCCAGAAACGCGTGGCCGATCACTACCAGATCCGCCACAGCGACATGACCAGCAAGCGCCGCCCCAACAACATCGCCATCCCCCGCCAGATCGCGATGTACATCACGCGCACGCTCACCAAGCACTCGCTCCAGGAAATCGGCGACGCTTTCGGCGGCCGCGACCACGGCACCGTCATCCACGCCTGCAAAGCCGTGGACAACATGATGGAACAAGACGCTTCCGTCCGCGGCACGGTCGAGTTCTTAAAAGCCCAGCTCAGCCGGTGACGGTTTCGCCTTGAGCGACGCGCTCAAGGCCGTTGAGGTGAAGCGCGTTTGCGGGAGGTCCTCCGGGATTGCGAAGGCGCGTTCCGGTCCCGCGCAGCCACCCCGTCCGTGCGCTTCATCTTATTGCTGGTTACTTCGCTCCTGCTGACGTCATTGCACGCCGCCCCGGAATTCACGGTCACATCGGTCATTCCAGCGGCTCCTGATCGGTCCGTACCGACCGCTAAAGGATCTCTCAACCTACCATTCAATCTTCCCCAGCATGCCGTCGACTCCCCGCAGGTGATTACCTTCCGCGTGGGAATACCTCGCAACTCGGCATTAGTCCCGCCACGTCCACTTTTCATTATCAGCAGCGTGGACACTGTGGTCCAACGTTGGCGTCCACTATCAACGCCGCTCACCATAACAGGGCCGGAACGTGCCGACGGCTGGATCACATTGGTCTATAATCCCGAGAGCTCCCATCCGCGTAAGAAAAACGCCACGCCACGCCTGCTCCTCGCGACACCGCTCTCGGTCGATAAGGCGACGCAAAGACTCCTGGAAGACCGCGGCTGCACCAACTCGGTCTTTTGGATCACCGTCAATATCGCCGCCGACGGTAGTGCTACCTTGGAGACGGTTCAGCTTCGTGGGGTCAGGTCACTCGACCAACGCCCCCGCCTTCAAGTTGCGCGTCTCCCTCGCTTCCCGCTCTCGCTCGCCGACGACGCGATCAATGAAGGTACCGCCACCGTGAGTTACACCGTGGACTCCACCGGCCAACCTCGCGCGCTACGGATCGTCGAAGCCACCGCGCCCGAGTTTGGTTATGCGGCTATCCAAGCCATCGCGTTGTGGGGATACGAAATCCCGCGGAAAAACGGAGTGCCCGTCGCCACGACCTTCCAGACCACCATGCGCTTTTCTCGCGGCCAAGCCACCGAGATCGCCACAACCGGCCCTGCCCCGGCCGCATTATAACCCGCGCGTAATTTCAGCGCCCCGCCTTCACCGGCGTTTGTGCACTTCCAGTGCGCGGATTTTTTCAGCCAGCGCACACAACAAAAAAGCGACGAAGCCTAACGCTGCACCATTCAGGACGCTGTCCGCCGACACGCCCTCCGGGGCTAGCCAGAGGTCTCCCAAAACCACCGAAATAAATCCCAAGGCGAAATTCACCAAGTGATTAAGCGTACCTCGACGCGGTGCGTGCGCGTGTGCGGGCGCTCCCATCTTCATCGCCCCGTAAAGGCGCTTCCACGCGGTGCTTCCCAGCCACAAGGCCAGGAAAATCAGCGCATAATAGAGAAACATCATCGTCGTTAGGATTAGTCGGTCAGGAAACTATCAGTACGGCGCCGCCGCGTTTGGTTTCCGTGAAATACAACATGCACAAAACATGCAGATTCCCCGAGGCCTCCCGCCGCTTCCAGCCGCTACTTCGAATCGCTAGATACAATAAAGATCACTTACCAACGTAATAAGTGTACGCCGATTACGTTTTGTTTCGTGGTATTAAACGTATCCGAACAATAACTACGCCCTCAGAAAACGGGCTTATCGGCCGCTGCCAGCGCGCTCCGCACCGCGCCCGGCCACTTGCCTCTTTCCGGAAATCGATAAACTGGCTCCCTCATGAATCTTAGCGCGCTCATCGACCAAATCGCAGCGCAGGCCGACGAGTTTCTTGAGGGATTCTCCGGCCGTGCCGACGCGCGAGCGGGTATTCAAGAGCTTCTCACCGCCCAACATCATACGCTCTCCGAAGAAGAGCGCCGCCACGTCACCGACGGCGTGATGTCGATCCTCGAAGACGAAGGTTTCTTCGACAAAACTCCCGGAGGCGGCAACGACCTCGGCATGTCATCGAGCGCCGATGACGACGACAACTGACCATGGCCGAAAGCGCCCCCGCCCTCAAAGAATGGTTCGACGCCAAACGTTATCGTTGGATCGCGACAGAACTCGCCTCACTTTCGCGTCGCTTCGACCGCGCTGGATTTCTCGCTTACACGCTCGATGGCCTTGAAGAGCGCTCCTTGCTCCAACGTCTGCGGCGGACTTCGGAAGCATTTCACGCCTCGTTGCCCGGCGACTTTCTCGCGCAGCTCCGCGTACTCCGGAAACTCGCACCGCGCTTCCAACACAATTTCGTCACACTCGTTCTTCCGGATTTTGTCGGCCTCTACGGACACGATCATTTCGACGAATCGATGGACGCGCTCGCGTTTTTCACGCGGTTCGGTTCCGCCGAGTTCGCCATCCGCGAATTCCTCAAACGCGATCTCACGCGCACGCTCGCCGTGATGGAGCGTTGGTCACGCGATCAAAACGAACATGTTCGCCGTCTCGCCAGTGAAGGTTGTCGTCCGCGTCTTCCGTGGTCGTTTCGCCTCGCGCCGCTCATCGCCGATCCGTCGCCAGTCGCGCCGATTCTCGATAACTTAAAAGCGGACCCGTCGCTGTATGTTCGCAAGTCCGTCGCCAACCATCTCAACGACATCACAAAAGATCATCCCGACTGGACACTCGCCACGCTGAGACGCTGGACCACTCGCGATCCGCACACCGCGTGGATCGCCAAACGCGCGCTGCGCACCTTGATCAAAGCAGGTCATCCCGAAGCGCTCAGCCTCTTCGGTGTGAAAACCGGTGCCGCCGTACGTCTCGAAAATCTGCGTCTCTCTGCACCCGCTATCGTGCTCGGTGATCGTCTCACGTTTACCTGTGACATCGTTTCTACGAGTCGCGAAACGCAACGCATCGTCGCCGACTACGCGGTTCATTATGTGAAGAAATCCCGCGACTACTCGCGCAAGGTTTTTAAGCTCACCGAGTTCACCCTGCCCGCGCGCGGCCGCATTTTGCTCCAGAAGTCCCAACGCTTCCAAAACTTCACCACGCGCGTACACTATTCCGGGCGCCATAAAATCGAGATTTTGATCAACGGCCAATCGCTCGGATCGGCCGATTTTAATCTCGATGCCTCTGCGGCGTCCGCCGCCAGCCTCAGCGCTTGATTCCTGCCATCTGGCAGTGCATAGTATGCCACATGAAAAAGCTCGCGCATGCTTCGTTTGACTGGAGTTCGGTAAACAACGCCGAGCTGGCGATGCATGTTGAAGAAGGCCTGCCGGTTCTCGCGCTCGCCGAATTCGGTCGCAAGGTCGGCTTCACCATCGAGGAGCTTGCACGCCTCGTACACATCCCGCCGCGCACCTATGCGCGTCGCGTGGCAAGCAAGGCGCGCCTCAACGTCCCCGAAGGCGAACGCGCTGTCCGCATCATGCGTCTCTACGATCGCGCGCGTCAGGTGTTTGGTACGCATGAGCGCACAAACGCCTGGCTGAATCGCAAGCTGCGCGTACTCGGCAATCGCACGCCGCTCGATTTCGCGCGCACCGAACCGGGCGCACGCGAAGTAGAAGCGATTCTCGAACGCTACGAAGACGGTGTCTTCTCGTGAGCACGCTCACGATCTGGCGCCTCGCTTCCAAACGTCGCGCGTCCACCTTGTGGGATGGCGAAGGCGCGTTTCGTCGCGGCGGTCGTTGGAACCCGCCCGGTGTGCATGCAGTGTATTGCGCCGAATCGCGCGCTTTGGCTGCGCTTGAAGTTCTCGTACATGTCGAAGAAGTCGGCGATTTCGCTGCGCTCGATTGGATCGTCGCTCCGGTCACGCTTCCGGAAAACCTCGTGGAACGTCCCGAGAAATTTCCTGCGGATTGGGACGTGTATCCCTACAGCCGTGCCAGCCAGGATTTCGGCGCAGAGTGGTTTCGCTCCGCGCGCAGCGTGGCGTTGCGTGTGCCCAGCGCTGTCGTCACCGGCGAGTTCAACTACCTGCTCAACCCGCTCCATGCCGACTTCGCGAAACTGCAGCGCGGAAAACCAACGGCCTTTCAATTCGATCCGCGGCTCGCACGCTCAATGTAGTCCACGTCGGGCGCCAACTCTCCGCTTGGCATTGGCGGGCGCGCGGAGATGAATCGTTCGCATGTCGCTTTTCGCCTACTGGACGCATGATCTGAGTCCTTTCGTGCCCGGTCTCCAATTTTCGGATACATTCGGCGTCCGCTGGTACGGACTCGCGTACGTGCTCGGTTTCCTCGGCGCGTTCTGGCTGCTGCAGCTCTACACCCGCACCGGTCGCTCGCGTTTGAACTCCGAACAAAACGGCGATCTGTTATTCGTCATCATCCTCGGCGTGATGATCGGCGGGCGCTTGGGTTCATTCCTGCTTTATCATCCGGGCGACTTGCTCACGAATCCGCTCAGTTTTTTCCGCGTGTGGGAAGGTGGCATGGCGAGTCACGGCGGTTTTATCGGCGTGACGCTCGCGCTGCTCTGGTTCGCACGCAGAAAGAAAGTCCCCTTCCTCCATGTCAGCGATCTCATCGTCTCGGTCGCGGCGCTCGGGCTGATGTTGGGACGCATCGCCAACTTCATCAATGGCGAGCTCTGGGGACATGAATCGAGCGTGCCGTGGGCGGTGGTTTTTGAAGCGACTGGCGGCGGTCACGAGCCGCGACATCCGTCCCAACTTTATCAGGCGTTTCTGGAAGGCGCGGTGCTGCTCGCCTACGTGCAACATCGCGTGTGGCGCAATCGCGTGCTGCAAACGCGCCCCGGACAACTTTCCGGCGAGTTCCTCATCGGCTACGCGATCATGCGCAGCATCGGGGAAATTTTTCGCGAACCGGACGCCACACTCATTCTCGGCCTCACGCGCGGCACGTTTTACTCGATCTTCCTGCTGATCGCGGGCATCGCGCTGATTGCGTACGTGCGAAAAAAGAAAACCGCGCTTTGAGGCAGCGCGGTTTCGCGAGGAGAAACGAGCGGTCGTTTATTCTTCCGGCGTCGCCAACGCTTGCTCGAGTTGGCGGAAGAAAACGTCGTACAGCGGCGTGTCCTGCATCGGCGTGGTCGTGCCCATGCCTTCGCGTTTGCTGAACGCATCCTCGCGCACTTCGGAAAATAACACCGCGACTTCCGTACCCGATGTGGGTGCGGGACCGAGTCGCACGCTCACGGAAAACTGACGCGCGGAACCCGCGCCCGAGCCCGCCTGCAGTCCGCCGATGGCTTCGATTTTCCCCTGCGCGGCACCGCCGCTGGTGAATTTATAGTTCATCGCGCGCAGAGCTCGACGCGCAGCGGCATACGCGGTTTTCTGATCAGCTTCGATCACGTGCGTGCGATAAGTCGGAGCAAAACGCTCGCGAACGGCACCGGGGAGTTTGGAACCCGACTGACAAGCAGTCGTCGCGAGCACGGCGGCCGCAAAAAGAGGAACGAGGATTTTTTTCACGTGAAGAGAAGACCCGTCAGGCCGGCTGCTGTTGCGAAATACAATGCAGCGTGCCCAAGCCCCACACGAGATCCAAACAATCGACCGGGATGATTTCGCGGCCGGGGAAACAATCCGCGAGCACATCGAGCGCTTCATCGTCGCGCTTCGGCTGGCGAAACGCCGGCATGAGCACCGCGCCGTTGATCACGAGGAAATTCGCGTAGCTGGCGGGCAGTTGTTGTTCGTCGCAAAACGCGGGTTTGGGCATCGGCAGTTCGACGATCTTAAATTTCTTGCCGGCGGGTGTGCGCATGGAGCGCAAGCGTTCCAGGTTTTCCTGAAGCGGCTTGTGGTTTTTGTCGCGCTTGTTGCGCTCCACAACCGTCACGATGCCGTCTTCGCGGAAGAAGCGCGTGATGTCGTCAACGTGTCCGTCCGTATCGTCGCCGATGATACCGTCGCCGAGCCAGAGAACCGTGTGGATGCCGAGATAATCGCGGAGGTTCTGCTCGATCTGCTCTTTGGTGAGATGCGGGTTGCGGTTCTTGTTGAGCAGACAGGACTCGGTCGTGAGGAGCAACCCGCGGCCGTTGACATCGATCGAGCCGCCTTCGAGCACCATTTTCTTTTCGAAGCGGCGCATCTTGAGTTTCCGCGCGATGCTCGGCGGGATTTTGTTATCGAGATCGTACGGCGGGTATTTGTCGCCCCAGGCATTGTAATCCCAGTCGGTCACCGCGACTTCACCCGTTTTGTCGTTCTTCACGAAAATCGGTCCGTGATCGCGACACCACGCGTCGTTGGTCGGATGATCGAAGAAGGTGACTTTCGTCAGATCGGCCTTGGCTTTGTTGATCAGCGACCACGCGCGCTTCTGCAGAGGCTTCGCGATGTTGATACGCACCTCCTCGAAACGACTGATATGCGCGACGATCTCCGCGAATTTATACGGGATCGGCCGGAAATAGCCGGGCCAGGACGCGCGTTTATGTGGCCACGAAAGCCAGACCGCGGTTTGGGGTTCCCACTCCGCGGGCATGCGGAATCCCAGCGCCGTCGGTGTCTCGACGTTTTTTGATTTCGAGGAAATGGCTGCCATGAATTAGAACGACCGATCGATAAAACGCTTGGTAAGTTCGCCGTACGCATCGATGCGACGATCGCGCAAGAACGGCCAGTGCGTGCGAGTCACGTCCACTTTGCCGAGTTCAACCGGGACAATGAGAATTTCTTCTTTGTCCGCGCTGGCTTTGGCGAGGATCTGACCGCTCGTGCCGGCGACAAAACTCTGTCCCCAGAACTCGAGTCCATCGCCGCCCACGCCCTCGATGACCTCGTGGCCGATGCGATTCACCGACGCGACATAGCAACCATTGGCCACCGCGTGCGAACGCTGGATCGTTTCCCAAGCGCCGTGCTGATTGGCGCCGTATTCCGCTTTTTCCGACGGATGCCAGCCGATCGCGGTGGGATAAAAGAGGATCTCTGCGCCTTGCATCGCGGTGAGACGCGCGCCTTCAGGATACCATTGGTCCCAACACACGAGCACGCCGATCTTGCCGTACCTCGTGTCCCACGCGCGGAAGCCGGTGTCGCCGGGCGTGAAGTAGAACTTTTCGTAGAACAGCGGATCGTCCGGAATGTGCATCTTGCGATACACGCCGAGCAGAGAGCCGTCGGCGTCGATGACGACCGCGGTGTTGTGATAAAGACCCGACGCGCGCTTCTCGAAAAGCGACGCAACGATCACGACCTTGTAGCGCTTCGCGAGTTTCTGAAACGCCGCCGTGCTCGGTCCGGGAATGGTTTCGGCGAGCTTGAAGTGCTCGTGATTCTCGCTCTGGCAGAAGTATTGCGAAGCAAACAATTCCTGCGTGCAGATGATCTGCGCGCCGCGTTTGGCCGCCTTCTCGGCGAGGGCGAGCGTTTTTTTGCGATTCTCCGCCGGATTCGCGGAGCAAGCATGCTGAAGGAGACCGAGCGTGACTTTGGACATGACAGATAAAACGGGTTGAGGCGACGCGGTGAGACGCGCCGCCGGTTTGCGTGCCGACAGACTGGGAACCAATTCAGCCCCGGCGGTTTTTCAATACACGACCTTGTTCAGCGGATATTCCACGATGCCTTCGGCGCCGAGCGACTTGAGGGCGGGAATAATTTCGCGAACAACATTCTCGTCGATGATCGTCTCGATCGCGATCCAGTCAGGATTGCTGAGCTGAGAAACGGTGGGATTGCGCAGCGCGGGCAATTTGTTTAGCACCGAATCGAGCGCGGATTTCGGCAAGTTGAGCTTCAACCCAACCTTCGAGCCCGCCTCCAACGCCGCGGTAAGCAGCATCGCAATGGTCTCGATTTTTTTGCGCTTCGCGGGATTCGCCCAGCTCGCCTTGTTGGCAATGAATTTCGTGTTGGTCGTGAGCAGCGTATCCACGATGCGAAGTTTGTTCGCGCGCAGTGAACTGCCGGTCTCGGTGATATCGACGATGGCATCGACCAAATCGGGCACTTTCACCTCGGTCGCGCCCCACGAAAACTCGACATCAACGGGGATGTTTTTCTGCGCGAAATAGCGTTTCACCGTGCCAACCATCTCGGTGGCGACGCGTTTGCCGGCGAGGTCTTCCGGCTTCTTCACCGGCGAACTCTCGGGCACGCAAAGCACCCAACGCGATTTTTGCACCGAAGCGCGGCTATAGATCAGATCGCAAACTTCGACAACGTCGGAGCCATTTTCCTGAATCCAGTCGTAGCCGGTCAGGCCGCAGTCGAAAAACCCGTGCTCGACGTAGCGGCTCACTTCTTGTGCACGCACGAAGCGACCATCGAGTTCCGGATCGTCGATCGACGGTTTATAGGAACGTGAACTCGTGGTGATTTTCCAGCCCGCCTTGGCGAACAGGTTTTTCGTGGACTCCTCGAGACTGCCCTTCGGCAGGCCGAGCATCAGGAGCGGTGTTTGATCAGACACGCCCACCACGCCACACACGCCCACCAGCGCCTTCAAGCTATTTCAGCACACTCGCGGCATTAGACGTGCTTTAGAAATGCGAATCCGTGTCGATGGCGGACTTGCGCGTTGTCTCTTTGCTTTGACACACCGCGCAACGGTTGTAAAAATTCCCTACGCCACACTAGACTATGCGATCCGCCCCAAAGCCATTGATCCTGATAGTGGAAGACGAGGAGGAGCTGGCCAAATTGATCAGCCTGCACTTGGAGGAGGCCGGCATGCAGACGCAATGGTATAACCGCTGCGCGCTCGCTGCCCGTTTCCTTAAGAAAAACTTCGCGAATCTCCTGCTACTCGATGTCAACCTCCCCGACCAATCGGGCTTCCAGCTCCTCGATGAACTGAAGAAGAGCGACATCTCGATCCCCACGATTTTCGTCACCGGCAACGCGCTCGAAACCAACAAGGTTCGCGGGCTCGATATGGGGGGCGATGATTACATCACCAAACCTTTCAGTTACGCTGAATTGATCGCCCGCATCCGCGCCGTGCTCCGTCGCGCCGAATCCGTGGCCGATCTCAACGTCACGAAAAACGCCAAAATTAGCGACGAACCGTTTGAGTTCTGCGGCGCCAAGGTGACGCCTATCCGCCTCGAAATCGAATTCCCCAACGGCACCGTCACCAAGATCGGCCGCAAGGAGCTCGGCATCCTGTCCTACCTCAACCAGAATCAAGGAGTCGTGATCACCCGCAAGGCGCTGATTCACTCCGTCTGGGGCATCCACGCCGACGTGAAAAGCCGCTCGCTCGACCAGTACATCGTGAAGGTCCGCGAGCTTTTCCGCGCCAACGGCCTCAGCCTCGATTCGTTCCGCACGGTTCACAGCGTCGGCTACATCTTCGATCCACAAGGGATCTCGCAAGAAGGCCGTGAAGAACCCGAGAAACCCGCGACGGCAACCAACGGGAAAAAATAATCGCGACAAACAACACATTTCCCCCGTCCGCTTTTCACAAAAGCCGCGCCTCACCCGCGCGGCTTTTGTATTTGGTTTTTCAATACGCACCCGTAACCGCGGCGAACCGCGATCATCGCGAGGCCACAACGCGATGCGGATCGCGCTGTGGTGGATCGAACAGGTTTAGAACAACTCGCTCTGCACACCGCCGTAACGTTTGCGCGCTTCGGCGAGCGTGGATTTCATTTCCATCTCTTCGAGCGTGCGCAGCAGCACGTCCGGCTGGGCGGGTTTGCGATCGGCGGCCACCGGCGGCAGTGCGAGGTTGAGCGTCGTCAGCCGCAAGTTGATGCGCAGGATATCCGCCTTGGCGGGCACGATCTCGCGAAAGCGATCCGGTTTCAGCTCGGACGCGCGCTCGATGATGGCTTCGAGCGATCCAAAGGTTTCGAGCCATTTGACCGCCGTCTTGGGGCCGACACCGCCGACACCCGGAATATTATCCGACGCATCGCCGACCAACGCCAGATACTCGGCGATCTGCGACGGCGGCACGCCAAACTTCTCTTTCACGCCAGCCGCATCGAGCAATCGCCAACCAAGTTTCGGATTGGCCGAGGGCGGCGGCAGCATGATCTTGATGCGATCGTCCACGATCTGCGCGAAATCCTTATCGGAACTGACGATCAACACATCGTGCCCCGCACGTGCGAGCGCCACCGCTTCCGACGCGAGCAAGTCGTCCGATTCCACGCCATCCTGTTCGATGCCCGCCAGGCCCATCGCACGCGTCAGCGTTTTGATCACGGGCAATTGTTTCACCAACGCCTCCGGCATCTCCTGGCGCTGTGCTTTATATTCGGGATGCAAAACGAGGCGATCCTGCGAGCCGCCGAGATCGAAAAACACGAGCGTCGCGTCCGGACGTTCCTGATCGGCGAGCTTCCACAGCGATTTCACCCAACCATGCAGCGCGCCGGTCGGAAAACCATCCGCGCGCGTCAACTCGGGCAGCGCGAAGAAACAGCGGTAGGCGAGATTAAAGCCGTCGACCAAAAGCCATTTTGCCATGATGCGGCAGCCAAGCCGGCGCGGACTTCGGCGCAAACTCCAAAATGGTCCGAGCAAAATTCGCGCCGCACTCCTCGCGCTCCCGGCTGTTCGATTCCAGTCTTCCCAGCGTTGGCATTTCTTTCATTCACTGCCCTTCCGATGTCTGTTCCCGCCATTCCGTACAAAATCGCCGTTCTCGTTTTCCTCGAAAACTCCGCTGGCGAACAACTCCTTCTCCTCCGCGCCAAGCCACCGAATCTCGGCGCATGGAGCCCGATCGGGGGCAAACTCGAAACAGCGACCGGCGAATCTCCCTACGAATGCGCCGTGCGGGAAACGCGCGAAGAAACAGGACACCACATCACCCCGGCCGATCTCCATCTCTTCGGCATGATCGCGGAGAAAGCCTACGAAGGCGAATGCCACTGGCTGTTGTTTCTGTTTCATTGCCGCAAACCCATCGAGCAACTGCCCCCCTCGATGCGCGAGGGCCGCTTCGGGTTTTTCAGTCGCGCCGCCATCGAAACGCTCTCCCTGCCTGAAACCGATCGCACCGCGCTCTGGCCGATTTTCGACAAATACCGCGATCGCTTCGTCGCATTTCGCGCAAACTGCGATCCTGCGCAACCGCTCAAGATCGACATCGAAGAGGTCATCCCCGGATGACCTTTGGCCAAACAGGTGTACACTCGCCGACATCGCCGCGTGTGCACCCCGGCGCGGGGACAATTCACTTGATTTATGCCCCGCCCGACAAAAAAATGCTTTTTCCCTCTCTATCGCCCATTCTCCTGTGAGTACCAAACCGACTGCCACTCCCGACAAAAAGGACGCTTCCGGCTCCAGCCGTAACGCCCCGATCAACGCCAGTCTCAGCGCAGAAGCGCGCATCGAGCTCTACCGGAAGATGGTGCGTATCCGCCGCTTCGAGGAGCGCAGTCTGCGCGCCTACCAATCCAAGAAAATCGGCGGTTTTCTCCACCTCTACATCGGTCAGGAAGCCGTCGCCGTCGGCTGCTGTTCGCTCATGGGTGAAAACGATCACGTGATCACCGCCTATCGCGATCACGGTCACGCCATCGCCGTCGGCATGGACACCAAGCCGTTGATGGCCGAGCTCTATGGCAAGGTCACGGGTTGCTCCAAGGGCAAGGGCGGCTCGATGCACTATTTCGACCCTTCGCGTAATTACTGGGGCGGCCACGGCATCGTCGGCGGCCAGATCCCGCTCGGCACCGGTCTCGCCTACGCGCTGAAATACAAGGGACTCAAAGGCGCCGCCATGGCGTTCATGGGCGACGGCGCGGTAAACCAAGGCGCCGTGCACGAGGCGTACAATCTCGCCGCGCTGTGGAATCTCCCGGTGATTTTCGTGATCGAAAACAACGGCTACTCCATGGGCACCAGCCAAGCACGCTCCTCCGCAGGCGAACTCGCCCGGCGCGCCGATGCCTACGACATGGCGTGGGACATCATTAACGGCCACGATCTCTACGAAGTCCGCGACAAGATGGATACGCTCCTCACTCGCGCCCGCGAAAAATCCCTGCCCGCCGTCGTCGAGATCAAGACCTACCGTTATCGCGGACACTCCGTGGCCGATCCGGACAAGACCTACCGTAACAAGGCCGAGATCGAAGAATATCAACGGACCAAGGATCCTATCACGCTGTTCCAGGAAACGCTCCTCGGCGAAGGCGTCCTCACACAGGAGATCATCGAGAAAATCGATACCGAAGCACGCGCCGAAGCGGAGCAAGCCGCCGAGTTCGCCGAAGCCAGCCCGTTCCCGACCGTCGAGGACATCCAGAAGGATGTTTATTGGGAGGCCGACAATCCCTCCGAACGCAAATCGCAGGGCCGCCTGTTCTTCAACTAAGAGCAAGTCGCGACACGCACACCGCGCGCACGCCACTCCTCCCCTGCTTCCTAACACCACTCGCTACTTTCCGCCGATGCCACTCATCACCTACCGCGAAGCCCTGCGCCACGCCATGGCTGAAGAACTCACCCGCGACGAAAACGTCGTCATCATGGGTGAAGAAGTCGCCCAGTTTAACGGCGCCTACAAAGTCACCGAGGGCCTCCTCGAAAAATTCGGCCCCAAACGCATCGTTGATACGCCGATCTCCGAAGCCGGCTTTATCGGCATGGGCGTCGGTGCTTCCATGCTCGGTATCCGCCCGGTGATGGAGCTCATGTTCTGGTCCTTCTACTCCGTCGCATTCGACCAGATCCTCAACAACGCCGCCAACATCCGCTACATGTCCGGCGGTCTCATCAACTGCCCGATCGTCATCCGCGGCCCGGCCAACGGCGGCACCAACGTCGGCGCCACGCATTCGCACACACCGGAAAACGTCCTCGCCAATCACCCCGGCGTTAAGGTCGTCGTTCCCTCGACGCCTTACGACGCGAAGGGCCTGCTCAAGTCCGCCATTCGCGATAACGACCCGGTGATGTTCCTCGAAAACACCATCCTGTACGGCGAAAAGGGCGAAGTCCCCGAGGAAGAATATCTCGTCCCGCTCGGCAAAGCCGACGTGAAGCGCGAAGGCACCGACCTCTCCATCATCACCTACGGCCGTTCGGTTCTCCACTCGTTGAAAGCCGCGGAAATCCTGGAAAAAGAGCACGACGTCTCCGTCGAGATCGTTGATCTCCGCAGCATCCGCCCGCTCGATTTCGACACCGTGCTCGCATCGGTGAAAAAGACCCACCGCGTTCTCATCGTCGAAGAGCAAAAACCCTTCGCTTCCGTCGGCGCTCAGCTCTCCGACATGATCCAGCGCGAAGCCTTCGACGAACTCGATGGCCCGATTCATCGTCTCTCCACTGTGGATGCGCCCGCGATCTACAGCCCGCCCGTCGAAATCGAACAACTGCCCAACCCGCAGCGCGTCCTCAAAGCCGCCCTCGAAGCACTGGCCTGAAACCAGCGCGAATTAAGAATGCAGACTTAAAGCATGAGAAATCCGCACTCGCGAAACTTATCCTTAACTCTGCTCCATTCCTAATTCTTCATTCAAAATTCTACATTCTCCTCCATGGCTCAAATCATCGAAATGCCCAAACTCAGCGACACCATGACGGTGGGCACGCTGGTAAAATGGCTCAAAAACGAAGGCGATACCGTTAAAACCGGCGACATGCTCGCCGAGGTCGAAACCGACAAAGCCACCATGGAGCTCGAGTGCTTCTTCGATGGCACCCTCTTGAAGATCTTCATGCCCGCCGGCAGTCAGGTCGCGATCGGCGAAGCCCTCTGTGCCGTCGGCAAACCCGGCGAAACCGTCGAGGCGCCGAAGAAGGCCGCACCCCCCGCTCAGGAAGAGCCGAAGAAAGAAGAGCCGAAACAATCCGCCGCCAAAGCGGAATCCGCTCCCGCGCCCGCGCAAAAGCCCGACACCGCTTCTCCCGCCGACACCAAGCCGTCCACGGAAACGAAATCCGCTCCGGCTCGCGCCGAGGGCGAACGCATCAAGATTTCCCCTCTCGCCAAAAAGCTCGCCGAAGAAAAAGGCATCGATCCCGCCCTCATCGAAGGCTCCGGCCCCGGTGGTCGCATCGTCCGCGCCGACGTCCTCGCCGCCGAAAAAGCCGGCGTTGGCAAGAAAGGCACGGGCAAAGCGTCGTCCGCCCCGTCCACCTTCACCGGTGGCAACGTTTCCCGCACCGGCCCGATTCAAGAAGAGCGCGCGGTTCCCGTTTCCAACATGCGCGGCGTCATCGCCAAGCGCATGGTCGAATCCACGACCACGATTCCGTACATCTACGTGGACATCGAAATCGACGTGGAGCCCCTCCTTGCCCTTCGCCAGCAGCTCAACACCGGACTCGAAAAGGAAGGCGTCAAACTCTCCGTCAACGACTTCGTCCTCAAGGCCTGCGCCGAAGCGCTTCGCCGCGTTCCCACCATCAACAGCTCGTGGGAGGGCAACCAAATCCGCTACTTCGGCGCCGCGCACATCGCCTTCGCCGTCGCGCTCGAAGACGGCCTTATCACGCCGGTCATCAAGGACGCGCACCAAAAGAGCGTTTTCCAGATCAGCAACGAAGCCAAGGCGCTCGGCAAAAAAGCCAAGGACAAGAAACTCCAGCCGCACGAATACACCGGCGGCACCTTCTGCGTTTCCAATCTCGGCATGATGGGCATCCCGCGCTTCACCGCGATCATCAACCCGCCCAACTCCGCAATCCTCGCAGTTGGCGCGGCCGTCGCGAAGCCGGTCATCAGGAACGGCCAGATCGTTCCCGGCCAGACCATGACCGTCACTCTCAGCGGCGACCATCGCGTCTTCGACGGAGCCGTCGGTGCGCAGTTCCTCAATGCATTGAAGAACATCCTCGAAGCGCCCGCCATCCTCCTCGTCTGACCGACGAAACGTTTTGTTTATCCCTTTCAGCGGCTTCGTGAAAACGAAGCCGCTTTTTTATGTATTGAAAAAACGAATACAGCCTGTCCTGCACGCCCAAACAAAAGACGCGCGCCCAACCTCACGTGGACGCGCGCCTCGCAAACTCAGCGGAGGTTACTCCGTTCAGCTTTCCGCGCGCTGTTTCGCATCGGCTTCAATGAAGGCCTTGATGCGGTTGAGCTCCGCTTTCACGCGTTCCTTCGTCGCCGCGAGTTCGGCGGCGCTGCCGGCTTTGTCCTGCGCGAAAAGATAAAACTTCATCTTCGGCTCCGTGCCGCTGCCGCGCGCCGCGAAGCTGTAGCCGTTCGCGAGCGTGACGAAGTACAAATCCTGCGACGGGATCGTGTCGCCATCGGCATCGATCACCTTTTCGCGACCGAAGTCCTGGAATTTCGCCACCCCCACATCGCCAAACGCCTTCGGCGGCGCCGAGCGATATGTTTCGAGGATGCGTTTGATCTTCGCCGCGCCGGTGGCGCCTTCGTAGTAGAGATTGATCACGCCTTCGAGGAAGAAGCCGTGCTTCAGATAAATCTCATCGAGATATTCGGTGACGGTGAGACCGCGGTTCTTCACGTAAGCGCAGAGCTCGGCGAGCATGAGACACGCGGCGTTGCCGTCCTTGTCGCGCACGTAGTCGTTGCCGAGATAGCCGTAGCTTTCTTCACCGCCGAAGAGATAGAACGAGCTGTATTTCTGCAGCAGCTTCGCGCGCGTTTCGAACGGCGTCGCATCGTAATCGAGCGCGATGCCTTCTTCGGACAACAACCGCGCCTTCAACTGCTCTTCGTAACCGCGAATCTTCGCCGCGATCCATTTGAAGCCCGTGAGCGTGTTGATGACTTTCACGCCATGCGCGCGTCCGATCGCGTCCTGCAGCGGCGAGGTCACAAAGGTTTTCACGAGCACCGACGAATTTCCGCCTTCGGCCGGAATCCAGCCGAGCTCCTTGTATTTGCCGATTCGATACTCGGCGAGCATCGCGCCGATCTGATTGCCGGTGAGCAGCTCGATCGAGCCGTCGCGATTACGCACCGCGCAACCCATGCGATCGCAATCGGGATCGGTCGCCATCACCACATCGAGCTCTTTTTCCTCGGCAAGTTTCACCGCGAGCGACAGCGCTTCCGCATTCTCGGGATTCGGCGATTTCACCGTCGGGAAACGCGGATCAAACGTGATCTGCTCGCGCACTTCGTGCACGTCCGCACCCGCATGCAAAAGCAGCGGCACCGACGCGATGCCGCCGGTACCGTGGATGTTGGTGAACGCGATCTTGAGCTTCGTTTTCTTGAAAACGCTGCTGTCGATCACGGCCTTCGACGCCACCGACAGATACGCGTCATCCGCGGCCTTCCCGAGCGTGATGACGCCGGAAATATCCTTGTCGAGATACGCGCCGAGTTCGGCGAGCGGGATCGCATTCACTTCGGCCACGATACCTTTGTCATGCGGAGGCACCACTTGGCCGCCGTCTTCGAAGTAGGCTTTGAATCCGTTGTCGTGCGGGGGATTGTGGCTCGCGGTGATGACCACGCCGGCATGCGCCTTTAAATAACGCACCGTGAAACTGAGCTGCGGCGTCGAGCGCGGGCCATCGAAAATAAACGCATTGCCGCCGAGGCGCGTCCATGTGGACGCGGCGAGTTCGCAGAAGTGCCGCGAGAAATGCCGGACGTCGTGCGCGATCACGAGCTTCGGACGATCGAAGCGGTTTTCCTTCGTCAGATATTTTTGCGTGTAGCGGAAGAGTCCGATCGTCGCGCGCACGAGCGTGAAATCGTTGAGCACATTGCTGCCGACTGCGGGGTGCTCCGGCGTTTCTTGCGGCCCGAGTTTTCCCGTTTCGACCGACGTGGTGACCACGCCAATCGTACGACCGCGCATGCCACCCGTGCCGAATTCGAGATAACGATAAAAACGATCGTTCAACTCGGCCCACGCTTCTTTCTCGACGAGCTCGTTGATGCTCGCGATCGCCCACGCGGGCAACGAGGCTCCCAGCCATGCGCCGAGATTTTCGGCGGTGCTGGGAAGCAGTTGGCCCGATCGGGCGGCGGCTTGGATTTTATCGAGCGTGCTCATGCAGATGAATTCAAAGAGTGAAACGTCGGAGGAAGCGGATCTCGTGCCCGGTTACTCCAGATAGAGGCCGTCACTGACCGCGGGTTTGATCGGGAGTTTCCGCCACGAATCCGCGAACGAATCTTCGTCGTATCCAAAAAGCGGAGACACTTCGTACACACCTTTCGGCAGTCCCGTTTCGTCGGTCTCAAGTTCGACGCCATTCATCTTGAACCAGCGGGCAAACTGACGGAGCTGATCCTCGCGGCAGGTTTTCGGCGAATCGACGCCTTCTGCATTTTTTACCGGGCTGAAATCGTCCGCGCGACGCGTCTCGATGATCACGGGATTTTTCGCGAAAGGCAGCGCGTCGAAGACGAACATCTCGAATTTCACGCCATTCGGTTTTTCCGGTTTCACCGGATTGCCCGAAGCATCGACCGTCGGAATCTTTTTGTCCGCGCGGTGAAACGGCAGCGCCACGCCTTCGCCACCTTCGGCCATGCGACGGATGAATGCCGTGTTGAAAACATGGATCGCGATGCTGCCCGCGATGTAGCGCAGACGGCCTGTCGCGGGATCGACTTGTTCCTGATACGACGCCGGCAAGTCGGAGTATTCGATCACGACATTGCGTCCATTCTGCACGCAGAAGTGGCCGACTTTTTCGCCCGCGTAAGCCTTGGGAACCATCTTGCTGCTCAGCTCGGAATTATTGAGCAGATGGAAACCGATGAAGGTCGGATCGATCACGCGGATGAGCGGATTATCCACCTGGAAATAGCTGAGCGTATCGATGCCCTCTTTCGCCATCAGATCGAGCGCGCCGCTGCGGGCCAGCGCACGCAACGATCCACCGTGGCCATCCGGGCTCATCGCGATCGAGCCGCGCGTTTCCAGCAAAATGCGTCCGTTGAAATCCACCGCAGGCATGCGGCCTTGGCGGAAGAAATGCACACGCGCGGACGAGAGTCCGAAGAAATCGTTTTCCTTAAAAAAGGCTTCGGTCGCCTCGTGATTCGCGTGGCTGGTCATGATGAACCAGTGGATCGGTTTTCCATAGCGCAGCCCGGCCGCGCGTATTTTCTCCGCGAACACTTGAAAGAGCGACTTCTGCTTGATGGGCGTGACGCGGAACGTGCCCTTCGGGCCATCGTAACCGAGACGTGTGCCCTGCCCGCCCGCGACCGTGAACGCCGCCACACGTCCCGCGCGCAAAGCGTCTTCGCCGACGCGTTTCGCTTCCGCCCATTTGGCGGGATCGCCGCCGTTTTCCGGAAGCGGCAAATAAGGCGCAGGCTCGAGGCCGTTCAAATCGATCGCACCCGCGCTCTTGGTAAGCAGCGTGCGATTGAGGCGATCGACTTCCCCGAGATCGATCTCGGAGGCTTCGTCGAGCAACCGCTTTTGCGCAGCCGCGTCGAGTTGGGAGTAGAACGCGAAAACCTGTCCCTGTCCGGCGCGTTCAAACGCTTCGATGATCGATGGAGTGGCCATGTGAAAACGTGTCGGGCCGAAATTGAGGAAACGCCTCCGGACCAGAGCAACGTTTATTCCCTCATCTCGGGGAATCCCTCAACGTCCGCTCGGTGCGCGCAGCAGATTTTCTTCTTGTTCTGAAAAGAGGAAGATGCGCTCGCCCGGTTTCGCGTAACCGAGATGACGACGAATCACCATCTCGACGTAATCGCGATCGGTGCGCAACCGCTCGAGGATCACTTCCTGTTCGCGCAGTTTTTGCTGCGCTTCGGCCAGGCGCACTTTCGCGTTCTGCTCGGCTTTCCGCAGGTGCAAATACTCCTCGCGCGATTTCCAAAGAAAAACGCCCGATCCCACGGCGATGCCTGCGAACAAAAGCAAATAGAGAAAAACGATCAGGCGGCGCAGATTCACAGTGGAGAAAGATGCGGACATAAACGCCCGCTGCGCCGTGATGTAAAGGAGCTTTCAAATCCCACCTCAGTCTTGCTCCCCGGTGCAAATTGACGTGCCTTTGCGCCCGCCCGCCCATACTCCAAACGCCCATGTATCAGAGTTTTTACGGATTTACGGAGATGCCGTTCAACATCACCCCCGATCCGAAATTCCTCTACCTCAGCCCCACACATCAAGAAGCCCTGCAACACCTCAAGTACGGCGTCGAACAACGCAAAGGCTTCATCGTGGTCGTCGGCGAAGTGGGTTGCGGAAAAACCACGCTCTGCCGCTGCTTTCTCAACGATCTCGATCCCGCCCGCTTCGACACCGCGCTCATCGTCAATCCTCGCGTCAACGAAACGCAGATGCTCCGCGCGATCCTCCAAGAGCTCGGCGAAACCACGCACGCCGACGATCCCAACGATCTCGTGCTGCAGATGACGCGTATCTTGCTCGACCGCATCGAACGCGGCCGCGACATCGTGCTCATCATCGACGAAGCGCAGAATCTCTCCTTCGAAGTGCTCGAACAGGTTCGTCTCCTTTCCAATCTCGAAACCGACAAACAAAAGCTCCTCCAAATCGTGCTCATGGGGCAGCCGGAGCTGAAAGACATTCTCAAGCGCGACGAACTCCGCCAACTGCGGCAACGCATTCTCGTTCACTGCGAACTCGCGCCGCTCACGCCCTACGATCTCGCGCACTATGTGAACCATCGCATGACCACCGCCGGCTGGAACGGCCGCCCCACCTTCACCAAATGGGCTATGCGTCTCATCCATCGTTTCTCGCGCGGCATTCCGCGCGTCGTGAATAATCTCTGCGACAAAGCTCTTCTCTCCGCTTATATTCGCGAGTCCGACGAGATCACCTACTGGGACGTCCACCGCGCGATCAAAGACGTGAAGAAACTCACCCGCTAACCATCCGCCGCCATGAGCCTGATCAACGACGCCCTCAAAAAAGCCCAGCATCGTCATGGCGACACGCCGCCGCCACCACAATCGCGCGGCCCCGCTGCCGTCCCGGGGCGGTCCTCCGGCGGAAACTCGCGCGCAAAAATCATCCTGCTCTCGCTCGCCGTCGCCGCCGCGTGCATCGCGATCTCTTTCACGGCCGCACTTTATCTGCTTCGCGACTCCACACCTGCGCCCGCGCCAACGCCATCACCGTCTCCTGTCGTGGCCGCGCCAGCCACCACGCCGACAGTGGTTGCGCCCATCACACCCGCGGAGCCTGCGCCCTCGCCCGTGGTTATTGCGGAAAATCCTCAACCTAGCGGGCCCCTACCTACCGGCGTCGTGTCACCGATCGCCTCCTCACCCGTCGTCGAAGCGTCCCCCACCGCGCCAATCGTCGAGCCTGCGCCGACGATCAACCTCGGGGCGCGCATCCAGACTTTCATCGATCGTTTGCGCATTTCTGGTATCCGTATTTCGGATACAGGCAGTCGCGCGATTCTCAACGACCGGCTTTTCCGCGAAAACGATCTGATCGAACCTTCGCTCGGGCTGCGGCTCGCTTCCATTGAACCGGGCGTGCTCACCTTCGTTGACGAAAGTGGCGCGATCTACGTGCGCCGTTTTTGACCTCGCCGCGAGGCGGTCTTCGCCGTGCTTTCTCATTCAAAGCGCATTCGCACGATTCTCCTCCAAATCGGCGACGCCGTTCTCTTCGTCGCCGCCCTCGCGGTGGCCTATCTGCTGCGCGATAATTTTCCGTTCTTCGACCTCCCGCAGATCGAGCGTTTCCCAGAGCATCTCTGGCTCTTCCCCATCGTCGCGCTCTCCGGTCCGCTGATCTACGCGTCACAGGGTTTTTATCGTGAACCGCGTCTCAATGCTCGCCTCGGTGCCGTCTTCGCCGTCGCGCGCGGCATCGTGTTTCACGCCGTAGCGCTCGTGCTCATTCTGTTTTTGGTGCGCGCACAATACGCGCGTTCCGTCATCCTCCTCGCCTGCGGATTTGGCGGCCTCTTCGTTTATCTGCGCCAAGAGTGGACACGGCGTTTTCTCCTGCGATTTCGACGACGACGGGCTCGTCGCGACCGCATGCTCTGGGTCGGTTCCATCGACGAAAATGCGCGCCTGCGCGATGCGCTCTCCGATTTCGAACGCGACTTGATCGAAAGCGTCGGCGAGTTCGATCCGCGCACGGGTTCGATCGAAAATCTCGTGAGTTTGCTGCACGAACATTCCGTCAATGCCGTAATCGTGAATCTCGCCGGCAGCGACAATCACCGCCTGCAACCCGTGCTCACCGCGTGCGAACGCGAGGGCGTTTCCGTGATCGTGCGTCCCGGATTTTTCCCGCGTTCTCCGTTCGGCATGAGCATCGATTGGTTCGCGGGCGAACCGGTTATTCATTACACCGCACAAAGCGCGCCTCCGAGTCATCTGATCTGGAAACGTCTCATCGACATCATGGTCGCCGGCGTGCTCATGATCGCATTGCTGCCGCTCGCGTTGCTCATCGCCATTGCGATCAAACTCACGAGTCGTGGTCCGGTCTTGTTTCGCCAACAGCGCGCAGGACTCAACGGCGAGCCGTTTTGGTTGCTCAAGTTTCGCTCGATGCAGGTGAACGCCGAAAAGCGCCAGGCATCGCTCGCTACGCGCAACGAAATGAGCGGCCCTGTTTTTAAGATCGCCAACGATCCGCGTGTCACGCCGCTCGGCCGCTTTTTGCGCCGTCACAGTCTCGATGAAATCCCCCAACTATGGAACGTGCTGCGCGGTGAAATGAGCCTCGTGGGACCGCGTCCGCTGCCGATCGAAGAAGTGAAACGTATCAGCGATGACGCGCATCGTCGTCGTCTCAGCGTGCGTCCCGGGCTCACGTGTTTGTGGCAGATCAGTGGTCGCAACATCATCGCGGACTTCGAAGATTGGGTGCGCCTCGACCTCGCTTACATCGATCAATGGTCGCTCTGGTTGGATTTCAAAATCCTGCTCGGCACGATTCCCGTCGTTCTTTTCGGTCGCGGCGGACGCTAAACTCTTCGACATTTACCCGCAGCCCCGTTCCCGCTTCTCTCCGCAACCGTGGCGTCCCGTTTCCCCACCTCACCTGCCCCCGCCGCGTCGTTTCCTTCGCGCAAGAAACCCGCACGACTTCATCCGCTCGAGATCACGCTCGTCGGGTTGAGCGGCGCGCATCTGTGCTTCCTGCCGTGGGCGCTCGGCACGATGCATGTGTGGAGCCAAGTGTTGAGTTTTCTGCTCGCCGGAACGTGTTTCGCGATCGCGCTCGTGCCGCGCACACACATCGGCGAGTACAGCCGCGACGGGCGCAGCTATCGCTATTTGCCGGTGCGTCGTTTGCTGAAATTTCCCGGTTTCTGGCTCGGCCTCATTTTGCTCGCGTACGTTTTTGTCCAAGCAGTGAACCCGGCGTGGCGCTACATGCGCGAAGGAGATGCTTGGTGGATGGAACGCATCGATCATGTCGCGTGGTTGCCCGCGAGCGCCGATGCCCCATTCGCGATTTCCAACCCGTGGCGCGCGCTGCTTGTTTGGTCGTCGGCATGGATGACTGCGTGCGCGCTCTGGATCGGTCTGACGCGACGCGCGATGTTGCGCGGTTTGCTCTCGCTGCTCGTGCTCAACGCGACCTTGCTCGCGATAGTCGGCATTCTCCAACACGTCGCCGGTAACGGGAAAATTCTCTGGTTCATCGAGCCGAGTACGCACTACGCGGTCGCAACGTTTCTCTACAAAAACCACGCGGGCGCTTACTTTAATTTGCTTCTCGCGACTGCGCTCGCGGTCGCGGCGTGGCACCAACGGCATTCCGAACGTCACTTCGAACGCGCCAGTCCCGCGCCCGTGTTTGTGGTGTGCGCGGTGCTTCTCGCGCTGATCGTGGCTCTGAGTTTTTCGCGCGCGTCCACGTTGCTCATGCTGCTTTTTGGTGCGGTAAGCATCGTGATGGGCGTTCTCCATCTGTTGCGCAGCGCACGTCGTCCGAATCTCCCGCTCGTGGCAGCGATCGCGGTCTGCCTCGCGGGTCTTGTGTGGCTCAGCGCGCGTCAGCTACAACTCGCGCGAGCCGCGGATAAATTTCAGCAGCTTTTCCAATCCGATCGAGTGGCCTCGATCGAGTCGCGTCAGATCGCCGCGCAAGCGACCTGGGAGATGGCGCAAGCGCAACCGGTCACCGGTTGGGGCGCGGGTTGTTTCCGTTTTCTCTTCCCGCTCTTCCAACAAAACCATCCCGCCATCTATCAACCGGCGTGGGATCCCGGGCGCATGTTCTATTATGAACACGCGCATAACGACTACCTCCAGTTTCTCGCCGAGCTCGGCATCGTCGGTTCTCTTCCGCTGATCCTTCTGCTCGGTGCGGGTGTGTTCGCGTGGTGTCGCCGCCGCGCGTGGAAAAATTCTCCCGCGCTATTGCTGAGCCTCGGACTCGCACTGCTGCTCGCGCACTGCTGGATCGATTTTCATCTGCAAAATCCAGCAATCCTTCTCACGGCCTCCGCGCTCGCCGTGGTGCTTGTGCGTTGGATCGATCTCGAATCGAAACGTCGCAATCCGTGAAAAACGCGTCCGCACCACCCGGGCGCATCTTTAATCTTCGTACTCCCGCACGCTGAGCGGACGTCCGTTGTCCTTCGCGCCGAGACTCAGAATAAACGGCGCCGCTTTCTCCGCCCACGCTTCGGCTTTGCCATATTGCGCCGCACCATCCGCCCAGCACTGACGCAACATCTGCGTATCGATGACGCCGGGATTGAGCGGGATCGCCGCGAGGCCCGAGGGAAGTTCTTCCGCGAGCGCACGCGTCAATCCTTCGACCGCCCATTTCGACGCGCAGTAAGGCGCGACTTCCGGCGACACGGAGCGCCCCCAACCCGAACTGAAATTCACGATCACCCCTCGCTTCGCCGCGATCATCGCAGGCACAAACGCGCGCACGACGTTGGCGATGCCTTTCACGTTCACATCGATCACGCGCGAAAATTTATCCGCCGGCACTTCCCACAACGGCGCGGGATCGTTCATCACGCCGGCGTTGTTGATCAAATAATCCGGCGCGCCGTGCACCGCCAAAACTTTCTCGGCCCAGAGATCGACCTTCGTCGGTTCGGAAACATCCACGACCGCGAAATCATGCGGCGCGGGATGCGTGAAGCGTAGATCGAAAATGCCGTCCGCGCCGCGACCGCAGCCGATCACCGTATGCCCCATCGCGATGTATTTTTCCGCGAGCGCACGACCGAGTCCGCGCGTGATTCCAGTGATGACGATTTTCAGCGGTTGAGAAGACGACATGGGAAACGCGCACACCGTACGAGCGCGCGGCGGCGATTCCAGTCACAAAACCAATTTACCAACGGCGGATCGTGATCACGATCTCCGCGCCATGTCGGCCTTCTTTCACCGTGAGCGCGCCGCCGTGGAGCCGCACTACTTCCTTCGCGATAAACACACCGATGCGGCCGTGCGTCGGCGTCGCGCCCGGCTCGGGCGCAGGCCACACGCCTTCCAGCGCGAGCCCTTCGCCGCGCAACGCGATCACCGCATGCTTCTCGGCGCCCGATCCGCCACGACTCAACGCGAGCATGAGACCGTTTTTGCCGAGACCCGGACGATTTTCCGCGACGCTTTCCACAATCGCTTCGAGTCCGAACTCGATCAGCTTCGGGACGACATCCAGCGTCACTTCGTCGGAATCTGTTTCGACCGCGATGCCGCAGTTGCGCGCGACGGCATGGACAAGTCCGCGCAGATCGATGCGCTCGGCGGTGGATTCGAGGAAAGTCGGAAGCGCGGCGAGCTGGCGGTTGATCGCCTCGAGCGCGCCGATGTCGCGACGGATCGCCGCGAGCAACACCGGCGAATTGGTTTCCGCGCCCGGCTTGTGACGTAGTGCCGTCAAGGATACAAGCGAGTTACCGAGCTCGTGATTCAGCGTGAGCGCGAGATCATGCAGCAGCGCGATGCGTTCGGCGCGTTGCGCATCGGGCATCGTGGTCGTAGCGGCGGTTTCCGTCGGCTGCAGGGCTTGCGCCGGTAGATGGCGCTCGAGCAAACGGCGCAACACGCGGGCAAGTTTCCGCGCACGCGCGATATCGTCCGTCGCGTACGCTTGCCCGTCTTCGCGCAGGCCAAAACCGATCCAGCCCGCGAGATGTCCGTTGTCGTGCATCGGCACGAGCAGATGAAGTCCCCATTCGCCGAGTCGGCGGCGTATTGAAAGTTCCACTACAGGATCGACGTCCGCAATCGCTGTGCGTGCATCAATCACCACAGGATGCCGCGTCAGATGCCGCGCCAACACGTCGCTGTTTGCACAGAAGACATTTCCGCGATCCGCGCGCCAGCCGCCGTCGGCCGGCAGGAAAAACAGCACTTGCTCGGTATGCAGCCAGCGTCGCGCGCCACGACGAAACGCCGCCAGCAACTGCTCGCGATCATCCAGCGACTCGCCAACTTCGGACAACCATTCCCACCACGCTTCTTCGGAAGCAGCGGAGGGCTCGGTCGCTCGCGGTGCCTCCGCAACCACGGTCTGTTGTCGCGTTTGCGCGAGCTTCACCGAAGCGTCGTGCGTCGTGATCGTTTCCAGTAGCGGGAAAAATTCACCGAGTCGCGTGCGGCTCTCGTCGTGCGACAACACCACACGTACATCTGCGCCCGCGAGCGTCAGTTGTTCGTAGGCTTTGCCCGTGCGTTCACCCACCAACACAAGCAGAAACTCGCGGCACGATTGAGGAAGATCCCCCAGCGCCGCTTCGTCGATCACCACGATCGTTGGCAGCTCACGCGCCAAGCGCGCTCCGGCTTTCACCTCATTTAATGTCACCACTCGCGCTTCCGCCGGCACAAGCACCCACCACGCCCGAAGCAAATCGGGATCGCGCGTCGCTAAGAGGTAGGTGATGGCGGACATGGCAGGACGATTCGGAACGTCGCCCCGCGACCGGATTCGGGCGGGTCGGCGCTGATGCTCGCCTGCAGACTAGACAGTATGTCTTTGCAAATTGCTAGCCCTAAGCCAAAGCCGCTAGATTTTGTGGACTGAAAAGGTTGGAAAAGCCGCGCCCAGACTTCCGGCGTGAATCCCGGACCGTTGTCCTCTACCGCAATCTCCACACTATCAACAAGTTTCCGCGTAACAAATCGAATCCAGCGCTCGCCCTGACGCTTCTCCAACGCTTGAATGGCGTTAAAGCCTAAATTTAGCATAACTTGTTTAATTGCATTTGGATCGGTAAAAACACAGTCAGCTTCGTTGCTAAAATCAGTTAACAAACTAATCCCCTTATCCTCCGCTTTGGAGACCAATAAATCTAGGCAAGATGTGAGCAACGGATGTACTTCCACCGGCTTTGCGGTGAAGACACGCGGCGCAGAAAGATCCAGCAGTTGCTCCGTCAATCGATCGATTCGGCCGACTTCGTCGCCAATCAGACGAAAGAACTTATCGCGAAACGCCGGCTCTTGATAGTGATCCGGCAACAACTGCACGAAGGTCTTGATCGACACGAGCGGGTTGCGGATTTCGTGCGCGATACTCGCTCCCAACATGCCGACCGTCGCCAGTTGCTCTGCATGCTGCGTCTTGAGCAGATAGTGCGCACGCGAGAGCGAGTTCTCGATGATCGCGGCGAGCTGCAGCAATAATCCAATTTCTGGATACGTGTATGGACGCCGTGAATACGGCTCGCCGAGTCCCACCACAAACGCCGGCGATGGGCCGATGCTCGAGACGAGCACGCCGAGTTGATGTTTCGCCAACAGCTCTCCCAAGACTTTGCGCTCGGGTGTCGGCCGCTCGCGCTCAAGTCGCTCCGGTGTGATCCAGCGCAGCGATCCGAGCAGCTTCATCTCGGGCGAATCCGCCGCAAACTCGATGCCGTCGCCGGTCAGCCGTCCATTCGCGCCCATCAAGATCAACACGCGCTCGCAGTCCGCCCATTCGCGCAGCAATTGTAGATATGCTTCGCCCATCGCATCGGGACGCAGATTTTCGCGCGCCACTTCGAATGCAGCGTGGCGAATACGATTTCGGCGCGCCTGACGTTGAAACAACTCGTCGAACCACGGCGCGATTTCCGCGGCGATCCACAAACCGATCGCCAGCGCCAACACAAACGCCGCCGACCCCGGCATGAAGCGCTCCGCCACTTCCTGGAGTCCCCACACGAATAACGCCACCGTCGCCACCAATCCGATGCGCTCGAGCCCGAGCATCATGATGTGCTTGGCATTGAGAATGCGCGACGTCGTCACCGCCCAGATCGTGCCGCCCACACATAACACCACGACGATCGGCATCAAGCGCATCAGTCCCGCGTCCGGCAGCTGCGGATCGAGCGTCGCCATCGCGAGACCACACACCGCGCCCAACGCACCGCCGAGGATGAGGAGTTGTCCGTCGAGTCGACGTCCACCATCCAAACCGCGCATGCGCCAGTAAGCTGTTCCCATCAAGATCCCCGCGCTGACAAAATAACCGCCGGCAAACCAATAATACGCTGGTCCATAAACCACCGCGGGCGACGCGCTTCTCAGCGCATCACCCAAAAGAATAATCAACGCGAGCACGGCCCAGCCCGCGAGCCACGGCCACGACGCACGCAGATGCTGCGTCCGACGTTGCGCCGGGTACAGCACACCGGCGTGCCACATCCACCAATGCCAGATCAGGCCGGCTGCGGTGATCGCGCCTCCTTGTCGCCAGAGCGCTTCGGTTGGATGCGTGAACGCTTGATGCAACCACCACGCCCAAAGCGCGAAGTGCGCGCAAACCGCGGCCGCCATCCGATTGAGATGCCTCGCGGGATTCGTGCACAGCGCTGCCACGCCGATGACCACGGCTGCGATCAACGCCCAAAGTGCGGTGGTAAATGTCATCGCGCCATCAGCGTGTGAGCGCCCGCCGCTCGTCAACGCCTTTACCCACTCGTTGCGCGATCAACACGGTTGGATTCGTTCACGCGCGAGCGAGCGGAAAAACAATGCGCATGGTGGTGCCGCGCTTCGGCTCGCTTTCCACCGTGAGCGTGGCGCCGTGAACACCGAGCAGGTGACGACAAATGCCCAAGCCCAACCCGGTGCCATGTGTCTTGGTGGTGAAACCACCTTTCAACGCTTTGCGCGCGGTCTCCGCATCCATGCCTGCACCGTTATCAGTCACTGAAATTTCCAAGCGCTGATCCACCTCTTTGAAATTGATCACGACCTTCGTCGCCGCTGCTTCGAGCGCGTTTTTCAAGAGATTCTGAAACACTCGCGTCAGTTCGAATTGCGAACCGCGCACCATTGCGCGGGAGAGCCCGGTGAACTGAATCAGTGGATTGTTGAAAAAGATGACCTCCTTCACTTCCCGCACCAAAGTCACGACATCGAGCTCTACAAATTCCGCCGCCTTTCGTGTCGTTTGCCGCCAGTTGTCGGCGAGGTGATGACAATACTCCGATGCGCGACTGACGACTTCCGCGTAACTGCGCAATTTTTCCGCCTGCTCGGGATCGCGCCGCGCCGCCTTTTTCGCCTCCTGCACGAGCAAGGCCGCGTAACCTATCATCACGGTCAACGGATTCGCCAGATCGTGCACGAGCTCCACCGCCGCGCGCGCCTGCCAGATGTGCGGTTCATGGGCGACGATCTCGCGCTTCAACGCCGCGTTCATCTGCTCCATGTCGCGCGTCAGACGCGTTTGTTGCCGTCGCTCGCCGGCCGCCTGGGCCTGCTTGCGCACCGCCTGCATGAGCTCGGAGATATCCGGGGGCTTACGCAGATATTGATTGGCCCCGTGAAGCATCGACTGCTGGGCAGTTTGCAGTGTGCCATAGCCTGTGAGCATCACGATGGATACATCGCGATCGTGCTCGCGGATGGCCTGCAAGGTGCGAATGCCATCCATCTCGGGCATCCGGATGTCGAGCAATACCACAGAAAATGGGCGTTCCTGAATCCGCTTGATGCCTTCTGAGGGGCGTTCGGCCGTCACGACGTCGAATTCCGAGGAGAGCGTGTATGCGATGGATTCACGCGGTCCGTATTCGTCATCGACGATAAGCACCAAGGGTTTTTCAATCGTATCCGCGGGTGCGGACATGGCTGCTTCCGTGAACATAAGTGTCGAGCTGGACCGGCTGGGGTAAGGCCTGGGATTCGCTGACGTGCAGAGTCAACGGTGCGTGTGTTTGCCGACGCACAAACGCTGTGTCAAGAAGCGGACCACGCCAACAGGCCCTCTACATTCTTTTTTCTTCAGGTTGGTCGCGCACCGCAGCCTTGCACTCCCCCGCCCGCCTCAAACGCTCATCCCGTGGACATCGCGCTCATTCTCCTCGCTTCCGTTCTTTCCGTGGTGATCACCGCCCTGATCGTTCGCAGCCGGGCCACCGCCCAACTCAGCCTACTGGCCGAGCGTCTGCGCGCGCGTGAAGAGGAGCTCAGCCGTGCCCAAGCCGATCTCGCCAATTCCCGAGCCGAGGCGGCCCGTCTCGCCGCCGAAAACGTTCGACTCGAAACCTCTCTCTCCGCCGAACGCGCCGCGACCGAGGAGAAATTGCGCACGCTCACCGACGCCCACACGCGTCTCACCGCCGAGTTTAAGGCGCTCTCCGCCGATGCGTTGAAGAGTAATAACACCGCTTTTCTCGAGCTCGCCCGCGCGTCCCTCGCCCAATTTCAACAGAAAGCCGAGGGCGACCTCTCCGCGCGCCAACAAGCGATCGACGCCTTGGTAAAGCCGCTCAAGGAATCGCTCGAAAAAGTAGATGCCAAAATCGGCGAGATCGAACAGGCCCGCGCCCGTGCCTACGGTCAGCTCGGCCAACAACTTGAGGCCCTCGGTTCCGCGCAGATTCGCCTCCAAGCCGAAGCCGCCAAGTTATCCACCGCGCTCCGCTCCACCAGCTACGCCGGCAGTTGGGGCGAGCTTCAACTCCGCCGCGTCGTCGAACTCGCCGACATGCTTCCGTACGCGGACTTTTCCGAACAAGAAACTTCCGGTTCGCTCCGCGCCGACCTCGTCGTTCGCCTGCCCGGCGGCCAGCGCATCGTCGTCGATGCGAAGACTCCCGTGCAATCCTACCGCGAAGCGCTCGATGCGCCCGACGACGCCACGCGCACCCTGCGTCTCGCCGAACACGCGCAAAAAATCCGCGGCCACATCGATGCGCTCGGCGCGAAAAACTATTGGGAGCAATTTCAGCCCGCGCCCGAGTTCGTCGTGTTGTTTATTCCCGGCGACCATTTCCTCACCGCCGCGCTGCAAGCCGACAGCTCGCTGCTCGAACGCGCCATCTCGCGCAAGGTCCTGCTCGCCACGCCCACCACGCTCATCGCCCTGCTCAAAGCCGCCGCGTATGGCTGGCGCCAGGAAGCCGTTTCCAAAAACGCCGACGAAATCAGCCGCATCGGCCGCGAGCTTTTCGATCGTTTGAGCACCTTTTCCGATCATCTCGAAAAAATCGGCCGCGGACTCGAAAACGCCGTCAAGGGTTACAACTCCGCCATCGGTTCGCTCGAAAGCAATGTGCTTCCCGGCGCGCGCAAATTCGCGGAGCTCGGCGCGAAAGGTATCAAGGAATTGAATACACCCTCCACGGTCGAAACCGGCATCCGCGAGATCACACGTCGCACCTGATCACCATGCCGACTGCTCATCCCATCGAAGGTAACTGGCTGCCCTTTAAAGCCGAACTCGGCGGCCAAGCCGCGCCCGCGATGGCGCTTCAATCGATGCGTCTCACGCTGCGCGCCGGTCAATACTGGGTGCGCTTCGCGAGCGATATCCACGATCGCGGTCGTTACGAAATCTCCGAAAGCGGCGCGTTGCTCACGATCACGCTTCACGGCGATCAGGGCGTGAATCGCGGACGAAAAATTCCCGCCATCTTCCAACTTGCCGGAGATCGTCTGCGCATCTGCTACGGTCTCGATGGCTGCGTTCCTGACGCATTCGCCACAGGCAGCGACGAACAGCGTTATCTCGTCACGTATCGTCGCGAAGAAGGCTGAAACGCCTCCGCATCCCGCACTTTGATCGCGCCGTTTTCAGCGAACAATCCGCGTCGCGCCGTTGGGCGTGAAACGCATTTCCGCCGGCACTTTGTCCATCGTCGTGAGCACTTCCTCGATCGTTCGCGAAGCGCCCGATTCATCCTGCGCGATGAAGCGGACTTTGATGGAGACTTGTTCGCGCAAAAATCCGCGGCGATTGGCCTGCACGATCACGTGACACGGGGTTTTCCCACAGGGCACGCCGTTGAGCACCGCGACCGCGCCCGACGGATCCGATTTCACAACGAGCAAGTATTCGCCCGGCTTGAGCACGACATTTTCCGTCGTGGTGCCATGCGGCACCGGCGTCGCGACCGCTCCCTCGGGTTTCTTGTCGGGCGCGAAACGCTTGTGGGTGGAGTGGGCACAGCCGGCGAAACAAAGTGCACCGAGCAGGAAACTGGAAGCAGCTCGTCGAAGTGTCATTGGGGCAAACGTTGGACCGCAGAAATTTCGAGAGTTCCTTAGCCGCCGCTCAAACCGCACGCGATGAATTTCACTCGTCGCGCACCTTTCCGCGCAGCGCTTTCACGACCGATTTGCGCCGCTTACCTTCCACTTGGAGCGCTTTCTGGCGGCGGCTCTTCGGACGCGCGCGGCGCTTCGCCTTGGCCGCGGCCTGACGTCGCTCAAACTCCGCCGCCGCAAAGCGCGCCGCGAGTTTTTCGCAAAGCTCTTCCCACGCCAGCTCGCGATTGGCCGACTGGGAACGTTCGCGTTGCATACGCACGTCCGTGCCCGTGGGTTCGTGACGCAGATGCACCGCCACGGAGGCTTTGTTGATCTTTTGCCCGCCGGGTCCGGAGCCGCGCACAAACCGTTCCGTGACATCGCCAGGCAACACGCCCAACGCATCAAGCTTGTCTTGGATTTGAGATGGCAACTCCATCGCGCACTCGTTTTTTCTCAGCGAAACATTCCCGGCGCAAGCGAGTCTTCGTCCGCCCGCTCCTTCCGGATTTCAGCCAGCGCCCCTTCTTTCACCCTTCACCGATCACCCTTCACTCTTTTTTCTCCCCCGCATGATCACAGGTCCTACTTGGTCTCAAAAACTCCGCGATGAAATCGGTAAGGCCGTCATCGGCCAGGATGCCATTGTGGAACGATTGCTCGTCGCCCTCCTCGCCAATGGCCACGTACTCCTCGAAGGCATGCCCGGCCTCGCGAAGACGCTGCTCGTCAAATCGCTGGGCACCGCTCTCGGCGTACAATTTGAGCGCATCCAGTTCACCCCCGACCTGCTCCCGAGCGACGTCGTCGGGACCATGATCTTCCAACCGAAAAACGGCGAGTTCACGGCGCACCGCGGTCCTATTTTCGCCAACCTCGTGCTCGCCGACGAAATCAACCGCGCCCCCGCCAAAGTCCAAAGCGCGCTTCTCGAAGCGATGCAGGAACGCCAGGTCACCATCGGCGGGCAAACGCATCCGCTGCCGCGGCCGTTCTTCGTCATGGCCACGCAAAATCCCGTCGAACAGGAAGGCACTTATCCGCTGCCCGAAGCGCAGACAGATCGTTTCCTATTCAAGCTGCTCGTCGATTATCCCACCGCCGACGAAGAGACGCAGATGATGGAACGCTGGGGCCAGGTCACGAAACAACCCGCGCTCGTTCCCGCCTCCAGCGGCGAAGAACTCCTCTCGCTGCGCGCCGAGGTCGACCGCGTGCATGTCTCGCCCTCCGTGCAAGCGTACATCCTCGCACTCGTCCGCGCCACCCGCGCACTCGCCGCCGATCCGCGCAATCAACTCAACCCCGGCGTGCGTTACCTGTCGTTCGGCGCTTCGCCGCGCGCCTCGCTCGCGCTCTTCCAAGCCAGCCGCGCCCTCGCCTGGCTCCGCGGACAAGATTTCGTGAGCCCCTCGCTCGTTCAAGAAATCGCGCCCGACGTCCTCCGCCACCGCATCGGCCTCACCTACGAAGCCGAAGCCGAGGAAATCACCACTGATAAAATCATCGCCGACATTCTGGAGAAAACCTCCGTGCCGAAGGTCTGAGTAAGGTGGTTATGAAAAAACTCCTTACCCTCACACTCGTCGCGTTTGCCGGCGCTTTTGCAGGCTGCGCGAGCTACATCACGCCCGGCGCCAAAGCCGATCTTCAAGCACTCGCGCCCGCGGATATTCAAAAGAGCTTTGCCACTCAGCCGTCCAATCCGTTTCCGGCCGCGATCGTCGGCGTGCGCGTACAGGCCGACAACTACTCCAATTACTTCATCGACCGCACGGGAGGACGTCATGGCCAGGGACGTTTCTCCGTCATCACCGTGCGCGAAGTCGAAGAGCAGGATGCGATCGATCGCATCACAAAATTTCCCCAGATCACCGGGGCCATCTCGCTCAATCGCATGCTCATTCCCGAGACGCTCAATTCATACGACGATCTCCGGACAGGTGCGGCGCAGCTCCGCGCCGATCTGATGTTTGTCTATACTTTCGACACTGCCTTCTTCGATCGCGACGCCGCCAAGCCGCTCTCCGTGATCACGCTCGGTCTCTCCCCCACGCGCAAGATCCGGGCAACCTCCACTGCTTCCGCGCTGCTCATCGATACACGAACGGGGTTTATCTATGGCGCATTCGAGGCCAGCGAAGCGCGTGATGTCCTCTCCACATCCTGGGGCTCGCGCGACTCTGCCGACGAAGCCCGCAAAGACGCTGAACGCGCAGCCTTCCGAAAGTTGGTAGCCGAGTTCGAAAAAACCTGGCCCGCCATTCTCCAGCGCGCCGGGAAAACGAGCTGAACTCAGGAGGAGATTTTCGAAACGTTATGAAAGCTCGCTGGCTCGTCGTCTCGCTGATCATCGCGTTTTCGACCGCGTTTGTGTTTTTTCAACGCGAAGCGCGCCTCGGCGAAATGCGCTCCGACGGCCCGGCGCTCGTGGTCCCCGCACAATCCACAAACGCTTCCGCCCGGGCCTCCGTATCCTCCGACACAGGTCCCGTCTCCGAAACCCCGGCGTCCCGCCCGCCCAGCGCCACCCCGCAGCCGCCCCCACTCGAAAATCGAGAGCGCAAAATCGAAAATGCTCCCGCTCTCTTGAGCGGGAGCTTCACCCGCGAAAACGACGCGCTCATCTACGATGCCGATGCGCGCCTGCGTTTACCCAACGACATCACGCTTTCCGCGCCGACCGGCGTCATGGTTTCCAATGAACAACAAACCGTCTTCGCTGGCGACATGGCGCTCGAAACCGCACGCAACACCATCGTCGCCCACGAAGCCGTGCTCGACACGACTTCGGGCCAGATGAGCGCGACCGTCGCGTCCATCAGTTTCACCAACGACCACAACCAACTCGTCCGCCTCACCGGCGAGAACATCACCCTCGAGTTGCCCGCCACAAAACCGGATCAGCCGACCACGATTCTTAGTGATGCGGTCAAAGTAGAAACGCTCCCTCCTTCCACCGCTCCGAACACGACCAACACCCGATAACGTTCTCACCGCGGCCCCCATCGCTCCGTCCTCCATCAAAAATCGAAAATGCCCACGCCTTCCCCCGCACAACCCGCTTCTCCGCAAAACCCGATCGCCCTTCTGCGACGGCTGGAGTGGCGCGTGCGGCACGCCGTCGAAAATGTCCTCAGCGGCGAATACCGCTCGGCTTTTCGCGGTCGCGGCATGGAGTTCGATCAGGTCGTGAAATACGCTTTCGGCGACGATGTCCGCGACATCGACTGGAACGTCACCGCGCGCCTCGGCGAACCATACCGCAAAAAGTTCGTCGAGGAGCGCGAGGTCACGCTGATGATCGTTTTCGAAGACACGCCGAGCCTGCAATTCGGCTCGGGTGCGCAATCAAAACGCGAAGCGCTTCTCGAACTCGCCGGCCTCGTGATGCTGCTCGGAGCGGTCAATCGCGATCGCGTAGGTTGTATCCACGTTTCCCCTACAGGCTATGTTTTCCGCGAACCCGTGCGCGGCCGCGGCCCGATCATGCACGCCGCCTCGACCTTGATCGCCCAGCCCGCGCCGCCTTTGGCAGCGATCGAAAACCGAGAATCCGAAACGTCTCCGATTCCTTGGCGCTTGCTCGCGAAGACCGCTCCCAAGCATAGCATTCTGATCTGGCTCGGCGATTTCGCTCCGCGTCCCACACCCGACGGTTGGGCGCTCATGCAGCGTCGTTACCAGACGATGGGGTTCCGCGTGGACGATCCGTGGGAACGCGAACTGCCCGGAACCGACACGCTCGCCGCTTACGATCCGGTCACCGGACGTCTCGTCACGCTCGAAGGCTCCGCAGCCGAACGCGCCGCGCATGCCGCCTGGCGCGAATCGCGCGAAGCCGCCTGGCGCGAACTTTTCCCCGACGCCCAAAGTCGTCTCGTCGTGAGCACCGAAGAAAACCGTCTCGACGCGCTCGTGCGTTTCTTCCGTCGCCGCATGGCGGGGTGCTGATGCGCGCAAACTCCAAACGCCCATGTTCAAACGTCCAAAAGATCCCAACCCGCTGACGCCTTGCCGCCAAGGCGCGCCGGCAGGCTTTTCAGGAGCGCCGGCCGGCTTGCCGCCATGGAACCATCTCCCCTTTCTCTGGCTTCTGGCATTTTGGCGTTTGGAATTTTCCTCTCCCGCCGACGATAACCCATCGACGATCATCCGCGCATGATGTTTTCCGCCACCGACATTGGTCACTGGTCACCGGTCATCAGCCACTCGCCCTTCGCGCTGATTCCAGCGTGGGAGCTCGGCAATGACTACCGTCTGGCCACGCCCGTGTGGTTGTTCGCGCTCTTATTGATTCCTTTCGCCCTGTGGCTGCGCAGCCGCCGTCCCGTATCCGTTTTATTGATACCGTTCGCGGCCGCATGGCATCGGCCCGCGCTCGCCAGCAACTCACGTCTTCCCGCATTGCTCGCGTGCCTCGGCCTGGCGGCCATCTCGATCGCACTCGCCCGTCCGCAAAAGATCGAAGATCGCCGCGAATCGCGTTCGCAAGGTTACGACATCATGCTCGCGATCGACCTTTCCTCGTCGATGCTCGCCGAGGACTACGAACGCAACGGCGCGCGCATCAACCGCCTGCAGGCCATCAAGCCGGTCGTTCAGGCCTTCATCCAGCAACGCGCCAACGATCGCATCGGCATGGTGATTTTCGCCGGTCGGGCTTACACGCTCGCGCCGCTCACCTTCGATCACGCTTGGCTCGAACGTCAGGCGGAGCGGCTGCGCATCGGTATGATTGAGGACGGCACCGCCATCGGCGACGGACTCGGCATCGCACTCACGCGTCTCGAACAATCCCAACGCGAATCCGGCGGTCGGCGCCAGGGTGCGTTCGTCGTCTTGATGACCGATGGCCGCAACAACCGCGGCACGCTCGCGCCGCTGCAGGCCGCCGAAATCGCCAAAGCGCGCGGCATCCCCGTTTATACCATCGGCTCCGGCAAAGACGGTTTTGTCCCCTTCCCTGTCTTGGATCAAAATGGTCGTCCGACCGGACGCTACCAACGCATGCCCGCCGACCTCGATGAAGGTACCTTGCGACGCATCGCGCTCATGACTGAAGGTCGTTACTTCCGCGCCGACGACGTGCGCACCACCGAAAGCGCGTTCGCCGCGATCGATCGCGCGCAGAAGATCGAGTTTCAAGCGAAGTCCTATCTGCTCACCCGAGAGCTTTTCGGATGGTTCGCCACCCCCGGACTGTTGTTGTTTGCGATCGCCATTTTCTTAATTCGCGGACGCGGCGCTCGTGCGTCGCCCGCTTTGAGTTCTCCCATTCCCGCTGCCCGATGACGTTTCACTGGCCGCTCATTCTTTGGTGTCTGACGATCCCCGCGCTGCTGTGGATCATCGCTTTTTTGCGCAACCGACGCGCCACCATCCGCCACAATACACCGACGAAGATCATCGAAGCGCAGGCGTATCGAAACACCCTCGTGGTCGGTCACGGCGGCGCACGCACACGGCGCCGCGTGCGTTGGCGTTTTTATCTCGGACTCGCCGCTGCGATCGTCGCATTCGCGCGTCCGCAATGGGGCCGCATCGATGAACCGATCTTCGACGAAGCCCGCGACATCCTGATCGCGCTCGATCTTTCGCGAAGCATGCACGCGACGGACGTGAAGCCTTCGCGCCTCGACCGCGCGAAGCTCCTCATCGCCAGCCTGCTCGATCGTCTCGAAGGCGAGCGCGTCGGTCTCGTGGTTTTCGCGGGCACCGCGTTTTTGCAGAGTCCGCTCAGCGCCGATTACGAAATCCTGCGCGACTTCCTTCCCTCGCTCGACTCGGATCTTCTACCTCAAGGCGGCAGCAACTACCGTCAGTTGCTCGATACTTCGCTCGAAGCGTTCAGCCCAAGCAGCGCGGCCGATCGTTATCTCATCGTTCTCAGCGATGGCGAAGCAACCGACGAAGCATGGCGCGCCTCCGTGGATAAATTGAAAAAACAAAACGTGCGCGTGATCGGTCTCGGTGTTGGCACCGCCGACGGCTCGATGATCCCCGATGGTGCGGGAGGCTTCGTGAAAGACGAGCGCGGCGCCGTCGTGCTTTCGCGTCTCGAGAGCCGCACCTTGCAGGAACTCGCCGAAGCCACCAACGGCGTCTACACCGACGCCAGCACGTGGGTCGATCTACCACGCCTCATCGAGTCTACCGTCGAAACTGGTCGCAAAGAATTGCTCGCCGAGCGTCGACGCGTGCGCCTCGCGGAGCGTTTCCAATGGGCGCTCGCCCCCGCCCTGCTACTGCTCGCATGGAGTTTCTGGCGCGAGTTTCCCGTGCGCCCGCGCGTGCGCGATCTTCAGTTGAAAACATCCACACCGCCTCCACTTCCGCGCGCCGCCGCTTCGCCCACGCCACATAGCGCGTCAACGCCGCCGCCGTTACCCACCGTCGTCGCTCTCGTTCTCATCGGCCTCACATTTGGCACCGCACCGCGCATCTTCGCCCAAGAGCCAACCACGCCGCCCGACACCGCGACCATCGCCCAGCCGCTGAGTAAACTGGTTGCTCAACTCTCCGCCCGCCCCGCGCTCACCGCCGCGAATCACGCGGAGATCGCGCGCACCACGATCACCTACGGCGAACGTCTCGAAGCGATTCAGCATCCCGTTCCCGAGGGACCTGTTCGCGATGCGCTCCTCGCAGTAGATGCGGGCCAAAAACAAAACCCCGCCGCCGCCAATTGGGACGAACTTCGCGCGCGCCTCGAAAAGTTTCTCGAAAAGCCCGAGGACCAGCAGCAGGAACAGCAACAAGAACAAGAGAAGAAAGATCAGGAGAAAAAAGATCAGAAAGATAAATCCGATCAGCCTTCGTCACCGCAGTCTGGTGGAGAATCCGATCAGCAAAAAGATCAGGAAAAATCGGATAAGCAGGATTCGACCAATCAGCCTTCGCAGTCATCGCCATCGGGCGAACAATCGCAGGACAAACCACCACAACAACAACCCACGCCCGGCTCTTCCGCGTTTGGCGACATGCAAGAGCAGACCACCCCGCCGGATAAGCCCCAACAACCGTCTGAGCAGACAGAAGAATCGTCCGGTGAAACCCAAACCGTCGGCACGGCCCAGCAGCAAACCACGCCGGTCGATCCTTCGTTGTCGATCCCTCTCCAGAAACTTGAGCAGGTTCGCAATCAAGACTCACCCGCGCGTCTTTTCCAATTGATGCAAGATCCCAACGCCCAACCCGAGAAACCGGGCAAAGACTGGTAATCCGGCCATGCACTGTATCCGAAATTTCATTACCGTCCTTCTTCTCGCCTCGTTCGGCGTCTCGCTCGCCGCCCAGTCCGTGCGCTGGGAACCTTCCAGCGGCAGCCTGGCCCACAGCCAAACCAGCGAGCTTCAACTCGTCTTCGACGGTTGCGAACCTTCAGGCAACCCCGACATCCCCGAAGTCGATGGACTCGTAATTCAGCGCGGCGGTGAACGCCGCAGCACCACGATCATCAATGGCCGCATGTCACAACATGTCGCCATCGGTTACTACGTGCGGCCGACACAAAAAGCGCGGCTCACGATTCCTTCGTTTACCGTCGAGACCGACAAAGGACGGCTTACCGTGCCCGCCGCGTCCTTCGACGTCGGCGACGCCACCATCGGCGGAAGTCTCTCCCTCGATTCCGTCGTCAAGTCGCGCTTCATCCTCCCCGACGAAGTCTGGGCCGGTCAGGTTTTCCCGCTTCGTCAGCAACTGACGATTCTGCGACGCTACGCTTATTCCGCTCCGTCCGAACTCGATTGGGCGCCCGCGCCGTTTGTCATCGAAGCGTGGGATCGTCACCAGCCGCGCGAAAGCGTCATCAACGGCGAAAACCATGTCGAATTTCTTCAGGAAACACGCGCCTTTCTGCGCACGCCGGGCGTCGCCACCGGCAACACCGCCTCCCAGCTCATCAATATCATCAAGGGCACCGACATGTGGGGACGCCACAATCTCGACCAATTTTCCGTCAGCACCGACCGTCCGTCTGTATCCGTAAAACCACTACCGTCGGGCGCCCCGACATCCTTCAACGGCGCCGTGGGCGAATTTCGTCTCGAATCCAAAGTCGTTCCCGAATCGGCAGCCGTCGGCGAACCGATCACGTGGACGCTCACGCTCTCCGGTACGGGCAACTGGCCGGATATTCCCGGACTGCCGCCGCGCGAGGTCTCGCGCGATTTCCGTGTTATTCAACCGCAAGCAAAGCGCGCATTCACGGACAACTCGCTCTTCGACGCCGTCCTGACGGAAGACGTCGTGCTCGTTCCCACCAAACCGGGCAACTACACCATCGGGCCCGCCAGCTTCTCATACTTCGATCCGGTGAAGGGCGCGTACCAAACCATCACCGCTCCGCGTACGACCCTCACGGTGACGGCCCCCATCGCTCCGCCACCGTCCACGTCAACGCCACCCGCCAACAACACGTCCACCGAAACAAACGCGGCCGCGCCGACACCTCCGGCAATCCCCGCACTACCCGCGGGCATCCCGCGCGATCCACTTGCTGGATACGGCGATGCGCCCGCGCCACTCTCGCAGCGCGAGCTCATCCTCTGGGCGTCCGCACCGGCGGTTCCGCTGCTGCTTTTCTGGTTCGTACTCGCGCTTCTCCGCGCACGCAAAACCGACCCGTTCCGCCCGCGCCGCGAAGCTCGTGTCCGCATCGGCCATATTCTCTCGCAGCTCAAAACCACAAGCGACCGCGAACGCGTCCTGACGCTCCTCCAAAGCTGGCAGCGCGAAACCGCCGCTTTCTGGCCCCTCTCGTCGGCCGTGCCGACCGCGGATGATTTCCGCGCGTCGAACGATCCGGCCGGCAATACTTGGGCGGAACTCTGGGCGGATGCCGAACGTTGTATTTACCGCGCGGATACACCGCTGCCTTCCGATTGGATCAATCGCGCTGAAGCGGCCCTCGCGGCGCGTACGGTCCCGGGTTTCAGTCCGCTCAGCCTATTTCTCCCGCGCAACCTTCTGCCTTTTGCGGCCACGATCATCGTTGGCTTCAGCGCCTTTGCATCGGATCTTCCCGCACAGGATGCTGGCCGAGCGGCCTATGATCGCGCCGATTTCGCCGCCGCCGAAAACGCCTGGCGCGAGCGTCTCGCGCAAACGCCATCCGATTGGATCGCGCATCATAATCTCGCGCTCACTCTCGCACAGCAAAACCGCTGGCAGGATGCCGCCGCGCATTCCGTCGCCGCCTTCGTGCAACATCCGGGCGACGACTCCGTGCGCTGGCATCTCGGCCTGATGTTGGAAAAAGCCGGCTACATGCCCGGCCCGCTGGCCGCCTTCATGAATCCGTCTCCGCTGCACACGCTCGCCCGCCACTATTCACCCACGATCTGGCAGTTCATCATCATTGGCGGTTCGTCCGTGCTCGCGCTCGCCATCGCGCTCGCGCTGCTGCGTCGCCACGGAGCGCGCAGCGCCATGCTTAAATATGCGCAATGGACGCTCGTACCGGCCGGGCTTCTGTTGCTGACGTTCGGCATTCTGTGTTTCCGAGTGTATGCACCGGCCAACGACGCCCGCGCGGTGATCGTTCGCAAACAATCCACGCTTCGCTCGATTCCCACCGAAGCCGACACCGAGCAAAAAACATCCCCGCTTTCCGCCGGCTCACTCGCGATCGTGGACAATACTTATCTCGGCTGGAGCCGTCTTTCGTTCGCCAACGGCCAGACCGGCTGGGTGCGTCACGAAGACGTCGTACGCTTGTGGGGCACGCGTAACCACTGACCAATGGTCGGTGCCAGCGCGCCGCCCACAGCCCACTGGTCACTGATCATTCGTCATTCCGCGCGCCGCCGGCACGCGGCGTTTTTCTCGCCATCCGGAGCAATGACTCTTCGGTGCTGTATTCGGCGATTCGATCGAGTGGCACCCAACTCAGATCCTTCGATTCGGCCGTGATCATCAGCGGCTGGTGCCGATCCGCTTCCAACAGAAAGCGGATGTCGTAGTGCCAATGCTCCGGCTCGTTTTTCCGCGCGGGAATGCGGTGGCAATCCACGTCGAAGATCCCCGCATCCACAATCTGAATACACGTCAGACCCGACTCTTCCATCGCCTCACGTTGCGCCACTGACAGAATATTCAAATCTCCGTCCGCATGGCCTCCCAATTGGAGCCAGCGATCCAGTTTGCGATGATGAGTCAGTAACACATGCGTGCGCTCCCGATCGACGATCCACGCCGATCCCGTGAGATGCCCGGCTTCCAAACTCCGCTCCGCGCAGCGCGGTTCTGTTTCAACAAACCGCAAAATCGTCCGCGTCATTGCAGCCTCGTGCGCATCGATCGCACGCGCCTGATGCGCAGCGAGTTTGCCTATCAGTGCTTCGCGCAAATCGCTCATTTCGTTTCGTACCACTTCACTTCGGCGAGCACCGGACGCTCTTCGATCGCGGGGAAAATATCCCCGATGCGATTAGCGAGTGTGAAGAGATCGAGATTGGAAGGCTTGTTGAACTTCTCTGCCACCATCTGACGGAAGATCGCCATTAAACCGTCGTAGAAACCGTCTTGGTTAAAAATCACACACGGCTTTCGAAGCACATCGAGCTGACGCAGCGTCAGGATCTCCATGATCTCCTCGAGCGTACCCCAGCCGCCTGGCAAGGTGAGAAACGCATCGGCGCGCGTTTCCATCAGCAGCTTGCGCTCACGCATGGTCACGACGGTCACCAACTCATCGGCTTCGGTAAACGCGAGCTCCTTCGCCTTCATAAAATCCGGAATGATGCCAACCACTCGCCCACCCGCGGCTTTCACGGCACGCGCCACAGCGCCCATCAATCCGGTGCGTCCGCCGCCATAGACCAGTCCCCAGCCGCGTTTCGCCATCTCCGTACCGATCTCGGTGGCCGCCGCATAATACTTAGGGTCGAGCCGGTCGCTGGAGGAACAATAAACGCAAAGCAGCTTGGAAGACATGCTAAGCGAAGAGTTGAGGCGCCGCCGTCGGGAGTTCAAACCTCAAACCCGACGTGCCTGCATCCACGCCCAATTCCTTCGACCAAGTCGCCCGCTCCGCACCTTACCGCGGTCGTCTCGCGCCGTCGCCGACCGGCCATTTGCACCTCGGACACGCGCGGACGTTTTGGATCGCCGCTCAGCGCGCGCGCGGCGCCAACGGCACCTTGATCCTGCGTAATGACGATTTGGATACAGCCCGCTGTCGCCCCGAATACACGCAAGCAATGCTGGAGGACCTACGCTGGCTCGGGCTTTCATGGGAAGAAGGCCCGGACGTCGGCGGTCCTCACGGTCCTTACAATCAAGCGGCGCGCAAGGCCATCTACCGCGAAGCTCTGGAGAGACTCCATGCGGCGGGATTGATTTTCCCCTGCACGCGATCGCGTCGCGACGTGATCGAAGCCGCTGGCGCTCCACACGAAGGCCACGCGGACGACGAACCGGTTTATCCCCTTCATTTCCGTCCATCGCTCGATGCGCCCATTCCGCCGCTGCCGCCGCGCGACATGCCGATTAATGTGAATTGGCGAATGCGCGTCCCCGAAGGAGAAACGATTTCGTTTCTCGATGGGCGACTCGGCTTGCAATCAGCGGTCGCGGCGCGCGATTTCGGCGACTTCCTCGTGTGGCGAAAAGACGACATGCCGAGTTATCAACTCGCCTGCACCGTCGACGATCACGCGATGGGCATCACCGAAGTCGTCCGCGGCGACGATCTCGTACGATCGACGTTTCGCCAGTTGCTGATCTACCACGCGCTCGGCTGGAACGCGCCGGCGTTTTATCACTGCGCACTTCTCAACGACGATGCCGGCCGGCGGCTCGCCAAACGTCACGATGCGCTCAGTCTGAGAACACTGCGCGCGCAAGGCGCATCGCCATCGCAACTGATCGCTTCGTTTTCCCGCTCATGAACGTTACTCTTGGCGTCCTCAACATCTCCGATCGCGCGAGCGCCGGCATCTACGAAGACACTCCCGGGCAAAGCTGCGTGGCGCTTCTGCGAAGCTGGCTGCGCACGCCTTTCGACGTCGCGTATAAGGTCATTCCCGATGAGCGCGCTCAGATCGAAGCGGAACTCCGGCGTCTCGCCGACGAGGTTCAATGCGCACTCGTGGTCACCACCGGCGGCACCGGCCCCGCTCCACGCGATGTGACGCCGGAAGCGACCGAAGCCGTGTGCGAAAAAATGCTGCCCGGCTTCGGCGAACTCATGCGGGCGACGTCGTTGAAGTACGTTCCTACGGCGATCCTCTCGCGACAAACCGCGGGCATTCGCGGGCGCACCTTGATCGTGAATTTGCCGGGACGCCCGAAAGCTATTCGCGAAAATCTGGAGGCCGTATTTCCCGCCATCCCCTACTGCATCGACCTTATTGGCGGCCCCCGTCTGGAAGTGGACGAACCGCAGATAAAAACCTTCCGTCCACCAAGCTGACGTCTGACTGAAACATGGACATCGCGGACGCTATATGGGCTATTCTGTATTGGCGAAGTGAATACACCTTCGGGCAACAACGCGGTGGAAACGAACAACGCAGTCGGCCCAACAGTTTTTTCAGAGACGTGTACCCGGCTGGAGTTTGATGCTGGCATTTCCTGCACAGGGACATCGGTGCGGTTCACCCCACGTCGCCTCGCGGGCGCGCAGGCGCGCGTGGGACACCGAAAATACGGCATCATTCGACAGCGGGCGTTCTCGCTTTTATGCTGAGGCGAACCACTTCGACCGATGCCCTACCTCAAAATTCAGACAAATCTACCGCTCACCAAAGCCGCTGAGCGCACGGTGCTGAAAAACGCCTCCACGTTGGTCGCGATCGAATTAGAGAAGCGCGAGGAGTTTGTCATGATCGCCATCCAGCCTGATACGCCGATGTTGTTCGCCGGAAGCGACGAGCCGGTGGCGTTTCTCGAACTCAAAAGCGTGGGTCTGCCCGCCACCAAAACGAAGACGCTGTGTCGCTCGCTGTGTTCACTCATCGAGACCCATCTCGGTATCCCGCGTGAACGTGTGTACGTGAAATTCCTCGACGTGAAGCACGGCATGTGGGGCTGGAAGGGCGATATGTTTTAGCGCTGCGATACCGGGCGCATTAAACAAAAAACCCGGCGGAGTGTCCGCCGGGTCGAAAGATTTTTTGCTTTTACGGAAGCGCGAGAAGCTCGGCTTCGGTCCAAGGCGTCGCGCGCGACGCGCCGGCTTGTTCACGGATCTCCGTGACGCGCGCCGTGGTGATCGGATCGGCCGCGTTGCCCCATTCCTGACGAATGTAGGTCAACACCTGCGCGATACGTTCATCGGTCCAGTTGTAGCCGCCACCCGGAACTTTACCGAAAGCGGGCATGAGGCCATTATACTTATTGCCGGCAACCGTGACTTCGCCGCTCAGACCATTGAGAAGGATGCGGATCAGGCGTTCATCGCTGCCATTCACCCACTCGGAGTTTGCGAGCGGGGGGTACGTGCCGGGAAGGCCCGCGCCGTTCGCTTGGTGGCAGGTCGAGCAAGTCGCGTAGAGCTTCTTTCCGGCTGCGATGATCTGCTCAGGCGTGAGCTCTTTCGCGGCACCGGCACCGGGAGCCGTGGCCGGATCGTAGCGTTCATCGTAAACGAGCGCGGCTTCGCGGAAACTGAAGTTCGGACCGAGTCCGCCACGGTTGTGCACGAAATAAACCGACACGACAAAGATCACCGCGGCGATGAAGCCCAAGACAAACAGCGGCATCGGCGAATACCCCTCGGCCGGCTCAGGCTTTTCGCGCAGAAGGATCGCGTGGACCTGCTGGATTTTTTCATCCGAAGCAGCCGCCTGTTCGAGGGTATGTTTTTTGGGTTGGGGGTCCTGCGCGCTCATTGCTGGGCCTCCGAGTTCGTGTTCGCGGCATTGTCGCCGTTCTTCGCTTCAGGCTGAGGTTCCACGTAAACGCGGCTGGCCTCTTCGGGATACGTATAAACGTCCTTCAAGCTGAGCAGATATTCGATGAGGGCGTGACCGCGATCGGTGAGAACGATCTCGTAGCCTTCCGGCGGCTGGGCATCGGCTGGCAGCAAACGCTGTACCGCCCGTGGCGAGGGTTCGCCGACGATCTTGCGAGTCTCAAAGAGGAACTTGTACTTCGGCATGATCGAGCCCGGAGAGGTGATCTCGGGATCGTACAAGTGGCGAATATGCCATTCGCGGCCGCCTTCACCCGCGAAGCGGGCGCCGACATTGCGGAGGTCCGGACCGGTGCGCATGGTACCGAGCAGCACGCGGCGTTCGCGAATGTAGTCGCGAGCGACACTCTGACGTTCACCCCAGTTGCGGTCGATGTCGCCGCCGAAACCCGGACGACGGACTTGTTGCGTGTGGCAGTACATGCATCCGAGATCCTGATACACCAGCTTGCCTTGAGCGGCGACGCCAGGGATGGACTCGGGGAAGGCCTTGCCTTCGGATTCGTCAAACACCGGTTCCAAACTGCCGTAGGCGATCTGGTTCGTCAGCACGATGCCGGTCCAGGAAAACGCCAAGGCAAAGAAAACGCCGAGGAAGATAAGAGGGGCGCGATTCATCGAGAAGAGACCTCCAGATCGGGCTCCGGATTACGGAAGAGCGTCGGCGCCGTGTTGTGATCGGCGCGCGGACGCAGCAGCATCCAGACAAAATTGATGGCGAAGGCGAGGTGGCCGATGGTGATGAGGATGCCCGAATAACTACGGACGCGCAGGCCATCGAGCGTGGCGCGGACCACATCGGACTCTTCCATGCTCAGGAACGGAATGGCCGCGTTGTTCATCGCAAGCCCCTGCTTGGTTCCGACCACCGAGAGCACGACCACCATGATCACGGCGCCGACCGCAGTCGTCCAGAAGTGCACGCTGATGAGCGTGGCCGAGGGCCATTCACGGTGCAGGATGCGCGGCATGATGTAGTAGATGGAGCCGAACATCACCATGGTGAAGAACGCGTACAGACCATGGTGCGAGTGGCCGACGATCGCGTGCGTGAAGTGAACAACTTCGCTGATGTTGCGATCGGCCATGAGAGAACCGAGCAAGCTCGCCAAGGTGTAGTTGACCGCGCCGAAGACGATGAAACGCAGCGTCGGGCTGTACTTCAGCGCCGAGAAGCTGCCGACCAACGTGAGGTGATGATTGATGGCGGTCACGACAACCGGGATCACCATCATGAAGCTGGCCGCGATACCTGCGGTGATCACCCAGGCCGGCACCGGACCGCCGACCAAGTGGTGCACGCCCGCCCAGTTGTAGAAGATCGCGAGCGACCAAAAGCCGAGCACGGACAGGTAGTAGCTGTGGATCGGCTTACCAAGGACCTTCGGAAGGAAATAATAAACCGCCGCCAGACCGATCGGCGTAAACCAGAGACCGAGCACGTTGTGCGCGAACCACCAGTTGACCAACGCCTGCACCGTGCCACGCGCCGGCGCGAAGATGATCATGATCTGCGCGATCGAGTAGAGCCACGGGAACCAGAAGAGCGCGGCAAAAATATACCACTGCGACACGTAAATGTGCTGGGAACGTCCAAAGCGGAAAGTGATCACGGCCCATCCGCCCACGAGCGCGTAAGCCACAAACAAGATCGGCGTCGCATAGGTCGGCATTTCGAGCCATTCGATCGACGTGCTGTCGCCCGCGAGAATGCCCGTGATGCCGATGGTGACGCCGACATTCCAAAGCACGCCCGCCAGCATGAGCATGTTGCTGTGGCGCACGATCGAGCGCGCGAGACGCGCCATCAGCCAGAGCGCGACGGCGAAGGAGGCGTTGACGCTCCAGCCGTAAACCACGGCGTTCAAGTGCGCGGTGCGAACGCGGCCGAACGTCAGCCACTCGGCGTCTCCGAGAAACGCGGGGTTGTGAAGCTTGAAGGACGAGATCAGCGCAAACAACGTCCCGGCCAGAAGCCAAAGAAGCGAGGAGCCGAGGAAGAAAATCGCCGGCACCTTCGTGGAGGCGTCGATCTCGCTCAGCTCCGCGCGCGCGACCGTGTTCGGAGGCGTCGACGGACTGATCGATGCGGCTAGACTGGGAGCAGAGGCCATGGAAGAAATTAAGCGTAGCGAGGCGGTTGATTCACCGCTGAGCAAGATGTGCGCGACAGTAATTAGCGCCGGTTAAGGAAGGGATTAGCGTTTTCTCTTGGGATTTTTGGGATCTTTGCCCGGAAAAAAATCCGTGGGCTCCCCGATCGGTTCTTTCTCGTCGAAAATGGAGGCGGCGCCTTTTTCGAAATCGCGGAGCTGGCCTTTCTTCGACGCCCAATTCAAGGCGTAAACAGCCGAGGCGGTGATCGCCACCGCCACGAGAAAAGCCAGACCGTAGAAGAACCATTCCATCGCGGAGTTACTTCTTCGCGTTGAGCTCTTGGATCGTGAGCTCAATCGCGCGATCGATCGGCAGGCGGACTACTCCACCCTGTTGATCGATCCACGCGTAAGTGGTGAGAGCGGCCTTTTCCTTGGCACGCAGATCGGCCAGACGCGCGGCGCGTTCTTCCGGACTCAGGGTGCCTTCTGCGATCGGACCGGCTTTTTGCGGCAGGTACGCGATGAAGAGAATGATCAGGAAGATCGCAAAACCACCGATGGCGGCGATCAGCGTCGTCCACAGTTTTTTGGAAGAAGCGTTATCACTCATGATGCGTGAGGCATTCGCCGATGCGAGGATCGCGGATAGGAACGAGTTTTTGCGTGGGCAGGCTGCGCAGGTACGACCAGACGCAGATGCCGCCGACACCGACCACCGAGCTCAGTACCCACACGAGGTTGAGCGAGAGGAAGGGCTCGGCATCGCCCGCCTCGTCCTTGAGGACCGGCATGATGTTATAGCAGAGGTCGACGAGGATGGTGATGAGCGTCGAATAGACGATGGGCTTCAGTTTGCCGACGTTCACTTTGTTTCGGTACGAGAGGAGGTAGAGGAACGGCAGGAGGAAGTGACCGAAGAGGATCACAAATCCGACCCATTTCCACTGGTTGGCGGTACCGTCGGACTGGATTTCACGCAGGTTATACCAGAAGGTTTCTTCGGGCACGTTGGCGTTCCAGATGAGGAAGTACTGTGAGAAGGTCACGTACGCCCAGAATACCGTGAAGGCGAAGATCAACTGACCGACTGAGTGGAGGTGGTTGGTGTTGAGCAGACCTTTGTAGTCGCCGCGGACGAGCAGCCACACCGAGATCAACACACCGATGCCGAGGGCGCCGCGCACGCAGTTGGCGAAGAACCACACGCCGTACATCGTGGAGAACCAGTGGTACTCGAGGCTCTTGATCCAGTAGATGGCCGCGAGCGTGAGCGAGATCGCCGTGAGCGCGATACCGAAGGCCGCGGTCTTGCGATTCATGTAGGTCCACTTGATGTCACCATCGACGTCCTGAGCAAAGGAAGCCTTGCGCAGACGCGCCGAGAGCCACCACCAGATCAGGAAAAAGCCAATGGTCATGTACGTGAACATCGGTAGATTGAGGAAGCCCGACTTCTTTACGTACAAAACGTCTTCGCCCACCGTGCCGTGGCCACCGTGCAAGACGTGGTCGGGATTCATCCACGACCAAATCTGATCATGCGAGCCGGTCCACGAAAGAACGATGAGCGGAAGGAAGAGCAGGCCGAGCCACGGGAACACCGCGATCCAGTGCTCGAACTGGCGGCGGAGAAGCACGGACCAGGAGGCGTCGAAGATGTGGTGAATCATCACCCACATCAGCATACCGATGGCGATGGCGATCCAGAAACTGAGACCGACCAGATAAGAAATGGCGGCGGCGTGCACACCGGAAACGGCGAAACCGACGCCGGAGACGGCGAGGCCCACCAGACCGATGACGAGCGCTTTGCCCGCGCCATTAACGGGGCTGGCCGTCGAAAGAGAAAGAGGAGCGGATGCTGCGTGCGTGCTCATTGAATACCAAGCTCCGATTTGTGAGAGGCGGGAACGTCGTTGAGGGTGCCGGTTTGGGCGCGCTGCAGGGCGCGGACGTAGGCGATGACCGCCCAGCGTTCTTCGGCGTTCAGCTTGTCGGCATACGAGAGCATGTTGCCCTTGCCGTGGACGATGGTGTTGTAGATCTCGCCTTCCGGCATGTTGCGGAGGCGATCGTCGTGGTAAGTCGGCGTGGCGCCCATGCCGTAAGACTTGGTGATGCCGTTGCCGTCACCCACCGCACCGTGACACGGAAGGCAGGAAACGTTGTAGCGTGCACGACCGAGCTCCAAGAAGCGCGCATCGATCGAAAGCGACGAAGGGAAACCGCTCGCGAACGAACCATCGGCGGCTTTGCCGGTGTAGAGGTGCGCATCATCGCGGAGATCACCACGAGCCACGACGCCGGGCGGGATCGGGCGATCCGCGCGTCCATCGGCGAAGAAGGCGCTGGCGGCTTGCGGCTTGTATTTGGCCTGCCGGTCCATGTCGGGGAAGACCTCCAACGGCGGTTTAGTCGAGGTGGAGCCGCGGAATCCGAGAATGGAAACCGTGGCGACGACCACGAAGGCGAGAACGAGATAGGCGTAACGCATGGGTCAGGCTTCCAGCTCGGTGATGGCTTTGCCGCCGGCTTTTTCGAGCAGGGCCCGCGTGGCGGTTGGGTTGAACTTGGGATCGCGCGAATCGATCACGATGAAGAACTGGTCATCCATGCCGCGATGGATCTGGTCGTATTTGAGGACCGGATGGTAGTGCATGGGCAGGCGGTTGAGGAAAAACATGCCTCCGATGGTCGCGAAGGCCGTGAAGAGAATCGTCAGCTCGTACGAGACCGGAAACGCGAAGAGCGGGCTAAAGAACGGCTTGCCACCCACGATCAGCGGGTAGTCGTAGCTGTTCATAAACCAGATCATGCTCATGCCGGTGGTGAAGCCGATGAGGCCGCCCGCGAGCGAAAAACGCGGGACGATCGAGCGCTTCACACCCATGGCCTTGTCGAGGCCGTGAATGGGAAACGGGGTGATGCAATCCCAGGATTTATATCCCGCATCGCGCACCTTCTCCGCCGCGTGCATGACGTCGGCGGGGGTGTCGAACGTGGCGATCAGGCCATATGGTTGTGCTGCCATTTTCTCAGGTGAGAGTTGAAGGTTGGGACGCGAATGACGGCTTAGTGTTTGTCATGGCCGTGACCGGCATGAGCGTCGGCCTGTGGAGTGACCGCCTTGATTTCCGCCATCGGCATGATGGGCAGGAAGCGGATGAACAGGAGGAACAGCACCGAGAACACGCCGAACGTGCCGAAGAAGGTGAAGATCTCGACGATCGACGGGCTGTAATAGCCCCAGCTCGACGGCAGGAAGTCTCGGGCGAGCGAGGTCACGATGATGACAAAGCGCTCGAACCACATGCCGACGTTGACGAAGATCGAGAGCACCCAGACCAGCCAGGTGTTTTCGCGGACCTTGCGGAACCAGAAGAACTGCGGCGTGATGACGTTGCAGCCGATCATGATCCAGTAAGCCCAGGCGTAGTTGCCGAACGCGCGGTTGATGAAGGCGAATCCTTCATACGGGTTCGCGCCGTACCACGCGATGAAGAACTCCATGCCGTAGGCGTAGCCCACGATGGTGCCCGTCGCGAGGGTGATCTTACACATACAGTCGATGTGGTACTGCGTGATCAGATCCTCGAGTTTGTAGATCGCGCGGAGCGGGAGCATGAGCGTGAGCACCATGCCAAAGCCCGAAAAGATGGCGCCGGCAACGAAGTACGGCGGGAAGATGGTGGTGTGCCAGCCCGGGAGCAGCGACACCGCGAAGTCGAACGACACGATGGTATGCACCGAGAGAACCAGCGGCGTGGAGACGCCAGCGAGGATCAGGTACGCCATTTCGTAGTTGCTCCAGTGGCGGTTGGAACCGCGCCAGCCCATCGCGAAGAAACCGTAGATCGCCGAGCGGAGCTTGTTGCCCGCGCGGAAGAAACGGTCGCGGAGAACAGCAAGGTCAGGAATTAGACCGACGTACCAGAAAAGCACGGAAACCGTTCCGTACGTGGACACCGCAAACACGTCCCACTCCAGCGGCGAACGGAAGTTCTGCCAGATATAGTTGGCGTTGGGGATCGGAAAAAGATACCACGCGAACCAGACACGGCCGACGTGGAAGACCGGGAAGATCGCCGCGCAAACCACCGCGAAAATCGTCATGGCCTCGGCCGCGCGATTGATCGACGTACGCCATTTCTGACGCAGCAAACAGAGAATCGCGGAGATGAGCGTACCGGCGTGACCGATACCGATCCAGAACACGAAGTTCACGATATCCCACGCCCAGTTGACCGGGTTGGCGTGCCCCCACACACCGACGCCCGTGGCCACCAGATAGGTGATGCCCGCGACGGTAAACGAGGCGACGAAGCACGCGAGGATGAAGCACACCCACCACCATGTGGGCGTCTTGCCCTCGATGATGGAGCAAACCTTTTCGGTGATCCACGCGAAGCTGCGGTCGTTTTCGACCAGCTTGGCGCGCGGGAGCTCCGCGGGTTTGATTTCATTGAGAACCGCCGGGGCGGCATGATCAGAGGCGTGAGCCATTAGCTAAGTCCTCCGATACGCTGAAGGTTTTGGAGCGAGGTGTGGCCGTGCTCATGAGTGGCAGGAGCGCCGTGACTGTGTCCATGCGCGTCGTGGCCGTGGCCATGATCGCCATGAGAGGGATGATTCTTGTTTTCGTATTCCTGACGGCTGAAGGGCGTCTTGATCGCCGCGTAGTCAGGCATCTGCGGATTGGGATTACGCAGCTTGCCGAGATACGTGGTGCGCGGACGGGTGTTGAGGTAGCCGAGCAGCGAATAATCCTGCTCGCGGGCTTTCGCCTTCGATACCTCGCTGTTCGGGTCCGTAATGTCGCCGAAGTACACGCCGTCGACCGGGCAGGCCTGTTGGCAAGCGACCTTGATGGTGCCATCCGGCACTTTCACGTCGCCCGAGTCCTTGGCCTTCACCTTCTGCGCGATCTTGGCCTGCTGGATGCGCTGCACGCAGTACGTGCACTTCTCCATCACGCCGCGCATGCGCACGGTGACGTCGGGATTCTTCACCATCTTGACCAACTCGGGCATGCCGCTCTCGCCGAGCGGTCCCATATAAAGCTGATCGAGCTGGCGTTTGTTCCAATCGAAGAAGTTGAAACGACGGACCTTGTACGGGCAGTTGTTCGCGCAATAGCGGGTACCGATGCAACGGTTGTACGCCATGGCGTTGAGGCCTTCCTCGTCGTGAACGGTCGCGTTGACCGGGCACACCGTCTCGCAAGGCGCGGTTTCGCAATGCAAGCAGGCGACCGGCTGGAGCGAGACTTGGGGATCCTCGGGAATTTCTTTGTTACCCGGGCCGCCGAACGCAGCGCCTTCGGCTTTGCCGTCGGAATAGTAACGATCGAGACGGATCCAGTGCATCTCGCGACCGCGAAGGACTTGGTCCTTGCCCACGATCGGGATGTTATTCTCGGCCTGACAGGCGATGATACACGCGTTACAACCGATGCAGGTGTTCAGGTCGACGACCATGCCCCACTGGTGAACGCCGTTGAACTCGGGCGTCTTGTACAGCGAGCCGCCGCGGGGAAGCGTCGTGGCGCGGGTGGCGTTGAGCTTCGCGCGCTCTTCGCGAGAGAGTTTGTTGTCGTTGGTCGGCGTGTTGTCCGCGCCGTAGATCGCGGGCGAATGCGATTCGGTGCCGATTTCATCAACGAAGCCCGGATTCTTCAGGTACTCGTCGAAGTTCGCTTCGCGAACGATGTCGCGGCCTTCCATCGACCAGTGCTCCTGCGTGTTCGCGAGGAGATAACGCTGATCGGTGACCTTGAGCGACGCGCCAACGGCGAAGGCCGGAGCATCGGAGGTGCGGATCGGGTAAGCGTTGAAACCCTGGCCCTTCCCTACTCGACCGGAAACCGTCCGGCCGTAACCGAGCGGAACGACGATGGTGTAATTGGAAAGACCCGGCTGAATGTGCAACGGACCGGTGATCGTGCGGCCGTTGAGCGTGAGCTCGGCCAGATGCGCTTTTTCTTTGCCGACCTCGAATTCGGCCGTCTCCACGCGGGCGACTTGAAGCGCCGTGCCACCAGGATAAACACCGAGTTCGCGAGCGAGCGCGGGGCTGATGAGGATGGCGTTGTCCCACGCGATCTTCGTGATCGGGTCCGGACATTCCTGCAGCCAGCCGTTGTTGGCGAAGCGACCGTCGTCGACCTTCTGGTCGGTCGTGAAGCGCACTTCGAGATTGTCCTTCGAAAGCGCCGGATAACGCGGCGTGGCATTGAGCAAGCGCGAGAGTCCGCCGGCGCTGAGGCTGACAGAGACTTTCGGATAACCGCTGCCTGCCAGCAGACCGTCGTGAAGGAATTTGCGGAAAGCCGCCTCATCGCCACCGGCCAGACCGGTGATGGTCTGATGAACCAGCGTGTAAGGATCGGTCGTGGCTTCACCCGCGATGCGCGCAAGCACCTCAATATCCGTGAGGCCGTTGAACAGCGGGAGGATCATCGGCTGCACCGCGACGATGGTGCCATCGGCCGTGCGGGCATCGCCCCACGATTCGAGGTAGTGCGTCGCTGCGATGTGCGCCGAGGCCAACTGCGACGTTTCGTCGACGTAATAACCGTAACGAATCACTTCGCCGACCGACTTCTGCAACGAGGCCCAATCGAGATCGGCGGGAGCGTTGTAGACGGGATTGCCGCCGAGAACGACGAGCGTCTTGACCGAGCCGGCCTTGATCGCGTTGGCGAGATCGCCGATCGACGCCGCATCCGACGCGGGCACTTCGAGGAAATCGATCGTCTGGCCCACGTTGCCGAGCGCGACGTTGATCGCGTAGGCAATCGCGTGGACTTCCGCGGGCAAATGCGCGCCGGCGACGACGAGCGATTGGCCGCGATGGCTGCGGAGATCTTCCGCACAGGCGGCGATCCACTTGTCCTTGTCCTTGAAATCCAGTCCCTGCGCGAGCGGAGCGAATGCGCTGTCGCCCGTGATCTGCGCGGCGATGGCCGCAGCGAGACCGAGCATGTGGCTCGTGGCGAGACGCAGACGATGATCCGCCATGCCGCCGGTGAGCGTGAACGCGCTCTCGGCAACATACAGACGGTTCATTTCATCCTTCACCGAAGTGACCTTGCGGCCCTTCGCGAACTCGCGGGAATAATAGAGACTCGCGGCTTCGGCGTGGAAGAAGTCCGCATCCAAAGAAAGGATACGCTTCGCCTTAGCGAATTGGTAATGCGGTTGGACATTGCGTCCGAACACCGCTTGCGCAGCCGCGGCGGGCGGCGTTTCGCGCACGGGCTCGTACTCGGCCCAGATCGCACGCGGGAATTTCGCCTTCAAACGGCGAACAAGCGCTTCGCGCGTCGGCGAACCCGATTCCTCAGCGAGGAACGCGAGACCTTCGCCCTGCGAATCGGTGTAAGCGCGACCGATGCCGGAGAGTTTGTCCTGCACCGCCGCGACCGTCGCCGCGCGACCGCCGAGCGTGTGCGTGGTGGCGCGGTCCGGATCGTAGAGATCAAGAACCGACGCTTGCACGAAAGCATTGGTGCCACCGCCGTAGGGCGCGTAGCTGGGATTGCCTTCGAGTTTGGTTGGACGGCCTTGATGCGTCTCGGCGAGGACCGGCACCGCCGATTTGCGGATGGGCATCGCGGTCGCGAAATAGAGCGGCAGGCCCGGGACAACGCCTTCCACGGATTTTCCGTAGGGAAGAATGTGCGCTTCGGGACGGCGGCAGCCCGCGGCAAGACCCACGCCACCGAGGGCGAAGGACGCGGCCATGAGCTTGAAGAAGTGGCGACGATCAACGCCCTGGAGCTCGGAGGCGCCTTCGGGGAACTCTCGTTGGAGATGTTCCTGGAAGCCCGGCGTGGCGGCCATCTCATCGAGACTGCGCCAGTATTTGGGACCGTTCAGCTGCTCGCTGGGGGAAGGTTCGGGATGGACAACTTTGCGTTTCATCGATGGCAGCCGGTGCAGCTTTGCGGAGGCGTGATGTGGTTATTCTTAACGAAGTCCTGGGCCCACTTGGCGTGTTCAGAAGCCTGGGCAGGCGTCCAATTCAGATTCGTGATTTGATCCAGCGGGCGCACGTGCGAGGCGGGATCGCGATGGCAATCAAGACAGAAACCCATGCTCAAAGGCTTTTCGTGGCGGACCACTTCCATCTCGTTCACCTTGCCATGGCACTCGACGCACGAGATGCCGCGGTTCACGTGAACGGCGTGGTTGAAATAAACGTAGTCCGGCACTTGGTGAACTTTCACCCACTTGATCGGATCGCCGGAAGCGAAGCTCTCGCGCACAGGGGCGAGCGCCGGGCTGTCGGGCAGGATCTGGTTGTGGCAGTTCATGCAGGTCTGCGCCGTGGGCACCGTGGAGGTCGCGCCCTTGTCGACGCCGACGTGGCAGTAACGGCAATCGATGCCGAGCTGACCGGCGTGAAGCGCGTGACTGAACGGCACCGGTTGCACCGGCGCGTATCCAATCCGTGTATACTTCGGTGTGGCGTAGTACGTGGTGGCAGCCGTGACCACACCCACGAGAACGAGCACGAAGATGATGATCTGGAGCGGCAGCTTGTTGGCCGACTTCGGGAAGATATGCGACATAAGCCGGAGTGTGCGTTAAACCGTATCGCTCGAACGGGCGACGGCGCGCGTCTCCGTGCGCACTTGGAACGGAGCGGATGCCGAAACCGGAGCAGCCGCAGGGGACGGGGATTTGGCCAGCAACCTAGGTGCGATGCCGGCGGCAGCCAGCAAACCCAGGAACTTGGCAAAGAAACTCTTTCGCGAGTGATGAGTGCTCACAGTTCTTCGTAAAAAGTTAAAGTCGCACGCAGCGAAGGCCGCGTGAATTCGATTGTAAACCAAAATTTAGGAAACGGGATTTTTTTAGAATGCAAAGTTAAGCGGGCCCGGGGGGCTGTGAGGGTTTTGCTAATCCCGAACATGCCGACCTGCGCGCATTTTGCGAACAACCGCGCGCGTCATTCGTCACACGAAAACGCCATCGCGCATCGGTCGCACGTGATCGCAACGCGCAGCGATCTCCGGATTGTGTGTGACCAACACGATCGCCTGTCCATGCTCGCGCGCGAGCCGCACCATGAGATCGAAAACGAGCGCGGAGTTTTTCACGTCGAGATTTCCCGTCGGCTCATCGGCGAGAAGAATCGACGGTTGATTCGCGAGCGCACGCGCGATGGCCACGCGTTGCTGTTCACCGCCGGAAAGATGTGTCGCGAGGCGATGCGTCTTCGCGCCGAGCCCCACCGCGTCGAGCAACATGCGCGCACGCGCTTCCATCTCCGCCGGACGCAGACGTCCGAGTTTGCGCATCGGAATCATCACATTCTCCAACGCAGTGAACTCGAGCATCAGGAAGTGAAACTGAAACACGAAGCCGATGTGCGCGTTGCGCGTGGCGGTGCGCTCGGCGTCGTCGGCTGTCGCAAGATTTTTTCCGCCGATCCAAATTTCCCCCGCATCCGGCCGATCGAGCAGCCCCAACAAATAAAGCAGCGTGCTCTTGCCGCAGCCCGACGGACCGACGATCGCCGTCACCGTGCTCGGTGCGGCTGAGAAAGACACTTCGCGCAATACCTGCACCCGCCCCTCGCCTTCTCCGAGGAAACGCACGAGTCCATCGCAACGAATCGCTTCGCCGCGCATCGCTGCGGCATCGCGGGAAGATGGGATGACGTCGCTCATTGAGAAGCTCCCCGGATGATGGCCGCCGGTTCAAGTCGTGCCGCACGTCGCGACGGAAGCCAGCTGGCGATAAAAACAACCACCAACGCCGCCAAGGCCGCGCCGATGTAGTGATCGAAATTCCACGCCACAACGACGTGATCCGTCACAAAAATACCGCGCACCGCGATCGGCACGCTCGAAACCACGTACGTGCTCACCATACCGATGGCCCATCCCGCGAGCACGCCGATGCCGAGAACGAGCAATCCCTGCAGCATGAAGATCGCCGCGATGTCTTCGCGCGTGAAACCCATCGAACGCAGAATCGCGATGTCCTTCGTTTTCTCCATGACGATCATCGCGAGCGTATTGAACATACCGAGGCCCGACACGATGATGATCGTTGAAACCATGATCGCCGCCGCGGCGCGAAAAAAGACGAAGAGGTCGAGATACAGCTTTTCGCGATACTGCCACTCCGTCGCGCGGTGACTCACGACACGCTCGATTTGTTTCGCGACTTCCGGCGCGCGATCCGGATCGTGCAACGCGATCTGAAGCAGGCTCGCGCCATACGGACGTTTCAACAACAGCCGCGATTCGCCGATGTGCAGAAAAATCCGCACGCGATCGATTTCGCGCACACCCGTTTCATAAATCGCCGACACACGATAACGCGTCGATTGTCCCGCATACGTGAGCACCACCGAATTGCCCGGACTCACGCGAAGACGTTCCGCCAGATCGCGGCCCATTAAGATGCCCGACGGCGTGCTTCGAAAATCGTCGAGACTGCCCATGACGATCTGTTCGCCGAGCTTCGACACGCGCAGATGATCGTCGAGTTCGATGCCCATCACCTGCGCATCGCCCTCACGCGTCGCCGACTGAATACGCACGCTTCCGCGCAACACTTCGGACACGCCGAGAATCTCGGGAAAACGCTCCAACGTCTCGCGCAACAGGCGCGGTTCGCTCACGCCTTCTTGATAACGCCGATTCGCTTCGATCACGACGCGTTCCACTTCCTCGCCCGTTCCGGCTTCCTCGATCGCGAACGTCGTCGTCAGCGATTGAAACTTATCCTCCACGCGAATCGCGCCGTCGGTGCCGAGAATCGTCTGAATAAAAAACGCCTGAAAGCCCGTCGTCACCGCTTGGGTGAGCACGATGAAGCCCACGCCAAACGCGATGCCCACGAGGCTCATCGCCATCGAGCGTTTCTTCGCGAGAAGAAACCGTAGCGCGATCTGAAGATTCGTGCGCATCAGCGACTCTTTTCTCTCTGCACACGCACGCGCTGACCATCGCGAAACGCCACAACATTCGTCACGATCACGTCTTCGCCTTCCTCGGCTCCGCGAATGATCTGCGTGCTGTTCAACCCGCTGTAGCCAATCACGACCGGTCGCAACGTCGCACGACCATCTTTCACGACAAAGACATTGTGCCCGACCATCGCGCGCTTGTCCGCGAGCAGCACGTTTTCCTCTTTCGCCACGATGATCGTCGCTTCGCCGGTGAGCCCCGGCGCGAGCGTGGTTTGCTCATCGAGATCGAGTTCAAGGTACGCGATGTAGCGCTTCGTGCGTTCGTCGGCGCCAGGCAGCACGCGATCGACCGTGCCTTTGATCGTCTTTCCACCGTAGCCGAGAAGCTGAACGTTCACGGGCAATCCCGGACGCACACCGGCAAAATGTTCCTCGCCGATCTGCGCTTCCACGACTCGCGATTTCGAAATGATGTGCGCGAGCATGTGCCCCTCGCCCACCAACTCGCCGGTGTTGGCAAAAATTTCCGAAACCGTTCCGTCCGCCGGCGCGATCACGCGCGTTTTTTCGAGCTGACGACGTTTCACCTTCAGCTGGTTTTCGAGCGAATCGAGTTTGCGCTGATTTTCGATGTCCTCGAAAGCCTTGCGATCATTGAGCTCCTCCACGCGACGCTTCGCGCGATCGAGCTCCACTTGCGCAAGCGTCCCCTGCTCCACGAGTCGCGTGTAATTGCGAACCGTTTCCTCGGCGGTCGCGATTTCAAAACGCACGGGCGAACCGACATCGATGCGCGCTTTCTCCGCCTTATATTCCGCTTCGATGCGCTCGATCTCGATCTCGATATCCTTCGGATCGATTTCGAACAACACATCACCGGCTTTCACCTCGGAGCCGCGGCGGACGGCGCTTCTTAAAATCACGCCGCGCGTCTCGCTTTTGATCTCCATGCGAAACTCCGCACTCACGAGCACATTCGCCGGCGCGATCTGCATCGCCGTGCCACGCTTCAACGGCGCGACCACCGCGACGGGCTGGCTTTGCCAATAACCAAACCACACACCCGCGCCCAGCAGCACAACCAGCCCGCCGAGCACACCCCATTTTGTCGAAGACTTCATGAAAAATTTTTCTCTATTGATGCTTCACTGGCCGAACTCGCGCACCGCCGGATCGAGCCCGCGATTCGACAGATACGTGGCCACCGCGAGGTAGAAATTCGCACGCGCGCCATTCACCGCTTCGAGCGCCGCGCGCTCGGCCTGTCTCGCCACTTCGAGTTGTTGCGCGGGCAGCCAGCCGGCTTTCACGTCCTTCTCGATCGCCTCGATCGAGCCGCGCGCGCCAGAAATACCTATCTCTGCTTGCTCGAGCTGACGCCAGACGACTTGCAGATGGGTAACTTCGGAACGGCGTTCATCCGCTTCCTGCTGAATCGCCAGATCGCGGTCTTTTTCATACACACGCAGACGAGCAAGCGACGCGCGCTTCGCCGCTTTGGTGCTGAAGCCGTCGAACAACTGCCAGTTCACCGTCGCATACGCGCTCCACGTCGTGATGAGCGCTTTCGGCCCGAGCGCGTTGTTGTCGGGGTTTTTGTTGTCCTGACTCACACTGAAATCGAGCCCGAGCTTCGGACGCAGGCGCGTGCTCTCGATCTCATAACGAAGCCGCTCCGCACGGATCGCGTCCTCGGCATTCTGCAAACGCACCGACGGCAAAGCGGGATCACCGGTGCCCGCGAGATTTTTCACCACGGTTGCGAGTTCGCCGGGTTTCGGCAGTTCGTCGACTACGGACGGCAACTGATCGATCGGCACGCCGGAAATACGCGACAGATCGCGACGATAAACATCCCAACTGCGCTCCAGTTGCTGCAGACTCATCTCCGTCGCGGTGATCTGCACATCGATGGTCGAAGTTTCCGCCGAAGCGGCGAATCCATCCGCCACTTGCTTCCTCGCGTGTTCGAGCTGGCGTCGAAGATCCTCAAGACGTCGCCGCGTCGATTCGATCGACGCATTCACATTTACCAACGTGAAATACCGGCTGCGCAAATCCACCGCGAGGAGACGACGCGTCTCTTCGATATTTCGCGCCGAGATCGCGTGGCTGAGTTTCGCCACCTCGTAATTCTTAGTGAGCGCGCCCCAGTGGAAGATCGGCTGCGAAATGCCAGCATTATAGAGAACAGCCGCCAACGTGCGGTCCGAATCCACACCGCCATCGGTGCGCTGTTCCATGATAACACCGGTGCTCACATAAGCCCGTGCACTGGGAAGCATCGGCGCGCGCGCGGCCATCGCGTGCGCTTCGGCCTGTTCCGTTTCCCAACGGCGCATCAACATCGTCGGCGCTTCGCGCAAGCTGCGCTTCAAAAACGCATCCAGCTCGGGCAAGGCCCGTTCGGGCAACGCCTCGATGAGCGCATCGGGCGCAGCCACGGCGGCGGCCATCAAACTCCCGCCTCCCGCCAGGGACGCGAGCGCCATCCAGATCAAGCAGGGACGCATCAAAGACATTCGCAAAATGGTATCAGTGAAAAATCGGGGAAGAACCGTCGAGCACACGATTCACGCCGCCGAAGACGAGCGGAAATTATGCATCGATCGCAATCGACGATCCCCTCGCGTCGGAAAATGTTCCGTTCGGGCAAACTCGCTCAAAGCGTGCTATAATCGCGGCCGTATGATTTTCCTTCGCAGCATCGAGCGGCTGAGCGGCGAACCTGAAAGCTATACCCATAACCCGTTTGCCATTCCCCGTCTTGTTTCCCTGCGCACGCTCGCTTTCACCGCCCCGGTCACTTTTTTCGCCGGCGAAAACGCCTCCGGTCCCTCCACCCTCCTCGAAGCGCTCGCCCTCCGCGCACGCCTGCCGATGCCGACCGAGCTGCCGCCCGAGCACGAGCCTTCACTCGCTTCCAGCCACCGGCTCGCGCGCAATCTCAACCTTCACTGGTCCCCGAAAACGCCCTACGGCGCGTATCTGCGCTCCTGCGACCTGCACGGCCGCGGCGCGGGTTGCTTGGAGCTCTTGCGGGAGCGATGCGTTCCCGGCGGTCTCCACTTATTGGATACACCCGAATGCGCCTTTCCGCCCAAGCGACAGATGGAGTTTCTTTCTTTCCTCAAAACCCTCGTCGCCGAAAACGCCCAATTCATCATCGCGACCAACTCGCCCATCGTTCTGGCGTTTCCCGGCGCGCAAATCCTCGACTTCGACCAGCCGCAGGTCGCCGCCTGCGAATACGACCAAGTGCCTGTGGTGAAATTCATGCGCGGTTTCCTCAGCGCGCCCGACGAATTCGTCTGGAAGCTTTGAAGACGCTTTCGGAAGCTCAAATTCCACGCTTCCGCTCCCGGCGGATTTCGCCTTCGCTGCGCGATCTCCGCCTATGCGCTTCCATAAATACCACGCTCTCGGCAACGACTACATCGTGCTCGATCCAGCGGATTTCCCGTCGTGGAAATCCGCGCCCACCACGGAGCAGATCCGCGTGATCTGCCATCGCAATTTCGGCGTCGGCTCCGACGGCATCCTCTGGGGTCCGCTGCCGTCGTCCTCCTGCGACTTTGGATTGCGCATCTTCAATCCCGATGGCTCGGAAGCCGAAAAGTCCGGCAACGGTCTGCGCATCTTTTCCCGCTACTTGTGGGACAGCGGCCTCGTGAAAAAGCCTGAGTTCACGATCGAGGTCCCCGGCGGTCGCGTGAAATCTGTCATCAAAGAAAACGGCGCCCTCATCACCGTCGCCATGGGCACGGTTTCGTTCGATAGCGCCAAAATCCCCGTCAATCTCGACGGCCCCGCGCGCGAGGTGCTCAACGAAAAGATCACCATCCTCGATCGCGAGTTCACCTACTGCGCCGCCACGATCGGCAATCCGCACTGCGTGCTGCCATTGCCCGAGATCAACGCCGAGCTCGCGCATCGCTACGGCCCGCATCTTGAGGTGCATCCCAATTTCCCGCGCAAAACCAACGTGCAGTTCCTGCAGGTGCTCGATCGCAAAAACATCCGCATTGAGATCTGGGAACGCGGCGCCGGTTACACGCTCGCGTCCGGCTCCAGTTCCAGCGCCGCCGCCGCGGTCGCGCGCCGCCTCGGTTTGGTCGATGCCGAACTGACCGTGCACATGCCCGGCGGTCGCATCGGCATCGAGATCGACGATCAATTTTCGATCATGATGACCGGCACCGTGAATCGCGTCGCCGATGGCCTCATGAACGAAGAACTGTTCGCCGTCACCGTTTGATCCTCTTCCGCGGACGGCATCATTGCGCCGATGTCGTCCGCGCGTTCTCCCTCAGCCTCGCCGCTGAAAATCCCCTTCGTCCCCGCGCAATCTCTCGCTTGCCCGTCCCCTTTTCGCCCCTCACCGTCGCTTTTTGGACATGGCATTTCCCACTCTTCCCGCCTGCCTCGACCGGCGCGATCTCCGCCCGGAGGAACTCGCCCAAAATCCCGACGCCGCTCTCCTGCGTATCTACGCGTGGATGCAGCTCGCCCGTACGGCCGACAATCGCATCCTCGATCTTTTCCGTCAGGGCCTGATCAAAGGCACTGTCACCGGCGGCCAGGGCAACGAAGGTCTCTGCGTCCCGATCGCGCTTCTCGCGGACAAATCGGTCGACGTGATTTCGTTTACCCACCGCGGCTTGGGCGGCCATCTCGTTTGGAGCGATCATCTCTGCGATCATCTGAACCAATATTTCGCCAACGCGCACAGCCCCACCAAAGCGCGCGAGGGCAACATCCACCACGGCGATCCGAAAAACCGTTCGCTGCCGATGATCAGCCATCTCGGCGCGATGCTTTCCAATGTGCTCGGTTCGACCGATTCTCAGCGCCGCCTCGGCAAAAAAGCCGTCGGGTTCACTTTCTTCGGCGACGGCGCCTCCAGCACGGGCGACATCCACGAATCGCTCAATCTCGCGTCGCTGCTGTCGCTGCCCGTTCTCTTTGTCATCGAGAACAACCAATACGCGTATTCGACGCCGCTTAACGAGCAATTCGCCGCCGGCACCGAACTGTGGAAACGCGCCGCGGGGTACGGCATCGAAGCCGCCAGTATTGATTGTTCGGATACAGAAGCGACCACCCGCGCGCTCGGCGAAGCCATCGAACGCGTTCGCACCACCGGTCGCCCGTTCCTCATCGAAGCGCACACGCTGCGTCTCCGCGGTCACGCCGCCTACGACACCGCCGATTATCTTCTGCCCGGCGAAAGCGATTCATTCTTCACGCGCGATCCGCTTCCGCGTCTGCGCACGCGCCTCGCCGCCGCCGGTCATGGCGCGCAACTCGATGCGGTCGACACCGAGCTCGCCGCCTTCGTCGAAGCATGCATCAAAGTGGCCCTCGCCGTTCCGCGCCCGAGTCCCGCGGGCATGGAGGCCGATCTTTTTGCGCCCGATGCGGCCCCGATCGATTGGAAACCCGAGCCGTCGTCACCGCAGCACGTCACGTTCGCGCAGGCGCTCAATCTCGCCCATCGCAAGATCCTCAGCGAGCGGCCCGAGGCGATTGTCCTCGGCCAGGACATCGGCACTTACGGCGGCGCGTTCAAGGTCACGGACGGTTTGCTCAAGGACTTCGGCCGTAGTCGTGTTTTCAATACACCGCTCGCCGAAAGCGCCTGCACCGGCTACGCGATCGGTCTCGCGCTCAACGGTCATCGTCCGATCGAAGAGTTTCAGTTCGCCGATTTCTGCACCGAAGCCATCACGCAGATCACGCTCAACGCCGCCACGTATCATTTCCGCTCGGGCGCGCGCGTGCCAATCGTCTTCCGTCTGCCCAGCGGCGGCGGTCTCACCTTCGGCTCCTTCCACTCGCAGGAACTCGATTCCTTCCTGCTCTCCATGCCAGGACTCAAGGCGCTTTATCCGAGCACGCCGCAGGATGCGTTCAACGCCCTCCTCGCCGCGTACGAAGACGACAATCCCGTGCTCCTCTTCGAACACAAAGGCCTCTATCGCCGCGGCAAATTCAACGTCGTCTGGGACCCCAACTACCGCGACATCTGGCAGCCGCGCCTCGTGCGCTCCGGCGATTTCGCCACGCTCGTGACTTATGGCGAAATGGTGCATCTCGCCGAGGACGTCGCCGCGTATTTTGAAACTGAATACGAGCGCGCGTTCGACATCTTCGATCTGCGCGCACTTTCCCCGCTGCGTCTCGACGCGATCCGCGAATCGCTCGCCCGCACGCGGCGCTTGATCGTGTTGCACGAAGGGCGTCGCAATCACGGCTTCGGCGCGGAGCTTGTCGCGCGTCTCGCCGAAGAAATGTTCTTCGATCTCGAAGCGCCGCCGCTGCGCATCGCCTCGCTCGATCTGCCCGTTCCTTTCGCGCCGGAGCTCGAGCATGCGTTCCGCCCGACCAAAGAGAGCGTCATCGAGCGCATCGCCAACTGGATGGGCTGAGTCCGCGCGTCTTTTTTCCCGCTTCCCGCCGTGGCCAAAGAACCCAAAGTAACCAAGCCCCGACGCGTATCCGCCCGCACGGCCCGCGCCGTCTCGCGCACGTCGAAAATCGAGAACAAACAATCGAAGATCAGTCCGCGTCGTTGGGCGGCGATTCGTCTGCTCGCGATGGACGTCGATGGCGTGCTCACCGACGGCTCGCTGCACATCAACTCCGATGGCTCGGAAACGAAGATCTTCAGCGTGCTCGATGGCATGGGCCTCGGCCGCTGCCTGCGTTCAGGCATCGATATCGCGTGGATTTCCGGTCGCCACTCCGGCGCCACGACCGTGCGCGCGAGCGAACTCAAAATCCCTCATCTGCTCCAAGGTCGCGTCGACAAACATGTCGCGCTCAAGGAGCTCGCCGACCGTCTCGGCATTCCCGCGTCGGAATGCGTTTACATCGGCGATGACGACATCGATGCCGCCGCCATTCGCTGGGCCGGCATCGGCGTCTCCGTGCCCGGCGCGATGCCCGCCGCGCTCGCGGCTGCCGACTATGTCACGACGCGGCTTCCCGGCTACGGCGCCGTTCGAGAGGTTTGTGAACACATCTTCGCGGCCCGCGGTCTGACTTTCGTTCCATGAGATCGTCATTTCGTTTTCTCCGCGTGTGCACGGCCGTCGCGCTGACGTTGCTCGGAGTTTCCTCCGCGTCCGCCCAATCGTCGGTCGTGGCCAACGCACCGGTGAAAAATTTCCGCCTGCCGACTTTCGACGACGCTGGTAATCGCGTGCTGCTCATCCGCGGCGGCGAAGCCCGCTACATCAGCCACTCGCAAATCGACATTCTCGATCTCAATTTCACGCAGTTCGCGGGCGATGGCAGCACCGACACCGTCAATCTCCTGCTCGCGCCCTCCGCCACACTCAACATCTCCGGGAAAGGCCGCTACCTCGTCTCCGGCAAAGAAGGCGTCCGCCTCATTTCCAAAAACGCCGACGTCACCGGCGAAGACTGGTCCTACGATCACGAGGAAAACAAAAAACTCGGTCGCCTCATCCTCCGCCAAAACGTCCGCGTCGTCATCCGCGCACCGATAAAAGGTATTCTCAACTAATGAAACGCATCCCGCTTCTGCCCGTCCTTCTTCTCGCGTGCGGCCCGGCGCTTTTGCCTGCGCAAGCCGCGACTCCGCCGGCGCCGTCTGCCGAACCCGTCGAAACGGTCATCGAATCCCAGCACGCCGAACTCTGGAGCAATAACGACGACACCGAGACGAATCTGCTCCTGCGCGGCAATGTCGTCGTCACCGCCACCAATCTCCGCATCACCTGCGACCGAATCGACGCCGTGCTCGAAGGCGAAAACGCGCCCGCCCGTCCCGCCGCCGAACAGGGCACGGCCGACGATATTGAGCGTTTCAAATCCATCGTCGCCACCGGCAAGGTCCGCATTCTCCAAGGCCAACGCGAAGCGCACTGCGAGCGCGCCGAGATTCTTCCGCGCGAAGGAAAAGTTGTCCTCACCGGCGCCGAGGGACAACCGCCCGTGATCATGGACCATGATTTCAAAGTCACTTGGATCGCGGATCCCGCGATCCTGCTCAAAGGCGAACGCCGCGTGCTGGGAGAAAACGTTCGCATCGTCGGCCCGGCGATCAAGGATCTCGGCTTCGACAAAAACGCCTCGAGCTCCCAATCCGACGCTTCTTCCGGCCAATGAGTTCTTCGCCCTCGCCCGCGTCTTCCGCCACGCCCGAGATTTCCACGCAAGGCCTCGTCAAAACCTACGGCCTGCGCAACGTCGTCAACGGCGTCGATATCAACGTGCGCGCCGGCGAAGTGGTCGGGCTGCTCGGCCCCAATGGCGCCGGCAAAACCACGTCGTTCTACATGATCGTCGGCCTCGTCCCCGCGACCGCCGGCAAGGTCTTCATCAATGGCCGCGACGCCACCCGCCTTCGCATGCACGAACGTGCGCGTCTCGGCGTCGGCTATCTCCCGCAAGAGGCGTCGATTTTCCGCAAACTCACCGTCGAGGAAAACATCCTCGCCATCGTCGAGACCATCGGCCTCTCGCGCGACGAACGCCCGGCTCGCGTCCGCCAACATCTCGAAGAACTCCATCTCACGCACGTCGCGAAACAAAAAGCCTACACGCTGTCCGGCGGCGAACGTCGTCGTCTCGAAATCGCGCGGGCGCTCGTCACACAGCCGAAGTTCCTGCTCATGGACGAACCTTTCGCGGGCGTGGATCCGATCTCGGTCGCCGAAGTGCAAAAGATGATCCTTGCGCTCAAAGCACGCGGCATCGGCATCCTCATCACCGACCACCAAGTGCGCGAAACGCTCTCCATCGTCGACCGCGCCTACATCATTCACCAAGGCAAAGTCCTCACCTCCGGCACCAGCAGCTTCCTCATCAACGACCCACAAGCGCGCGAATTCTACCTCGGCAAAGACTTCAATTTGTAAGTCCGAAAACCGAATTCCGAAGGCAGAAACAGAAGTCACTCTCAAGTTTTCCGAAACCCACATCCTAAATCCACGCCCTCCGAACCGTCCGGCATTCGCCCTTCGGAATTCAGATCTGACTCTTCCCCATGCCCAAATCCATCCAAGGCATCACCGTCGCCCACTTCTTCGATACCTACCGCGAGCGTCTCAAGATGGAGCTCGCTTTCGGCGGCAATGGACTGCACCGCATGATTCGCGAGGGCTCGATCAACCGCCCCGCGCTCGCGCTCACGGGCTTCTTCAAATATTTCGCCAACAAACGCATTCAGGTTCTCGGCGCAGCGGAGATGACCTACCTCAAATCGCTCAGCCAGGAACGCCAGATCGAGATCCTGCATGCCATGGTCGACCGGCAGATTCCCTGCCTCGTCCTCACGCGCAGTTATCAACCCACGCCGGCGATGATCACCGTCGCGAGCCAGCGAAAACTCCCCGTGTTCCGCACGTCGCTGATCACGATGAATTTTATCAACCTCGCCACGCTCTGCATCGACAACGAGTTCGCACCCTCCGTCACCGAGCACGCCACCACGCTCGATATTCGCGGCATCGGCGTGATGCTTCGCGGCTCCAGCGGCGTCGGCAAAAGCGAATGCGCGCTCGCCCTCATCGAGCGTGGCCACTCGCTCGTCGCGGACGATCTCACCGTCATCAAACTCCTCGACGAACGCGAACTCATGGCTTCGAGCCGCCCACTCAATCGCGGCTACATGGAGTGTCGCGGCATCGGCATCATCAACATCTCCGACATGTTCGGCGTGAAAAGCGTGCGCGCCGAAAAGCGTATCGACCTCGTCGTCTCGCTCTACGAGTGGACGCCCGACGCCATCGAGGAACGCACGGGCCTCGAAGAAAACTTCTACGAGATCCTCAATCTCAAGATCCCGCACATCATTCTCTACGTGCGTCCCGGCCGCGACATGGCCCGCCTCGTCGAGGTCGCCGCGCTCACGCAAGCGCTGAAGAAAATGGGCCACGATCCCGCCAAGGATTTCAACGACCGCCTCATCGCATACATGACGCAGCAAGCCGAGATCCCCACGCGCACCGTCCACCTCGACGCCCCGCGCTCGGCCGAAGATCGCGAATAAGTTCGCCGCACAATCTCCCGGCGCAGCGGCTTTTCTCACAACGCGCGAAATTATCATCGCGCCCACACGGCCATTTCCTGCAAAGGATGGACGCGTTTTCTCAAGGAATGTCCGCCGAGCCCGACAAAATCACCGCCGCCACCGTGCGCGCCGATTTCAACGATCCGGTCACGGTCGTTCACTATGCGCGCGCCGCGCATTTCCTCGGCCTCTGGGAATCCGAGCGCATCCTGATCGAGCGTTTCTTTCCGGATAAAAACGCGCCTTTGCTCGAAGCCGGTTGTGGCGCGGGTCGCGCGACGCTCGGCCTGTGGCATCTCGGTTATCGCGATCTCACCGCATTCGATTTCGCCGAGGAACTTCTCGAACAGGCACGCCATCTCGCGATCGAACAAGGCGCGACCGCCATTCGCTTCTTCCACGCCGACGCGACCAGGCTCACGTCCGTTCTGACCGCGCCCACGCCGGAGTCCGCTTCGTCATCCTCTTCAACTTCAACTCAGAATCCTCCCCCGGTGCCCGGCGCCTTCGGTGGCGCGCTCTTTCTCTTCAACGGATTGATGCAAATTCCCGGTCGCGAAAATCGTCGCGCCGCGCTGCGCGAACTTCACGCCGTGTGCCGTCCCGGTGCGCCGCTGTTGTTCACCACCCACGATCGCGACGTGTCGCCGACGGAGCGCGCTTTGTGGCGGCTCGAGGCCGTGCGCTGGGAACAAGGTTCGCGAGATCCGCGCTTGCTCGAGTTCGGCGACCGCTACTTCGAAGACGAAACCGGGCGCACATTCATGCATCTTCCCGATCGCGACGAAATCCTCGCCGATCTCGTCTCCACGGGCTGGATACACGCGTTCGATGCCTTGCGTCGTCAGATCGCCCGCGAATCGCGTGCCGTGCGCGATTTTTCGGACGAATGCCGGTTTTGGGCCGCTCGTCGCGGTTGAGCGCTCCGCGGCCCGCTCGCTTGCGCTCGGCGCGCGCATGCTTCATCCTCCGATCTTTTTCTCATGTTCACGCTCACCGACCGCACCTGGCTTTGGTTCGCCGCCGTCTTTTATCTGGCGGGCTTCGCGCTGGGCACGATCTCGCTGCTCCGCCAGCGGCGCCACTCGCGCGCTGTGATGTATTTCCTCGTTTCGGTCGGTTTCTGTCTGCAGACCTTCGGCCTCTATCTGCGCGGACTCGAGGTCAAAGGCTGCCCCATCGGCAACACGTTCGAAATCTTTCAATTCACCGCCTGGTCCGCCACGTCGCTCTATCTCGTCGTCGGCGCGACGTTTCGCCTGAGTCTGCTCGGATATTTCACCTCGTGTTTGGCCACAACGTTGACGCTCGTGTCGCTTTCAGTGCCGGCGTTCGACGCCGTGCGCCGCGTCGGGATTTTTCCAGATCCCTGGATCGAGTTTCACGCCGCCCTCGCCATCTTCAGCTACGGTGTCTTCGGCCTCCTCGCCCTGACGTCAATCATGTATCTGCTGCAGGTGTACAGCCTGCAAAACCATCGCTTGCGCGGGCTGTTTTCGTTCCTGCCGTCGATCATCGATCTCGATCAGATTAATCTGCGCCTGCTCAAAACCGGCTTCTATCTGATGTCGGCATCACTCGTGGTCGGCTCCGTTTATTGGCTGCGCGACACCAGCGCCGTCAACGCCCTCAAGCTCAGTATCACCTTCGCCATCTGGCTCGCGTACACGGTCACGTTCGCGCTGCGTGTGTTTAGCATGCTCGTCGCCAAGCGCCTGGCGTGGACGTGCATCATCCTCTTTGCCGTGGCGTTGATTTCGCTGCGCTTCGTCAGTTCTTCGCGGCCCGCGCCAACTCCGCCCGATCAACCGGCGGCATCCGCAACCGCGTCCACGTATCCATGAGCGAACTACCGCAGTCCTCACAGGCGGCGTTGTTCCTGCTCGGCGCCAGCCACCACACTGCTCCACTCGAGCTGCGTGAGAAACTCGCCCTCACGCCTGAAAAACTTGCCGCGTTTCAAGCCCGGCTCGCCGCGTTGGACGGACTCAACGAATTCACCGTGCTCAACACCTGCAATCGCGTCGAATTCTACGGCGTCGCCAATCACAGCACCGCGATCGAGCGTTTGCAGCACGAGTTCTGCGCCTTCCAGGATTTTCCCGTCGAAGAATTCGCGCGTATTCGCCAGCACGCCACCGGCGCCGAAGCCATTCGCCATCTCATCGAAGTTTCCGCCGGTCTGCAGTCCCAGATGCTCGGCGAAACTGAAATCCTCGGTCAGATCAAAGACGCGTACGCGGAAAGCCAGTCACGCCGCACCGTCGGGCCCGTGCTCAATCGCGTGTTTCAAAAGACCTTTCAGCACGCCAAGTACATCCGCAGCCACACCGCAATCACCGAGGGACAAATCAGCGTCGCCAACGTCGCGGTCGATCTCGCGTTGAAAATCTTCGGCCAGCTTCGCGACACCCGCATTCTTCTCCTCGGCGCCGGCGATATCGGCGAAAAAACCGCCAAGGCTTTCCAAAGTCGCGGCGCGGGTTCGCTCACCGTCGCAAGCCGCACGATGGAGCGCGCGATGGAGTTCGCCAAAACCTTCCACGGCGCCGCGATTCCCTTCGAGTTCGCGCCGCAACACTTGTCCGACTTCGACATCGTCGTCTGCTCAACCGCCGCGCCCGAAGCCATCATCACGCGCGCCGATGTTCAGGCCGCGATGAGGAAACGCCGCGCGCAGCCGCTCTTCTTCATCGATCTGGCTCTGCCGCGCGATGTCGCGCCCGATGTCGCGTCGCTTCAAAATGTCTTCGTCTACAACCTCGACGATCTCGCGCGCATCGCCGCCGAGAATCTCGCCGCGCGCGAGGCCGAGGTTTCGAAGGCACGCGCCATCGTTCGCGAAAAAGCCGAAGCGCTCTGGAAGCAAGTCGCGCCGCACGTGCCAGGAAGCTGACACCGCCGCGATCGACACAAGCATCGCACATCGGGCGTTCTCCCATGCGTTCGTCCTAGGAACCTTACCCGGCCCGTCGCGCACCATGGTGCATGCGCGAACTTCGCATCGGCATCTCGGGTTGGACGTATCCGCCGTGGCGCGGCGTGTTTTATCCGCGCGATCTCGTGCAAAAACACGAACTCGCTTTCGCCTCGCGTCAGGTAAACGCGATCGAGATCAACGGTTCATTTTATTCGCTGCAAACGCCGGCCAGCTACGCGCGTTGGCGCGACGCCACGCCTCCGGGTTTTCTCTTCGCGATCAAAGCGCCGCGCTTCATCACCCACCTCAAACGTTTGCGCGATATCGAGACGCCGCTCGCCAACTTCTTCGCGTCCGGCTTGTTCGCGCTTCGCGAAAAAATCGGCCCCCTCCTCTGGCAGTTCCCACCCAACTTCGCCTTCGACGAAAAACGTTTCGAAACGTTTTTCCAACTTCTCCCGCGCGACACGCGCGCCGCCGCCAAACTCGCACGGCGTCACGATGCCCATGTTGCCGGGCGGGCGCTTACACGCATTGATCGCAATCGTCCGCTGCATCACGTCCTCGAGGTTCGCCATCCGTCGTTCGTTTCCGAGGCGTACATCGCCCTGCTTCGTCGTTACGACATCGGTAGTGTTATCGCGGATACAGCCGGTCGCTGGCCGTTCATGGAAGATATCACCTCCGACACCGTGTACATTCGTCTGCACGGCGACGAAGAACTGTACGTGAGCGGTTACACCGAAAAAGCGCTCTGCGAATGGGCGCGCAAAATTCGCGTCTGGCATCGCGGCGGCACGCCAGCTCACACGCGTCTTATCGCTTCTCGCGCGGCCCGCACTCCGCAAGGACGCGCCGTCTTCGTGTTCTTCGACAACGACGTGAAAGTGCGCGCACCTCACGACGCGATGCAGCTCGCTCACAAACTCGGCATCGCCCCGAAACCAGTGTCCAAAGATCCGTTTCCCGACGTGCCGGAGGTCCCACGCGTCAGCTGGCCGCCGGTCTCGAACAAGAAGCGATCCGGCAAGAAATCGACGCGTTAAGCGTTCATCTGCCGCAGCACCCAATCGGCCGCATTTCCCGTCGCCGTTTGGCGCAGCAAACTCCGCAAGCGCTCCGCTTGCGCGACCGTGCGTTCACGACGCGCAGGATTGCCGACGCATTCGCTCAGCTCGCGCGCGAGCGTTTCGGACGTCGCCGCGCCTTGAATGTACTCGGGATACATCGGTTCCTTGAGCAGCAAATTCGCGATGCCTAGATACGGTACTTTCACGAGCATGCGTCCGAGCCAGTACGTCACCGGATTCGCACGATAAACGACCGCGCCCGGAATACCTGCGAGCGCGCAGTGCATCGACATCGTGCCCGAGCTCGTCAGCACCGCAGACGCCGCGATGGTTTCGCCTTTCGCGGGACGCAGCAGTCGCACATTCGCAGGCGGATTCGCCGCGCGCAAAACGGCTTCGATCTCCGCGCTCGGATAAATCACCACCGCCGGTCGTTCCGCGTAACGCGCATATCCACGCAACATCACGGGAAAAATGCGCGCCACTGGCTGCTTGCGACTGCCCGGCAGCAGCAACACGGGCGCCGTAGGATCGTACGTCACGGGCGCCACATGATCGTCGTCGAGGAATGGATGCCCGACAAACTCCGGGCGCAACGTCGTGTCGGCGTAACACTCGATCTCGAACGGAAAAATCACCGCGAGCGCATCAAGATGTTTCGCCATCGTGAAACGCCGCTTCGCTTTCCACGCCCAAATCTGCGGCGAGATATAAAACAACAGACGAATGTCGCCGCCCGACTTCGCCGCGAGTCCGCGCTCGTTCAGCGCGCGCGCGATGCGCAGGTTCATGCCGGGATAATCCACAAACACGATCGCACGCGGACGATGTGTTTCGATCCAACGCAGCGTTTCATCGAAAAGCGCTTTGAAGAAGGAGTAGTTCTTCAACACTTCAACAAAACCAACGACGGACGATGCCGTCATGTCGTGCAAAAGCTGGGCGCCCGCGGCCGCAAGCTCAGGTCCGCCGAGTGCGCAGATCTCGAGCTCGGGACGCTGTATCCGTAAATCCCGGACAACTTTCGCGGCGTGCTGATCGCCCGAGTGCTCACCTGCTATGATGAGCAAATCGACACGGCCTGACTTTGGCCGTGAAAACTGAATCGGCTGTTCTTCCTGCCTCATTTTTTAATTACGCAGGCCCAGAGGACGCTGAGCCCCGACATGCGTCGAAGCCACACTTCCGCTCTCTGTGCGCTCTGTATATCCGTGGTTCAATTTTCCGTCAGCGCTTCGCGTTGCGAATTTGATCGGTGATCGTGATCGCGACTTCCAGCGCGCTCTTGCCGAGCGCGGCGCCGACTTTGGGTTGCTTGGCGCTCTTCACGCTCTCGACGAAATCCGTGAGTTCGAGCAGCAGCGGTTCGCCTTTTTCGATGGGAATATCGATCACCGGCACGCCGCTGGGATCGCCAGGCTTGGCGAGGCCGATCTTCATTTTGAGGCCGTAAGCGATGAGGTCGCTCTTCTTCACGAGGTGGCCCTTTTGATTCATGAAATCGAGCGAGAGATAGGCGTTGTCCTGGAACACGCGGATCTCGCGATTGCGTTTCATGCTCATGCGGCTCGCGCTCAGATTGGCCACGCAGCCGTTTTCAAATTCGATGCGCGCGTTCGCGATGTCCTCGGTTTTCGAGAGAACATTCACCCCCACGCTGTCGATTTTGCGAATCGGCGATTTCACCAGAGCGAGCACGATGCCGATGTCGTGTATCATTAAATCCAATACAACCCCGACCTCGGTCCCGCGCGTCTGGTAAGGCGCCAGCCGCTCTGTGGTGATGTACGCGGGACGATTCGCTTCTTTTTCCAGAAAACTCATCACGGGATTGAAGTGCTCCACATGCCCGACCTGGACGATGCACTGGTTTCGCTGCGCCGCCGCGAGCACTTGCTCGGCTTCTTCGAGAGAGGCGCAGAGCGGTTTTTCGATCAACAGATGGCACTTCTGATCGAGCAGCGGCACCGCTACTTCGGCGTGACGATCGGTCGGCACGACGACCGAAACGGCGTCGCACACCTCGCCCAACTCGGCGATGCTCGCGAAACGGCGACACTTATACTTCTCGCAAATCTCGGCCGCACGCTCGTCGTTCGTTTCGTAGATGCCGGCAAATTCCACGCCCGGCAGCGTCGAATAAATGCGCGCGTGATGCTGCCCGAGCGAGCCGACGCCCACGACACCGCAAACCACCTTGGGAGAGGAAAAGCCAAACATGCCGCCATCGCACGCACTCCGCGCAATCGTGGCAATGCGGGAATGGTGCTTTCATGGTGCAATCGCGTCTGGCCGCGCCGCTACGATGCGGGACTCAAAACCCCTTCATGTAGCAGAAACTTCTGAGCGCACCGCGACGCATGCGCGGCATTATGCGTCACGAGCACCAGCGCGGTTTTGGTTTCATCGCACAGGCCGAGCAGCACATCGATCACACCGTCGCCGGTTTTCTCGTCGAGATTTCCCGTCGGTTCGTCCGCCAGCAACAGCCGCGGAGAATTGATCAGCGCGCGCGCCACCGCCACGCGCTGACGTTCGCCGCCCGAGAGTTGCGCGGGTACGTGATGCGCGCGGTCCGCCAAGCCCACGCGGCGCAACAGCTCGGTCGCACGCTGACGCGTCTCTGCGTTCAACACCCCGGCCACGCGCGCCGCCATCAGCACGTTTTCGTACGCGTTTAATTCGGGGATCAGATAAAACGATTGGAAAACAATACCGATCAATCGTCCGCGCGCCGCCGCATCGATGCGGGTGCGTCCTTCCAACTCGATGCGTCCCGCGTCGGGCGCATCCAAGCCCGCGAACAAATTCAGCAACGTCGATTTACCCGAACCCGATTCGCCGCGAATGCTCGCGCTCTCGCCCGCAGAAATCGCGAACGCAACGTCGCGCAACACCTCAATCTTCCGGTCTCCGCTCGTGAAACTCTTCCGCACGCCCTCCACACGCAGGATCGGCTCGTTGATTTCATTCAGTTTCATTTCCGGAATTCCGACACTTGGGAGTTCAGCGTTAGCGTTGAATATTGAGCGTTCGCAGCGAGTAAGCGCATCGCGCCTCACTCGCTGCGCAGCGCCTCCACGGGTTTTAGTTTCGCTGCGCGCCACGCCGCGATGAATCCCGCAAGCGTCGCCATCGAGATCGCGTATCCGGCGATGCCCGCGATCTCGCCCGCGGTGATGTGTGCCGGCACCTGCGTGAATTGATAAATCGCCACCATTTCCTCCCAGCTCCCCGTGATGCTGCCAAGTGCGCGGAAGATCGAATCGATGTTGGCGAGCGTCAGAAATCCCGCGGCGAGTCCGGCCAATGTCCCGAGCGTGCCGACGATGAAACCTTGCAGACAAAATCCCGCCGCAGTCTGCCACGCACTCGCGCCGAGCGCTCCGAGCAAACCTATCTCGCGCGTCTTGCGCACCACCGCGATGAGCAGCAACGCGGTCACCAGAAACATCGCGATCAACACCACAAACGAGACCATCAGCGTGACCATGATTTTCTCCATCTGCAGCGCGAAGAGAAATCCGGGATGCGCTTCCATCCATGTGCTCGCGTACAGACCACTCGTCGCCGGCAACGTGGCGTTGATGCGTTGCGCGGCCTCGACGACATCTTCGCCGGGAGCGAGCTTCACGTTATAGCCATGAACGGCTTCGCCCAGATCGTAGAGATCTTGCATCCGGCGAAGCGTCACGATCGCGACAGAACCATCGAGTTGTTGATGACCGATTTCGAAGATGCCCACAACCGTGAGCTCGGTCGGCAACATGATCTCGTCCCGCTGCCATTTTTCCAAAGTCGCCGGCGAAATCACTTCCACATTGCTGCCGATCCACACACCGAGCGACGCCGCCAGTCCTCGACTCAAAATCACCGTGTCGTCGTCGAGATCGTCAAGCGAGCCCGCGATGATGTGACGGCGCAGCGGGATCACGTTTTCCACGCGCCGTATATCCACTCCTTGGATACCGGGAAACGTCGGCTTGTTGCCCACACGCAGCATCACGATGCCTTCCGCCGACGGAGACGTCGCGACCACGCCGGGAATCGCCTCGAGATGTTTCATCACTTCCGCCGGCTGACGCGACAGACCGCGGGCGCGCACCTGGATGTCGCCCTGCGTGTCGACGATCAACCCGCGATACTTGTGACCGAAGCCGCCCATCACACCCGTGACGACAACCAGCAGCCACACACCGGCGGCCACGCCCAGCACCGAGATCGCCGTGAAAAACGTCAGCCGTTTCCCCGTCGGGAAAAGCTGTTTCAGGGCGAGGTAGAGATACCAGGGCATGGGGCGAATGCAGAATTAAGAATCAAGCATGCAGAATGACACGAGCCCGCAGAACTCCGACTCATTCATCATTCTACATTCATCATTCTTCCTTCTTCGTCCTCAGCTGCGGGTAAAGAATCACGTCGCGAATGCTCTCGGCTCCGGTGAGCAGAATGCAGAGGCGATCAATGCCGATGCCCATGCCACCCGCCGGCGGCATGCCGTGTTCGAGCGCGAGGAGGAAATCTTGATCGACCTTCTGTTGTTCTTCCCCGGCCTGCTTCTCGAACATCTCACGCTGCACATCCGGATCGTTTTGTTCGGAATACGCGGGCGCGATTTCCATGCCGCCGATGATCAACTCAAACACATCGATCGTCGTCGGATCGTCGGGCGTGATCTTCGCCAGCGGACAAAGCTCCTTCGGCAGATGCGTGACGAACGTCGGCTGGATGAGGCTCGGCTCGATCTTCTTGGAGAAAATTTCGTTGGTGATCTCGAAGTCTTCCCACGCGGGATTCACGGAGAGCCCGAGTTTTTCCACGCCGGCGATTTTCTCGGCCTTGCTGCGCTCGAACCACTGCGGATCGCCGGTCGCTTCGCGGATGAGATCCTTGTACTTCACCTCGCGCCACTCGGCGCCGAAGTCGATCGCTTCACCGCTCGCGGCGTGCTTGATCTTCATCGTCGGCTGACCGGCTTCATCCACCGGCTTCACGACATCGCGCACGAGATGACGCATCAAATCCTGCACGAGCGTCATCATGCCGCGGTAATCGCTGTAAGCCTGATAAACCTCCAGCATCGTAAACTCCGGGTTGTGACGGCGCGACACGCCTTCGTTGCGGAAATTACGTCCGATCTCGAACACGCGATCGAAGCCGCCGACGAGCATGCGCTTCAGATAAAGTTCGAGCGAAATGCGCAGCACGAAATCCGTGCCGAGCGCGTTGTGATGCGTTTGAAACGGACGCGCCGCCGCGCCGCCCGCCACGCCTTGCAACACCGGCGTTTCGACTTCGAGAAATTCGCGATCTTCAAGGAAACGTCGCACCGCCGACACGATCTTCGAGCGCAACATCAAGCGATGACGCGACTCGGCGTTCACGATGAGATCGAGGTAACGCTGACGATACACCTGCTCGGCATCGCTCAACCCGTGCCATTTTTCCGGCAACGGACGCAACGCCTTCGACACCAACGTGAACGACTCCACGCGCACGGTGATCTCGCCGGTCTTCGTCTTAAACAACGAACCGCTGACGCCGATGATGTCGCCCAGATCGAGCGACTTCTTGAACACACCGTAGCGTTCCTCGCCGAGCACATCGCGGCGGAAATAGAGCTGAATCTGCCCCTGCTGATCCTGGATCTTCACGAACGAGCTGCCGCCCTGCACGCGAAACGTCACCAGACGCCCCGCCACCGTCACCGCCGTCGTGTAGTCCTGGCCATCGACGTACAGCGCTTTCGCGTCCTGCGAAAAATGCGTCACGTTCACATTCGCGCGAAACGGATCGAAACCGCCCGCTCGCATATCGGCGAGCTTCTGCCGGCGCACGGCGTGTTGATCGTGGGAAATATCGGTGGGAATGTCGCTCATGGAACAGGCGACCTTGCCCGCCGCATCCCGCTCGCGCAAACGCATTTTCCATCACGCCTTCAGCCACTCGTCACTGGCCACTGGTCATTAGTCATCGGTCATTCGTCATTGGTCACGCTCCTCCTTTGCATTCTCGGCGTTCTTGGTATTCAACTATCCGCTGTCATGTCTTCGTCCTCCGCGTCCTTTCCCGCTTCGCCATCGCCCGCCACCTCGGCCGCGTCCTCCACGCTTGATTGGGGCCGCACGCGTTACGAAGCCGCCTGGCACTGGCAGGAAGAGCTCGTTGTCCAACGACAGGAAAACAAGATCGGCGACACGCTCGTCTTCACTGAGCACGATCCGGTTTTTACCATCGGCCAACGCGCCGGAGCCGACGCCAACCTCGTCTGGACGCCGCAGCAACTCGCCGCGCAAGGCATCGAAGTCGTGAAAACCAACCGCGGCGGCGACATCACCTATCACGGGCCCGGCCAGATCGTCGGCTACCCGATCGTCTCGCTCCTCCCGCGCAAAGACCTGCACGCGTACCTGCGCTTTCTCGAACAAGTCCTCATCAACGCCGTCGGTTGCCTCGGCCTCGCCGCCGCCCGCCGCCCCGGCAAAACCGGCATCTGGCTCGGTCCGCGCAAAATCGCCGCCATCGGCGTCGCCGTGAAAAGGTGGACCACCTACCACGGCTTCGCTCTCAACGTGAATGCCAACCTCGCCCACTTCGGCGGCATCATCCCCTGCGGCATCAGCCCGACCGACGGCACCGTCACCTCGATGCAAGCCGAACTCGGCGGCCAACCGCTCGACCTCGAAGAGGTGAAACGCGTCCTCGCGCACGAGTTCTGGACCCTCCTGCCCGAATTCCTCGCCGGGAAATAAGCCCAAACCTGCACCCTAAATGGTCCTCGCTGTTAAAAAATAAGGCTGCACGACCCACTCGCATTCGTTTTTCTCCTCTTTCCGCACGCTCATGGACACCGCTCGCAAACCCGCCTGGCTCCGCGCCAAACTCCCTTCCGGCCCCGGCTACTCCGCCGTCAATAAACTCGTGGGCGAGCACAAGCTCCACACCGTATGCCAGAGCGCCCAGTGCCCCAATCTCGGCGAATGCTGGTCCCGCGGCACCGCCACGCTCATGATCCTCGGCAACATCTGCACGCGCTCCTGCAACTTCTGCGCGATCCAGACCGGCCGCCCGACCGAGCTCGACCTCGGCGAACCCGCACGCGTCGCCGAAGCCGTCGCCACCATGAATCTCCGCCATTGCGTCATCACCTCCGTCGCACGCGACGAGTTGAAGGACGGCGGCGCCAGCGTCTGGGCCGCGACCATCCGCGCCATCCGCTATCGCAACCCCAACACCGCCATCGAGGTGCTCGTCCCCGACTTCAAGGAAAACTTCGAGCACATCGACATCGTCCTCGATGCGAAGCCGGACATTTTTAACCACAACATCGAAACCGTGGAGCGCCTGCAAAAACCCGTCCGCGTGCAGGCCCGTTACGATCGCTCACGCGCAGTCCTCCGCCATGCGAAGAACCGCGGTTTCACCACCAAAACCGGCATCATGCTCGGCCTCGGCGAAGAGCCGCACGAAATCGAGCAAACGCTGCGCGACATCGCCGCGGACAAAACCGATATCGTCACCATCGGCCAGTATCTCCAACCCACGCCCAAGCATTGGCCGGTGAAGCGCTGGGCCACGCCGGAAGAATTTCTTCACTGGAAAAAATTCGGCCTCAGCCTCGGCATCGGCGTTGTCGAATCCGGCGCCATGGTCCGCTCCAGCTACCACGCCGACGAGCAATCGGAGAAGTACACCGGCACCGCGCACCTCAACACGCAAAACGCCCTCGCCAGCGCCTGAGCCAACTCCCGCTTGGACGTTGGAGGTTGGTCGCCATTCAGCTTCGAGCGTCCGTCGCCCGCTTCGTCCCCGCCAGCAGCACATTCCCATAAGGCGTGCCTTGTCCCATCGGCCAGCTTTCGACGCTGAGCCCATGGCTTTCCAGCAACGTTTTCCAACCCGCGGCCGTCCGAAAACAAAACCCTTTCGACGAATACCCGAAGAAAAACGCCTTCGCGCGATTAGCGAAATTCACCGCCTGAAATCGCCAGCCCGCGGACGCATCCGCTTCGCGCACGAGTAAAGTTCCGCCCGTCTCCAACGCCGCGACGAGTCCGCGCACCAGCGCTTCCTGATCCGACGCCGGCATCATATGCAACACGTCGAAAACCAAAATCGTCCGCGCCGTCGGCAACGCTTCCCTGCGCGCGTCTGCTGCGATGATCTCCGCGACATCGTCCAACGCGCGCCGCGCAATCTCCGCGACCTTCGGACGCAACTCCACGCCCACCAATCGCCCGCTGTCGGAAGCGCCGCCCGCCCGCGCCTCCGCGATCAACGCCAGCATCAGTCCCTGCCCGCACCCGAGATCGATCACCGTGCCTCCGCGCGACAACCACGGTCCCGCCAACACCGCGCGATACACCGGATCGCCGCGCAACTTTCCGCGCGCAAACTGCCGCGCCGTGACTCCACACGACCGGTAGCGCAGCACCGCAGATTTCACCCAAGCATCAAACATCGCGCCACCGTGCCGCACCGCCCCATCGCCTCAAGCGCTAATAAGCAGCTCCCGCTTTGCCCCACCCCATAAGTCCTACAGATCCCATAAGTCCCATAAGCCTATAAACTACCATCCTTCTCCGCCCACCCGCGCCGAAACCCACGATGCACATTGCTGACCTTTCCCACCTGACAATTTCTGAAATTTCAGTTTTTTCTGAAATTACAAATACACCCGCAGCAAACCGACCGCTTTCATGAAACTCACGTCGACCACGAAAAAATTTATCCTCCACTGGGGCGAGATGGGCACACGCTGGGGCATCAGCCGCTCGGTCGCGCAGATTCACGCCTTGCTGCTCATTTCGCCTGAGCCGATTCCCGCCGACGAAATCGCCACCACGCTCGAGATCGCCCGCTCGGCCGTCAGCGCTGGCATCAAGGAACTGCAGAGCTGGGGACTCATCCGCATCGTCCATCACATGGGCGACCGCCGCGATCATTTCACCACGCTCGACGATGTCTGGGAAACCTTCCTGCTCATCCTTCGCGAACGCCGACGCCGCGAGCTCGAACCCACCGTCGCCGTTCTCCGCGAATGCGCCGCCGAAGCCGCGTCCACGAAAGCAATTCCCGCCACCACACTCAAACGGTTCTCCGACCTCGCCGAGCTGCTCGAGCTCACCGACCGCTGGTGTGATCGCGCGCAATCGCTCTCCCCCGCCGGCCTCAAGCGCCTGGCCAACCTCGGCGACAAAGTTTTCAAGCTCCTCGGCTAAGCCGGAAGCGCCACCTCCCCCCGGGCTCTTCACTACACCAGCCCCCAATCCTGCCTCAACGCCTGCGCCAAACCACCACCCCATGAATATGCCAACACGTTTCGCGCTCAACGCGCTCCTTCCTCCATTGATCGGCGCCTTCTTCGTGGCCGTTTACGAAACGGCCATGCACGGTAGCACGCTTGCGGAGCTGCCCCTGACCACCGTCGCGGTTGCATTATATGCGTGGATCATCGCCGCCTTACCCAGCGCCCTTCACGCGATCCTCATGGAAATCGTCTATCGCTACGCATCGCCGCGATCGATCCACGCGGTCTTGTGGTCGACGTTAAGCGGATTTTTCGCCGGCGTTTTCCTCGGCTATCTCATACTGCCCGCCTTCATCATACCGCCTTCCGCCTTTTACCCGATCATCGGCCTGCTCACGGGTGGCCTGCTCGGCGGATTGCTTGCGCTGACCGAAAGAAGGTTTTCTCAAAAGCCCATCACGGCCTGATCTCGCCACACTCGGCCGCAACGATCTCGACCATGAAACTCATCCTCGCCGGCGCGACCGGACAGATCGGACGCATGCTGTTGCGCGATTTGGCAGGCGAGCGCGACGCATCGCACGAACTCATCATGCTCACGCGTGCGACAAAATCGCTCCCGGCGGAAACTCGGCTTCCCGGCGTCCGCGTGATTACATGGGACGCCCGTTCACTCGGCCCTTGGGCCGACGAAATCGATGGCGCGGATGCCGTGATCAATCTCGCCGGGCGTTCCGTTAATTGCCGCTACACGAAAACCAATCTCGCGGAGATGCTTTCGTCCCGCGTCGAGTCCACACGCGTCATCGGCGAAGCGATCGCGCGCGCAAAACAACCTCCGCGTGTGTGGCTGCAAATGAGCACCGCCACGATCTACGCGCATCGTTTCGACGCCCCCAACGACGATATGACGGGCATTCTCGGCGGCTCGGAGCCCGATGCGCCTCGTTATTGGGACAAATCCATCGAGATCGCCCGCGCTTGGGAAGAAACGCTTTTCGCCTCCCCCACACCACGCACACGCAAGGTCGCCCTGCGCGCCGCCATGGTCATGAGTCCCGATCGTAGTGGAGTTTTCGATACACTTGCCCGACTCGCGCAACGCGGACTCGGCGGTGCGCACGGCTCGGGACGCCAATACGTGTCGTGGATTCATGAATACGACTTCGTAGCCGCCATCCGTTTCCTGCTCGCACACGAAGAACTTTCCGGCCCGGTGAATCTCTCTTCGCCCGAGCCACTCACGAATCATGCGTTTCAACAAATCCTGCGCCACGCACTCCTCGCGCCGTTCGGTCTCCGCTCGCCCGAGTGGTTATTAAAAATCGGTGCATTTTTCCTGCGCACCGATGTCGAACTGCTCCTGAAAAGTCGTCGTGTGATTCCTCGCCGCCTGCTCGAAGCCGGTTTCCGTTTTCGCTATCCCGACTGGCCCTCCGCTGCGATCGCACTCGCCTCGCGTCGCGCGGTTTCCAAATAACCCATGCCGGCCACCTTTCCACAGCATCCGCGTGTCCGTTTAAGAAAACCGTCCATCGCGAAGATCGCCGCCTTTCGCGAAGCCAACGCGTCTGCGCCTTTCGCCTACGCCGCCGTGGGGCAAACCCACCTGGACGTCTCACGCGCGCCCGCGCGTTATCAACTCGATCACAATCGCCATCTGCTCGGCCACGGGGATGTCGTCTGGCGCCGCGCGTGCGATGCGCTGCGTGATTGGCGGATGTTTCCGTCCGCATGGGCCACCATCGCACCCACCGATGCCCCCATCGTCCCGGGCCTCACCTTGACGATGCTCGCTCGAGGATACGGCTGCTGGTGGCTCAATGCTTGTCGCATCGTTTACGTGATCGATACCACATCGACGAACGATCGCATGCGTCGTTTTGGTTTCGCCTACGGCACGCTGCCCGCGCACGTCGAAGAAGGCGAAGAACGTTTTCTCATCGAGATGCTCGATGACGGTTCAGTGTGGTACGATTTGCGCGCGTTTTCGCGTCCACGTTTCTGGCCCGTCCGGCTCGCGACGCCGCTCGCTCGACGTCTTCAGCACCGTTTCATCCGCGCATCGCAGCAAGCCTTGCACTCCGCGGTTCACACACGCGCTGCTTAGTGTCCGATGTGCGTTTTCGCGAAGCGCCTGCGCAACTTCGAGGTTCACACCAGGCTGGCATTGCACACGCTGTCATCATCAGCGCGCGCTGCGCCGATTGCTTTCATCATGAAGACACGTCGCGAAATCGTCGAAAACTGGCTGCCTCGCTACACCGGCGTTCCGCTCAAGGAATTCGGTGACCACATTTTGCTCACGAACTTTCAGTTGTACGTGAAGCTCTTTGCGAAATGGCATGGCGTGCGTGTGCGTGGACGCGATCGCGCGATGCCCAACGCGACCAAAGGTCGCATCACGATCATCAACTTCGGCATGGGCAGCGCCAACGCGGCGACGGTCATGGATCTGCTCAGCGCGATTCACCCCAAGGCCGTGCTCTTCCTCGGCAAATGCGGCGGCATCAAACATCGCGCCGAGATCGGCGACCTCATCCTCCCCATCGCCGCCATCCGCGGTGAAGGCACGAGCAACGACTACATGCCGCCCGAAGTCCCCGCGCTGCCTTCGTTCGCGCTACAGAAAGCGATCTCCACGTCGATCCGCGACTTCTCGCGCGATTACTGGACCGGCACCGTGTACACCACCAACCGCCGCGTGTGGGAACATGACGACGAGTTCAAAGCCTATCTCCAACGCGTGCACGCCATGTGCATCGACATGGAAACGGCCACCATCTTCACCGCCGGTTTCTACAACGAGCTCACCACCGGCGCGCTCCTCCTCGTGAGCGATCAGCCGATGACCCCCGAAGGCGTGAAAACCGAATACAGCGACCGCGTCGTCAACGCCGCCTACGTCGAAGACCATCTCAAGATCGGCATCGCCTCGCTCAAGCAGCTCATCAACCAGGGACTCACGCTCAAGCACCTGAAGTTCTGAGAGCGCGGTCGCAGACACGGCGCGCCGCTCGATCGTTCAGGCTCTTCGCCGCGCGAGTTTTTCGCGGATGTGATCCACGCGCAGCAGTGTATCCGTGAATCGGATACGCAGCGACCATCTCAGTCCGCGCAGCCAGCCTTCCGGCCAGTGCGGCTTTCGCGCGCGGATGGCGAGCAAGCGGTCGATCACGTAATTAAACTGCCGTTCCTCCGCGAACCACTGCAGCCAGGCTTCGCGGGCCAAGCGGCCCTTCTCCACGGCTTCGGTTTCGCGGTCAGCCAAAATCTCCCACAAGCGTCCGGCGTCGCGCTCCGGGATTTGGATGCAGAACTCGCCCCAACGCGGCCCTTCGGGATACACGTAGCCGTCCGCCAGCACTACGGGACAAACGCCGAGCTGCATCATTTCGAAGAGCCGGATCGAGGGCTTGCGCAGGCCGCGTGGACAGATCCCGAAATATGCGTCGCGCGCAGATTCTATATAACGCTTCAGCGCGTGCTCACGTTCTTCGCCGGTTGTCTTCCAATGATCGTATGCGCCGGTGTCTTCGATCAGCGCGCGTTTGCCCTGCCATACTTGTGGCAATCGCAGGATTGTTTTCCGCACAGGATGACTGTCGCGCCCTAAAAACGAGAATAGCCAAGGACGCTCCGCGGCGGGCAGCGGAAGTTGAGGCGAGACGAGCGGGTTCGTGTGATGCGGCGGCCAATACAGTCCCGCGCGATAGCGTCCCGCTCCCAATCGCAATCGCGGCGTCTCCGTGTAGATGCCCGGCAGCAATCCGTACGGTTCGTGCCAGTGGTAAACGGTGAAACAATCCTCCGGGCGCTGCTTCGGAAGCGGATTGTCGCGCAGGCTTCGATAATGGCCGCCGGACTCCAGATCCGTGAAGATCACCAGTTCAGCTTCCGCGGGATTTTCCGTGAGTTCATGCAAACGCGGCTGCGATCGCGCATGCAGGGCGCGCAAGGCCGGGCCGTCCTGTTGTCCTACCTTCGCTAGGCTGATGATGGCGACCCTCATTCGGGTGCACGCTGGCCGCCGCCACGAAGTCCCGCAAGACCGTCATTCCCCAAACTTGCGTTCGAGTGTGCTCGCACCCATGCCGATCCGTTTTCTTCATTCGTCTCGTGTCGTCTCCAGCCAACCGCCGTTTTCGCCGCCCGCGCTCCTTTCGCCTTTGGATCGCGTATGTCTGTGCGGCCAAAATCCTGGCGATCGTTCTTCTTGCGCTGCAGCACACGGCAGCGGCGGTGATCTTGTTTTTTAGCCCATCGCCTTGGTTGATCTGGCAATTTCTCGTGCCGACTTCCCGCGGCTTCGGTCCGTCGATCTGCCATTTCCGCACCGATCGACGCGAGGTCTGGCTGACCATCGACGACGGTCCGGATCCCGCCACGACGCCCCGCGTGCTCGATTTGCTCGACCGCTACCACGCCCGCGCGACCTTCTTTGTGATCGGCGAAAAAGTTGCACGGCATCCCGAGCTCATCCGCGAAATTGTTCAACGCGGACACACCGTCGGGAATCACACGCATACGCATCCGCAGGGGAATTTTTGGAACGCCGATGATGCGCGCACGCGCGACGAAATCCTCCGCTGCGCCGCCGCGCTCGAAGCCGCCGGCGCTCCACCCACGCGCTGGTTTCGCCCGCCGGTGGGACTCAAAAGTCTCGCGCTTCATCGAAATCTCGCCGCTCTCGACCGCGAACTCGTGCTCTGGAGCGCGCGCGGTTACGACACGCAGGTACGCGAGCCCAGCCGCGCCGTGCGGCGTATCCAAAAACGCACGACACCCGGCGCGATCATTCTTCTTCACGAAAGTGGTCCGCGGAACTCGCCGCGCTTGGACGTGATCGCGCAGCTTCTCGAATACCTGCGCGCCGACGGTTACACGTGCGTGATCCCGTCCGAAGAGAGTTTAATCCGGCGCTAAAAACCGATTCGCGCTCGACGCGACTCGCGACGACCCCAGAGTGGCACCCCGCATGTCCGGACACGCCCGCCCCCCAGAATTTCCGCCCGCTCCTCGCTCCTTTTTCCATGCTCTGTTTTGCTTCGCAGCGCTGCTGACTTTCGCCGGCTGCAGTTCCAATCAATCGGAGAACGGCAACTCCGGGAACTCCTCGCAACTTTCGCGTCCCACGCGTCCGCAAAACGCCGTCGCCCAATCGCCGATTCAGCCCGCTTCGCCGTCGCCCGTGCAGCCCGCGCAAACCGGCGTGATGCTCGGCATCGACGTGCTCGCCGCGCAAAATTTCGCGCCCATCGCCGGCAAACGCGTCGGCGTTCTCACGCATCCGGCCGGCGTCAACCGCCACGGCGTCAGCACCGTCGATGTGCTTTTTAAGGCCCCCAATGTTCAGCTCGTCGCGTTGTTCGGTCCCGAGCACGGCATCTACGGCAACACGCCCGCGTCGATCAACATCGCCGACTCCGTCGACAAACGCACCGGCCTGCCCGCGTATTCGTTGTACGGAAAAAATCGTCGCCCGACCAAGGAGCAGCTCGCCGGCCTCGATGCGCTGCTCATCGACATGCAGGATATCGGCGTGCGTTCGTACACCTACTCCGTGTGCATGAAGTACGCGATCGAAGCCTGCTTCGAACATGGCGTCGAAGTGATCGTGCTCGATCGGCCCAATCCGCTCGGCGGCCTCAAGGTCGATGGCCCGATGCTCGACCGCCAGTTTTTCAGCGGTGTGGGCCAATACGAGATGCCCTACGTGCACGGCCTGACCATGGGCGAACTCGCGCGCATGGCCGCGGGCACGCCCGGCGCGCTCGAGATAAGCGAAGCCGTCCGCCTGCGCGGCAAACTCACCGTCATTCCGATGCAAGGCTGGCGCCGCTCCATGCGCTGGCCGGAAACGGGTCTGCGCTTTGTCCCTACGTCGCCCAACATCCCGGATTTTGCCGCCTGCGTCGGCTACGCGATGACGGGGCTCGGCTGCCAGATCGGCGGGTTTTCTCACGGCATCGGCACGCAATATCCGTTCCGCGGCGTTTCGACGAAACTGCGTTCCGTCGATCAACTGCACAAGGATCTCGTCGCGCTGCGCCTGCCCGGACTTTCGTTCAAACGCGTTTCCCTCACCTCGCCCACCGGCGCCGCCATGGGCATCGGCATCTACGTCGAAGTGAGCGATTGGGACGACTGGAATCCCACCGAGCTGAGCTTCCACCTCATGCGTCTCGCCGCGCACTATAACGCCAAAAACCCTTTCGCCGCCGCCTCGGCGGACGCCGCGCTGCTCTTCAACAAACACACCGGCTCGCTCGAATGGTGGAACGCGCTCAAACGCGACGGCGCCCGCGTGGACGTCGAAGGCTTTTTCCGCAAATGGAAACGCGAGGCCCACGCCTTCCAGCAAAACAGCCGCCGTTTCTGGCTGTACAACTGAGGCTTCGCGCGCGATTGGCGCCGGACTTTCTGTTCGCTATCGCTTTTTTTCCGACCACCCGCACGCTGCGCACGCCATGAGCAGCAGCGTAGCGACTGATTCCCTCGTCGATTGGGTTTCCCGCGCGGTGGGCAACCTCGAAAATCGTCCCTCGTGGGACGACTATTTCATGGCCACCGCCCTCCTGCTGTCCACGCGTTCTCCGTGCGAACGCCTCCACGTCGGCTGCGTCATCGTCAGCGGCGGCGATCGCAAAAACCGCATCGTGGCTGCCGGCTACAACGGCTTTCTCCCCGGCACGCCCCATGTATCGCGCGTGCGCGATGGGCACGAACAAGCGACCGTCCACGCCGAACAAAACGCCATCGCCGACGCCGCCCGTCGCGGCAGCCCGGTCGAAGGCTGCATCGCGTACGTGACTCATTTCCCCTGCATCAATTGCGCGAAGATTCTGGCCGCCTCCGGCATTGCGGAAATCCGTTATCGGTCCGATTATCACAACGATCCGCTGGTCGCTCCGTTGCTGGCAGACGCCGGCATCCAGGTGACCCGCCTCGATTGAACGATGCGCGAACCGTCTCATCTGCCCTCCGCCCTCGCCGGGGCGTTGCTCCTCGCACATCCCGGGTTGAAGGACGCCAACTTCCGGCGCTCCGTGGTGCTGCTTTCCGCCCACGATGAAAAAGGTGCCATGGGCATCATCCTCAATCGTCCGCTGCATAAACGCCTCGGCCAGCTCGACGCCCAGTTCGCGCTCAGCCCCCTCGCCAACGTACCGCTTTTTCACGGCGGTCCGGTCGACACGGATCGTTTGCTGCTCTGCGCCTGGCGCTTCCACACCGACGGCAGCGGCTTCCAACTGCTCTTCGGCATAGATCCGCTAAAAGCCGAAGAAATCCTCGCCGAAGGCGGCCTGCATCTTCGCGCCTTCCTCGGTTATTCCGGCTGGTCCGCCGGACAGTTGGAAAACGAGCTCGCCCAGCACACCTGGGTCATCAGCCCGCTCATGGCGCCGACGCTCGATCTCGATCAGGACGAATCTCTTTGGCGCACCATCCTCAGCGGCATCAATCCGCAGTGGAAACTCCTCGCCGGTGAACCCGACGATCCTGAGCGCAACTGACGCCGATGTGCGCAGGTTGCATCGACTTGGGCACGCCCTTCGCCGCCGCGTGCGTCACTTCACAAGATTCCGTTTGACAGTGTCTCCCCCGGACGGTGTTTTCAGCCCTTTTATGAAAGTTGTCTCCTCCATCAAATCCGCGAAGAAGCGTCACCCGGCGTGCCAAGTCGTTCGTCGCCGTGGCAAGATCTACGTGATCAACAAAGTCGAGCCCCGCTACAAAGCGCGTCAGGGCTGATTTTCTAACCTCTTTCTTTTCCAACCGTGAAAGCCGAAGGCCATCCCACTCTCAATAACGTTTGCTTCCTCGACGTCGGTACCGGCAAACGCTTCCTCACCAAGTCCACCATGAAGTCGGCTCGTAAAGAGAAGATCGACGGTCAGGACTACTACGTTGTCGTCCGCGACGTGACCATGGATTCGCACCCGGCCTACACCGGCGAAAAGCGCCTGGTCGACACCGCCGGCCGCGTCGAGAAATTCACCACGAAGTTCAAGCGCGCCCGCTCCGCCAAATAAGGCAAAGAGACAACTTCCCCGCTTTCGAAGCCCTCCCCTTCCACGGGAGGGCTTTTTTACGACCTCCTCGCGTCCTTGAGCGCTCTCGGCAGTTGCCAATTCAGGCTTTCATGCCCACCTCTTACGCCCTCTATCGCCGTGCCAGATCCCGTCGCCGTCAATTCCATGTTTGCCCGCATCGCGCGTCGCTACGACGTCGCGAACCACTTGCTGAGTGGCTGCTTGGATTTCGGCTGGCGCCGCAAACTCGTCGCCGCCGTGCGCCGCGCCTCGCCGCAGGACATTCTCGATCTCGCCACCGGCAGCGGCGACGTCGCGTTCGCGCTGAGCGATAAACTTCCGCCCACCGTCAGCATCCTCGGCATGGATTTCTGCCAACCGATGCTCGACGAAGCGGAGATAAAAAAACGCCAGAGCCGCCGCTTCGACAACGTCGCTTTCCGCCAAGGCGACGCCCTCGCGCTTGCTTTGCCCGACGCGAGTCTCGATGCGATCACGATTTCCTTTGGCCTGCGCAACTTCGCGGATCGCCACCGCGCCTTGACCGAGATGCACCGCACGCTTCGTCCCGGCGGACATCTTTTTATCCTCGAGTTTTCGCAGCCGTACCGCTGGTTCCGACCTTTCTACTTTTTCTATCTGCGCCGCATCCTTCCCTGGATCGCGGGCGCGATCACCGGCGATCGCGCCGCGTACGAATACCTCAACCAGACGATCCAACAATTCCCGGATCGCGCGGGCCTCTCGAAAGAAATCCTCGCCGCCGGTTTCTCCTCCGTAAAAGCGCGCGGGCTCACCTTCGGCAGCGTTGCTCTGCACGAAGCGGTCAAATAACCGCCGTCGCTGCGACGCCAGTCACAGCGCACTCAACTTTTCGGAATCAGCGGCGTTTCCCATCGGGAGGCGTGTACCCACGTCGCCTCAAATCCTGGCACGTCGATGAGGATGCGCGGCGCTTTATCACCGGCCACTCCATCGATCTTCACAAACCAGTTTCCTTCCCGGCGACTGAACGTCAGCGTCAACGCTCCCCAAGCCGTCGCCGTCGGCCCGAAGAAGAAATGCTCGCTGTTCTCGAACCACGCCGCGGGCAGTCCTGCGCCAACGACCAGATTGTCGGCTTCTTCCCGCAAAAACAGCGCGCGCATCATCAGCACCCATTCCGCGGCCGCCCACGCGTGCTGACCATCGCCCATGCATCCCCCGCCCGTCCGCGGATGAATCGCCTCGGGCCAATGTCCCGTCGGCGACGCCAGTCGTGCGACCGATTCTATCAGCTCCAGATAACGCGGATCGCCCTGACGCAAAAAGGTCTGGGCCAGCGCGAGCGTGAGATAGGCGTTCACCCCCGAATGAATGATGTCCTGGAAAAATCCGCCCGCGTGCCGGCAGTTTTTCCAAAGCCAGTCCGCCGTGAGTTGGAAGTTGCGCGGCCCCACTTCGTCGAGCTGCAAGGGATAATCCGCCACCAACGAACCGATCGCACCCGCATCCATGCGCCGATAAGGCGACGCCGGTAGTCCCTGCGCGGATACAGAATTCGGAATCGCCGAAAGGCTGTTGCGCACATCGCGCCAGAAAATCTCCGCCTCCTGCATGTGATGCACCGCGTGTTCCGTGTCTCCACGTCGCTGATACATTGCCGAAAGCGCTTTGAGTCCACCGATGCCCCAGAAGTCGTCCCAATAATAATAATCGTTCGGCCCCAAATGCTCCGCGCTAAAACCCGGCGGCAACAATCCCGAGTGACGTCCTCCACGCGATTTCATGCGTTTGCGCGCGATCCATTGCCCGCCGCGCTCGAGCGCATTCATCAGCGCCTTCGACACCAATGCACCCGACGCACGCTCCAGTTTGTCCGCGATCCAAAGCACCTGCCCGTTCGCATCCCATTCACCTTCCTGCGAATGAAAATAACCGTCCGAACGCTGACGCAGCGGGAAACGCTCCAGCGCATGACGTGCGCGATCGTGGAGATTTGCCGCGATCAGCGCATTCATGATCAAACACGCATCTCGAAACCAAAAACGGCGGTAGGTGTAGGGGCCGGGATAAATTTCTCCCGGCGAGAGCAACACGAGCGTGCGCAACGCCGTCTCGTACAAACGCACCCAATCTCGTTGCGGCACGTCGAGTCGCGGCGTCGCCGCCAATGCATCGCTCCACGCGATCACCTGCGGCATCGGCTCCTTCGGCCGCACCAACGCCATCGTCGCGCCGACGGATTGTAGTTCTCCCGTGGATACAGGAAACACCGCCGCCGCCGTGGCGAGACCCGACGAACATTTGATGCGCCCGACCGTCGGATCGGCTGGCAGATTGTCGGCCAGTTGCGTCCCGACATCGCCCTGTTGAAAATTCGAGAACACCCAGTCCTGCGGTGGCGAAGACAACTTGAGCGGCACGTTCGACCCCACGGCCAGCCGTCCATCGTCCGTGCGATGAATTTCGTCGATGAAACTCACGCCCTCTGGATTCGCCGGACGCACGGCAAGTACCAGCCGTCCCGGTCGCGTTGTCTCGACTTGCGCCTCGAGTTTTAGTTCGGGTCCACCTTCCGCCGACTCCACCCACGCCCGCGTGGTCAGGGCTACGTCCGCGCGTCGCGTGCGCGTGATGACTTCCAAACCGCGATCGAACGAAAGCTCCTGTTCACCGTCTTTGATGCGCGAGGGATAAAGCGGTTCGCCTTCGTCTGGATAAAACCACCAGTCGAGCGACCAGCGATCTTCACGCGGCGTCACCAGTCCACGTGGATCCACGACCGGAAATGTATTCATTCCGGGGATACCGATCGCGGTCCAGTTGCGATGCGTGAGATTGACGTGACTGAAGGAAAACGCGCGCGGCAAAAACGAATCGTCGCCCGGGTCAAACTGCCGCGCCACCCAGTACGGCCACACCCAGTCGAGATTGTTTTGGATGACCTTCGTGTTGATCAGTCCGCGTGCATGAAAAACCACGCCGGCGCGAATCAGCTCGATGGGTTCCTGCACTTCCGACGGCTGCGAAAACTGCCGCATCCGCGCGAGGAACTCGAAGGGATCGATGAATCCCCGCGAGCGCGCGGCGCGTCGCAACAAGTACCGCCAGGGAAGCCATGAACGCATGAGAAAAAAGATTTTGAGAGCGCTAAGATTCTGGCGTCGGCCTCGCGATCGACTGCTGGCGTCCCCGATCGCCGCGCAGGTCAAGAGTCCAATTTAGCCGTAAGATCGGCGATGGCGGTATTCACTCGTTGCCACGCGGTGTTCAGCTCCGCCTTCACCGAATTCCACGTTTCTTCAGAGGCGTTGCCCAGCGCTTCGATCTTTTGATCGAGCACCGCGCGCGCATTGCGCAGCTCCGTCAAGGCCGCGTCGACCGAAGGCCGCATGTCTTCAACAACCGAGTCCTTCTTCGCGGACCATTGTTCGATCGTGGCATCGAGCGAACGTTCTGCCGCCGCCATACGCTCGCGCACCGCCGCTCGTTGCGCGTAGGTGGCCTCGCGCGATTTTTCCCACGCTTCCGCGAGCGAAGCGCGGATATCTGTAGCCGCGCCGTGGATACGCTCGCCGACCGTCACGCGCGGCTTGATCGCCGATGGCGCGGGAACCGTATTCGGCCCGGTTTGGTCAGGCGGAGCGGCGTGGGTGCGCTCTTTGCAACCGTTGAAAACAAGCGCGGAAAACACGATCAGGAGCAGATGACGAGAGGGGTTAATTTTCATGAGAGGAAATTTTTCCGAAGTGACAGAGACGTGGTTTGCCAGCGGCGTGCCAACGGATTGCCGCTATCGCAGGGGCTTGCGCGCGAATGAATTGCGGCCCCCTCAGCGTTACGCGTTTTCGGCGCAGGCGCAAATTGCACGCCTTCAATTTCAGCGCGGTTGCATTCTGCGCGCGCCAAAAACTCACGCGACCGGCAGCGTCACCCAAAACGATGCGCCGTGACCCGGCTCGGATTTGCAATCGAGCGTGCCACCCATCGTCTGGATCAAATCGCGCGCGATCGAAAGACCGAGACCTGTGCTCGATTCGCCCGCAGTGGGACGCGCGCTGAGGCGTTTGTAAGGTTTGAACAAATCCTTCAGGTCCGCGGCGGTGAGACCGGGTCCTTGATCGTCCACGGTCACCCGCAGGAAGTTCATCGATTGCTCGTCGGGCCCCACGCGAATGGTCACATGCGCACCCGGCGGCGAGAACTTGATGGCGTTGGAAACGATGTTGCCGAGCACTTGGCCGAGGCCGTGGTAATCGGCGACCACCGGCGGCAACTCGTCGAGATTACTGAGGCATGTGACCGTCTGCTTCTTCGCGTGCGCGCTCGCGAGGTTGATACGCATCACTTGAGTGAGCACTTCGCCGAGATCGACCGGCTCGACTTGCAGCTGACTCAAACGCGCTTCTGCCGCATCGCGCTCGAGCCGGCTTTGGATGAATTTCAGCAGGCCATTGCACGATTCCAAAATCGTATCGACCAACTCGCCGCGCGGATCGTCGCCGCCCACGCCTTGATCGCGCAGCATGTATGCGCTGAAGCGGATCGACGAAATAGGATTCTTCAAATCGTGCGCCACCGCACTCATGAGTTCGTTCTTCTGCTGAATGATGCGCTCCAATTCGTCGCGCGTGCGCTTGAGATCCACATGCGTGCGCACACGTGCGAGCAGCTCCGCCGTGTTGAAGGGTTTGTTGACGAAATCCACCGCTCCTTCGGTGAGCGCCTTGGCCGCGAGTTCCGATTCGTTGGCCGCGGTGAGGAAGATCACCGGCAAGTGCAGCATGCGCGGGTCTTTTTTGATGCGTCGGCAAACTTCGAGTCCGTCCATGCCGGGCATCATCAAATCGAGCAGCACAAGATCGGGCAGACGCGCCGCCAGACGCTCCAACGCCGCTTCGCCGCTCGTGGCAAAGAGCACTTCGTATCCTTTTCGCGACAGGATCGAGCCGACGAGTTGAACATTGCGCGGCAAGTCATCCACAACCAGGACGACGCCACCATAGCCGGTGGTGGTGCGGATCATAAGGATTCCGCGCCTCCTGCCAGACGAGCGATCTCGGCAACCAACGTGGGGAACTTTTTCATCGTCTTCTCCTGTGCATGGATGTCGATCGTCTCAACTTCCGCGAGCAGTTTCCGTGCATATTCGCTGAGAGGTGCACACTGCTCGCATTCAGCTTCATCGAGTAGATTGCGCGCGAAGCTCTCCATTTCGCGCATGCCCATCGATTTTGAGAGACGCGGCCAAGTATCGGTTTCAAGCGCGCGCAATCGTTTCACCAGCTCCCGCCAAGAGCCAGCAACCATCGGCGGCGCGGCTTCCGAAGAAACGACCAAGGGAGATGTCGTACCGCGCGTGCGCGGCACCACGGGCAGCAACTCCTCCAACGTCGCATACAACGCGTCACGCGTGATCGGCTTGCGCATGAAGCCTTCAAATTGGTCGCGCAGCGCGTCTTCTTCCGCGGGCGAGCTCGACGCGCTGATGGCGACCACGGGAATCGTCGCCGTGGCTTCGTCTTCCTTGATCTTTCGTCGCGCGGTGTCGCCATCCATGTCCGGCATGCGCAGATCCATGAACACGAGATCCGGCTGAAATTTCTTGGCCATCGCCACACCTTCTTCGCCGGTGCTCGCGTACAACAAACGGTGTTTCGTGCCTTCGAAATACCCCTGCATCAGATCCCGATTGATCGACAGATCGTCCACGACCAAGAGCAGGCTCGGACGCAAGCGATCGAGATCCTTGGACGCCGCAATCGACTCCTCGTCATCCGGCATTTCCGACGAAAGCGGCACGCGTGGAAACTCGAAGGAAAAAACCGAGCCTTTCCCCACTTCACTCTCTAAGCTGAGCTTGCCGCCCAATAGCCCCGTAAGGCGTCGCGTGATGCCGAGTCCGAGCCCCGTGCCGGCGTACGGGCTTTCCGTCGCGCGCACCTGGCGGAACGGTTCGAAGATCAATTCGTGGTGCTCGGGCGCGATGCCGATGCCTGTATCCGAAATTTGGATATACAGTGTGAGCGTTGTCTCGTCGCCTTCCGTGAGCCGGCTCCATGCGCGCACTTTCACGAAACCTTGCGGTGTGAACTTCAGCGCGTTGCCAACGACATTAAACAAAATCTGCCTCAAGCGCACCGCGTCGAACGAGATCGATGGCGGCACGCTTTCATCGACGTCGAAGCTCAGATCGAGCCCGCGTTCCTCGGCCTGATGTTCAAAGATCGTGGCGATGTTTCCAAACACCGCGCGCAGCGACATCGGTTTAAAACTCAGATCGAGACGCCCCGCTTCGATCTTTGAGAGGTCGAGGATGTCGTTGATCATCGAGAGCAACGCCTTGCCGCTCGTGTTGATCGCATCGACGTACTGAATCTGTTTCGGCGTGGTCGCGATGCCGCGCAGGAGTTCCGCAAAACCCAACACGGCGTTCATGGGTGTGCGGATTTCGTGACTCATGTTCGCCAGAAACTCGCTCTTTTCGCGATCGGATTGCTCCGCTTGTTCTTTGGCGCGCAACAATTCGGCCTCGCGTTTCAAAGCGATGAGTGCGCGCCTCATCAGCGTGAACGAGTTGGCGCCGAGGACGAGGGCCATGCCGCCCGAAAGCACGATCATCAACGCGGTCGTCCACAGCTCGCGTCGCATGATGTTTTCGCGATGTTCGAGAAGCGCCGTTTCTTCGGCATGAATCACGCGCACGAGCGCATCGATCTCGGCCATTTGCCGCAGGCCGACCACCCCCACTTGCCGATCTTCCCCGCCGCCGTATTCCTCCACGCTCGCGCGCAAAGTCGCCAGACGCGCCTCGACCAGTCGCGACAATTGCAAGCTTCGCTCGCGCTGACGGGGACTGGTTTCGACCAATTTTTCCAGCGCGGTTAAATGACTCCGCACCGCCGCTTCCGACGAAAAATACGAATCGCGGTAGATCGACGCGCCACTGATGAGAAACGCGCGTTGATCGAGCTCCGCGTCTTTGATCAACGACGCCGCGCGACTCGTCGCTTCGAGCACGCGATACGTTTCATTGACCCACGTGAGTCGTTCATACGCGCGCCATCCCGCCCGCGAGCCGGTGATGATGGACAGCACCAACAGCACCGCAGCCGCTGCCAGCAATCCCGCATGCCAGTAACGAAGAATGGTCTTTTTCATGGAACGGCCTGGCCCTGCCAGCGTTGGCACAGTACGCGCCGCTCCAGACCGGTTCCACTTCATTCTGCGCGGTTAAGATCATAATCGGTCGCGCCCGCCGTACCCGTCGTCGGGCGTATCGGGAACAACCGCTCCGCGTCCTAGACTGTTTCCGCGCGCTGATTCACGCCGCGCGCGAACCAACCACCGGTGGCGACTTTGGAGAGACGCTGATCGACATTTCCAGCGAGACGCACCAGATCGCCAAAAATATCCGCGACGCGATCTTCGCCGATGACTTTCGCGAACTGCCGCGCCGTGCCATAACCCGCGATCTGGTAGTGCGCGACGCGTTGGGCATTTGCGATCAACGCCGCATCGATCACGTAAGGATCGCCATATTTCGCAACGGTCTCGCGCGCTTCGCGGATCAATCCGCGCATGGCTTCACAAGTGACGCCGGTCGGCTCGACATTGAGGTGCGTGCAGGCGTGCTCGAGCCAGCTGATGTTCGCGTCGGTGAGTTCGATCGCGTCGGTGAGCTCCTTGCGGAGCTCTTCATCGGTGGCGCTTTCCAGCATCGTCGGCAGGATGCCGCGATACTGTGTCTCGGCGTTGTGGAGATCGCGCGTCTGCTCGATGAGGAGATCGCGGAGAGAATTAAGCCCGGAGGAAGGCATGGGTGGAATGGGGTTGAAGGGAAGAAACCGGACTATCAGGCCATTGCGAAAGCCGCCGTGGCTGCGACTGCTACGGGGCTCTCACGAGGGCGCGGACGGGCCGCGACAGCGTTTAGATTCAATTCTAAACCGATCCACTCGCGGGCCCACGCGCGCAAATAATGCGAGGTTTGGGTGAGGCCGAGTTGCGTGGCCGAGGTCGCGAGCGACATGCAATGCATTTCCAAGTACCTCGCGGAGCGGCGAAGCATGCCGATCACGCCGGCCACATCGAGGCGCCGGCCGCCGGCGGCGTCCATGAGCGCGCCTTTCAGCAGCGGATCTGCGGGCGTGCCACCTTTCGGCTCTTGGATGCGCGCGCGACGCAGCAGATCCTCGATCGGGTCAAATCCCGAGCAGTTGATCTGAGCGATCAAACCCGCGAGCGACGCGAGGTCCTGCGACTCAAGTTCCATGGCCAGACGGGCGACGTTTTTTTCCAAAACAAGCGCGCTCGCATGCAGCGAACGCAGGTCGTGAGCGATCAGTTTTAGAAGCGTGTTTTCGCGGGTCATGATTGGTTTGTTTTAGGTTTTATAAGAAAATTCGGCGTCCAATTCGCACTGGCTGTGCCAACTCACCCCAAGCCGCTTTTCGCTGTATTAAGCTTCTGAATACAAAGGGATTATTTCTCGCAAAAAACTCCCCGGCGTCCGCGTGCTCAGGCGCGACTGCATCTTGCACAGAGGCTCGCGAAGCGCCGGTTGCGTTTTGCACGCGATCCACTTGCGTGAACGGGATGCGCACTCGGTTTCCGTCGGGTTTCCTCGCGTAATGGGATTATGGCAGGCTTCGTGCGCAAACGGCGCTATGACTTCTCCCGTTTCTCCCGCCATTCGCCGCCGGCGCATCGCCATCGTCGCCTTGGGCATCGGCATCGCCATCGCATTTGTCACCGCGACGCATCTCGGCGGCGGCGATCGTTGGAAAGCAATGGTCGAAAATCTGTCGGAGCCGTGGCTGCTGCTTTGCTTTGCGCTGCTTCCGCTCACGGGTTTTCCGCTGACGTTGTTGCTCCTCGCGGTGGGCGCACGCTTCGGCGTGATGAACGGTCTCTGCCTCACCGCCGCGATGACGGCGGTTCACCTGGTGCTAAGCTACCCGGTCGCCAAATGGGTGCGACGGCCCGTGACCTCACTGCTCGCCAAAGCAGGCTGGACGCTCCCGGAACTCGACCGTCGCACCACCTGGCCTTTCTCCGTGTGGGTCGCGCTCGCGCCGGGCCTTTCGTACACATTAAAAAACTACGCCGTTCCTCTCGCGGGCACATCGTTCGGCGTGTACTTCGCGACGTTTCTTCCGATCCATCTCGCGACCTCCACCCTCGGGCTGATGCTCGGCGGAGCGACCATGCATCTTTCCTGGTCCGTCGGCATCGGGATCGCGATCTACGCACTCGTCGTGGCGCTCGTTACCCACTGGCTGGCGATCCGATTTAAGGAGCATCACCGTCAAATCGCGAAGGAGCATAAAACGCTTCCGCAAGAACTGCCCTCGCCTTCCGCGTAACGCGTTTCGGTGCGCGAGACGCCGCCCACCGCTCAAGCGTGCTCCGCGGCCCCGCCCGCAGGAGCGCTGACGGACAGCGGCGTCGCCAATGCGTCCGCGCGGGTGACCTCTTTCGACGCCGCTTCCGCGATCAACCGCAGATCAGCAGCAACCGGCAGATGATCCGACGCGATGCGCGTGAGATGATCCTCCAACACCTTCACGCCGCACACTTCGAAATGGGACGACACAAAAATGTGATCGATGCGCCGCAGCGGCCAGCGCGCGGGAAATGTTCGCCGCGCCAAATGTCCCGGAGCACACGCTTGCACGTCGCGCATCATCGTCGCGAGCCGGCGATATTCGCGTGAGCCCGGCGGGAAATTCATATCACCGCAAAGGATCACCGGCTGATCCGTGCCGATGCCGCCGAGCCATTCGGGTTCGAGCAAGTGCGCGATTTGCGCCGCCTGTTCCGCCGAGCCCAAACCGAGATGCGTGGACAACAACTGCACTTCTCGCCCGAGCCACGGCAAGGTCACCCACATCGCTTCGCGCGGCTCGCCCCGTGTGCGTCCTCCGCGCGGCAATACGGCGCGCCGGATCAAGCGAATCGGTTGGCGCGACAACACGCCGTGTCCGTACTTCGCATGACCCGACGTGACCGCCGGACAGAAATACGCGTACATCTTCAAACGCTCCGCGATCACCGCGAGTTGGTCTTCGCCGCGCGAGCGTTCGTGACCAGAATCGAGTTCCTGCAACGCGACCACATCCGGATCGAGGCGCTCGAGCACACGCGCGATGCGCGTCGGCGAAATGCGTCCGTCGCCTCCGCGGCAACTGTGCACATTGTACGTCACGACGCGCAACGACACCGCTTCCGGCGAGGGCCGACGACGTCGATGACTTCGCAAGATCGCGCCGCTTTCCGATCGACCCAACGCCCGCAGCGCCGCCGCGCGCAAGACCGACGGACGGATGTATTCGTGCGCGCTTTCCGGCAGCCACACATTCGCGGGCAACAGCGCAAACCCCTGCGTCTCTTGCGGCGTCGGGCCGGCATGGGAGCCGTTTTCGTGAGCAAAGGTCCAGCACTCGCCTTTCGTTCCCCAGCCGAGCACGACCAGATCGCCCGCGTGCGGATTGTTGCACAAACGCACCAAATCCTCGGCCACCTCGGCGCGATGATCGCCTTCAAATGGAAGTCCTTCCGGCACATCCGGCAGCGCTTGTGTGCCGCCCGCGTGCAGCCAATCGACGCGTCCGTCTTCGCGACGGATCAACACGCCGCCTACACCATCCGCCACCAGCGCTGCAGCCAGGCGCCGACGCGCGGCTTCGCCGAGTTCGCGTCCAAAATAAATATGGCCCACGGGACCGAGCGCCGCGACCGCAAACTCCTGCGTTTCAAACACGCTGAGTTGTGCTTCCGCGCGATGCATGCGCTCACGTGCCGCCGCGCGCGGACCGCCCGCCCAGTGACCGGCCGAAGGCCGTTGTTGCGGACGCACGCCCGGCGCTGCTTTGACCGCATCCTGCGCGGGCCAATGTTTGCGCACCAACCCTTCGAGTCCACCGGGCACGGCATGCATCAGCGACTTCGCACGCGTCTGTCCGTGGTCGCTATAAATCCAAATTTCATAGTCGCGACGCGCCGAGCGTCGCGCAGCGCGGTGCAGCTCGCGGATCGAGTTATCGATGCCTTTCAGCGTCCAATGCGCAAAAGCCGAGTCCGGTCCGCGCCGATGCGACTGTTCATCGTACCCGAGGAAGTTCACATGCACGATCGGCAGGCCGCGCGTGACATCCACTCGCGCGCCGAGCGTCACGAGTTCGCGCAAACCCACGCACACAAACACACGCGCGAAGAGAAAAAACACTTCGCGCCAGAGATTGCGGCTCTGCCTGAAAACGCCCTGCAACGCATCGCGCAGCCCGATCACGATCTCCAGCAGCAGCAGGCCGATCAGTTTCACGAACACATCGAAGTGCAGAAACATAAACGTGAGCAAAGCGCGCACCTTTCCCGTCCGCCACATGTCGCCGATGCCGATGCTCGCTCCGCAGAAATGACTTTCTTCCTGCGCCGCGCCGCCCGTGTAGATGTTGCTCCACGAGCTGCCGCCTTTCAGAAGTCCGATCGCCTGCGTGCTCAAGTCCGCCTCGATCCGTTTCGCCCAATCCGGATGCATCATCATGCCGATGCCGCCTACACGCTTGTCGAGAAAACTAAACGCCGGCACCGCGCCGCGCACGCCGTAGAATAACTCCGCCTGCACCGCCGGCGTGCTCGACGGCAATCCGGGGTAAAATGTGTGCATGTGATAACCGCGTTTCAGCAGATGCTTCAGAAACGGCATGCGACCGCGCGCCATCGCGCGCTCGAGTTGCACGCGGCTGAGTCCATCGATCTGAATCATCAACAGCCCATGCGCATGCGGGGCGTCCTTGGTCGCGCGCAGGCCAAACCCGCGCATCGCCCATTCATTTCGGCTGAAGCGGCGTCGCCACCGCCACCATGCGGCTTCTAGTCGTGCGAGCATGGCGTATCATCCGCTGGCCAGATGCGTGAGCGGCGAGGTCATGGCTTTGACCGCCGCGCCGACTTTGTCGGCCACGAGTTGGGCTTCGATCGCGAGTCGTTCGCGCGTGCGTTCCCACAAGGTGTGCTCTTCCGTGCGCGGGTCTTCGCGACGATACGCGTCGCGCACTTCGCGATAAAAATCGAGCGCACGCGCCGCCGTCACGCGTCGGTCAAATTCCGCCGCGCGCAATGTCGCGGCTTCGCGCCACGCGTTGTTTTTTTCCGCATCGGCCACCACATCGCGCAGCGCTCGTGCGAAATCGTCCGCGCTCGCATCGGCGTCGAGCAGACGTCCTTCGCGTTGGTCGCGCACGATCTCGCGCGCACCGGTGGCATCGAGCGCGATCACCGAATTTCCCGCAGCCATCGCTTCGGCGAGCACCATCCCTTGGGTTTCACTTTGCGAGGCGAAAGCAAAGACATCCATCGACGCATACGCGTCGTGCAAGGCACTTCCGGTTAGTTTGCCTGCAAAACGTACACGCGCGGCCACGCCGTTTTCCGCAAAGACTTTTTCCATCTCCTCGCGCGACGGGCCTTCGCCCACGACCAACAACCAAGCGTCGGTCTCTTGTTTTAACGTGCGCGCAATCGCGTCCGCGAGATAGGGCAGATTTTTTTCCGGCGCCAGACGACCGACATGACCGATCACACGCGCGTCGCCCGGAAGTTTCCAACGACGACGCCCACGCACGCGATTGCCCGAGGCGAGCGCTCCCGTGTCGATGCCCGTCGGCACCACTTTGATGGGACTGATCACACCTCGCGAAACGAGCAGCGACGCGATGCTTTCGCTCGGCGCGATCACACCATGGCAGCGATTCGCGAAACGCGTGGAGAGCTCGATCACAAACTCCTTCAGTCGCGGCGAGTCGAAGGGCACGTAGTGCGTGTATTGTTCGTACAACGTGTGGTGCGTGAACACCACCGGCGCGCCGGTCACGGCGGCTACGCGAAGCGCGGTGTCGCCGAGCAAAAAGGGATGATGCGCGTGGATCAGATCCGGTTTGAACGCGGCGATGCCATCCATCGTCTCCGCGCTCAGCGGCAGGCTCACCGAAAAATCGCTGCCGTTGAAATTCTGCAGCGCGGGCACGCGGATCACGGAGCGTTCGATGCGCGGCGGTGCGACGCCTTCGGGGAATTCCGGTGCTACTACTCTCACACGCTGCCGAAGACGTCGGTAGTCTTCGAGAAACGTCTGGACGGATTTGGCGACTCCGCCGACGTGCGGAAGAAACGTGTTAGTGAAGAAGCAGATTTTCATGGGCGATATCCTTCCTCATTTCGCGTGCCAGCGGACGTTTCGCGGACGTACGCCGAGGTAATCCATTATAACGCGCCTGCGCTCGGTTGCGATTTGCAGCTTAAAAAAAAGCGCGCTCCCCGCGAAATGCATACTCGGCGCTCACGCGCCTCCCTCGCTACATCCGCCATTTCTCCATCCATTCGGCCGCCATTGCGCGCCGATTACCCCGCCAATCTTCCCCAACCGCTTCGCCATTGCCGCGCGATCTCGCGCGACGGCAATGGCATGCGGACCTACATTAAGCCGGCACGTTTTTCGCCGCCCGCGTCTCGAGCGTATGCGTGACCATGCCGAGACGTTTCCGTTTGCGATAGAGCGTCGCAATATCGATGCCGAGGATGCGCGCGGCTTGATCGAGACTGTCGACCTTCGCGACCACGCGGCGAATGTGTTCTTCCTCCAACCGATCGATCGTCACGAAATGGCCGGGGCGCACCGCCGAGTCCTCGCCTTTGGCGTGATACTCCTCGGGCAAATCCGCGAGTTGGATCTCGTCGCCCGACGCGAGGATGACCGCGCGTTCCACGACGTTGCGCAGTTCGCGGAGATTGCCCGGCCACGCGTAATCCGCGAGCGCCATCGCCGCTTCTTTGGAAAACCTGAGTTTCGTCTGCCCTTTAGCCGTGGCGAAAAAGCGCAGGTAGTTTTCGAGCAACACCGGCAAATCGCCCGGACGATCCACCAGCGCCGGCATTTCGACGGTGATGACTTTGAGACGATAAAACAGATCCTCGCGGAAACGTCCCGCCGCGACTTCTTTCGCGAGATCGCGATTGGTGGCGGCGATCAGCCGCACATCGGCTTTGCGCGTGCGGGTGTCGCCGACACGTTCGTATTCGCGGTCCTGAAGCAGGCGCAGGAGCTTCGGCTGAATCTCCATGGGCACTTCGCCGATTTCATCGAGAAACAACGTGCCGCCTTCCGCCGCCGCGACTTTACCCCACGTGTCTTTGAGGGCGCCCGTGAACGAGCCTTTCACGTGGCCGAACAATTCGCTCTCGAGCAGTTCGCGCGACAAACTCGGACAGTTGATCGTGACGAATGGTTTTTCCGCGCGCGTGCTGCGTTCATGAATCGCGCGGCCGAGGACGGTCTTGCCGGTGCCGCTCGGCCCAAGAATGAGCACCGTCGCCTCCGAAGCCGCCGCGCGAAACGCAACGTCGAAGGCTTTCTTCATCGCCGGCTCATTCGACTCTAGCAGCAGCGCCGGTTGATTCGCCACGCGGCCTTCGAGATCGCGCATGCGCGTTTGCAGACGGCGCTGTTGTTCGATGCGCGCGAGCTTCTGTTTGATATCTTCGGGGATGAAAGGCTTCTGGATGTAATCGTGCGCGCCCCGCCGCATCGCTTCCACCGCCGCTTCCACCGACGTCTGCGCCGTGAAAACGATCACGGGGATGTCGATGCCCATCTCGGGCAGTTTCGGTAAGAAATCCAAGCCGCTCTCGTTTCCCAGCATCACGTCCAGGAACATCGCTTCGATCGGCTCCTCCTCCAAAATGCGCTCTGCCTGTTTTGTGTTGTTCGCGATAAAGGTCTCATGGCCCATCGCGCGGAGCGCGTAGGATGTGGACTTTTGCACGCTCACTTGGTCATCAACGATCAATATGTTCATAGAAAGGTGTGGGTATTGCTGAAACGTTGACGCCAACTCCGTGCCGCGGCGCGATTCGTAGCGCAAATTGCACTCGCGCCGCGCTTTTCTACGATCAGTTGATTTTTAAGTATTTAGTCTCAAGCATCTTGAGAGATATGCCCCGAGAGAGATTTTTTGCATGAGCAATCGGGGTATTGGTGCGAACCTCCTGCATAAATGCAGGCTGCAACTGGTTTTCCGTCCAGCAAGTGCATAATGCATTGCGCGAAGGCCGCATTTTAGCGCGCCCGCGCAAGCCGCGTTACACCAAGCTCATCGGATCGACGTCGAGCACCTGCACCACGTCGTCCGGCCAGGCAAATTCTGCCCGCAGACGGGAGAGGTCTGCCACGACTTTCGTGACCTGCGTGGTAAAATACCACAGCTGCCAGCGATACTCGTCTTTGATCTTTTCGATTGGCGATGGTGAGGGACCGCGTAGCTCCACGCGATTGCCCAGCTCGGCTTCGACACGGCGCGCCCATTGCTCCGCGAAGAACTGCAGTTTTTCGGGATTCGGCCCACGGAAACTGTGATGGATCAAATGCCGATACGGCGGATAGCCAAACTGCCCGCGCATCTTCAACTCGCTCGCCGCGAACCCCTCGAAGTCCGCGTGACGCGAAAATTGAATCGCCTCCGCTTCGGGCGTGAAAGTTTGCACCACCACTTCTCCCGCGCGATCCCCACGGCCGGCGCGTCCCGCCACCTGCACGAGCAATTGGAACGTCCGCTCGTTGGCGCGAAAATCCGGCACATGCATCGAGATGTCCGCATCGATCAGGCCGACCAGCGTCACGTTCGGAAAATCGAGCCCCTTGCCGATCATCTGCGTGCCGACGAGGATATCGATTTTGCCCGCGCGGAAATCGCCGAGCACCTGGCGGAAACGATGTTTCTTCGACATCGTGTCCGTATCCATTCTTTCAATACGCGCACGCGGCACCACGCGGCGCACGGCTTCTTCCACACGCTGCGTGCCGAGTCCGCGCCAGCGGATTTTCACTGAGCGACACTTCGGACACGACAACGGCGCCGGGCGCTCCGTGCCGCACAAGTGACAGCGCAACATCTCGTCCGCGCGGTGGTACGTCATCGAGATACTGCAATGTTCGCATTCTTCGACGTGCCCGCATTCCGTGCACATCATCGACGAGGAATAACCGCGGCGATTGATAAACAGGATCGTCTGCTCGCGTCGCTCGAAACGTGCCTGCATCGCATTCACCAACCGGCGCGAAAGCGTCGTCATGCCGCGCGAGCGCATCACTTCGATGCGCATGTCCACGATGTCGATGTCGGGCAGTTTCCGCGCATCCACCCGCTGCGTAAGCTGCAGCAGCCGGTATTTGCCGGAGGACGCGTTGGCGAACGACTCGAGCGATGGCGTCGCCGAGCCGAGCAAACAAAGCGCGTTCGCTAGCTTCGCGCGCATCACCGCCACATCGCGGCCGTGATAACGCGGCGTCTCGTCCTGCTTGTACGCCGGCTCATGCTCTTCGTCGACGACGATGAGGCGGAGATTTTGCACGGGCGCAAAAATCGCCGAGCGCGCGCCCACGACCACACGCGCTTCGCCCGACGCCAGCGCGTGCCAGCCGTCGATGCGTTCGCCTTCGCTCAAGTGGCTGTGCCAGACGACGGTTTTTTGTCCCGGTGCGATCGCTTCGAGACGTCCGCGCAAACGCGCCACCGTTTGCGGCGTCAGCGCGACTTCGGGCACAAGAAAAATCACGCCGCCGCCCGCCGCCAGCGCCTCGTGCACCGCGTGCAGATACACCTCGGTTTTCCCCGAACCCGTCACGCCATGAAGCAGCGTCACGCCAAACGTCTGCTCGCGCAGGCTTTTCACCAGCGCTTCGCCTGCGGCGACTTGTTGCGGATTCAGCACCGGCGGCAACGCTGCCACCGTCTCGCCCGCCGCCCAATCGTCCGCGTATGCCACGCGCTCCACGCGCTTCGTTTCTTCACGCACGATACCGCGCTTCACGAGCGCCGCGGCCACGGCCGGCGTGATGCCGAGACGATTCAACACGAGGCTCTTTTTCTGCGGTTTAAATTGCTGCTCCAAAAACCGGTACAACTTCGCCTGTTGCGGTGCGCGACGTTCGAGTTTTTCGAATTCGTCCGCAGGCAGTTTTTGCGCGATGGACAATTGTTTTTCGACCTTGAGACCGGCTTCGTTGCGGACCGCGGCGGGCAACATCGTCTCGATGATCGTATCGATGCCGCACGCATAGTAGGCCGCCATCCAACGCGCCAGTCCGAGCAAATCCGGCGTGAGCGCGGGAAACGGCTGCACGAGCTGGGCGATGGTTTTTAGTTTCTCCAGCGGAAAACCTTTCGGCTCCCCGATCTCGCCGACAATGCCGAGATGCAGACGGTTCACGATCGGTATGCGCACGAGCGACCCGATGCCGACAGCCTCGGTCAGCGCGGGCGGCACACGATAGTGGAGAAGCTTATCGAAACCCGCGAGCGGGTGCACACCGACGATCATGAGACCGGCCATGACGCCGCGCCCCGCGCATCGATGCAAGGGGGAAGAGAGGAAACGAGGAATGACGAATCTCGAAGGCCGAATGACGAAGGACGGAGAAAATGATCAGTGACCAATGGCCGTGACCGGTGGGAAAAACCTCTTCCCACATCAGTCTGCCCCTTTTGGTCATCAGTCATTGGCACTCCTCATTGGTCATTCCCCATTAAGCATTTCCCCTTTCCCTCTTCCCCCGTCACTCGTCCAACACCGCCCACCGCTTCCCCACCTTCTTGACAGAGCCGGGCGCTAACCCGAACTTCCTCGCTGTGACCAACGAAGCTGCCCGCGAAAAATTTCAGTCGTACCTCGCCCGCAAAGGCCTTCGCGTGACCGGACAGCGTCTGGCCATCTTCGAAGCTGCTTTCTCCCAAAAAGAGCATTTCACCGCCGAAGAACTGCTCGACCACGCCCGCGCGATCGACGACTCCGTGTCGCGCGCCACCGTGTATCGCACGCTTCCGATCATGACCGAGGCCGCGCTCGTCCGCGAAGTCGATATCGGCAAGAACCTGAAATACTATCTGCCCAACGCCGACAACAACACGCAGGTGGCTCAGGTCATCTGCATGGATTGCGACAAGATCTTCGAAATCGCCGCTCCTTTCATGGAGTGGTACGGTGCCACCGTTTCTTCCAAGCTCGGCCTGACTCCCGTCTCTCAACGCCTTCAGGTCAGCGCGCAGTGCAACGCATTCCGGCAAACCGGCGCGTGCAAAAATCGATCCTGAGTCTGGCCAGGCATGGGCAAGCATTCCGATCCGGCCTTCGAGATCTCCTTCTTCGAATCGGTTTTCCGTCACGATCCCCGCAATCCCGAGGTGATCGAACTCCTCGGCGGTCTCTACACACGCGTAGGCCGCATTGCCGATGGCCTTCGCATGGATCGCAAGCTCGTGAAGCTGCTCCCGGAAAACGCCACCGCGCACTACAATCTCGCGTGCAGCCTCGCGCTCTCGAAACGCAAAGCCGACGCGCTGAAATCCCTCCGCGACGCCGTCGATCTCGGCTACGACGACTACGCGTGGATGTCGCAAGATCCGGACTTGGAAGAGCTCAAAAACGACCCACAGTTCAAAGCCATCCTCGCACGCTTGAATCCGGAAAGCTGAGTGAGCGGGGGAAGCGCAGAAGCGGAGCAAGAGGATTAAACGGCGTAAGCCGGTAAGCGACAGCTGGTATCCAATTCCGGCCTTTCCTCCCCCGCCCCGAGCCCTCGCCTTTCCTTGATCCACATCATGTGCGGGCGGGAGTTTTCGTAACGCGGGGTTGCCAGCACCGCTCGCGGTGCGCATTGCTAACCACTCTTTCCATCATGCCAGTCCTCGACTACGAGCCGCACGTCCTCGCTCCACGCGCGAAGGCCCCCGCCCTCACGCCGATCCAGGAGGAAATCCTCGCCCTCAAACGCGAACGCAACGCCGTCATCCTCGCGCACAATTACCAAGTCGAGGCCATCCAGCAGGTCGCCGACTACGTGGGCGATTCCCTCGGTCTCGCGTATCAGGCGCAGGCATCGCAGGCCGACGTGATTCTTTTCTGCGGCGTCCATTTCATGGCCGAAACCGCGAAGATCGTGAATCCGTCGCGCACGGTTCTTCTGCCCGATCTCAACGCCGGCTGCTCGCTCTCCGATTCCTGTCCCGCCGATCGTCTCGCCGCGTACAAGGCCGCGAATCCCGACGTATATGTCGTCGCCTACATCAATTGCTCGGCCGCGGTGAAAGCGCTGTGCGATGTCATCTGCACCAGCGGCAACGCCGTTAAAATCGTTAACCAAATCCCGGCCGATCGAGAGATCCTTTTCGTTCCCGACCAAAATCTCGGCCAGTGGGTCTCGCAGAAAACCGGACGCAAGATGCGCCTGTGGCCCGGCAGCTGTTACGCGCATGTGCAGTTCACCGTAAAAGCGCTGGAGAAAGTGCGCGCGCAATTCCCGAACGCGCCCGTCGTCGCCCACCCGGAATGCGTGCAAGCCGTACGCGATCTCGCGGACGAAGTTTGCTCGACCGAACTCATGGTGAAGTTCGCCCGTGAAACGCCCGCGAAAGAAATCATCGTCGTCACCGAAAGCGGCATGCTTCATCGCCTGCAACGCGAAGTGCCCGACAAAACATTTATCGCCGGCCCGACCGATAGCTGCGCCTGCAACGATTGCCGCTTCATGAAAATGAACACGATCGAGAAGGTGCGCGACGCGCTCAAAACCATGAGCCCGCAAATCGAGTTGCCCGAATCAATCCGCACCGCCGCGCTCACGCCCATCCAGCGCATGCTCGATTGGAGCAAGCGGTGATGGAAAGAGCGTAAGAGGATAAGAAGTGTAAGAGGAGCAAGCGGCGTAAGCGCACTTGCTCCACCGATCACGCAACGCCCGCCGTTCAGCCGGCGCTCTCCTTTGGATGTCATGTCACCCATTGGACGTTCAGCGTTGGACGCTGGAAGTTGAACGCTGCGCGTTCCCGCTCCCTGCGCAGGCAGGGCCATTCGGCCCTATCAGACCAGGGACCAATAACCGACCATCGACCCTACCGCGCCGCGCCGCGTTTCGCTAAACTCGACGCATGGATTTTCCTCGCGATTCTTTCTGCCCCCCCCGCCCGCGTTCGTCGCGCAAGCGCGGTGTTTCGCTCGTGGAGGTGATGATCGCCGCCACGATTTTCACCGTGCTCGCCATGTCGGCGACGGCGATGTTCCTGCAAAATCAACGCGCATCCATCGCCATTCGTTACCGTACCCAAGTCACGAATACCGCGCTCAACATCCTCGAGCAGCTCCGTCTTAAAAACTACACCGAGCTCGAAACGCTCCACAAAAACGCGCTCGCAAGTCCCACAGGCACGCACACGACGCTCGTCCTCATCGCCGATCCCGCGTACACGCCGCCGACGCCCAATCCGTACGCGTCATATAATTTTCCCTCCGGTCTTCGTCCGGTGGAGCTCATTCTGAATGTCGTGGATGGCGAGGTCATCAACACCACCTACACCAACGTCGATGTGCCGATGGAGAGTGAAGCCAAGGCCACCAAACTCCCCACACGCTACTGGCTCACGCTCCGTTACAACGACCAACGGGATCCCGATCCCGAGCTCGGTGGCATCGTCCAAGCCATGGAGGTCGCTCTCGTTTATCAATGGCGCATGCCGCAACGCACCGACTGGCAGGAAGGCACCGTGCGCCTCGCCGTCGTAAATCCGCAAGCCCTCAAGTCCACCGCCAAGCCATGAAACTCTTTCGCTCTTCCTCTCGCAAACGCGGTTACACGCTCACCGAAATTCTCATCGCCTCCAGCATCAGCGTAGCCGTCGGCGGCGCCGCCATGTGGTTCCTGGTCGAGGGCTCTCGTTCCTCCGTCAAATCCACCAACACCTCCATCAACGACCTCTCTCAGTGGAGCATCTTCACCGCCATCTCGGTGGACTCGAAAACCGCCAATGGCATGGCCGTGTACAAGGATTTCACCAAGGACGACATGAAGGACTCCACCGTGCGCCTCAACAACGGCGAGCGCGGCAACGTCCTCATCCTCACCCGCGGCAAAGCCCTCGCCGGCTCCACCGCCACGTCCTACACGCAGGTCACCGGCTACGTCTTCACGCCTTCCAAGAAGACACTCCGCAAATTCGTGTACAATGTGCCCACCTCCGAACAGGGCGATCCCGCCACCAACACGAAGCCCAAGACCCTCGAGGAAATCCTCGTCGATAACTTCGACACTTTCTCGTTCCGCAACGTCGCCGATAACCTCCAGCCGACCGATTCCGGCGTCGGCGTTTTCCTCGTCCGCGAACGCGGCCACTCAGGCATTCTCACCGTCGAATCCATCCAAGGCGACGGCAACAAACGCGCCGTGAGCAAAAAGCTCATCGACGCCTCCTTCTTCATCCGCGGCTGATCCCCTTCGTCCTCTTCGCTCCATGAAAACCAATTCCCAAGGCTCCATCCTCGCCGGCGTGATGATGACCACGCTGATCATCGCCATCGTGGCCGCGTCCGTGATGAGTCTCCTCAACACGCAGCGGCGCATCAACGTCCAGCGCGAACTCCAGCTCCAGGCCAACGCCGCCGCCGAGACCGCGCTCGATTACGTGTATTCGTATATCATCAACGACATCGAGCGACACACCCTCGCCAACTCCACCCACGTCCCCGCCCCCGCTGCATCCGCGAAAACGTTCCCGTTGGACGATCTTCCCGAGGTCAAAAAATTCCTCCTCGGCAATGTCGTGCTTTCCTCCGGCATCGAAGGCACGCCCGGCGTCCTCACACTCGATGATCTCGAAGTTCGCGTGCTGCCGCCCACACAGCAAAAACGCTATCGCGTCGATGGCAACGATCCCGCCAACGCCAACGACCCCAACAAAGACCAATGGGTCAACGAAAGTCTCGTGCCCATCGTCGCCAAAGTCACCGC